>NZ_JBLXCD010000001.1:0-828183 GCF_048265165.1 Oceanospirillum sp. | reverse complement strand
GAGCTTACAGGCAGCCAAAGCTTAAAAAGGCAGGAAAACATAGAATAAACAAACGATGGCCGATAAAAACCAGTCATTGACAATTAACAACAGAGAGCGAGCTGTTGGCGGGAAAAACGGGTTAGAAACAGGTTTTTCTACAGGCTCGTTATGCATCTAATGGAATATTGGCGTGAACCGAAAAAATATAAGAGTGTTTAAATTTAGAAGCGGGAACGAAAATGACCTTGATGCTCTATTTGAAAACTTTATGTGGTTTTCAGGTCTATCTGATTTAAATGATCCTTATGAAGGTTACGCATCTTTTGACGATGCAGGTATCGATGATGATTTTCGTGAAAAATTTCTAGCATCTGTTTATGCGAAACAGCCGAAAAAAGAAATCTCCCCTGAAGTCGAAGCTAGTGTGTATAGAAAAGATTATGAAGCAGACACTGGTACTAGTTTTTCAGATTACGTTGACGCGAAAGCAATTGAGATTATTGAGTCTTTTTATGATGAACATAAAAATGACTTTAAAATTCTTTCATTATCATTGGCTAAAGATAGTCACGAACATCCCGCTCCACTAAATAATATGCTTATGTGGTCTCACTATGCTAATGGGTTTAAGGGGCTCTGCGTTGAATATGATTTTGAAAAACTCAAAACCTCTATTGAGAGCAATGCCAATATTGAGCTGGCTACTTCTCAAGTAAAGTATGCAACAGACGGTAAATTGCCAACCGTAAAAATGAAAACCTTCATGCAGTCAACTATTGATGATAGCCGAGATTTTTCTTTAGAAATACTTAGTGCGTTTACTAAAAAGGAGCAAAGCTGGAGCTATGAAAATGAAGTTAGGTTTATATCTGAGAAAGGTGGGAAGCATTATTACTCACCAGACTGCATAAATGCAGTTTATATTTCAGAAAAAACACCGAATTGGCTAAAAAACAGTTTGTTGTCAAATTTGTCGTTAAAGAAAGCTGGCATCAAAATATATTTAGTAGGGCTACATCCAAGTGAATATAAATTTGGGTTCAGTAGAATCGATGCATAACAAGTCATTTCAGCAGGACAAAAAACAGCTGGTTTTTGCTCGTGCCTCGCTAATTTTAACCAGCTATTTTATTGCCTCTGAATGAGACGTTCAGGCTGTAGAAAAACCTCCCGAACTATGCTCTGATCGGGTTTTGAAACGCAGGAGGCGGTGATGGCTCGGTTCAAGCACTACAACCAAACGTCGATGATAGTGATCAATTATCAGGATCAGTTGCAGTCCGGTACTTTTGAGCATGCTCTGCACTACCTCTGTTTTTATAAAAAAGCTGAAAAGCTGGATCTGTCCGCGTTTTTCCAGTCTTTCAGCCAGCCAGATTTTAATAATCGACTGACGGGTAACACCAACCCGACTAGCTTCTTTATCCAGTGACTCTAACATCCACGCGGAAATCAACATTTACCCGTTTTTGCTTCTGCATAGGGCGCTTGGCTTGCGACAAATCCAGGTCACCCAGAATGTCGTCGTCACTTTCAAATTTGGCATCAAATTCATGCGCTTTCATAGAGGTGTACTTTTACATCGCCTGCTGCAAATTAATAGTAACGCCTTGCGTTATTAACGCGCTGCGCTATTATCAGGTCATGAAAGCATCGTTCAAATGTAAGGACACAGAAAAACTGGCCGGTGGTCACCGCGTAAGGCGGTTTATCAATTTCGAGCGTGTTGCTTTGTGAAAGCTCCGCCAGCTTGAAGTTGCCGATCAGCTGAATGATCTCAAAGTGCCCCCCGGTAATATGCTGGAGCCGCTGTATGGAAACCGTTCCGGTCAGTACAGTATCCGAATTAATAAGCAGTTTCGGATATGCTTCCGCTGGACGAAGGCAGGGGCTGAAGATGTTGAAATTGTCGATTATCACTAGGAGGTCGTTTATGCGTGATCTCGATCCTGTAACGCCGGGCGAGTTACTAAAAGAAGAGTTTCTTGAGCCGATGGGTATTTCTCAGTACCGGTTGGCGAAGGAGATTGGTGTGCCTGCTCAGCGGATCGGTCAAATTATCGCCGGTAAGCGGTCGATAACCGCAGATACTGATCTTAGATTGTGCCGGTTTTTTGGCCTGTCTAATGGTTACTGGCTGCGTTTGCAGGTGGCCTATGATACTGAGATTGCAGAAGAAGCTTTGGCTGATCAGTTAAAAAACATCCGCCCGTGGCAGGCTCGTTAAATATTTTATATTACTCAAGAGGTTTATTAATGCGCTATCTCCTTTGTCTGTTTTTGCTTGGCTGTTCTGGTTTGCTTGCAGCGTGTTCACAAGGTAAACCCGATCAAGTTGAGCCACATGTAGCCGTCCATGCTCAAGATAAACAAACCGCTAAACCGAGGCAGCCTGCTCAAGTCGTAGATGCTACTGGCAGCGCTCAAGAGGCAGAAAAAAAGGTAACAGAGAGGCGATCGAGCTTACCACCTTCTCACTGCAAATCTTCTGAAGTAGCTTACTTAAACTCCAGAGTTAAAAAAATTCACCGCAGTGAAAAAGGCGTAACTATTACGCCCACGCAAAATATTTTATCGCTGTGTATTGATGGCGATAATATTATTTACCGTTACGGGAAAATTGGCACAGTTGATCTTGAAAAGACCGCTACTCCAGAGGCACCTTTTTATCAGCACTTTGCTCGTTTAGGCCGCATCGGCATGCAGCGGACCTTTTTTAATAGTGGTAGCTATTATTACTACGTAACAGAATCTCTCGGCATGGGGAGCGGCATCTCTATTGATGTTTTTGATTCGTCAGGCCAAATTGCTGAACTCTTCTCAGGCCTTGACCCTGAAGTTGATTTTTGGGTATCTGAAGACGTAGAGCTGCCAACGGCTAGCTTATTAGAGAAGATGCCGCCCCATAAAAATATGCAGTAATCACGGAAATAAAGGACATCCGTAGTTTAGCTAAACCAAAATGGGTTTAAGTCGTCTTATGGGGTTATTCTCCGAAAATTAATAGATACCCCAAAGATTCACATAAAAAAGGCAGCCTAGGCTGCCTTTTTGATATATCAGTATTTAAAAGCCGTAATTTATTTTACAAACTTTTTAAATGCTTCATCTACCGGTGTATCTGCAAGATGGTTAGTGTAATTACTCATTACTTTTTGAGATAAACCAAGAATGATTTCAAGCAATTGCTGATTGCCATAACCTGCTGCAAAGAACTTTTCGATTTGCTCATCGCTGATTACACCACGTTCACGTGTCATGGCAAGTGTTGTTTCACGAAGCGTTTCTAACTTAGGGTTTTCAAGTGGTGTTTTGTTTACAAGTGCATCAACAATACCTTGATCAACCTTCATTGCCGCTGCAATACCGCTGTGAGCAGGAACACAATAATGGCAGTCGTGCTCTACGTTAATTGATTGCCATACTACTGTTAGCTCTTCTGCATTGAATGATGTTTTTTGAAACAGATCATGCAGTACCTGGTAACCTTTAAGCAGTGTTGGCGCTTCAGCCATTACTGCATGCAGGTTAGGAAGCATACCAAACCCTGCTACTGAATCCGCCAGTAGCGGTTTTGCTTCTTCTGGTGCGTTTTCTTGAGTGTATAAAGTAAATTCGGCCATGATTGGCTCCTAATGATTAATCGTTTTAAGTAGCTTCGAGACACAGAGTATTTGATTTTGAGCGATTGCTCAAGTTAAAATTGAGCGAATGTTCAAATTGATTGAGAGCGACATGGCTAATAAGGTTAAGTTTGAACGCGAAAATGTAGTTCGCGTTGCTAGTCAGCTGTTTTGGCAGAAAGGTTTCCATGCAACCTCAACGCGTGACTTGCAGGAGGCCGTTAATATGCGCCCGGGTAGTATTTACTCGGCGTTTGGCTCTAAAGAAGGGCTATATTGTGAATCGCTGAAAGATTACACCGCACAAATGAAAACCCAAATAGAGGGTTTCTTATCAACTGCCGATACGGTGCTTGGTGGGTTACGTGCATTTGTAGAGAACGTGATAATTAAAACAAAAGGTTGCAGCCCAAGCGCTATTTGTATGCTGGTTAAAGCAAACAGTGAGTTTGCTGAAAAAGACTCAAAATTATATGAGTTGAGCTTAGATTTAATGGCGCAATTTGAAGCCTATTTAACGCAACTTTTTGAGCAAGCAATAAATAAGGGTGAATTAAGTAATACATTAACCGCTGTTGAATATGCGCGCTTTTTTCAGGTGCAATTTACAGGTTTGCGCGGTTATTTTAATCGTCCTAATGTAGAGCAATTTGCTGAGCCAATGATCAATCAACTGTTTATGTTGATTAAAAAGTTATAAATATCAGCCAGCGTGCACCCTCTTCTAATAGTAAATAATCAATAGATAAGGGACACCTATAGTTCAACCCGATCAAAGCCAGGCACCTGACCTGCGCTCTAAGCACGGGTGAAATTATGGGTGTCCCAAATTTTCGTATGGGTGTCTCAGATTCTGGAATTTTCCTTTCTCTGAGAGAGCTACAGAACCTTCAGAACTGAATCTAAATCAAGACGGGATTTTGGTAATTTCGCATTGTAGTCTTCACTTGGATCATGGTAGCCCATGGCCAGGGCGACATCACAACCGTAGCCTCCCAGCTCTTCTTTGAACTCTTCACTAATCAGTGTGGAATCCACGCCTTCCATAGGCGTTGAGTCGATACCAAGCCGTGCAAGCACATGCAGGGTGTTGCCAAGGGCCAGATAAGTTTGAGCCTTTGTCCAGGCTGAGGTATCACCGGATTCATCCGTATTCGATTCAGCAAATGCAAAGGCGCCGAATGCTTGTTCGCGATTCTCTGGTGCGGTTCGGCCTACCGCAATGTCTTTGTCGATAACCTGTGCGTAGTCTTCACGGGTGTAGCGGGGGTTGTAGGCAAATAAAATGATATGTGAAGCCGCTTTAATATGAGGCTGGTTAAACTGGTACATATTTTTAAATGTGCTGTGCATCCGCTCTTTAGCAGCGTCGCTTTCGATCACAATAAACTTCCAAGGTTGTGAGTTGATCGATGATGCGGAAAGGCCGATCGCTTCATAAATTACCTCAAGTTCCTGTTGGGGTATGCGCTTTGTGTGATCGTAACGTTTAACGGTGTAGCGCTGTTTCAGGTCTTTGATAATAGAGTGTGTCATTGCGTTTATCCTAAACAATAGTGAAAAGCTATCGCCCTCTTTTAGCCCGCATAGCAGATAGTGGGTACACCTTGGGGGTGCGCTAGCTCTTTTCGGTATGCCGTTTATGGTAGGCGGATCTTTTTTTTTGATAAACAGTGTTCTGTTTGATTTATTATCAAAAAAAAATTGATAATAGGGTTTTTCTTATCTTTGAAAAGAATAAGGCGGGCTGTATCAGTCGGTTATAGCACTTTTCAACAAAAACTGATGGCTGCTGTGTTTAGCGGTTTTGCCCAGTTTCTGCATCAGGGCGAAATCCGCCCGATCGATACCGTAGCGGGTATTTATATCTTCCAGTATGGCCAGCCAAAGATGCGTTGTCATTTCGGCATCGGCCAGAGCCCGGTGAAAGGTGCCATCTGTGGGGAGACTCTTAAAGCGCACCAGAGTGCCCAGTTTATGATTGGGGGCATCCTGATAAAGGCGACGGGCGATCAGCATGGAGCAGGCGAACAGATATGTGCTGTTATGATTATTACGAGCAAGCTCGCTGACCAAGAACTTACTGTCAAAAGACGCGTTGTGGGCTACAAGGTTAAAGTCTTCGATAAAGTCGGCAAACTCTGCCATCACTTTGCTGGCGGGTTCTGCATCTTCCAGCATCTGATTGCTAATGCCCGTATAGCTCTCAATAAAGCCACTGATGCGTCGGCCCGGATACATTAAGCGCTGAAAGCGCTCTTTGATCTGGCCACCTTCAACCCGAACCGCTCCGATCTCTATCGCTCTGTCTCCCTGATTTGGGGATAAGCCTGTGGTTTCGAAATCCAATACGATAACGGTGTTAGCTGGCCTGTGTTTCATTGCGTGTTCTGCCTGGTGCGTTAACGGTACGATCCTGAGGGCTGATCGGGGGCCGTAGGGTACGAAGGTCAAAGGGAAAAGGCAAATGACAGCGGCGACAAATGGAGCTGATATTTATTTTTTGCTTTTAAGGCTCTGTATTGCGGTCTTCGGGGTTCCCCTCGGGACGGTGACATAGTAATGTCAAAGGGATTCATCAGAATAATCAGACTGTTATACATTACCCTAAGGTTGGCCTGTTTTGTCTGAGAGCAGGTCGCTATATGCAGAGAATAAATGGAATCGTTATGAGTAATACCATCTGGACACCGGCATCCTGGAGAGAGAAAACCGCGCGACAAATGCCGAATTATCCGGATCAGGGCGCACTACACAATGTTGAGCAGGAGTTGGCTGGCTTGCCGCCGTTGGTTTTTGCCGGAGAAGCCCGTCAGCTTCAGGCTGAACTGGCGGATGTTGCCGCTGGCCGCGCCTTTTTGTTGCAGGGCGGTGATTGTGCGGAGAGCTTTGATGAATTTTCCGCTAACCATATCCGCGATACCTTTATGGTGTTGCTGCAGATGGCAGTGGTACTGACCTTTGGCGGTCAGAGCCCTGTGGTTAAAGTGGGTCGTATGGCCGGTCAGTTTGCGAAACCCCGTTCTTCGGATACGGAGACGTTGGATGGCGTTACTCTGCCGTCTTACCGTGGTGATATTATTAACGATAATGCCTTCACTGAGACTGCCCGTGTACCTGACCCTGCCCGTATGGTGAAGGCGTATAATCAGGCGGCTTCTACACTGAATCTGCTGCGTGCGTTTTCCCGGGGCGGAATGGCGGATCTGCATAAGGTGCATCAGTGGAACCGGGATTTTGTCAGCAAGAGTCCGGCATCGGAGCGTTACCATGATCTGGCTGAGCGTATTGATGAGACACTGGCCTTTATGCAGGCCTGTGGCATCAGCCCGCAAAACACGCCAAGCATCAACGAAACCCGTTTCTATACCGCCCACGAAGCACTGCTACTGCCCTATGAACAGGCTCTGACCCGTCAGGATAGTCTGACCGGTGGTTGGTATGGCTGCTCGGCTCATATGCTTTGGATTGGTGATCGCACTCGTCAACTGGATGGTGCCCATGTGGAATATTGCCGGGGCGTGAGAAATCCTATTGGGGTTAAAGCAGGCCCCACGACGGACCCTGATGACTTTATCCGCCTGCTGGATGCGATTAACCCTGATAATGAAGCCGGTCGTATGAATGTGATTGTGCGCATGGGGGCAGACAAGATTGGTGATCACCTGCCGGCACTGATCCGTAAAGTTGAAGCGGAAGGTCGTAATGTGGTTTGGAGCAGTGATCCGATGCACGGTAACACGATCAAGGCATCCACGGGCTATAAAACCCGTGATGTGGACTCAGTTCTGGGCGAAGTGAGTGGTTTCTTCGCGATTCATAAAGCTGAGGGAACCCATGCCGGTGGTGTGCATTTGGAAATGACAGGCCGAAATGTAACGGAATGCATTGGCGGACGTTTTAAGATCAGTGAAGATGATTTGGGTGACCGTTACCATACTTTCTGCGACCCGCGTCTTAATGCGGATCAGTCCCTTGAACTGGCATTTCTGATTGCAGATAGTTTAAAAGCAGCCCGATAACGGTCAGTGTATCGGTTAGCCTTATAGGTTCCGGTGGCTGTGCCTTAATGGCAACGCGATAGACAGAACGTGACAGAAAGAAAAAGCCCGCAGATCGCTGATGTTCAGCTGCCTGCGGGCTTTTATCTGTCGGGTGAGGAGATTACCCTTCTTACCAGTCAATGCCTTTCTGATTACCAGTCAATGCCTTTCTGAGCTTTGATACCGGCGTTAAAGGCATGCTTTTCATCACGCACTTCCGATACGGTATCGGCATATTCGATCAGGTCTCGGTGGGCGGCCCGACCGGTCAGAATAACGGACTGCTGCTCCGGGCGATTTTTCAGTGCGTCCAGCACCTCTTCAATCTCCAGATAGCCGTACTTCAGCATATAGGTGATCTCGTCCAGTACCACCAGATGTACCGCGTCATCCTGCAGGTGGGGCAGTGTTTGCTCCCAGGCTGCACGGCAGGCTTTTTTATCCAGCTCACGGTCCTGGGTTTCCCAGGTAAAGCCGGTGCCCATCACATGAACGGTCAGATTCGGGTTACCTTCAAAGATATCACGCTCACCACAGTCCCAAGTGCCTTTGATAAACTGGGTCACCGCTACTTTGTAGCCGTAACCCAGGCTGCGGGCTACCGTGCCCCATGCGGAGGTCGTTTTACCTTTGCCGTTGCCGGTAATGACAATCACGATGCCACGCTCTTCCGTTGCCTTGGCAACTTTAGCATCGACTATCTCTTTGCGTTTCTGCATCGCCTTTTTATGGCGGGTATCACGATCAGTCATGGGATCTCCGGTGGGTCTTGTTTAAAGCTTCAGTGAATTAAAAGCGGTAGCGGAATGTGCCGAATACCGTGCGACCTGCGGTTGCATAACCTTTTGTGCTGACATAATCCTTGTCCGTAAGGTTTTTGATGCTGGCAGACAGGTCCAGCTGAGGGCTGAACAGGTATCGTGCGTCCAGATTATACAGGGTAAATCCACCCAGTTTATCGGTGTTTTGTGCATCGGTGTACCGTTCGCCGGTAAACTGAGCATCAAAGCCTAATGTCAGCTGGTTCAAGGTATGATTAACACGCAGATTTGCTGTTTGCTTGGCCCGGTAAATCAGCTGTTTTTTCTCTTGTTTATCTTCTGTATCCAACAGGTTGGCATTAAACGTCAGTTGCGTATTGCCCAGGTCTGCATTGGCAATCAGTTCGGCACCTGTGATCTTGACGCTATCAACATTACTTGGCTTCCAGTTACCGTCTGCATCTGGTGCCCAGGCAATCATATCGTCCAGCTGGGTTTGGTAGAGGTTAATGTCAAAACTCAGATGGCTCTCAGGCTTAAAGTTCAGACCCAGAGTTGCGGTGTTTGACGTTTCTGGATCAAGGTCAGGGTTACCCTGGTTAGGCCAGTACATGTCGTTGAAGGTCGGGACAAGAAACGCGGTGGCGAAGCCCGCGGTGATTTTTACCTTGGGTGCTAGCTGGTAGTTGGCATCGATACCATAGGTGCTGAAGCTACCAAAGGCTTCGTTGTCATCAATACGCGCGGACAGAGCCGCCTGGTATTTTTCACCACTCTTTTCCAGAAGTGCGAACAGTGCTTTGTTGTCCCGGGTGTCTTCGTCGTAATTCTGTGTGGAATCAGAAACATCATCTTTTTTATAGTCAAAACCGGCCACCAGAAGCAGCTCATTATCAAAATAATGAGTTGCCTGCAGCTCAAGCTTTTCGGTCTTGGTAATAAAACTGTTCTGATCTTCCCCTGCCAGAACGGTTTGGTTATCGTCTTTGTAGTGGCTGGCTTTTGCATTCAGCGTCAGATTATCAGATAACTCGGATTCGATGCCGGCGTAGAAGCTGGAGTAAACAAACTCATTGACCGCATCATTGGTATAGATGGATTTACCCTGATCAGCATCATAACCAAGGTATGCGCGGTCATAGTCATTTTCACCGGTGGTGTACTGCATACCTGCCAGGAAGGTATGTTTGCCGACCTTGTGCTCTGCATCCAGTTTTACAGCGCTATTGGTATAGCCATCATCGTCAGCACCCAGGTCTGCCTGGTCAGGCTTAATATCAAAGCCATCTGTGGTGAAGTGGCTGATATTAGCTCTGAGCTGGCTTTGACCATCGCTGTGGCTAATGCTGATAGCACCTTGTTGAGTATTATTGCTGCCTCCGCTAAGGGCGATCTCGGCGTGACTGTGTTCCTGTTTCTGTTGTTTGGTGAAGATCTGAATCACACCACCAATGGCGTTGGCACCATACAGGCTGGAACGGGCGCCGCGTACAACTTCGATACGCTCTATCTGATCAACCGGCAGGTGGTGAAGGCTGACCTCACCCAGTGTTGCACTGCCAATCTGAACGCCATCAACTAAAACAAGCATGCGATCCTGACTGATGCCGCGCAGGAAAAGGCTGCTTTCCTGTCCGTATCCACCATTAGAGCGAATCTGAATACCGGGAGTTGCTGCCAGTGCTTCGGTCACACTTTTCGGCTGTTGCTGTTTGAGATCTTCTTTCGTAATGACGGTAACGGATGACACTGTATCCGCCTGAGCCTGCTCGGTGCGGCTGGCAGTGATGACGATGGTCATAGGGTCTGCAGCAAAAGCAACAGGAGATAGGGCAGCAGAAACAGCGGTAGCCAGAATAATTTTCTTCATGGTAAAACACAATCCTCAGCGCAATGGATAAGCGTGAGGGAGGGCAGGCGCAACAGTGGCATTGTCCGTAAAAGGATAAGGCATGAGTCACACCGGTGTCGCCCTCCGCAACACCGTAAATACTCGGGAGTCAGGAAAAACTCCAAAGCGTTTTGAGCTGGTAACCGGGCTCAGATCCGGCTTTTGCCGCGATCCTTTACCGTTGCGGGGGCAGCGCAGGACTTTCACCTGTCTTCCCCAGCTCGAAACGTAGGCGCATCATATAGTGATCTTTTCGTGAGTCAAGCCACTGATTTTCAGCATGCTATGAGCGGCACTCATATCGGCACTCCTGGGCATTGTTAGGCGCGTAAATAGAGCCAGTGCTACAATGCGCTATTGAGCAGAGATATCTGCATCCCCCAACTTCCTGACCAAAGGTTTTTATATGCTCAGTTACCGTCACGCTTACCACGCGGGAAATCATGCCGATGTGATTAAGCACCTGACTATGGCGCTTATTTTTCAGTCAATGCACAAAAAAGCGAAGCCATATTCTTATATTGATACCCATTCTGGTGGTGTTGATTATGACTTGTTGAGCGATGAAGCGGTAAAAACCGGTGAAGCAGCGGAGGGAATTCTGAAAGTTCTGGAGCACCCCATGCTGCCCGAGAGTTATCGTGAGCTGATCAAAGGCTATAATTCATCTGGCATATTGGCACGCTACCCAGGCTCTCCGGCAATTGCTCACCACTTTCAACGTGCCGGTGACAAGCTGCAACTGATGGAGCTGCATAATAATGAAACCAGTGTCTTAAAACGCAAGGCGTCACGCTGGCCGGATACGGCGATTCATCATCGCGATGGCTTTGAAGGGTTGCCGGGTATCGTACCACCGGAGCCACGTCGTGGTGTGGTGCTGATGGACCCTTCCTATGAGATCAAAACTGATTATATGAAGGCGTTGAAAAGTATCAAAGCGGCTTATAAACGTTGGCCTACAGGCGTATATGCTCTTTGGTATCCGATGTTGGTTGCGGATAAAAGTCAGATGATGCTGGACAGCTTTGAACGTAGCGGCATTCGTCGCATTTTGGTTGCAGAGATCAGCCGTGAGGCTGGGCAGGATGAGACTTTCGGTATGATTGGCAGTGGTATGATGATTGTGAATCCTCCTTTTCAGCTGGATGAGCAGTTATCAGAATGCCTTACGGCGCTGGCTGAAGCGATGCTGGGTAAGACAGCGGTTGCAGATGTGCGTTGGCTGGTGGGTGAATAATTCTGATTGTTCAGGTGCAATAACTATAAAAGGGAACTCCTATGGCGGCTACGAGGAAAGGAAATAAGACTAAGGTATCGCTGATCAGGCGTCTGTTTCAGCTGTGGCGAATCTGGCCTTTGGTGCTTGTATTGCTTGTGCTTGGGTCATTTATTGCACCCTTTTATGTGTACTCCCGCTTTAACAGTGAACAGCCCATCGCCCGGCTGGAGTTTGAGGCCCTGGGGGATGCTTGGTATCTGGCTTCGGTGACCCGTTTTCCTGAATGTTCGTTGCAAAACTATCGCATTCACGGTGATCAGTGGCAGCTGGATGCTGAGTTTCTGAAATGGAAAGGGATTGCTGTTTTGCTGGGAGCGGAGTCCCGGGTTGCACTTGATCGGCTTTCCGGTCGTTTCAGTGCTATTGATGCAGCTCAGCGTGCCAAGCCCAGCGTGCATGATTTGAAACCCGAAACCTGGTTTGCTTTTGGTGTTTCTATTGCTGAGGGGGCCGACAGTTTTTTAGTGGATACCCGCTTTGGCTCATCCGCGTACATGACAATAGACCCCGCTAAAAGTTATTGGGTTTATAAAACAGAAGATGCTTTGATTGCCCGTAGCCACCCTCGCAATCAGACTGAGTTGGATGGAGAGACGGTGACGCTGGTGATTGATCAGAGTTGTGCTGACTCGCAACCAGATCTTTTGGAAGGCTATGCCCGTCAGTGGAATCAGCTACTGGTAAAAGCCCGGCATTCTTTCTGAAGGGGCTTTCGGTATTGAGCCGTATCTTGTTTGGTTACCGGTAAAGACCTGATGAGTTTGGCAGCTATAAAAAAACCCGGGCAAGCCCGGGTTTTTGTTGAGCACTAGGCTCGATTCATTCCGATATCAGCGCCTTACAGGGAAGCCAGGATATCGTTCAGAGTTTTGCTTGGACGCATCACAGAGTCAACTTTAGCCATATCAGGGTGGTAGTAACCGCCCAGATCTGCTGGTTTGCCTTGTGCGTCAGCCAGTTCCTTGATGATTTCCTCTTCATTTTCAGTCAGAGCTTTCGCCAGAGGAGCAAAACGTTTCGCAAGATCAGTATTTTCAGTCTGTTCTGCCAGGTACTGAGCCCAGTACATCGCCAGATAGAAGTGAGAACCACGGTTGTCCAGCTCACCAACTTTACGGGAAGGTGACTTATTGTTTTCCAACAGCTGACCGGTTGCGGCATCCAGCGCTTTTGCCATCAGTTTGGCATCGGCGTTGTCATTTTTGATACCCATCTCTTCCAGAGAAACGGCCAGTGCCAGGAATTCACCCAGTGAATCCCAGCGCAGGTGGTTCTCTTCCTGAACCTGCTGTACGTGTTTAGGTGCAGAACCGCCTGCGCCTGTTTCGTACATACCACCGCCATTCAGCATAGGAACGATAGACAGCATCTTCGCTGACGTACCCAGCTCCATAATTGGGAACAGGTCGGTCAGGTAGTCGCGCAGTACGTTACCGGTTACAGAGATAGTGTCCTTACCACGAATCATGCGCTCCATAGAGATCCGGATCGCACTGTTATAATCCATGATGCTTAGGTCAAGACCGTTGGTATCATGATCCTGCAGGTATTTTTCAACCTTCAGGCGTAGCTGTTGGTCGTGAGCACGCTCATCGTCCAGCCAGAAAATTGCTGGTGTGTCAGACTGACGTGAACGGGTCACTGCTAGTTTCACCCAGTCGCGCACAGCGGCATCTTTAGTCTGGCAGGCGCGCCAGATATCACCTTTTTCTACTTCATGCTGCATCAGTACGGTGCCGTCGGATTTAACGACGCGCATAGTACCGTCCTGATTCATTTCGAAGGTCTTGTCGTGAGAGCCGTACTCTTCTGCTTTCATCGCCATCAGACCAACGTTAGGCACTGTGCCCATCGTCGTTGGGTCAAATGCACCATTGGTCTTACAGAAGTTGATCATCTCCTGATAGATGCGAGCGTAAGTCGACTCAGGCATTACGGCTTTAGTGTCTTTAGTCTTGCCGTCACGGCCCCACATCTTACCGGAGCTACGGATCATCGCAGGCATGGATGCATCAACGATAACATCACTAGGAATGTGCAGGTTGGTGATACCTTTGACAGAGTCAACCATTGCCATTTCAGGGCGGTGCTCGTAGCAGGCGTGGATCGCTTCTTCGATCTCTTCCTGCTGAGACTGAGGCAGTGTTTTGATCTTGTCGTAAACACTGGCCATACCGTTGTTCGGGTTTACGCCAAGCTCTTCGAACAGGTCACCATATTTTTCGAACACTTCGCGATAGAAAACACGAACCGCGTGACCGAATACAATAGGGTGGGATACCTTCATCATGGTCGCTTTAACGTGCAGAGACCACATAACACCATCTTCTTTACACTCCTGCAGAGTACGTTCGAAGAAAGTATCCAGCTCTTTAGCGCTCATAAACATACTGTCGAAGACTTCACCGGCTTCCAGCGGAAGGGTCTTTTTAACTTCAACATTGCCGCTTTTATCAACGAACTCGATACGAACGTCATCAGCAGCATCCATGGTGATGGATTGCTCGCTGGAGAAGAAGTCGCCGTCACGCATATAGTCAGCGTGTGACTGAGAAGCCTTGCTCCATTTGCCCATGGAGTGCGGGAATTTACGGGCAAACGCTTTAACAGCCGGTGGCGCACGGCGGTCAGAGTTACCCTGGCGAAGAACCGGGTTTACAGCACTACCCAATACTTTGGAGTAACGGGCCTGAATTTCTTTCTCTTCGTCTGTGGTCGCTTCATCCGGATAATCCGGCAGATCGTAACCCTGAGACTGCAGCTCGGCAATAGCGGCTTTCAGCTGAGGAATAGAGGCTGAAATATTAGGCAGCTTGATCAGGTTGCATGAAGGATCTTTAGTCAGCTCGCCCAGTTCAACCAGAGTATCGGTTGCTTCCTGTTTCTGCTTGTCGGTGAGACGGTCAGCAAAGCCTGCCAGGATACGGGATGCAACGGAGATATTGCTAGTTTCTACTTTAATACCCGCAGCAGCCGTGAAGGAGCGCACGATAGGCAGCAAAGAGCCAGTTGCCAGCATCGGTGCTTCATCAGTGAGGGTATAGACGATTTTTTGCTCTGAATTTGGAGTTGTCATTTTTATCCCTATTGTTATGGCGTGTAGCCAAAGACCTAACACTGGATGGCTTGTGGCCATCCCAGATCTGAAGGAGTTTTATTCTGTCTGTTGGCGCTGGATTGTACTAAAAAACATCACCTTTTTATATGGTGGAGAATTACAACTTATGGCTAGTAAGGGGCTGTTTTTAGCATCGACTGGAATTTTTTTACAAAACAGCGCCTGATAGAACGTTTGCTAGGGATAGATGGCAGAAATAAATCAGCCCGCAAGTTGTATGCGGGCTGAAGATTGAAAAGCAGTTTCACCCAGGTTTATTCGCAAACCAGGTCGATAACGTTCGCTGGCAGGTCCCGGTCGATATAGGCCATGCCCAACAGATTGAGGTAATCCATACGATCTGCTTTCATCAGATCGATGGAAGGTACGGGTTGATTATTTTCCTGGTAAATAGCCGCCAGAAAGGCCATGTAGTTTTCACCTTCTTTTACCATTAGCAGACTAGCTGCGCCCACATCGGGCTTTACTGCACTGTTAATGTCATTCGGCAAGGTGACGGAAAGCACGACGGGTTGTTCGTTGCCTTCGATGCGAACACTGCGGTTTCTGACCGTTTGCTGAGCCCAGTAGAAGGCTAACTCCTTGCTTTGGGTCAGAAATACCGGTTCTGTGGTTTCGCTGTAATGGTCATCTCCAATGGTAGCCATGGTTTTCTTTGCAGCTTCTTTTAAGGCCTGGTCACCGGAACGTTTGAGACCTTGTTCCTGAATGGAGTCGACCAGTGCAGTTGAGGTGCCGTGATACCAGATGTTGCTTGTGGCAAACCCCTGTTCCGTTAACAAATCTTGTGCATCTTTTAGAAAAACGGGTGTATCTGTTGTCATAGTTAAACCACTTGTTCAGTTTGCAGTTAAAGCCGTATGCCATTCTAACGTAAAAAAAGCTGACTAATAAAAAAGGCGGCTCCTTTTGCAAGGGCCGCCTTCTTAGGGGATCTCTGAACCAGGTTCAGAGTACTTCCCTATAACCGGTTTTGAGCTACTTTACTCAAAGCCGGTTTTAGCTGAACTGGTTAGAAGTATTTTTCGCACCGCCAGCTTTTAGTGCAGCTTCACCTGCGTAGTATTCTTTATGATCGTCACCCATATCAGAACCTGACATGTTCTGGTGTTTCACACAAGCGATACCCTGACGGATCTCTTTACGCTGCACACCTTCAACATAGCCCAGCATACCTGCGTCACCGAAGTACTCTTTAGCCAGGTTGTCTACTGACAAAGCTGTGGTGTGGTATGTCGGCAGTGTGATCAGGTGGTGGAATACGTTCGCTTCACGTGAGCAATCTGCCTGGAAGGTACGAACCCGGGCATCAGCTTCAGCGGACAGCTCAGAGTCATCGTACTTGGCGTTCATCAGATCAGCGCGGTCGTAGGCAGAAACATCTTTACCAGCTTCAACCCATGCGTCGTATGCCTGTTGACGGAAGTTCAGTGTCCAGTTGAAAGATGGTGAGTTGTTATAAACCAGTTTCGCATCCGGGTGTACTTTACGTACATCGTCCATCATATTTTTGATTTCGTGTACGGTTGGTACTGCAGTTTCAATCCACAGCAGGTCAGCACCCGCATTAATTGCTTCGATACAGTCAAATACGCAACGTTCGTGGCCAGTGCCCTGACGGAACTGGTACAGGCCGGAGGCCAGACGCTTAGGACGAACCAGCTTACCGTTACGGCTGATCAGTACGTCACCTTCAGCGGTGTCTTCCGGAGCAACTTCTTCAACGTCCAGGAAGGAGTTGTAGATGTCGCCCTGATCACCTGGTTCACGTACAACTGCGATCTCTTTGGTAAGACCAGCGCCTTCGGAGTCAGTACGGGCAACGATAACACCATCATCTACACCCAGCTCCAGGAAGGCATAGCGCAGTGCGCGGATTTTCGCGTGGAAGTCAGCGTGAGGTACAGTTACTTTACCGTCTTGGTGACCACACTGTTTCTCATCCGCTACCTGGTTTTCGATCTGCAGTGCACAGGCACCCGCTTCGATCATCTTTTTAGCCAGCAGGTAGGTTGCTTCTGCGTTGCCGAAGCCTGCATCGATATCGGCAATAATTGGTACAACGTGGGTTTCGTGATTGTCGATTTTGCTCTGGATTTCAGCTTCCAGTTTGCTGTCACCAGCTTCACGTGCTTTGTCTAGCTCACGGAAAAGGCCACCCAGTTCACGGGCATCAGCCTGACGCAGGAAGGTGTACAGTTCTTCAACCAGATCCGCCACAACAGTCTTCTCATGCATAGACTGGTCAGGCAGAGGGCCAAAGTCAGAGCGCAGAGCTGCAACCATCCAGCCGGACAGGTACAGGTATTTACGTTCGGTGGAACCAAAATGCTTCTTGATAGAGATCATTTTCTGTTGACCAACAAAACCGTGCCAGCAGCCCAGAGACTGAGTGTATTTGGTCTTGTCTTTGTCGAACTCAGCCATGTCGCGACGCATGATGTCAGCAGTATACTTAGCGATATCCAGACCGGTTTTGAATTTGTTCTGAGCACGCATACGTGCTGCAGATTCTGGGTTGATTGCATCCCAAGGAGAACCGTTGGTTTCTTTCAGTTTTGCTACTGCATCGATGTCTTTTGTGTAAGTTGACATGCTTTTTCCTCTACAGAGTGTGCCTGTTAGGTTATCCCCGGGACCTGCGCGTTGATTGTATTATTAAGATATCAACGTTGTGCCGCAGGCTTAGGGTATCCTTCCGTTCTGCTTTGATGTGCCGTCAAAGCAGATCATTTTGTGTGCCTGTGATTTTAAGAAACAGTGAAATGTTTCGCTGCTCTGTCACCTTCGGCAAGTTCGCCCTTAAGTGCCTGAATTAATTTATCCAGCGCTTAAAACGAGTGTTTGTCGTTTTGTGTGTTTTTACTATGCCTTAAGCTGTGAACCCTTTGCAAACGCTACTTTGGGCTATATAACCTGTTGTAACTGCACTACAAATTGTTTCCTGTAGTCTGACTACCGTTTGAATGAATTTTCCTTGCTGCAGCGCAATAGTGTTGTAGTTTTACTTTCAGAAGTGACCGCATTAGAGAGTCACTTTTCGCTCAATCCCTGGTAGATTGTCGACAATGTTGTGTGAGATGACGGATAGCGGCTGCTGGTTTTCAGGGGTTTAAAAGAAGCCCTTCGCTGAGCGGGGCTAATGATGAGGTGCAGTGAGGGGTTATAAAGGGGCGTGACATTAAAAGAGGGATAAGTATGCAGACAGTCATGGTGATAAACTGTGACTGTCTACAATGGTTTAGTCACTAAGATAGAGTGTACCGCGATTCAGGAGATCCAATATTATTCCTTTAAAATCCTTGGAAGATGAAGATAATTCATGATATGTCAGGTGTTTCTGCTCCGTAAGAAAGAGCACTACCTCACGATCTGCTGCTGAAACTTCAAAGCCATCACCATCGGCAAAGAGTAAAAGGCCATTTTCGGCTTCTGAAAAGGCTATTCGGCTGCCTTCGCTCAGGCAGATTGCCATCCCCTGTGAGATTTCCTGCTCCATTTTTGCCTGTGTCAGTGCTGTTTCAGCCGGGATTAGCTGATCAAGATACTTAGGCTGGGTCATGTAGCGGCCAAACCAGGCTTTGATCGTCGCTTTATCGGCCAGTTTCTCCTGAATGATCGCCTGTACGCGGTTGATAGCATCAGCACCGATTTCGCTGGTATGGCTCTGTAGTTCCAGGTCGGGGTCCTGGTAGCGGTCATCTTCGCAGAGAGATTCTCCAATAAAGTCGGCAAGAGAGGTTACGATCTCATCGGCAGAGGGAGCCCGGAAGCCTACAGACCAGGTCATGCAGTCATCAGATTGCGAAACTCCGTAGTGGGCAAGTTGTGGCGGCAGGTAGAGGAGGTCGCCGGGTTCGCAGATGAAGGTCTCTGTAGCGTCAAAATCCTGCAGAATACGTAACTGTACATCCGGAATAAACGGAGTTTTATCATCAGCGAAACCGCCGATCTGCCAACGACGTGAGCCCTGGGTTTGCAGTAGGAAGACATCGTAGTAATCCAGGTGAGGACCAACACTACCTTCTTTGGGGGCGTAGCTGATCATGATGTCATCGACCCGCCAGCTGGGGATGAAATCGAAGGCTTCTATCAGGGCTGCGACTTCAGGAACGTAGTGATCGACAGCCTGAACGAGCAGTGTCCAATGGCTCTCTGGTAGCTCATTGAAGCGCTCCGCTTTAAAAGGGCCATTTTCAAGATGCCATTTTTCACCCTTAGGGCCGGTTTCCATAACAAGTCGTGACTCGACCTGCTCTTCAAGGGCCAGGCCCGCCAGCTCATGTTCATCAATGGGGGATTCAAAGTTGGGAATCGCATTTTTGATAAACAGGGGTTTCTTCTGCCAGTAATCCCGCAGAAACTCTTCGTAGCTGATATGACCCAGCAGGCTTTCAGGGAGTTGTAACATAGTTTTTTCCAGTCTTTTTCAGAAATCTGTTGGTCTTATGCAGATCGTTTATTTTTCAGATAGAAAACATAAGCCAAAGAAAAAGGCCCTGAAAAATATCAGAGCCTTCTTTGGAAGGTAAAGCGTTGAGCATGAATGTTCTTAGCGCAGATGAGGGCTACGAACTGTTGTCACGACTCAGATCGCTTTAGCCTGATCGATAGCGTTACCGATGTAGTTATGCGGCGTTAGCTGCATCAGTTCATCTTTTGCTTCCTGCGGCATGTCCAGGGTCTGAACAAATTCCTGCAGAGTTTCTTTTGTGATCGCTTTACCTCGGGTCAGCTCTTTCAGCTTCTCGTATGGCTTTTCGATGTTGTAGCGACGCATAACGGTCTGGATCGGTTCCGCTAACACTTCCCAGCTGTTTTCCAGGTCAGTATTCAGGCGCTCTGCGTTGGTTTGCAGTTTGCTGATGCCTTTCAGGGAAGCCTGATACGCAATCAGAGACTGACCAAAACCTACGCCCAGATTACGCAGAACAGTAGAGTCGGTTAGGTCACGCTGCCAGCGGGAGATCGGCAGTTTAGCGGCCAGGTGCTGCATAATCGCGTTGGCGATGCCCAGATTACCTTCGGAATTTTCGAAGTCGATCGGGTTAACCTTGTGCGGCATAGTGGATGAACCGACTTCACCGGCGATAGTGCGCTGTTTGAAGTAACCCAGGGAGATATAACCCCAAACGTCACGGTCAAAGTCGATCAGGATGGTGTTGAAACGGGCAATGGCGTCAAACAGCTCAGCGATATAATCGTGCGGCTCAATCTGAGTTGTGTACGGGTTAAAGGTCAGCCCCAGGCTTTCAACGAAAACTTTTGCGTTTTCAGCCCAGTCGATGCTTGGGTAGGCCGACAGGTGTGCGTTGTAGTTACCTACGGCACCGTTGATTTTACCCAGCAACTCAACCGCTTCAACCTGTTTTACCTGACGCTGCAAACGAGCGGCAACGTTGGCCATCTCTTTACCCAGGGTCGTAGGCGATGCCGTCTGGCCATGGGTGCGGGACAGCATAGGCTGCTCTGCATTGTTAATTGCCAGCTGACGAATGGCCTCTACCACTTCTTTCATGGTTGGCAGAACGACACTGTCCAGTGCGCCTTTCAGCATCAGAGCGTGAGACAGGTTATTGATATCTTCAGAGGTGCATGCGAAGTGAACAAATTCAGTAACAGCCTGCAGTTCGCTGTTGCCTTCGATACGCTCTTTGATGAAGTACTCAACCGCTTTTACATCGTGATTAGTAGTACGTTCTATATCTTTGATGCGCTGGGCATCATCTTCGCTGAAGTTGGCTACCAGTTGATCAAGAACCTGATTGGCTTCTGGGCTCAGAGCAGGAACATCAGTAATTTGATCGTGATCGGCCAAGCGCTGTAACCAGCGAATTTCAACTTCTACGCGGGCACGGATCAGACCAAATTCACTCACCCAGGGGCGCAGGTCAGCGGTCTTAGAGCCATAACGGCCATCAACGGGGGATATTGCGGTAAGGCTGGAAAGCTGCATTTTGTTACTGCTCTCTATAAATAAGCTGATTTCATGAAGTGCGCAATCATACCTGAAACTGAACTTTATTACAGGATTACCGCTTATATTCTCTGGCTAATGGCGACCTTAAAGGATTTCCAGGTAACTTACAGCGGCGGGCAGAAAATAAAAAGGAGCGCATGAAAACAGCCCCCTTTTGCGTTTGTTTTGAGTTCGGTCAGAGTCTGGCGGCATCATCAAGTGCCTGAAGAATCTTCTTGCGTCCCAAAAGCAGCCTCCAACGGCGCCCACCTAGCTGATGCCAGAGAATGGCTGAGCGAATACCGGCAAAGAGCAGGGCACGTACTTTTTCGGCGTTGTTGGTCTGGCGCAGAATATTGGGTTCGCCCTGCACCTGAATCCGGAAAGAAAAGGTGCTGATGGTGTCCTGGTAGAGGCTGGCAATATTGGCGATCACATTTTCGTGGGTGTTTGAGAAGTGATGGCTCTGCATTTTTACCTGCTCAAGACGCTGCCCGATGGCCTGAAGCATCTGATCATCTTTGCGCAGGCGCTTTTCCAGATAGAGAATGGACATCGCATAGCGTAAGACATGGGTTGAGGTGTCTGCGTCTTTGTTAATGAAGCCGCGCAGTGTTTTAACTCCTAACGCCAGGCCCTGAGGTGACCCGCCGTAGACTGCCAGGGTGTTTTCCGGGTCTGTTTCCAGAATGCTGGTGATACTGGTTTCAAAGCTATCCTGTGCCACCATGCCTTTATTGGCCAGTTGGTGCACAAGGGCTGCGGCCTGAAATACACCAGCAAGAGCCAAAGCCTGTTCCTGATCTTGTCGGTTTGAACTCATAGTTGTCCCTGTATTCCTGTCGTCTGATGGTTCGGGTGTTGCATCGGGGTTTTGCTTCAGGTGTTATCGCGCCAGGTTTTCTCAATGACGGCACCACCAAGGCAGATATCTTCAAGATAGAAAACTACCGACTGACCCGGTGTTACGGCCCGTTGAGGCTCATCGAAGATCACTTCGAACTCATTGTTGCCTAAAGGTTTCACGGTGCAGCCCTGATCGTCCTGGCGGTAACGGGTTTTGGCCCGACATTTAAATTCGCCATCAACCGGTGGTTGGTGGGCAACCCAGTCAACGCTTTCTGTCTTAAGGCCGCGACTGAACAGTAACGGATGGTCGGTGCCCTGGACGGCGATCAGAATATTGTTATCCAGATCTTTCTCTGCAACAAACCAAGGGTCTTCTGAGTACTCCTTCAGACCGCCAATGCCCAATCCCTGACGCTGACCAATGGTGTAATACATCAGGCCGCTGTGTTTGCCAATTACATCACCGTCCGGTGTGGTAATAGTGCCCGGCTGTGCTGGCAGGTACTGTTGCAGAAAGTCTTTAAAACGACGTTCGCCGATAAAGCAGATGCCGGTGCTGTCTTTTTTACGGGCCGTAATCAGGTCATGTTCTTCCGCAATACGGCGGACTTCAGGTTTTTCAATCTCGCCCACCGGGAACAGGGTCTTACCGATCTCGTTATGACCGACGGCATGGAGAAAGTAGCTCTGGTCTTTGTTGTTATCCAGACCTTTCAGCAGAGTAGCTTTGCCATCCTGTTCACCGCGACGTACATAGTGGCCGGTGGCGATCAGGTCTGCGCCGAGAGCTTCTGCATACTCCAGGAAAGCTTTAAACTTGATCTCTTTGTTGCAGAGAATGTCTGGGTTTGGGGTGCGACCGGCTTTATATTCTGCCAGAAAATGCTCAAACACGTTGTCCCAGTATTCTGCGGCAAAATTGGCTTTGTGCAGTTTGATACCGATGCGGTCGCACACGGCTTGAGCATCTGCCAGATCTTCTTTCGCGGTGCAGTATTCGGTGCCGTCGTCTTCATCCCAGTTTTTCATAAACAGGCCTTCGACCTGATACCCCTGCTGCATCAGAAGAACAGCTGATACGGATGAATCAACACCCCCTGACATGCCGACAATGACTTTGGTCTGACTGTTGTCGGTTGCACTGATATTAGGTGTTGGCTGAGTTTCTGAAGCGTTTTGACTGTTTGGCATGATGTTTCGCTAATCGGTTTACAGTGTTTGGGTGATCTGGTGCATCGTAAATTTGAGCCAAATCCCCTGAAGCAGGTCAGCGGGGATTATAACGGATGTTGTCAGCCCATGCAGTTAAAGTGATGGGCTCTGAGTTATCTTTCTTTATCGTTACATTGAGCGCTTGAGCTCGGGTTTAGAGCGGGTGGTCAAGGTCTGTAATCAGCTCAAGAGGATAACGCTTACCTTTGCGGTAGTCTTCAAAGCAGATCATCACTGCCTGACTGCGCATTTTTTCCTGCTGTTGCAGAAGTTCTTCCCATCTAAGCCAGCGAGCTTGTTCAATACCCTCATCCAGTACGGCATCCGGGTGATGCTGTACAGGCTCAGCAATAAAGCAGTGCCGGTGATAGGTCAGACGTTCGGAGGCTTTATTAATATAAAGCCCCATATAATCAGTGATTCGGACTTCCCAGCGGGTTTCTTCCAATGTTTCCCGGATGGCGGCGTTGACCAGGCTTTCGTCTTTTTCGACATGGCCTGCCGGTTGATTCAGTACCCGGCGACCTTGGCTCCACTCTTCCACCAGCAGATAGCGATCTTCGCCGCTCTCAGTATCCTTTTTCACCACCACAGTGGCAACGGTACAGTTGGGTTTCCAGACATCATCACGTGACAGCATGGTAATCCTTAAAGTGTTCTCTGCGGTAATCAGCAGTAAAATGAAACGGGTTCAGCGCTTAGGTTTGCCGGTATGACGTTTATTGCCTGCACTGTTATGGGATTTAGAGTGGGGGCGATTGCCGTTTTTTCCACTGTTGGTGCGTATATTTCTTGTCCGGGAGCCATTTTTTGATGCACCTGCCGTTGGTTTTGTAGCGACAGGCAGGTTAACGTCGATCTCTTTATGCTCGCCGCTTTTCAGATTGTCCAGCTTCCAGTCGCCAATGCAGGTGCGAATCAATCTCAATGTTGGAAAGCCTACCGCAGCACTCATACGGCGCACCTGCCGGTTGCGGCCTTCACTGATGATTAGTTCTACCCAGGAGGTTGGAATATTCTTCCGTTCTCGTACCGGTGGGGTTCGGGGCGGGAGCTCGGGGTTGTCAATTTTTCGTGCTTTGGCGGGGCGGGTTTGGCCGTCTTTTAAGCATACTCCCCTGCGAAGTTGTTGCAGGGCTTTTTCGGTAATATTGCCTTCCACCTGAATGACATAGGTTTTAGGCAATTTCATATCTGGAGATGCAATTCGGTGTTGTAGCTTACCGTCGTTGGTCAGAAGTAACAGGCCTTCGGAGTCGTAGTCCAGTCTGCCTGCCGGGTATATGCCAGGCTCGGTAATGAAATCTGCCAAGGTATTGCGCCCTTCAGAGTCTGTGAATTGCGACAGTACCTGAAAGGGCTTGTTAAACAGAATAAGTCGACTCATGGTGGGGTGATCCTTTTGGTGTTTGGCAGAGTAAAAGACCAATACGGGTGTTGTATCAGGTGGTTTTGGGGTGGGCTGATTAAAAGTCCGGCATGATATACCAGAGATGCCCTGTGATAACAGATCGTAGGAGGCCCTTTGTGTTCATCTTTATGGGTAAAGCCTTGATAAAATAAGGCGTTAACTCGCTTTTGTGCATTGTGTTTCCGAATTTTTTAATTATTCTTAGTTTATAAGTAGGTTATTAACCCCATATCTGTATCAGGTGAGTGATTTAAGTATCTTCAGTCAGGGCTGATTATTGTTCGTCCTAAAACTGAACTCCTTAAACCTCAATGGACTCTGAGACATAAGGCTGACAGCCCTGAAAGCTGTGACATTTGTCTCTTTGATCGATTTATAAACTTGAGTTTGACCTAATCTGTGCTTATTTTTTAACTAAAGTATGTTTTAAACAAAACTCAAAAATAGAGGATTAGCGGTACCGCCATGGCAAACCCTTATTTCACCATCGTTAATCAGGATAACTCTTCAGATCCTTATCAGGACGACGGTGACAGCGGAGTGGCCGTCGCTCCGTCAAAACCAGAGCTTCAGCGTCCCCCGATGTATAAAGTTGTGATGTTGAATGATGACTACACACCGATGGAGTTTGTTGTTGAAGTGCTCTCCGTGTTTTTCAACATGGATGAGGAGAAAGCCACGCAAGTCATGCTGGCAGTGCACACCCAAGGCAAGGGTGTGTGTGGAATATTTACCAGGGATATTGCTGAAACCAAGTGTGCCCAGGTAAATCAGTGCTCAAGAGAACATGAACACCCACTGATGTGTGATATTGAGCAGACTGATTGAAGCTGTAAGGGCTGATACCGGAATCAATCCCGGAATGAAAAGGGCCGATATAACAAAGCGGCAAGAGAGGGTAGTCCCATGTTAAGCAAAGACCTCGAATCAACGTTAAATGCTGCATTCACCGTAGCCCGTAGCAGGCGCCATGAGTTTATGACAGTTGAACACCTGTTACTGGCGCTATTGGATAATGAATCTGCCGCACGTGTACTCCACGCCTGCGGAGCCAATATGAACAAACTACGTATCGAGCTGCAGGATTTTATTAACTCGACAACGCCTTTGATTCCGGATGATCAGCTGGAGCGTGAGACTCAGCCGACACTGGGTTTTCAGCGAGTGCTTCAGCGCGCTGTTTTCCATGTTCAGTCTTCCGGTAAAAGTGAAGTAACCGGTGCTAATGTGCTGGTGGCGATTTTCAGTGAGCAGGAAAGTCAGGCTGTTTACTTCCTGCGGCAGGAGAGTGTAGCTCGGGTAGATGCCGTTAACTATATTTCGCACGGCATCTCCAAGGTTGCCGGCCATGAGGCGCCGGTAGAGCATGAGCAGCATGAAGAGGCGGAAGATAGCACTCAGGAGGGTGCTGCCAATAACCCACTGACCGGTTACTCCACTAACCTGAACGAACAAGCACGTCTTGGTCGTATCGATCCTCTGGTGGGGCGTGACCATGAAGTGGAGCGGGTCATTCAGATTCTGGCCCGTCGTCGCAAGAATAATCCTCTGTTGGTGGGGGAGGCTGGGGTTGGGAAGACGGCTATTGCTGAAGGTTTGGCTAAGCGTATCATTGATGGTGAAGTGCCGGACGTTATTAGCGATAGCATCGTCTATTCACTGGATATGGGTGCGCTTCTGGCGGGCACCAAATATCGGGGTGACTTCGAGAAGCGCCTGAAAGCCCTGCTTGGTGAGTTGAAAAAACAGCCCCATGCTATTTTGTTTATTGATGAAATTCATACGATTATCGGTGCTGGCGCGGCATCCGGTGGTGTGATGGATGCTTCTAATCTTTTGAAACCTCTGCTCAGTTCCGGTGAGATCCGCTGTATCGGTTCGACCACTTTTCAGGAGTTTCGTGGCATTTTTGAGAAAGATCGCGCCCTGGCACGCCGCTTCCAGAAGGTGGACGTGATGGAGCCGAGCGTGGACGACACCATTGAGATTCTTAAAGGTTTGCGCAGCCGATTTGAAAAGCACCATGAGCTGAAATATACGAATGAGGCTCTGGAGGCTGCAGCGACCTTGGCGGATCGTTATATTAATGACCGTCATATGCCGGATAAAGCTATCGATGTGGTGGACGAGGCGGGTGCCTATCAGCGCTTGCTAAAAGAAGAGGATCGCGTTGATACGATAGGTGTTGAGCAGGTCGAGGCTGTCGTAGCCAAGATTGCCCGCATACCACCAAAGAGTGTAACAACGTCTGATAAGAAGGTGCTCAAGGATCTTGAGAAAAATCTGCAGATGCTGGTGTTTGGTCAGGATGATGCGATCACATCCATGTCCAATGCGATAAAACTGTCGCGGGCGGGTCTGAAAGCACCTGAGAAGCCGATCGGTTCTTTCCTGTTTGCCGGGCCGACCGGTGTTGGTAAAACAGAAGTTAGTAAACAGCTTGCTCATATTATGGGTATTGAGCTGATTCGCTTTGATATGTCTGAGTATATGGAGCGTCATACTGTTTCGCGATTGATCGGCGCCCCTCCGGGTTATGTTGGCTATGACCAGGGTGGCCTGTTAACAGAGGCTGTTACCAAGAATCCGCATTGTGTCTTGTTGCTTGATGAAATTGAGAAAGCGCATCCGGAAGTCTTCAACCTGCTGTTGCAGGTGATGGATCACGGTACGCTGACGGACAATAATGGTCGCAAAGCAGATTTCCGTAACGTGGTGCTGATTATGACCACAAATGCTGGTGCTGAGGCTATCAGTCGTCGCTCTATAGGCTTTTCTCATCAGGACCACAGTACCGATGGTATGGAGGTGATCCGCAAGACCTTTACGCCGGAGTTCCGTAATCGTCTGGATGGTATTATTCAGTTCTCTGCGCTGAACTTTGAAATGATCCGTAATGTGGTTGATAAGTTCCTGGTGGAGCTGCAGGCGCAGCTGGATGAGAAAAAGGTACAGCTGGTACTGGATGATGATGCTAAGAACTGGTTGGCGGAAAATGGTTATGATCCTGAGATGGGGGCCAGACCGATGGCTCGTCTGATTCAGGAGAAAATCAAGAAGCCGTTGGCGGAGATAATCCTCTTTGGTGATCTTGCTGAGACAGGTGGCGGTGAGGTGCATGTTTCGTTGGATGATAATGGTGAAATAGTACTTGAGGCCGAAAAAGCTGGTGAGGTTGCCTGACCTTTAGGTAATTTTTTACTGCCATAATAAGACCCTGCTTCGGCAGGGTTTTTTTATTTCTGTCGGTTCCTCAAGGAGCAGCTATTAGGCTGGAAGTAGCCAAAAAAGCCCGATACCTATTCTGGTTATTCAGAATAGGTATCAGGCTTTTCAGAAACTATATCGCTACCTCCTGACGGGAGGCTCCGTGATTAACGGGCGCGGTATACGATACGGCCTTTGGACAGGTCGTATGGCGTCAGTTCCACTTTTACTTTGTCGCCAGTCAGAATGCGGATGTAGTTTTTGCGCATCTTTCCAGAGATATGAGCAGTAACGATATGGCCGTTTTCCAGCTCAACGCGGAACATTGTGTTGGGCAGCGTGTCGACCACGGTGCCTTCCATTTCAATAGAATCTTCTTTTGCCATGCAGGAATTACCTCGGGTTCTTCTGCGGTCTATAATCTGCACTCCAGTTGACCAAATTGGTCTTTCAGGCGGGAGTACAGGTACGAATCATTTGGTGCTACACGCTGCCTGAGAGGTGAGAGCATACACGCTTCAGGACTCAGGTTCTGTGTTTATGGGCTTGGTGTAAAATCAGATGACGCCACACACAAAATAAGCGCGCGTATTTTGCCTTATTTTCCTCTGCTAATCAAAAGTTCCCGAAAAAAAGCCTGAAATCTTTCTGTTTGGTGTAATTGGGGTGGGGCAATCTTTTAATCTGTGGCGCAAAAATATCAGCGTATTATGCTGGTTTTCCTGTGTCAGATTACTTAAATGCCGTCTTTGCCTGAGGGCGGTGAGAGCTCCAGTGGATACCAGTGATTGTCCCGGAGTTGTTCCAGTGGCTGGTAGTCCGTTTTGTAATTCATTTTCTGACAGTTTTCGATCCAGTAACCCAGATAAACGTAGGGTAGGTGATGGTATCGGGCATGCAGGATCAGCCAGAGAACCACGTAGACGCCAAGGGAGCGTTTAGGTTGCTCAGGGTCGAAAAATGTATAGATAGCG
This sequence comes from Oceanospirillum sp., assembly GCF_048265165.1. Classification (GTDB taxonomy): domain Bacteria; phylum Pseudomonadota; class Gammaproteobacteria; order Pseudomonadales; family Halomonadaceae; genus Oceanospirillum. Next base: position 799,871 of record NZ_JBLXCD010000001.1, on the reverse strand, counting down.
GATATGCCGTGGCTTAGGGTGTCCATGGCAGATACTGCCACAAGTTGATTATCACTATCCCGAAACTCTACTAAATGGGAGAAATGTTTATCCAGCGTTAGAAAGGATTTATATTGCTCCTCCGAAGGTGGGAACATATCTCCATCAGCATGACGTTCATTTATGTAGCGCTCATACAGGTCGTAGTGTTCCCGGATATAAGTTGCAGGCATTATGTTGGTAGTCAGGTCTTTATTCCGGTTTAGAGCTTTGCGGTGTTTGCGTTTCAGCAGAAACTCTTCTGTTGGCACGCGGACTGAGATGCAGGCATTGCAGCCTTTGCAGTTAGGGCGATAAAGGTGTTTGCCGCTGCGTCGAAAGCCAACCAGAGTCAATAAGTCGTACACCTGCTGGTTAACAGGCTGCTCCGGGTCAAGAAACAGTGTTGTTGCTGTATGATCCGTCAGATAGCTACAGTCGTGGGGGACTGTCATGTAAAAGCGCAGCTGCGGTTCAATAAAAGGTGCGTCGCTACTCAAAGCACAGTTTCCTTAATGCGTTGTTCCAGTGACCAGTGTCCCACCGGCATGGCGGCGGTTGCGTATTGTTTAAGATAGTCAAGAAAGCACGCTCTATCGACTTCTTCAGCGCCGAAGCTTGCCAGGTGATCAGAGTAGACCTGGCAATCAATCAGCTCAAACTGCCAGGCCTTGAGTTGCTGTATCAGGTGAACAAAGGCGACTTTGGAAGCATCGGTGGCGCGGGCGAACATAGATTCGCCGCAAAAAATCCGGCCGATAGCGACGCCATAAAGTCCGCCAACTAATTTACCATCCTGCCATGCCTCTACTGAATGAGCATGGCCCATCTGGTGGAGTTCCTGGTAGGCACTGCGCATCTCTTCTGTGATCCAGGTTTCATCGGTGTAGTTGCGCGCTGCTGCACAGCCGTTCAGCACCTCCGCGAATGCTGTGTCGAAGGTGATTTCAAATGGCTGTTTGCGCAGTGTTTTTTTCAGGCTGCGGCGTATCTTAAAATGTTCCGGAAAAATTACCATTCGAGGGTCAGGTGACCACCATAGAATGGGTTCCCCCGGATTAAACCAAGGGAAAATACCCTGATGGTAGGACGTTAATAGCCACTGAGCGTTCAGTTGGCCGCCGAATGCAAGAAGTCCCTGTGGGTCTGCTAAAGCTTCGGTTACCGGTGGAAAATATGGTGGTTGTTCAGGATTCAGCCAGGGCAGCTCTATCATAAAAAAACAGCTCATTTATCGGTTCTGACAGTGATGTCTTATTTTACATGTCTTTTGTTCAGAAAGGAGGTATCGGAAAGTTGCTCAGGAAATTGACCACCTTCGTTTTGCTTATCTCTTTGCTCAGGTATTATAAGGGCACAATCCAATAGGGTAATAGTTTCATGACAACAGACCAACAGCCTGAACCGAATCAGTCGCTTGATAACGATGTACAGCCTGAGTTTGGGCAGGATCTTGCTGACCGGATTCGCAGAGGTGCCCGCGAAGGGGTTGTTATTCTGATTCTGGCGCTCTGCAGTTTTCTGTTTTTAGCGTTGATCAGCTTTAATGCGGATGATGGTGGTTGGTCCCGGAGCCAGAATGTAGGGGTTACGGGTAATTTAATGGGACGTTTTGGAGCCTACACATCAGACTTGTTATTGAGTCTGACAGGTTATTCAGCGTACCTGTTTCCCTTGGCTATGATCTATTATGCTGCTCACCGTATCTATCTTGGCCGGCAACAACTGGATGGCGTAGCATTGGGGTTGCGACTGTTAGGCTTTGTCGTTTGGATTTGTGCCAATGCGACCCTTGCTAGTTTGCATTTTTACCATGCGGAGAGTGCACTGCCCGGCGGGCCGGGTGGCATTATCGGTGAGTCATTTACCAGCTTGTTTCTGGCGAGCCTTGGGCTGATGGGCGCGACACTGCTGATGCTGGCGCTTTGGATGGTCGGTTTCTCTCTGCTCACAGGCTGGTCGTGGTTGCTGATAATGGATGCTGTGGGTTTTTACGCCGAATCCGGTGCTCAGCGGGTATATACCTGGTTGAAACAGGAGGCGAAGGACTCCAGTGCAGGCCTACCGGAACAGTTTTCAGCACCTTCAGGCGATCAGCTTTATAGTGACCGCTATCAGGGGCAGGCCCGGGCACCCTATCCATCGGATACGACTCCATCAGAAAACGATGCTTTTTTTGCTCCGGTCCGGGATGCTTATTCCGGCCGGCAACCCCAGCAGGAGTCCATCGCGCCGGGGACATTTGAGCAGAACGTACCTGTTGAACAGAAAGCACCTGCGTTTCAGGATGTATCTTATGAGGGCCAGCCGGAGCCCGTTTCGGAACGTGGTGATGGGCGTTCAAAACTATCTGCCTGGCGTAAACACTTGCTGCAGAGCCTTCCTGCTTTACCTCCCTTGTTCAGTACGAATGATGGCAAATCGGATCGCCGAAGCCCGATACAGGAAAGGGTTGAGCCGGGCCTGTCTTTTGATCACCCTCTGATTGCAGATACCGATGATCCTCTGAATGCCTCTGAGCCAACGCTGAATATGTCATCCTCGTTACAACAGGCCTTCAGCCATTCTCCGGAACAGGTTTCAGTTCCAGAAATGTCGTTCTCCGCTGAGCCAGCTGCTGAAGCCATATTCAATGGCTCCGACTCTGCTGTGGAAGCCGAAGAAGCTCCGTTCGTTGCAGAGCAGAGACGGGAGGAGCCCCCCCTTCAACCAGTGGCTAACCATGGAGTGATTCAGGATGACGAACCGTCAATGGATGAGCGCCTGGCAGCCGTAACGCAAACCACTGAAGATGGTGAGATCTGGAGTGTTGCTCGCTTCCAAAAGCCGGATACGACACCTGTCGGTGAAATTACGGGTAATAAACCCAGTATTGAACTGTTGACCCAGGGTGATAGTGTCAGTAAACCAAGCTACACACCTGAGCAGCTGCAGACCATGTCTGAGCTGCTTGAGGTACGATTGAAAGAGTTTAACGTGGTCGCTCAGGTGGTGGACGTGCATCCGGGGCCTGTGATCACCCGTTTTGAGATCCAGCCAGCCGCTGGCGTCAAGGCCAGTAAAATTACCAATCTGGCCACGGACCTTGCCCGGGCGCTGGCAGTTACCAGTGTCCGTGTGGTTGAAGTGATCGCCGGTAAGTCTTCCGTAGGTATTGAGATTCCTAACCAGAATCGAGCGATGATACGTCTGCATAAGGTGCTGAATCATGCTTCCTACACCAGATCTGATTCACCGTTGACGTTGGCCCTAGGGGACGATATTGCCGGGCAGCCGGTCGTCGCTAACCTTGCTAAAATGCCGCACTTACTGGTGGCCGGTACCACAGGTTCCGGTAAATCTGTGGGTGTGAACGCCATGCTGCTGAGTATGCTGTTTAAAGCTACGCCAGAAGAGCTTCGCCTGATTATGGTTGATCCCAAGATGCTGGAACTGTCGGTCTACGACGGTATTCCGCATCTGTTGACGCCCGTTGTAACGGATATGAAGGATGCAGCCAATGCTCTTCGTTGGTGTGTTGCAGAAATGGAGCGCCGTTATAAGCTGATGGCGGCCATGGGTGTGCGTAATATTGCGGGTTTTAACAGCAAGTTGGATGAAGCGGCGGCTCAGGGCGCTCGGGTTGCTGACCCAACGGCTAAACCAGAACAGGGAGAGGCACCTCCGACGCTGGAGAAACTGCCTTTTATTGTGGTCGTGATCGATGAATTTGCCGACATGATGATGATCGTCGGCAAAAAAGTGGAAGAGTTAATCGCCCGTCTTGCGCAAAAAGCTCGTGCGGCCGGTATCCACCTGATTCTGGCGACTCAGCGCCCATCGGTGGATGTGATTACCGGTCTGATTAAGGCGAATATTCCAACCCGTATTGCATTTCAGGTTTCTTCTAAAATTGATTCCAGGACAATCCTGGATCAGGGCGGAGCAGAGCAGCTTCTGGGGCACGGTGATATGCTCTATCTGCCACCGGGAACCGCGATGCCAGTCCGTGTGCATGGTGCCTTTGTTGATGACGATGAGGTACACAGAGTTGTCGAAAACTGGAAGCGCCGGGGAGCGCCGGACTATGTCGACAGTATTTTGAACGGATGGGAGGAGAATGGTGTCCCATCTGAAGGTGGCGGTGCAGATTCCGGTGATGAAGACCGGGATGCACTTTACGATGAGGTGGTGGAATTTATCACCGAAACCCGCCGGGTTTCTGCATCAGGAATACAACGGCGTTTTAAAATCGGTTATAACCGCGCTGCCCGAATGGTGGAGTCCCTGGAAGCCGCGGGCGTGGTTTCCGGTATGGGGAGCAACGGTCAGCGTGAAGTGCTGGCACCACCGAGTCAACCGCAGGAGTAACTTTGCCCGATTAGGGGTGAGTGCTTAATTTAAGGAATTCTATGCAACGCTTTATTACTTTTTTTCTGGTTTTGGCCAGTGTGTGTGTCTTTCAGGTTTCACGTGTTCAGGCTGCAGCTTCTGAGGTCTCAGCCGCAGAGCAGCTGAGCCAGTTATTAACCCAAATGCAGAGCCTGGATGCGGACTTTCAGCAACGTATTCTTGACGCTAAAGGCAGCCGTTTACAGGAGGTTTCCGGCCATTTGAGCCTTGCCCGTCCGGGTAAGTTTTACTGGGCCACAGAGACCCCTTTCCCGCAAACTGTGGTTTCCGATGGCGAAACCCTATGGCTATACGACCCGGATCTTGAGCAGGTCACTGTGCAACAGGTTACTCAGGCTCAAAACCAAACTCCGGCCATGCTACTCAGCGGTGATATCACCTCGATCGAAGAGCGCTTTTCGATCAGACTGACCCGGGATTCAGCTCAGTTTAAAGAGTTTCTTCTGATTCCTACGGGTCAGGAGTCTTTGTTTGAAGAGTTACGGCTGAGCTTTTCTCAGGGGCAACTGGCGTCCTTACTGCTTGCTGATAGTTTGGGGCAGCGCACCTCTATTGAACTGTTTGCCACCCGTTTTAATCCTGAGCTTCCTGGTGATCGTTTCACCTTTGCGATACCGGAAGGTATCGATGTCATTATGCATTAAGCCGATCTGATGGATCTTTTTGCGGAACAGCCAAAATGGCAGCCATTGGCGGCGCGAATGCGGCCCAAGACACTGGATGAATACTCTGGTCAGCAACACCTGTTGGCACCGGATAAGCCTTTACGTCAAGCTATTGAGCGCGATCAGCTGCACTCGATGATTTTTTGGGGCCCGCCAGGGGTAGGCAAAACTACGCTGGCACGCCTTATAGCCGAGCTGACCAAGGCGAGGTTCGAAAGTATCTCGGCGGTGCTCTCTGGTGTGAAAGAGATTCGGGCTGCAGTGGAACGCGCGCAACAGACCCGCGCCCACGGCGGAAAAACGCTTTTGTTTGTTGATGAGGTGCATCGCTTTAACAAATCCCAGCAGGATGCTTTTCTGCCCTTTGTGGAAGATGGCACCTTTATTTTTGTGGGAGCCACCACAGAGAATCCCTCTTTTGAGCTGAATAATGCACTGCTCTCCCGCGCCCGGGTTTATGTGCTGCGCAATCTTGAGCCTGAAGATTTGATGCGTGTTTTACATCATGCAATAACAGATGTTGAGCGTGGTCTTGGCAAGGAAAAACTTCAGATTGATAACCCGAATCTTGAACTGTTGGCCAAAGCTGCAGATGGCGATGCCCGCCGGGCTCTGAACCTGTTGGAGGTCGCTTCCGACCTGGCAGAAGATACGGCGGAAGGTCGCCAGATTAATAGTCAGGTGATGTCTGAAGTTCTGGCAGAAAGTACCCGTCGCATGGATAAAGGTGGCGATCTGTTTTACGAACAAATCTCCGCTTTGCATAAGTCGGTTCGGGGTTCGGCTCCGGATGCAGCGCTTTACTGGTTCTGCCGTATGTTGGATGGGGGTTGTGATCCTCTGTATATTGCCCGGCGGGTGGTGCGTATGGCCAGCGAAGAGATCGGGAATGCTGATCCAAGAGCCTTGCAATTGTGTCTTAATGCCTGGGATGTGCAGGAGCGCCTCGGTAGCCCGGAAGGCGAGCTGGCAGTGGCCCAGGCGATTCTCTATCTGGCCGCTGCCCCTAAAAGTAATGCCGCCTATAAAGCTTATAATAAAGCTCGGGCCCATGTGGTAGAGACTGGTCATTATGATGTGCCGGTTCATCTGAGAAATGCCCCGACCAAAATGATGAAAGAGATGGGCTTCGGTCAGGAGTATCGTTACGCCCATGATGAGCCAGATGCCTACGCAGCAGGTGAAAATTATTTCCCGGAGGAACTGGCTGATACCCGTTATTATGTGCCGGAGAATCGCGGTCTTGAACAGAAAATTGCTCAGAAAATGCAGTGGCTGGCGCAAAAAGATGCAGAGAGTGAGCTGAAGCGTTACCCGGGTTCCTGCTAACGCCTCTGATACACTTATTGGTGCACTCCTTTGCTCTGTTTAAGCGAGCTAATGAAGAGCAAAGACTGGCTAAATCTGCCAGCAAAGTATGTGTTGTCAATTTATCCGGGAATATTCCTTGGCTGGGGCTTTGGAAATGCTGCTCTTTTCTCTACAATGATGCCCCTTGGATTTCAGTGATGTGACTGCTAAAGCTCTGTCTTTAAGTCAGAGCCTCAAGAACCAGAAGAGGATAACCCATGAATCAGATGTTAGCCGTAGCTATTGGCGGGGCTTTCGGGGCGATGGGCCGCTACTGGGTCGTTGGGGTTGTCACACAATGGTTTGGCAGAGGTTTTCCCTATGGAACGCTAACCGTTAATGTTGCCGGGTCTGTGCTGATCGGTTTTTTGTACACGGTTCTTGTCCAGCAACTCAGACTGGAGCCTCATGGTCAGGCAATTCTGATGGCGGGTTTTACCGGTGCATTTACCACCTTTTCCACTTTCGCACTGGAATCACTGAATCTTTTTCAAAGCGGGCGGGTATCCGCAGCAATTCTGTACATCATTTTGAGTGTCGTTTGCTGTTTGGCTGCGGTGGCCGCTGGCATGTGGTTGGGCAGACAGCTTGTCTGACCGGGAATATGACTGAAACTAATGGGTAATCATAATGCTTGATCCAAAGCTGATCCGTACGGATCTGGAAACTGTTGCGGAAAAATTGAAAATTCGCGGTTTTGAACTGGATGCCGCTCGTCTGCAGGAGCTGGAGTCCCAGCGTAAAGGTCTGCAGACTGAAACCGAACAGCTGCAGAACGAGCGTAATACCCGATCGAAAGCGATTGGTAAGGCAAAGGCATCTGGTGAAGATATTGCACCTTTGTTGGCTGAAGTCAGTGATCTGGGTGACCGGTTGGATGCCGGTAAGCAGAAACTGGCAGAACTTCAGGACGAGCTTAACAATCTGCTGTTGACCATTCCTAACCTGCCGCATGAGTCTGTACCGGCAGGTAGTAGTGAAGACGACAACGTCGAAGTCCGTCGCTGGGGAACACCGAAGGAGCTGGACTTCGAACCAAAAGACCATGTTGATCTGGGCTCTCCGAATGGCCTGTTGGACTTTGAAACCGGCGTTAAAATCACGGGTTCACGTTTTACGGCGATGCGTGGCCCCCTGGCTCGTATGCATCGTGCCCTGACCCAGTTTATGCTGAATACACATACTGGTGAGCATGGTTACACTGAAGTTTACGTGCCTTACATGGTTAATAAAGACTCACTTCGTGGCACTGGCCAGCTGCCTAAATTTGAAGAAGATCTGTTCAAATTACAGGGCGAAAATGAGTATTACCTAATCCCGACTGCAGAAGTACCGGTCACTAATATGGTGCGGGATGAGATTCTGGCGGCGAAAGAACTGCCGCTGAAGATGACAGCACACACGCCTTGTTTCCGTAGTGAAGCGGGCTCTTACGGTCGTGATACCCGTGGCATGATCCGTCAGCACCAGTTCGAAAAAGTAGAAATGGTTCAACTGGTTGAACCGTCCAAGTCCTACGAAGCTCTGGAAGAACTGACTGGCCACGCAGAAAAAATTCTGCAGGCGCTGAATCTACCTTACCGTGTGGTTAACCTGTGTGGCGGCGATATCGGTTTCTCTGCAGCGAAAACCTACGATATTGAAGTATGGTTGCCAGGCCAGCAGAAGTACCGGGAGATCTCTTCCTGCTCTAACTTTGAAGACTTCCAGGCACGCCGTCTACAGGCCCGTTTCCGTAATCCGGAAACCAACAAGCCTGAGCTGCTGCACACTCTGAATGGCTCTGGTCTGGCCGTTGGGCGTACACTGGTGGCTGTAATGGAAAACTACCAGGATGCAGAGGGCCGTATTCACGTACCTGAGGTTCTACAGCCCTATATGGGTGGTGTTACCGTTATCGGTTAATCTGCTGCTTTTATATCTGCTATAAGAAATGGCCTGTGCTGAAAAGCACAGGCTTTTTTTATGTCTGTCAGGTTGCATTGTTCTGTTCTGAACAATTTTGGTGCATTTATCGGTACTGTCGCTCTAAAATGGTTATAAAAGATTTCTTGTATCTTTGATTTGGTTATATAAGAATGGTCTTGCCCTTTCTTAATCGAGCCCTGATCGGCCCAGTAGCCCCTGTATAAGAGATCTGCTTATGAAAATGCTTCCCCTAATGGCGAATACCGATGAGTTCGGTGCGGTTGTTATTGGTCACGATGATACAGCCCGTCGCAAGTTGCAGGCGTTGTTGCGTGCTGGTGCTAAGGTTGCAGTAGCCGCTTCTCAGCCGCTGAGTCAGGGGTTGCAGCAGCTAATGCAAGCACATGATGTCGCTGAAATTAGCGTTGAGCAGGCGCTTACTAATGCCGAGCTTTACCCGTTAGTCATTCTGGCAGAAAGTGCAGGTGATGGATTACAGCAGCAGGCGTTAGAACTTAAAGCGAAGGGAAGGCTGGTGAATGTAGCCGCCCATCCGGAGTGGTCTAACGTATCCCTGCCTTATCTGATTGATCGGCATCCTGTGTTGATTGCCGTGGGCTCTACCGGTGAAGCCCCTGTGCTGGCCCGTATTATGAAAGCTCGTCTTGAGTCCCTGATTCCACGCTCTTTTGGTCGTCTGGCCGGATTGGTGCATCAGGGAATGGATCGGGTCAAAGATCTGTTCCCGACGCTCAAGCTGCGCGAGCGCTTCTGGTCGCAACAACTGGAAGGAGCTGTTGGGGAGCTGATGTTGTCAGGGCGCGAGGGTCAGGCTGGGCAGTTGCTGGAAAATAACCTGACAGCGGCCGAGCAAAACCCTGATACCGTGACAGGGGAGGTGTATCTGGTTGGAGGCGGCCCTGGCGATCCTGAGCTGCTGACCCTTAGAGCGGTACGCCTGATTCAGCAGGCAGATGTGGTGCTGTATGACCGCTTGGTTGCCCCTGAAATCGTTGATCTCTGCCGCAGTGATGCCGAGCGAATTTATGTGGGTAAAGCTCGCTCAGATCATGCTGTGCCTCAGGGAGATATTAACCAGCTTCTGGTTGACCTGGCGTTACAGGGTAAGCGGGTGCTACGCCTTAAAGGTGGCGATCCTTTTATTTTTGGCCGGGGCGGGGAAGAGATTGAAACCCTGAGTCAGTACCGTGTTCCGTTTCAGGTGGTCCCCGGTATTACTGCCGCATCGGGCTGTGCCGCTTATGCCGGTATTCCCCTGACCCATAGAGATCATGCCCAGTCGGTACGTTTTGTTACGGGTCATTTAAAAGATGGTAGTAGCAATCTGCCATGGGATGAATTGGCGACGCCAGCACAAACGTTGGTTTTCTATATGGGACTGGTAGGCCTGCCGGAAATCACCCGTCAGCTGATCGCCCACGGACGCAGTGCTGATACGCCGGCAGCCCTTATTCAGCAGGGTACGACCCGCAACCAGAAAAACTATATTGCCACCTTAGGGACGCTGGCGGAGCACATTGCCGATAAAAATGTCGAGCCACCATCATTGATTATTGTGGGGGAGGTTGTTTCGCTACACGGGGCTCTCAACTGGTTTGATCCTGAGCAGGCCGGTGGTAGTCAGGGGTTTTGGAAAAAAACGGTGTCTTAAAATATTCTGGCGTGTCATTGAATCTATTCAGGGCTTGTTTTGCGTATAGCTTCTAAAGCATTTATGTTCGCCCAAGCGTCAGGAGCACCCGATGAAACGTCGTACTTTTTTGCAGGCATTGCTTGGATTTCCCGCCGCACTTAGTTTTGTACCTGCGGTTGAGGCCAGTAATAAGCCAAATCATGATATTACCCCCCTTAATTTAAGCCCTGAAGAGTGGAAGGGACGCCTTAATGGCCAGCAGTTTTATGTGCTACGGGAGGAAGGGACGGAGCGGGCATTTACCAGTCCGCTGAATGATGAAAAACGTAAGGGTGAATACCGCTGTGCGGGTTGCGATTTACTGATGTTCACCTCTGAAATGAAGTATGACAGCGGCACCGGCTGGCCCAGCTTCTTCACTGTAGTCGATGGTCATATTGAAACTAAAACAGATTTCAAGCTGATCTACCCAAGAACTGAATACCACTGCGTTCGATGTGGCGGTCATCAGGGGCATGTATTCAATGATGGCCCCAAGCCTACAGGTCAGCGCTGGTGTAATAATGGTGTCGCATTACGATTTGTGCCAGCCTGATTTCGATAGCGATGATTCCTTCTCTATAAACCGTCTGATCCAGACGGTTTTTTTGTTTCTTAATGTTATAAACCCAGTGGAAACCCTAGTGGCGGCCATAAATATTGTGCGTTGCAGCTAGGAAAAATAGTGGATATTGCTGTTATTTAGCGCTATCTGATGGTTTTTTTGGACTAAAGTAGGGCGTGTAGGTACAGCTCTAGGCATTATTATGAAGTGCTAAAAATAATAAAAACCGCAAAAAACAATTAAAACAACAACAAGTTCCTGTGCTGGCAGGGTGGAGCTGATTTTCGTATGAGTCCAACGGCTAATTATAAAATAAGACAGGTTATTACGGGTGTTCCGGTTTTTGGTGGTGTTTTGTTCGCTTTGACAACAGAGCTTTTACCTACTGGTCTAGGGGTAGGGTTGCTGGCGGCATCTGCTTTACCCATTTTATTACCTCTGCTGGCTAAAAATGGTGTGGGTGGCTCTAACCCTGTACTAGGTGAGCTCCTGAAAAAGGAAAGTGTCACAACAGATGATTTGCTGAAAGCACGGGAGACACTGTATCAGCAGAATATGTCAGAGACGTCTGTTGGTCGCTTTATTGATGGCTTTGCCAGATTACGTCAAATGGCCGATGGTCTGGATGGCACGGCGAGTAAAACAGCTATTGCTACGGCAGAGGTTTCTCATTTGGCGGACCAAATGGATCGGCGCCTTGATGTTCAGCAGCAAGAGGTGGAAAAAGTTGCGGCCCGTGTTGAGTCCATCACCGTAACCATGCAGCAGGTTTCAGTGAATGCCAGCAGCGTAACGGACCTGGCAACACAGGCGAAAGAGTATAGTTTTACCGGTCGTGATGAGCTGCAGGAAGCGATCAGCCAGATGCGGGATATCAGTTCACGAACAGATCACACTTTGGGCCTGATCAATCAGCTGAATGAAAAGTCCGATATGATTCAGGATGTCACCCGGGTGATCGAAGGTATTGCGGAACAGACTAATCTTCTGGCGCTGAATGCTGCTATTGAAGCTGCCCGTGCCGGTGAACATGGGCGGGGTTTCGCTGTGGTGGCCGATGAAGTTCGCAGTTTGGCCAGTCGGACATCGGATTCGACGCAACAGGTTGCGGATATTGTGCAGGAGATTCAGAGCAGTACTCAGGAGGTTGTGACAACAATTGAAGATCTGGTATCGCGTATCAACTTCGGTTCAGAGAAAGTTGAAACAGTGGGCAATCGGTTGGGCGATATGGCAAATCAGTTTGATGAGGTTGAGCATCAGATCAGTAGTATTGCTGAGGCTGTTGTACATAGCCACGAGCATATTGAAGATATCTCCCACTCTATCTCGTCACTAAAAGAGGAAGTGACGGAAGGTAACGACCAGATGCACGAGCTGACGGTGCAGGCCGAAAGCCTGATGCAGGGAGCTGAAACAATTACTGCTGAGCTGGCACGTCAGGCGGCTACCGGCAAACACCGTGAATCCTATGCCGTTTGCCGACAGGCTGCGGAGCGCGTTCAACAGGCTTTTGAAAAGGCTGTGGCGGACGGAGCACTCTCTATGGATGACCTGTTTGATCGTAATTACCAGCCCATTCCCGGAACCAATCCTCAGAAATACAGTACCCGGTTTGATCAGTTTACAGATCGAGTGTTGCCTGCGATTCAGGAAGATGTACTGAACAGCAATAGCTTTGCATACTCTATTATGATTGATGATCATGGTTATGTATCTACCCATAACAACCAGTATGCCCACAAAGAGAGTGGTGACCCTGAGATTGATCTGGTGAAAAGTCGCAGTAAACGTATTTTCAATGATAAAACCGGTTTGCGTGGAGGGCAGCATCAGGAAAAGCTGCTACTGCAAACTTACAAGCGAGACACCGGAGAGGTATTGCACGATCTTTCTGTGCCTGTTTTTGTTAATGGACGGCACTGGGGGGGATTCCGTGTTGGATATCTTCCCGATTAAGCCGCTAAATACAGCGCCGTCGGTTTATAGGGCAAAGTAAGATGCTGGTTTTATTGGCAGAAACAGTGGCGCGCATATAGGCTATTTTAAAAGCTGGGATGTTATATCCCGGCTTTTTTTATTTTAAGTAAGATACAGGTTATCTGATAAACCTCAAGACTAAGGATTATCTGGACTTATTTAAATGGCGTGTATAATTACTTAGTGTTTGGTGCAGTTTAGCCAATGTTGGTTTTGAGCCAGCTTGTAAGGATTGAGATGTTTTTTACCCCCGTATCCGAAATTGCTAATACTGATGTAGCGCTTCTTGATGATACCCATTCAGTGGATGATGGCCTTGAGCTGATGGCCCGGGAGGCTAAGCACGCCCTTGTTATTATGGGGGAGGCTGGGCTGAGGGTGATGAGTACACATATTCTGATCAGTTTACGCTTTGCCGGACTGGACTTTACAACGCCGCTTCGCGATATCGGCTTGCCAATGGCTGAGTGTCTGCAAAGAAACCAAGTGCTTGCAGAAGGGGCTGTGACATATAGCCGTGCCCGATCTGAACTTTTATGTGTGGTTGATGGCGATTCACTGCTGGGGGTTATCACCAGTGCCAACATTATCCATTATATGAAACGGTATGCCCCTGACATTAAAAGCCTGATCACGGAGCTGCCAGCCAGCAATGACTATGTGCAGGTTGACATTGGGACCACCCTTAAACAGGCCGTTTTGAAAATGCAGACAGCAGGCCATAGCTCCGTTTTGGTCTGTCAGCAGATGGACGTTGTGGGTATTGTTAGCCACAGTGATATTCTTCCCATTCTTAGCCTTGGTGACGGTCAGTGGCAACGGCCTGTCAGTGATTTTATGACATCTCCCGTGACCCATATTTCCGGGGATTGCCTGGTCCAGGATGTACTGGTTTCCTTCTGTAATTCACATCTGAAGCGTTTGGCTATTTCAGACCAGGAACACCGTATAACCGGATTGATTCATCAACGGGAGATCATCGCTAAGGTTTACGATGTTATGAAGGAAGAGCGGCATCAACAGGTAATGCTGCAGGAACTGAGTGACAATGAGCAACGCTGGAGGGCTGTTCTTGAAGGAACAGGGCAGGGCGTTTGGGATTGGAATGCTCAGACGGGTAAAGTCTATTATTCACCAGTCTGGAAGTCGATGCTGGGTTTCGAAGAGCATGAAATTGGCGACACTATTAACGAATGGCAAACCCGTATTCACCCGGATGACCTTGAGCGCACATATCGGGATGTGGATGCTCACCTGAAAGGTGAAACCTCAATATATGACAATACTCACCGGGTTTTGTGCAAGGGTGGTCGCTATAAATGGATCCGTGATATCGGAAAAGTATTCAGTCGTGATGCTCAGGGAAATCCTCTTCGGGTTATTGGTAGCCATACGGATATTACAGAGGAGATTGAGCTAAAAGAGAAGCTCAGCCTCCTGGCTGATAACGCACCAGGCATGCTTTATCAATATCGCATTGATGCCGAGGGTGACGTCAGTTTTCCTTTTGCTACCCGAGGCTGTAAAGATGTCTATGGCTTCAGTTCGCAAGAGCTTAAACGTGATGTAGCAGCCATACTGGATCGTATACATCGTGATGACATTGAACGTATCGGCAGCAGTATCGAAGCCTCCAAGGAAAGCCTGGAGGTCTGGGAAGAACAATATCGCTATGATCACCCTATAAAGGGTTTGCGCTGGATTGAGGGGCGTGCAATTCCCAGTCATATGAGTGATGGCTCCGTTATCTGGAATGGCTACATTTATGATATTACCGAGCGTAAGACTCAGGAATTCGCTCTGGAAGCAGCCAGAAAGATGGCTGATGATGCCAGTCGCGCTAAGTCAGAGTTTCTGGCGAATATGAGCCATGAGATCCGAACGCCTATGAGCGGCATTATCGGCTTAAGCCAGATCAGTATCGGTGAGCATAGGCTCGAAGTACTGCATGAACGCCTCCACAAGATCCACCACTCAGGCAGGTTGTTGTTGGGTATTCTCAACGACATTCTGGACTACTCCAAAATCGAATCCGGCAAGTTGGGCATTGAGTCCCAGCCTTTTTTTATTGACGGTCTGCTGGATAATCTGCGCAGCTTGTTTGCTTTGGAAGCCGATAAAAAGCAGTTAGAGCTTGTTTTTGATAGCGCGCCGGAGCTGGCTCTTGTCTATATGGGCGATGAGTTGCGTATTCGTCAGGTACTGACGAACCTGCTGGGCAATGCGATTAAATTTACTGAAAAAGGGCAGGTACGTTTAACTGTCGCTCTTTGTAAGGACAGACCGCAGGATAAAGAGGGCCAGCAATGGCTGCACTTCGATATTCGGGATACAGGTATAGGTATTACTACGGCGCAAAAAGAGAAATTGTTTAATGCCTTCAGTCAGGCGGATACTTCAATAGCCCGCAAGCATGGCGGATCAGGGCTGGGGCTGGTGATCAGTCAGCGTTTGGTTGAGGCTATGCAGGGCCAGGGAATTACACTTGAAAGTGAGCTTGGTAAAGGGGCTTGCTTTAGCTTTGAGTTGCCGCTTTCCCCTTGTTCACCCGCGCAGGAGAAGGAGTTTCTGGCTCTTCAGCCGCAGGATGAAGATGTTGTTGGCAGCCTGACAGGGCATATTCTCCTGGTGGAAGATAATCTGATTAACCAGGAAATTACTCAGTCCCAGCTTAAACAGCTAGGTTTAGACGTGACTCTTGCGGAAAATGGCCAGCAAGCACTGGATTTACTTGGAAAACAAACATTTGATCTGGTATTGATGGATATACAAATGCCAGTCATGGATGGTTATACAGCAACCCGCAGGCTTCGTGCGCAGGGCAATAAACTACCTGTTATTGCTCTGACAGCCGCAGCAATGGCTGAGGATCAGCAGCGTGCGGCTGATGCAGGTATGAATGGCCACCTGACGAAACCGATTGAAACCTATGCTCTTTTCCATATGCTGAGTCACTGGCTTCAGGCTCTGGATCGTGGTCCCGATGACCTGTCAGAGGTGGTGTTATCTGCTACGTCTGCTTCCGTTCCTACAGAAGAAGGATCGTTACCTCCAGCTGTTTCTGGTGATATTGCTTTATTTGATCCGGCGGAGGGGATTGCGATGGTAGGGGGGCAATACCTGATCTATCAGAAAATTCTACAGGAATTTATCCGCCAGCTTTCAGATGAATATATGAAGGATGTATCCCTGATGGAGCAGCTATCTGAAGAAAGCTCCTCTGAGGAGTTTCTGACAGCTCATCGTGTGACCCACAGTATTAAAGGTGTAGCGGGCAATCTTTGTATGCGGCCGTTGGCTGAGGCGGCAGCGAATCTTGATCGGAAACTAAAACTCAACCACCCTCCTGAACCGGGGCAATTGCAGATGTTCCGAAAGCTTTTGGAGCAGTCCTATACAGAAGTGCACACCTGGTTACTCGCTCAGAATTCAACTCCGCCTCTTCCGGTAACCGTCTCAGGAGAGGGGATGTCTGGTGCATCAGACGTCAGCATTCGTGCCCGTTTGCAGGTTTTGATGGCAGAGATTCGTAATAGCCAGTTTATTGATGAGAGCGAACTCGAAGAGATTACTGGTGCGTTGAACAATAATAGCAAGGTAGACACAGATGCTGATGCACTCTGGAAAACGGTTACACAAGCGTTGGATCAGTTTGACTTTGAGCAGGCAGCATCTGCCCTGCAGCGACTGCTCAACAAACTTGAATCAGCGTCTTAAGGAAAACTGTTTTGAATCCAAGTGCTTTTAAAAAGCTCAAGATCGAACTCTCCTGTTATCTGAAGAAAGTTTCTGGCTTATATGCCTCTGTCTTTTTGTGTGGGATATTCTGGTTGTCTCAACCTGTGTTTGCTGTGAATTTCGACCATGTCTTTGAAACTCAGGATATTCCTCTGCTTTGGATTAAACCCTCCGATGGAGAGATCATTGAGGTGAATCAGGCAGCGGCTGATTTCTATGGTTATAGCCGTGAAACACTGCAGAGAATGAGCATCCAGGACATTAACACCTTTGATCCTGAGCAGGTGTTTGAAGAGCGTCGTGCGGCTTCTGCCGAGGGCAGGAACTATTTTATCTTTCGTCATCAATTGGCAGATGGAGAGATCCGTACTGTTGAGGTTTACTCACATCCCTATGAAAGAAATGGGCAGCAGTTGTTGCTATCTGTGATTCACGATATCACTCCAGGGCGTAATCTTGACCGTGGAATGTGGCACTATCAGCAGCGCCTCGAAGAGCTGGTGGCGATAAAGACCCAAGAGTCTACAGATCAGAGTCATCGTACTATCACACTTTTGGTTATTGGTCTGGTCATGACTGGCGGGGCCGTCCTGACTTTGATTTTCGTAATGCGTAAGCGCCGTAGTGCAGAGCAGGAAAGTCAGCGCTTTCAAGCGATTGCAGATAATGCAATTTATGGAAATATCATCTCAGATTTTGATGGTAAAGTGATCTATGTGAACCCTTTCTTTGCCGAGGTTCACGGTTATAAGGCTGAGGATGTAGTCGGGCAGCTTACCAGCCAGTTTCATACTGAAGAGCAGATGGAACAAGTTAATGAATTAATGGCAGACCTGAAAGAGTATGGCCATATCCCACCCAGAGAAATTTGGCATCAGCATTGTGATGGTTACACCTTTCCTATGCTGATGAGCAGCTCTGTAATGGAGGGGCGGGATGGACAGCCTGTGTACATTGCAACCGCAGCTCTTGATCTTACAGAGCAGTACCGTGAGCGGCAGAAAACCGAAAAGAACCTGATCGAAGCCCGTGAAAATGCGGAGCAGGCTAATCAGGCTAAGTCAGATTTTCTAGCGAATATGAGCCATGAAATTCGTACACCGCTCAATGCTATTATCGGCCTGAGTGAATCCCAGCTGACCTCACCTGATCTTTCGGAAGAGGTGCACCGTCATCTGCAGCAGATACACAGTTCCGGTCAGTTATTGCTGGGTATTGTGAATGATCTTCTGGATTTTTCCGAGATTGAAGCTGGCAAAGTGAACATACTTTCTGAGCCGTTTAATTTACAGCAAATTCTTGAGCAATTATCCACATTATTTGGTCTTGCCAGCAGTAAGAAGGGACTGGAGCTGGTTCTGAATTTACCGGCTAACATACCTCATCGATATCAGGGTGATTCCCTGAGATTAACCCAGGTCCTGACGAATCTGATGGCTAATGCGGTCAAGTTTACAGACCAGGGTTTGGTTGAGCTTGAAGTCACGGTCCTCGATGAAAAAATTGATTCGGCATTGCTACGATTCAGTCTGAAGGACACAGGTATTGGCTTAACTCAAGAGCAACAGGCTCACTTATTCCAGGCTTTTTCTCAGGCCGATAACTCTATCACCCGTCGTCATGGCGGAACTGGTTTGGGGTTGATTATCAGCCAGAAGTTAGTTTTTCTGATGGGGAGTGAGCAGGGTATTGAGCTGGAAACTACCCCAGGAGAAGGGAGTTGTTTCTATTTCGACTTAGAGCTGCCTTTTTCCCCGGTGACTGAAGATCAGCACCTGCCGATGCTATGCACTACGCACCCAAGTCAGGCCCTAATTGTAGATGACCAACCCATTGCCCGGCAGGTTTTACGGGAAATGTTGCAATCCTGGGGTTTTGAGGTCACTGAAGCAGAGGATGGGGACATTGCCGTACAGAGGGTAGAGCAGGCTCTTTCCGATAACTGCCTCTACGACCTGATTCTGATGGATTGGGATATGCCTCGAATGAATGGACTGGTTGCTCTGCAGTCCATTCAGGATTTGTTACACCAAAACGGCCATAGTGAGAATTTGCCCGCAATGTTAATGGTGTCAGCTTATGAGCGATCTGAGATTGACCTGGAATGTGTTGAGAATGTTCTGTATCTACCGAAGCCTGTGCATCAATCCAGCTTGTATGAGGCTCTTGGTGTTTTACAAGCGAGGCTTGCTCCTGCTCTTAATGTCAGTCAATCCCAGTGCTTTCGGCAACAGAAAATTCTGGTCGTGGAGGACAACCTGATTAATCAGCAGGTTGTTCAGGCGCAGCTGGAGCAGATGAACCTTCAGGTTGTCGTGGCGGATAATGGTCGTTTGGGGATTGAGGCGGCTCGTCGGGAGGTGTTTGATTTGATTCTGATGGATATTCAGATGCCTGTCATGGATGGTTATCGGACAACCCGGGAGATTAGACAGTTTAATAAAGAGATACCGATTATTGCACTAACAGCCGCCGCGTTGATAGAGGATCGTGAAAAAGCGCTGCAGGCCGGAATGAATGACCATCTGGGTAAACCCTTTACCAAGCACCAGCTATTTGATCATCTTGAACCTTGGCTGGAGACAGAAGAAGGCGGAAGGGCTGCTCGATCTGGTGAGCATGTACAAAAACCGGCAACATCTAATCAGAATTCTGACCCTGCTATCTTAGCGGAGCTGAACCAGAAACAAACCGTGTTGATTGTTGATGATGTTCCAGCCAATGTTAAAGTTCTTGCCAGCTTGTTGAAAGATGAGTATGTCGTTCAGGTTGCAAACAGTGGTCAGAAAGCGCTGTCGATTACCCAGGGCGATCATCCGCCGGATCTGGTGTTACTGGATATTATGATGCCTGATATTGATGGTTATGATGTCTGTCGACAACTGAAAGCGAATCCGCGAACCAGCCGTATTCCGATTGTTTTTATCAGTGCCCTGGATGAGGTGAGTGATGAAGCAAAAGGTTTGCAGCTGGGAGCCGTGGACTATATTGCAAAACCCTATCACCCGGATATTGTGAAAGCCCGGGTACGCAGTCATATGATATTGAAACAGAAGTCAGACATGCTGGAAGATATGTCCAACATTGATGGGCTGACTCAAGTGGCAAACCGGCGTTATCTTGATACAAAGTTAAGCACAGAGATCCGGCGTTTACAGAGAAGTCATAAACCCTTAGGGCTTGTGATGCTGGATATTGATCATTTTAAATCTTTCAACGATAACTACGGTCACGGCAAAGGTGATGAGTGTCTGGTTAAGGTGGCGACTGTGTTGAGGCGTGTCGTTAATCGCCCGGGGGATCTTTTTGCCCGTTATGGAGGTGAAGAGTTTATTGCCATTCTGCCGGAGACTGATCTGGCGGGAGTAAGGCAAATTGCCGAGGAGATGCGTAAGGCTGTTGAGTCGATGGCTGTAGCGCATGAGTTTTCTCCCGTGGCTGACGTTGTGACGGCTAGCTTGGGTGGTTTTTCTAAGTGTATTACCAATGAGTCTGCTGAAATGCTATTGGCACAGGTTGATCAGGCTCTATACCTTGCTAAAAACCAGGGGCGAAACCAGGTTGTGATGGTTTGATCTCAGAGTGTTCGAGTGGCCGCTTTATGAGTGTTATCCGGAGTTTTTACTTTTCCGGTGGGGCATTAACATCGGGATAGCTCAGAGAAGTCGATATCCCGGGCAGCGATAACAGCCTGAATTCGGTTTTTTACGCCCAGTTTGCGCAGAATTGCAGAGACATGAGCCTTGACGGTCGTTTCTGCAATGGAGAGTGTGTAGGCGATCTGTTTGTTCGACTCGCCCTCTGCCATATGCTGCAGAACAATGATCTGTCGCCGGGTTAAAGAAGAAAGCAGAACAGGATTAATAGACTCTGTCTGGCGTTGCTGATGCCGTGCCTGAGCCCCAGACAGCTTTTTATCGATGCAGCTATCTCCCCGGATAATATCGGATGGCAGATAAACATTACCATTGAGAATGTGTTCTAGTGCCTTATGCATCTGCTGGCGAGGTGATGATTTGGTAATAAAGCCTACCGCTCCAAAAGTAATAGCCTGTAGTACGACCTTCTTGTTATCTTCCGCTGACACAATGGCAATAGGTGTTGATGGTACCGCTTCCCGTAAACGCATTAACCCCTGGAAACCGTTCATACCATCCATATTAAGATCAAGCAGAACAAGATCTATGTCAGCCTCATGGGTGACCAGTGTAAAGGTCTCATCCAAGTTGCAGGCTTCCAGAATTTCACTCTCCGGATAGCTGTTACGTACAACGCTGGCGATAGCCTCCCGAAACATGGGGTGGTCGTCGGCCGTTACAATTTTGTACATAGTTAACCCTTTTATCTGCTTACTTTCTCTGCCGTTAGATGTGATAGCCGTACTTTCATATGCTTTAACCGGACATCTTAAGAGTTTTAAACAGGTGCTTCAGACATTTTAATTGGATTAATGCCTGTCAATAATGAACCTTGCGTTAGGTTTTGTGCATACTACAAAAGTAAGGCGTGCTTGAAATCAGGACGATATGGCGGAAATTTTTTGGCGGTGGTGTAAATATAGTCTACATTTGATGTACTTATGATGTTTGTCTCTTGGCATCCTGAACAAGCAGTGTGCTTGTTGTTCTGGGGTTCCCACCCTTTTTGTTGGCCGGCATTTGCCGGCCTTTTTTGTTCCCAGTTTTTCTCCGTAGATTGGCTCTGCTATGGATTAGTGGGTTGCTCTAGGGTCTGTTTCCTGCACAAGATTCTTATCCAACTGAGCGGTATAAAAAGCTGCCAGAGCCGGATACTCATCAAGAGTGAAGAGCTCACGGAACAATATCCAATCCAGCAGGGCGAACAGGCAGATGGCAGGGTAGCGCCACTCACTGAAGTCTCCATCTTTGGTGGCTTGCTCTAAAACAGGCATAGTGCGGGCGATGCGCTCTTTCTGCAGATTAAGAATCAGGCGGTCATCTGAGGTATCGATGCCCGAGCGTTTACTCATAAGAAGAATAATAAAGGACTCCTGCATGCTGTCGATCAGAGTCATTAGGTTTTCATCTTCCCAGCTAAGGCTCTCTTTCTTCAGTTTTTCATTCAGATAGCGATGGATAATGCGGGAGTCATAAACCGAGTGTTCATTGTCTACCAGCATGGGGACTTTCATGGCAGGGGTGTAGGTTTCCAGCTCAGCTCGGCCAGCTTCGCTATAGATATCCAAAGGTAAAAAATCGTATTGATGACCTTCAAGCCAGAGACGTAGGCGTCGAACATAGGGGGATGGGTGGGATCCTACCAGTTTCATCGGGGTTAGCTCCTAAATAGTCTGGGCGCATTAATACTCGAAAGCGCCATGAATGATCTTTTTTGATAAACCCTTTAGTCATCCTTTAAGAACAGGCTGCTGGTTTGTTCCATTCACCGGTTTATTAGTTTTACAGGAAAGCACTTTAGTCCTGTTTTTCTGTAGTGGCAAATGATGCGTTACTTTTAAAACCAGTACTAAAGTACTACTTTTTAGCCTCTAAAGTGCCATGTTGTGACTTGTTGTAATCAACCATTATGGACTCATAGTGAGTCGGAGCAGGTAGCTCATCAGGTTGACCGGATGTATTTCACTTGGCTCCGCCATCTTCATTGTTTGCTATGCCTAAGGGTGTTCTTTTGTCCGAAAGTTCCCCTTAACGACAACAACAAAAGAGGCGATTAGTATGATCTATGCACAACCTGGAACAACAGGCTCAGTTGTTAATTTCAGAGAGCGTTATGGTAACTTTATCGGTGGTGAATGGGTTGCCCCTGTGAAGGGCGAATATTTTAAAAATACATCACCGGTTAACGGCGAAGTTATCTGTGAAATTCCCCGATCGACTGCTGAAGATATTGATCTGGCAGTGGATGCAGCCCATGCAGCGAAGGACGCCTGGGGTAAAACGTCAGTAACAGAGCGCTCGAATCTGTTGCTGAAAATTGCCGACCGGATTGAAGCCAATCTGGAAAAAATTGCTGTAGCAGAAACTTACGATAACGGTAAAGCCGTGCGAGAAACATTGGCTGCAGATGTCCCTCTGGCTGTCGACCATTTCCGCTATTTTGCAGGCTGTATTCGTGCTCAGGAAGGTTCTATCGGAGAGATAGATCAAAACACAGTGGCCTACCACTTCCACGAGCCTTTAGGCGTTGTAGGGCAGATTATTCCCTGGAACTTTCCGCTGCTTATGGCCGCCTGGAAAATTGCCCCGGCCCTGGCAGCAGGTAACTGTATTGTTCTGAAACCTGCTGAGCAGACACCGGCATCTATTCTGGTTCTGATGGAAACCATACAGGATCTGCTGCCCGCCGGTATTCTGAATATTGTTAATGGCTTTGGCGCAGAAGCCGGTCAGGCACTGGCAACCTCGACGCGTATTGCAAAGATCGCGTTTACCGGCTCTACCCCTGTGGGAGCTCATATTCTGAAGTGTGCCGCTGAGAATATTATTCCATCCACTGTTGAGCTGGGAGGGAAGTCTCCGAATATCTTCTTCAATGATGTGCTGGACCAAGAGGACGAGTTCGTCAGCAAATGTATTGAAGGCAGTGTATTGGCGTTTTTCAATCAGGGAGAGGTGTGTACCTGCCCGTCCCGTATGCTGATTCAGGAGGATATATACGACGCCTTCATTGGTAAAGTAATCGAACGGATTGGTCAGATTAAACGGGGTAACCCACTGGATACCGAGGTAATGGTGGGTGCTCAGGCGTCACAGGAACAGTACGATAAAATTCTGAGCTACCTGGATATCGGTCGTAAAGAGGGTGCTGAAGTACTGGTCGGTGGCGATAAAGAAGCTCTCAGCGATGAGATCGGAGGCTATTATATTCAGCCGACCCTGCTGAAAGGCACCAACGATATGCGGGTATTCCAGGAGGAGATTTTTGGCCCCGTGGTTTCGGTCACAACCTTTAAAGATGAAGCCGAAGCGCTGGCGATCGCCAATGACTCCGAGTTTGGTTTGGGAGCCGGTGTCTGGACCCGGGATATGAATCTGTCCTATCGCATGGGGCGCGGCATTGAGGCAGGACGTGTATGGACTAACTGCTATCACCACTACCCAGCCCATGCTGCCTTTGGTGGTTATAAGAAATCCGGTGTCGGCCGTGAGAACCATAAGATGATGTTGGATCACTACCAGCAGACCAAGAATCTGCTGGTCAGTTACGATATCAACCCTATGGGTTTCTTCTAAGCCTGAAGCTGACCTTAGCCTATAGGATTATTTCCTATGGCTAAGGTCCTGGATGTTAGTATTCCTTGTGCTTTTTTTGTCAATTTCTGGCTGACTGATTGAAATGCCTTCCGGTTTCGGAGGGCATTTTTTTTGCCGGAACTTTGTGCAAATAGTCGCTTTTCAGCAGAGGTGAAGGGATTGTATGATACCGCCTGTTTTTTACTAAGCAGGAAAAATTATGCCCCTTGAAACGGCACCGGATCATATTAAGCTGGCGGTGGATCTGATTGAACTGCTGGAAACGAATGGTATTGATAATCACACTGCTGAGTTGGCGCTGGAAGTTGTTTTAAAGGATCTTAGGGCTAAAGCTGCTGAGCAGCCGTTGCCGGATTCTGACAAATTCTGACGTCAGGAATTTATTGACTACTAACCTTATTCCCAGCGGGTTAGACTCTTTTGACGGCCCGCCGAGCCTCCCCTTGAGAAGCTAGATGTCCCCATGCAAGTAAAAGAGCATATTGACCAGCTGCTGTATTTTTTATTGGGCAGCAAATTATCCCCTTACCAACATACGCATCATGCGGTGCTACTGGTTGGTGGTTTTAGTTATCTTGCCTGTAGTATTTTTAACTTTGTTTTTCAGACTGCGGATGTGATTCTGTCCTATGCGCAGTTCGGTTTTTTTCTACTGATTATGTGGATCTGGTTCCGGTCCCGTTTCCGAAACGAATATCAGCGAATGGCCCTTGCCTTTATGTTTTTCCTGATATTAATCGCATTGCCGATGAATTGGATCTATAACGCCGGATTGGCTGGGCCTACCTATTTTCTAAACCTGTGTGTTTTGGGTTATATCTGCGTTGCGTTTCGTGATTTTGGCATCTACCTGAAAGTGGGGATCGCCCTGATTATTCTACTTCCTTTGCTTATGGTGTGGCTGGATCTGATACGTCCTGATCTGATCTATGCCTACCCCAGTGATCTTGCCAGGGCTTTGGATTTAAGCTTTAGCTTTGTGGTGACCGCGTTTCTGTTGTTGATTATGATGAGGACATACTCCCGTCGCTACCGGTTAGAGCGGGATAAGGCCGAGTATCTGGCTGATCAGCTGCGCAATCTTTCAGAACTGGATCCCTTGACCGGGCTACATAATCGGCGGGGAATGGATCGCTATATGGATAAGCTGGAGCGCTCCGGAGCACTCTTTACCCAGACGATCCTTGACCTTGACCATTTCAAGGCATTGAATGATCGTTACGGACACAGTTACGGCGATGAGGTGCTTTGCCACTTTGCGAAGTTGCTGAACCATCTGGCTCTGACTAATAAAGGGTTAGCGGTTCGGTTGGGCGGTGAGGAGTTTGTCTTGATTCTGCCCATGTCTGAGGCCATGACTTTGTCAGAGATACAAAAGCTGGCGTTGGAGCTGCAGAGTACTCAGCCGGAGAAGGGAGGAGTAACCTTTAGTGCCGGTGTTGCGGAGTGCGTTACTGGTGAAGAGTGGGAAGATCTCTTGGCCCGTGCAGATCAGCTTATGTATGCCGCGAAAAAAGCGGGTCGTAATAGGGTTTTTGCAGCATCTTTTGAAGATAACAAACTGGCAGCCTCTCTGGAGGTTTAGCAGAACTGCGTAACTCTTTGTGTCACTTATTAAGTCAATTATTATCTGATATTTTTCGGTTTGACGTCTTTTCAGGTGAAATGCTTTGATCTCTCGATTACCTAAATGGGTAGAAGCTGGTGCTTTTGTACTGGCTTTTATTGCCGGTTCTGTTAATGCCGTTGGCTTGCTGGGTTTTAAGCATCAGGCCGTGTCCCATGTGTCGGGAACAGCGACTCTGCTAGGCACGTTGTTGGCAGACTCCCCTCTGGATGCTTTACATCTGGCCGGAGTGATTGTTAGCTTTCTTTTAGGCGCAACACTTTCCGGCTTGCTGCTGAATGATAACTCTCTGAAATTGGGCCGGCACTATGACTCCCTTCTTTTGATCGAAGCTTTATTTCTGCTAGCAACACTTTGGTTTCTGAATGAAGGGCAGCTTTATGGCCATTATCTGGCGTCTGCTGCCTGTGGTTTACAGAACGCCCTTGCGACCACCTATAGCGGCGCTGTTGTGCGCACAACGCACATGTCAGGAATTGTCACCGACCTTGGGATCATGCTGGGTCAGGGGCTTAAAAGGCGAGGGTTTGATAAACGTAAGGCGATACTGTTTTTACTCTTGATTGCAGGGTTTATATCCGGCGGTACTGCCGGGGGATTACTGTTTGAACACTTTCACTTTTTTGCCTTGTTGTTACCCGTGTTGCTTTGCCTGATACTGGCACTTATCTATCGCCTGTATCGTTTTAAACGGCGTTTAACTCTTAATCACCAGCGCAGCGCCTGAGTTTCCGGCTGCACCTACTTACCTCTGGCCGTACCTATTCACCTCTGACGTGCCTATTTACCTCTGAAGGGGGCGTAAAAAGCTTTGATCTCTTTCAGGTCTTTGTCGTAGTCGCCGGATGCATGAAAAACCAAGCCAATACCTCCCCGTCTGTTAGGGTAGTCGATAAAGCCCAGTAGTAAGGGAACGTTGGCTCCACAAGCGATATGATAAAAGCCACTTTTCCATTCACTGACCTTTTTCCGGGTGCCCTCTGGTGCGATAACGATCAATAGCTGTTTTTCGGTTTTGAAGCGATCAATCATTGTATCCACGAGGTTGGTTGAGCGTGTTCGTTCGACGGGAATGCCCCCAAGCCAACGCATCAGTCCGCCAAAAGGAAATCTGAAAATAGATGTTTTCCCCATCCAATAGATTGGGAGCTTCAACTTAAAAGCCAGCATCAGAGCGTAAGGCAAATCCCAGTTGGTGGTGTGGGGTGCTGCAACAAATACGGCTTTTTCCGGGGTTTTGTGTGTGTTTGCAACCACTTGCCAGCCTGCTAGCTTCAGTACAAGCACTGATATCCCGTATAACAGATGAGAGACAATGGGAGTGGTGAATATCGTTTTGGGCATAGGGCTATGAAAATCCGGTTAAGGGTGTCTATTGCAGAGTATATAACCCCGCTATTATAACGACTTACCCAATTGTTTTAAGAGAATAAACAGATAACAGATTCATCACTCAGGCGAATGAATATTGATGGATTTCGAATGACAGCTTAAGTTCAGTTTTTGATTGATTTTGTCTGTACAGATTTTTGATCGTACTGATGACATGGGACTCAATAGCCGCGAGGTTCTGGCCTGTTAACGGACTCCAAAAGTATGATTTGGGCTGTTTCAGGGGGGAGTCCCATATCATTAGCAAGGAAAATACCATGGAACAGATTGTTATTATCGGCGGTGGTGCCGGTGGGCTTGAATTAGCAACGCAGTTAGGGCGCCGCTTGGGGCGTAAAGGCAAAGCGAATATCACCTTGGTGGATAAAAATCGTACCCATATTTGGAAGCCACTTTTGCATGAAGTTGCCACAGGGTCTCTGGATACCAGTGTCGATGGTGTGGTTTACCATGCTCATGCTGCCAGGCACGGATATATTTTTCAGCTGGGCGAGTTCTGTGCCCTTGATGCGGAAAATAAAACGGTCACCTTGGCACCCTCTTTTGATAGTGAAGGAGAGCAGGTCCTACCTGAACGAAAACTTAACTACGATAAGCTTGTGTTAGCGGTTGGTAGTGTCAGTAATGACTTTGGCACTCTAGGGGTAGCAGAGCACTGTTATTTTTTAGACTCTCACACTCAGGCTGAGCGCTTTCATCATGGCCTGATCAATAACTTCCTGCGTATTAACCAGAAAGCGACAGCAGATAATCTTGAAATTGCTATCGTTGGAGGTGGCGCGACGGGTGTGGAGCTTTCAGCTGAACTGTATCATGTTGCTGATCTTCTGAAGTCCTATGGCTTGCCAAAGATGACGACTCAACAACTGAAAATCAGCCTGATTGAAGCGGGCCCGCGTATTTTACCGGCCTTACCTGAACGTATCTCCCTGGCCGCCCGAAAAGAGCTGATGCGTCTCGGTGTCAACGTGCGTGAATCTGTCAGGGTTGCTTCTGCTGTTGCGGATGGTTTTATGACATCAGAGGGCGAGATGATTCGAGCGGATATGATGATCTGGGCTGCCGGAGTTAAAGCGCCGGACTTTATTCAGCGCTTGAATGTTTTTCAGACTAATCGCAATAATCAAATCTTGGTACAACCGACACTTCAGGCGAAAGGGGCTGATGATGTATGGGTTATTGGTGATTGCTGCGCATGTGAGCAGCCTGATGGTTCCTGGGTGCCACCCCGGGCTCAATCGGCACACCAGATGGCAGCATGTGTTCTGGATAATCTGATTGCCCTTACAAAGGGTCATACTCTGAAGCCCTATGTTTATCAGGATCATGGCTCTCTGGTGAATCTCAGTCGCTATAGTACTGTAGGAAGCCTGATGGGAAATCTTATGGGTAACAGCATGTTTATTGAAGGGCGTATTGCACGTTTTGTCTATATTTCTCTTTATCGCATGCATCAGATTGCGATTCATGGTTGGCCAAAAGCAATTCTGGTGATTCTGGCTGAGAAACTGGGTAAGGTAGTAAGACCTAAGATGAAACTGCACTGAGTGCCATATCGCTTTTATACAGAAAAGCGCTGATCTTCAGCGCTTTTTTCTGATGACCTGTTAACGCAATTAAAATATCAGGATAGGGTCACCTTTACTGAAATATACATTCAGACAAGTTTATTGTGGCTCTTAAGGGAGTCAGGAGTAGTGGTGATGCGACAGTGGATTGTTTTGTTTCTGATGGCTCTGATGGTTACTGAGTTACATGCTGAGGATTTAGAGCAAAAGTTGGATGAGTTGTGTCTGCGAGT
The DNA here is from genome assembly GCF_048265165.1 of Oceanospirillum sp. Lineage (GTDB taxonomy): Bacteria > Pseudomonadota > Gammaproteobacteria > Pseudomonadales > Halomonadaceae > Oceanospirillum. Next base: position 771,507 of record NZ_JBLXCD010000001.1, on the reverse strand, counting down.
AGAGCGGTGTGCTTGGCAGCAGTTGGACGGGGCTAACTTGCCGGTGGAAAACCAGAGAGAATTAAAAGCCCGTCTTAAAACGGTTTGTGACTCCATTCATCGGGATACGGTATTAACCCGGGAGTCTCAGTTTAAATACCGTATTGAAGCATGTGTCGAAAGTATGCTGGCGCAAAGCTGCGATGAACTCATCCTGACACCTTCTCCAACTCAAGCCTGTCAACAGTTAGCGGAGGAGCCTGCTAATCGCTGATAGGCTCTGCCTTTAACATAACAGTCGCTTGATCTGGAAATCCGGGTCTGAAATATGAGGTGGCTATGAGTAAAAAGCTGGATGAAAAGGTGACCATGCCTTCACAGGGCGGGTCTTTGCCAGAGACTAGATCGGCTTTTGGATCGCCTTTATCAGTTTTAACCCAGGCTGTGACAGCGGTTTCTCACCTGCAGGAAGCAGCTGAGTGTGCTGCAGAGCTTCAGCGGGCCCTCGGTAATACACAGCTGAAATGGGTTCTGTTTTTTTGTTCGGCTCAACTTGATGTTGAAGCATTAGCAACAGAACTTGAACGCCTTATGCCTGATAAAACGATTATCGGGTGCACCAGTGCCGGTGAATTAAGCCCGGTAGGCTACTGCCAGAGAAGTGTCACTGCCGTTGCTTTTCCTGAAGCTGCTTTTCATATTGAGACAGCCCTTATTGAGCACCTGGATCAGTTTGACTTTGCTAAAGCCCAGCAGCAGGTTAGTCATATGCTGGAGTGCTGCCAGTTAAACCAGAAAGCTCCGCTCAAGGGGCATACCTTTTTGCTGACTCTGCTGGATGGTATGTCGGACCATGAGGAAGTGGTTCTGAATATACTGAATGCTGTACTGGGCAGTATTCCTATGCTGGGCGGCTCTGCAGGGGATGATCTTGATTTCTCCCATACGCAGGTGGTTTATCAGGGGAAAAGCTATCAAAACGCAGCAGTATTGATGCTGGTTAATACGGCCTGTCCTTTTATGGTGTTTTCCCAGAAACATGTGGAAGATACTGATGAACTCTTTGTTGCGACGAAAGTGGATAGCGAGCACCGACGGGTTTATGAGCTAAATGCTCAGCCTGCAGCAGAGGTGTATGCCAATGCGATTGGCGTTGCACCGGATCAGTTAACACCTACCGTATTTGCACGCCATACCCTGAGTGTTCGTATTGCAGGAGAGAGCTTTGTCCGTGCCGTACAAAGTGCTAATGATGATGGCAGTCTAAGTTTTTATTGTGCTGTTGAGCGAGGCATTGTTCTACGTCGTAATCAACACTTGGATATTCCCCAGGCACTGGAGCTTTTACTGAGTCGCATTGATGAAAGGCTTGGTGAGCAGCAGCTGATACTTGGCTTTGACTGCATTTTCCGCCAGTTGGAGCTAAGAGCTCTTAATCAGCTTAGTCATGTCTCTGATCGACTGTCCTACCACCCGGTTGTGGGTTTTAACACCTATGGGGAACATGTTAACGGCATCCATCTCAATGCAACCTTTACGGGGGTCGCCATTGGGCTTGGGCAGAAGAGTGCTGAGCTTTAAACCAGCGAATACCGGATTCAGGGGGAAACGATGAGTACACCCATGAGTGATGCTGATTTTCTTGAGCTGCAGTCGCTTCGGCAGGAACGAAAGCAATTGCATCAGGAGAGGGAGTCCTTGATTCAGGCGAATTATCGTCTGCAGCAGATGAACCTGGCACTGATTGACCGGGTTGAAGCCGCACCGGATGTTGGCGGACGGGCTTATGCCGCGTTTGAGAACTCTGCCTTGTTGGCGGAGCAGGTTCGGGAGCGCACTGCAGCCTTAAATGCAGCTTTGGTAGATCTTCGGGATAGCAACCAGGCTTTGAAGCAGGCCCATATCGAGATTGAAACGCTGCATAACCGTCTCATGGATGCGATTGAGAGCATGGCAGATGCTTTTGTACTGTTTGATGAGCAAAAACGTATGGTGCTCTGCAACAGCCGCTACCGAGAGATCTGGCAGCGCTATGACTTGCCTGTTCAGGTTGGTACTACGCTCACAGAGATTACCCGCTATGCTACGGACGTTCTGTTAGACGATGCTACAACGCAGGAAGAGATGCAGCTGTATCGGCAGGTTTATGGGCAGGTTGTCCGGCTGAAGGATGGCCGGTGGTTACAGGTCAATCAGAGAGAGACATCAACGGGTGACCTTTCCATTCTCTATACTGATATTACCCGACTAAAGGCTATTGAAACTGAGCGCCGGGAAGCGGCTTTGGCAGAGAAATCCCGTGTCTTGCAAAGCACATTGGAGAACCTTTCCCAGGGGGTGGTTCTGATCAGTGACAGGGGAATACCAGAGGTATGGAATTCCCGCCTGACAGAGTTGATGGCGATACAGGAGCGGGAGTTGAGGGATTGTCTGGATTTTCCCCTGATGCTTAACCGGATATTTGATCGTGCCGATCTGGGCAGCCCTCTCTCCGGCGTTTTGTTATCAGAAGACAATATGCTCAGCGAAGTGGCTGGCACAGACGGTTCTGTGTTGGAGATCCGCCAGCGCCCCCGAGCCGAAGGGGGGCGGGTTATCACCTTTAGCGATGTCACTGAGCGCAGTTTATTTGCAAAGGCCTTACAGCAAAGCGAACAGAAGATGCGACTGATTACAGATGCTTTGCCAGCGATGATCTGTTACATCAATGCATGTCTGGAGTATGAATTTACTAATAGGGCCTACCAAAAATGGCATGGTTTACAGCGTGATGAACTATTGGGACGCCATTTGAGTGAGGTTTACTCGGCGCACCAGTTACAGCGTTTGGCGCGGTATATCGACCGTGTTATTCAGGGCGATACGGTAAGCTTTGAAGTCGATGAAGCCAATCAGCAGGGTGAAAGTCGATACCTATATAAATCCTATGTTCCACATATATCTGCAACGGGAGAGACGCTGGGTTTCTTTGTCCTGACCCAGGATATTACTGAGCGGCGTCAGACGGCTCAGGCATTGCGTGATGCTAATGTGCTGCTGGAGCAAAGGGTTGAAGTGCGTACCTCGGAGCTTTCAGAAGCTAAAAAGCAAGCTGAACAAGCCAATATTTCTAAGACTAAGTTTCTGGCGGCGATCAGCCATGACTTGTTGCAACCAGTGAATGCAGCACGTTTGTTTAACAGTGCCCTGACCGAGTACCCGTTGGAAAAGGCTGCGCAGCAATTAGTGTACTCAACCGGCTCCTCCCTTAACGACATCGAGGGTCTGATCGGAGCATTAGTGGATATTTCTAAGCTTGATGCAGGCGTTGTCGAGGCTCAGATGGGGGCATTTTCTCTTGACGCTCTGCTGGAAAACCTTTGCTATGAGTATCAGTGTCAGGCAGCTCTTAAGCAGCAGCGGTTTCGTTCGCGGGTCGTAAGCTGCACGGTTTGCTCAGACTCTCAGTTGTTGGGGCGTATCTTGAGAAATTTCCTGACAAATGCCAGTCGATATACTGATCCCGGCGGGCAGGTATTACTTGCATCCCGAAAGCGGGGTGAGTATGTCAGCATTGAAGTCTGGGACACCGGTGAAGGTATTGAAGCGGGAAAGATGAGTGAGATTTTCCGTGAGTTCAGTCGTCTGAAGCGTAATGCCTCAGATAAAGGGTTAGGGCTTGGACTTGCTATTGTAGAGAAAATCGCCCGCGTACTTAATCATCGTATTCAGGTACGTTCAATACCGGGTAAAGGCTCAGTATTCTCCATCGAGGTTCCCTTGGCAAATCCGGATAAGATCGTATGTACCGAGTCGTTACCCCTGATGCATAAGGCTGACCCTCTGGAAGGTCGACCAGTATTGGTTATTGATAATGACCCTGCGATCTGCCATGGCATGGAGCAGCTGCTGGATGGCTGGGGGGTTGATGTCATGGTAGCCCTTGGGCGTGATGATGCCTGTCAGCTTATTGATGATGGCTTCTCCCCAGACCTTATTTTAGTAGATTATCACCTGGATAATGGGGTAACAGGGATCAATGTAGCCCGTGAGCTGAATGAGCGAATGGTAGACCCTGTACCGGTTATTGTTGTTACGGCAAATTACTCCGGAACATTAAATGTTGAAATTAAAGCCGCACAATACCAGCTCTTGAAAAAGCCGGTAAAGCCGATGAACCTCAGGCTGCTTATGGGACAGTTAATTCGTTGAGTCAGCTTGCTCGCTACATTTTATCTCTTCTGGACTGTCATTAACCTGTCAGTAACTCTTAAAAACCCTGTCATTCTTTCTTGGCATACTCTACATGAACCCTTTCAGTCGGAGTGCTGTCCATGAATCCTTTTCTGCGTTCTACCCAGATAGTCAATTGGGATCATCCGGAAGTTCTGGCACTTGCCAGTTACCTATCAAAGCAGAGTGAGGCACCTCAGGTGTTCATTGCCAAAACATTTGATTGGGTGTGCGACCACATTGAGGATACTGAGGTGTGTCAGAAAGCAGCTGATATATTGAGAGCTTCAGATGTCCTTGTTCAAAAGCGGGGTTGCTGTTTTGCTAAGAGCCATCTGCTGGCTGCCTTATTAAGGGCTAATGGGATCTCTGCAGGCTTTGCATATCAGGCTGTTGAAAATGAACGGGGAAAACCATCCTATCGCTTACATGGGCTGAATACGGTTTATCTTCCTCGATCAGGCTGGTGTGATCTTGATACCATGGGTCATTGGCAGAATATTGAAAAGTACTCAGGGCCGCCAGATATACGTCTGAGCTACCCTGATGCTATGCGAATTAAAGGTGTGTGGCCTAACCCTCTAAGTTGCGTTGTTAGCGCTTTTTCTGACAACCTGCCTATACCGACGCTTTATTGTAATTCGCCGGAAATAAATACCGGTGCCTGATATGGAACAACCTGATTGCGGCCTCCGGCTTTTGCTTGGTAGAGTGCCTTGTCTGCCTGAGAGAGGAGCTTGTCCACCTCATCGGTGGCATCGCGTATGACGTCAACACCCAGGCTGACAGTGATAGCAGGAATTGTACCGCTATTGATAGAGTTTTGTTCGATCTCACTGCGGATTTTATCGCTTATTTTAACAGCATCTTCCAAACCGTATCCCGGAAACGCCATTGCGAATTCCTCTCCGCCCATACGACCTATAAAGCTGCCATTTGGCAGTAGAGATGAGATCCACTTAACGGCAAACTTCAGGGTGTCATCGCCCATAGCATGTCCGTGGCGATCATTCACCCTTTTAAAGTGGTCAACATCCAGCATAACCATCGCCATGGGGGATTTGGTTCGATGGGCAACGGCGAGTATTTGTTGTGCTCGCTCCATAAAATAACCACGATTGATGCAGCCTGTCAGGGCGTCACGTGTAGCCATCTCGTGTAGTTTTTTCATTGTGCCGCTGAGGCTGTTTACTGTATTGCGAATGTTGTGTAATTCCTGATAGCGGGCTTCCTTAAGAGGGGTATATTTAGTCTGCTGCTCCAGCACTGCCAGAGCCTGGCTAGCCTCAGTGACGGGGGTTATCAGGTGCTTGTATAAATTGTAGCCTATGATAAAAACGACCAGTAAGAGCATTGAGATGCTGCAGGCAGATACGATTAACATCTGATTATTCGTTGCGGTTATTAACTGCATGTTTTTCGTTTGTAATGCGATTGCATTGCTGATGATCTTGTTCTGAAGATCAAACAGTTCTTGTTTGTATTTGTCCCAGCGCTTCTGCAGTGTTTGTTCCAGTTGAATCAGGTTTTCATACTCAATGCTGCTGAGTCGTTCTGCCCGGCTGCTCAGTAGTGGTTGCCGGGTTCGGCGAATTTCGCGCAGGAGTTCAGATGCAGCGCGAACCGTTTTCCGGGTATTCTGATTGAAATCAAAAGAAGGCTGAAATGCGAGTACCTGGGCTGCCAGGGTGTTTTTTCGGATCAGTGTCAGGCTGCCACCATAAGCCACCAGATCACCCATGCGCTCGAGTCTCTCAAGGTTTAATGCTGCGCGCTGATGATCATGAATGGCTGGCAAAAGCTCTTTCTGACTGGTGTCAATCAGGCTAATACTATAGCGGTGTACAGCGGTTACTAATGCTAGAGCGCAGATTACAAAAATGACCAGAACAAGGGTTAGTTTTTGCAATAAACGACGAATATGTGGGCGCTTTGCGCCGGAGGTCATGTTCTGCATATTAATACACGTTAAATGGAAAGTGCTTTTTACTCAGAGCACGTAGTTCGCCGGAATTGACTAATGCCTGAATCGCCTGGTCGACCTGTATTTTCAATTCAGGATCTGCTTTGGTGATACCAAAATGAACATCACCGGAGAGGGTCTTTTCCTCTAGCGGCAAACCAATAAAATCCAGGTTATCATTCTCTGGCCGTCCAAGAAAATTCAGCGCAAAAAGTGTTGGTATCAGGATGTAATCAGCCTGCTTTTGCTGAAGAGCAAGCATTGCCTCCCTGGTGGATGCTTTGACAAGGATTTCCCCTTTGGCATGACCTGACAGATAGCGCCACTGTGCTGAATCGGCAATTACAGCAATGGTGACGTCAGGGTCCTTGATGACTTCAACCGGGTTTTTTGTACAGTTGCTCATGTCACCTAAAAGGCTGCTGGTTGATCGATAATATTTAGTACTAAAGTTAATGCGTTTGGCGCGCTCTTCTGTCCATAGAAGGTTACTGGCAGCGAGTTGTATTTCATTAGTTTCTAATGCAGTAATAACATCTGGAAATGACAGGATGGTAAACTCACAATGAGTTTTCATTTTTTCGCATACCGCCATGGCAACATCAGCGTTGTAGCCGGAAACATTTCCATTTTCATCAAGGAAGTTAAAGGGCGGGAAAGAGATGGAGATACCTATTTTAATCGTCTCGTTTTTCTGGGCGGCACTGAGAGCCTGGCTAAAACCAATCAATATCAGACTAATGACCAGGCAGGAAATAGAAAAGTGTTTATGACATACCATAAAAGTGCCTAATCTAGTAAATGTTGAAAGGAAAGTACTTATTATTAAGCTTGTTAAAGCTGCCGTCGGTTAGCAAACTGCGAAGCGCCTGATCAATATCAGGCTTTAATTGCTTATGCGCCGGGTTAATGGCCACGGCTATATCTCCTGCTAATCCGTAGCTTTCGATAGGGTCACCAATCAGGTCGAAGAGTCCACTTTCATCGGAATAAAGAAAACCCAGCTGAAGAATTGTCGAGAGCAGAACTAAGTCGACATCACCGTGTTTCAATGCAGCGTAAATGTCACTGATATCAGTATAAACTACGGCCTCCATCGCTGCGCTATGATTCTGTTGAAGATAGAATGCATGCACAGAGCCTTTAATGACGGCGACCCGGGTTGATCGGTACTTCGGTTGAGTATTTGGATTGCCGACGTAATAGGAGACAGAGCGCATGTAGCGTTCTGAAAATATAAACTCCCGGGAGCGAGCTTCAGTAACCAGAATATTGGAAAAAGCAAGGTCAATGCGGCCCTGGCGGATATCACTAAGATTTGTATTGAAAGGCTGCAGAACAAATGTACACCGGCGCTTTATCCGCTCGCATATCTGGTGAGCTAACTCTCCTTCAAACCCCATAACCTGATGGCTGGCATCGCGATAACCCATGACAGGGGCGCTTAGAATGCCCACTGTAAGGGGGGCTGCAGCCTGAATAGGTGTTGTAGCACACAGAGTCGCTAGCAAAGTGCCAAAGCTTAAAAACGCTAAAACAGCTGATCGAACCATTGAGGTAACGTCCTGATAAACAGCTCTGGCGAGCAAAAAAAAGACGGCTGTACTTTTAAGATGTACAGCCGTCCCTGGTGCAGTATTCATTTGTTGCTAGTAAAAACCCGAAAAAATAAAGGAATATACTAGTTTCATGTCTGCATTGTACTACAAAGATTTATAAGGTTTAAATGTTATTGCGTAACCATTGCAGCGGATGCGGGATCTGCTGACTGTCGATGCGCTTTACCTGACTGCGACAGGAGTATCCGGTTGCCACCAGTCTGTCTTGTTTATCTCTGTCTGCCACAATGCCAGCCCAGCTCTGATTGTAAATAGTTTTTGAGGTTTCAAGATTTGCTGTTTCATGGCCGAAGGTGCCGGACATGCCACAGCAACCGCTGGCTTGCAGTGTCAGCTTATACCCCAGTGCTGCATAGACCTGTTGCCACATCTTAATGGTCGCGGCGGCATTGGTTTTTTCGGTACAGTGGGCCAGCAGAAACACTTCTTGGCCTTCTGTTTGATTGTTTTCGGTTTCGCCTGACTCTGAATCAGTGATCTTAAACGCTTCCAACTGGGCAGTTTGATTGCTTAGCCACTCTTGCAGCAGCAGTACCTCCGGGGCGTCACCTTCCGGTAGGGCTTTAGTGTATTCCTGACGATAGGTGAGGGTCATGGACGGATCGATACCCACCAGAGGAATACCGGTCTGGTTCAGAGCGCGTAGCATCTCGGCGTTATCGGCGGCGGCACGGCCAAACTGCTTCATCATACCGTGCACATGCAGGGGTTTACCGTTCGGTTTAAACGGCGCGATAAAGACGCGGAAGCCCAGTCGGGTCAGCAGATCAAAAATATCCAGCACCAGACGGGTTTCAAAGAAGCTGGTGAAGGCATCCTGCACGATGACCACAGCTTTATCTTTCTGGTCCGCAGGTATGCGGTTCAGGGCTTCCGGAGTCGCCCAAGTCACACCGTAGCGCGCCAGTTCTTTGGCGATACTCTCTTTGCAGATCAGTGGGCTGTCGACCATACCGGCGGTGTTTTTCAAAAGGCTTTTTACCGGGCCAAACTTCATCGGCAGGTTGTACAGTAAAGGCACCTTGGCTGCATAGGGGATCACGTATTCCAGTGTGCCGACAAAGTAGTCTTTTAACGGGCGTAGATACCGGCCATGATACAGCTCTAGAAACTTGGAGCGGAATTCCGGTACGTTAACCTTGATCGGGCACTGGCCGACACAGGATTTACAGGCCAGGCAGCCTGCCATCGCCTGATACACCTCATGGCTGAAGTCTTCGTTCTCTTTGCCTCCCTTACGCTTGGCCAGAGTATTTTTCAGCCGTGGAATAAAGCTGCTAACAAAGCCTGAACGGCGGACTTCACGCACCTCTTGCTGCAGGTCGCTACCTGCTGCCTCCTGCAGGCGCAACCATTCACGGATCAGAGAAGAACGGCCTTTGGGCGACTGAGTGCGTTCACGGGTCGCTTTCCAGGATGGGCACATGGCATCGTTCGGGTCATAGTTGTAGCAGGCGCCGTTACCATTACAGTACATGGCGGCACTGAACTCATTACGGGTGGCTTCGGTGATCTGACGGTCATGCTGGCCACGGGTAGCGACACCATCGATTTTTAAGAGTTGGGCACCCGACTGAGCTGGAGTGGCGATCTTGCCCGGATTCAACTGGTTGCGTGGGTCAAAGGCGGCTTTTACTTCCTGAATAAAGGGGTACAGTTCGCCAAAGAACTCCGGTGAGTACTCCGAGCGTACACCTTTGCCGTGCTCGCCCCAGAGCAGACCTTTGTATTTCTGCGTCAGTTTCACAACGCCATCGGTGATGGTGCGGATCATGCTTTCCTGCGCCGGGTCTTTCATATCGATGGCTGGCCGTACGTGCAGTACACCAGCATCCACATGGCCAAACATACCGTAGGCCAGATCGTGACTGTCCAGCAGCTCCCGGAACTCCATAATAAAGTCCGCCAGATTCTCCGGTGGTACAGCGGTATCTTCCACAAACGGAATCGGGCGCTTTTCACCTTCGGCGTTGCCCAGAAGACCAACCGATTTTTTACGCATACCCCAGATTTTGCCGATCTCACTGGCTCCCCGGGCGATGGTATAGGCAAAACTCTTGCCGTTACCCGCCAGTTCAGAACCCGCCACCTGATCCAGGTGAACGGTCAGCTTATCCAATTTGGCGTTCAGCTCCGCTTCATCGTCACCGGTGTACTCCACCAGATTGATACCTGCAATGGCTTTGCCTTCTTTACCTTCCGGGAAATAATCACGCACTGTATCCCAGATGATATCCCCCATGGCCAGATTTAGTACCTTGGAATCAACGGTTTCAATGGAGGTAGGGTTCCAGTCCATAAGATCTTTCGCATCACGCAGTGCATCGCTGAAGCTGGCGTACTGAATATTCACCAGAGCCGAATATTTGGGGATCTTAAGGACATTCAGCTTGGCTTCGGTGATAAAGGCCAAGCTGCCTTCGGCACCACAGAGTAAGGCGTTCAGGTTGAACTGGCCGTTGTTATCTCGGATATGCGCCAGATCGTAACCGGTCAGGCAGCGGTTTAGTTTCGGGAACTTAGCCTCGATCAGATCGGCCTGTTCACTGAAAATCTGATCGGCTAAGCGGTGCACCTCACCCACACGGTCATCCCGCTGTTTGATGGTGTCCAGCTCTTCGTCAGGAATCGGGCCGGAGGTCCACTCATTACCATCCAGCATGATAGCTGTTAACTCCAGCACATGGTCCCGTGTTTTGCCGTAGAGCACGGAGCCTTGACCGCTGGCATCGGTATTGATCATGCCGCCAATGGTTGCCCTGTTACTTGTGGATAGCTCTGGGGCAAAGAACAGGCCGTGTTCTTTCAGCGCTTTATTCAACTGGTCTTTGACGACACCGGTCTGCACACGAACCCAGCCTTCCTCTGCATTAATCTCCAGAATCTGGTTCATGTGTTTGGATATATCAACCACTAGACCATCAGTCAGTGACTGACCATTGGTACCGGTGCCACCACCTCTTGGGCTTAATACAACCTGCTCAAATCCGGGCTGGTTACTCAGGTGGGCAATTTTAGCGATATCGGCATTGTTTTTAGGATAGAGCACCGCCTGCGGCAGTACCTGATAAATGGAGTTATCCGTGGACAGCACCACGCGGTTGGCGTAATCCGGGTTCAGGTCACCCTGAAAACTTGCAGCTTTCAGTGCTTCGATAAAGCGTAAATATTCATCACGTATCGGAGCCGGTGCATGTTGCGTTAAGTTGGCAGCTGCGTCGGTATATAAAGCGGTGTCGGCCAGTTGCTTAATCATCGGAATCGGGTGCCTTTCTGAGAACAGTTCGTTTTCGGCGGTGATTCGCCGGGCAGGTTGGAGGTGACCGTTAACCTGCGGTATGTCAGGGGGAGTGAGAAGGCCGAATTGTCAGCGGCAGAGTTATCACTTGCCCTCTATTCAAAATGGGCGTCGATTTTATCTTAGAACGGCGCAATAGTCAGCAAAGGTCTGCCCAAGTTGTAAACTACATTATGCGACTTTGGTATAGGAGGCTATAGAAGATTTCAATCGTTTTACCATGGAGGAAATTGAAGTGATCAAAAAATAGCCAATCTAAGCCTGTATGCCTTTTTTTGTCTGCTTCAGAGAAATTTCCTCAACTTATCCAGAGAGTTATTCACAGCTTTTGTGGGTAAGTAGTAGAAGATAATTTTTTACCAAACGGCATATGGCAGGTATGTTTTATTTGTCGAAAGCCTTATAAAACAATTGATTAGAACGATTTAGATAATAACTAATACCTCAGTGCTAAGCCTAAAGCAAGTCCATTTTTTTCGGTGAGTTTCTTTCTGTCATAAAAAGAGTGCGAAACTGTCATTGTGTGAGGATGTCAAGTGGTTTTCTGGGGATAAAGTGCTTTATTTGGTACTGCTATGCCGGGTTTACAAGACTGGTTCCAAGCTTTGAAAGATGGAATTTTTTTGAGATCTGCAAGAACTTTTTCATGGATGAGGGTTCTCAATCATTGCCAATCTTGCGTAAAGCAAGTTGATCTGATGACTTTCGTCACACTCATCAACCTTTTGGGAGCCTTTGGGCTCCCTTTTTTTCTGAATCAAAATGCCTGCCAGGTTACTTATAATCAGGTTGTTGGTATAAGCTGCGGTAAATCTGCTGATAACGTAGCCATTCGTCTTCAAATGTTGTGTCATCCCACTGCATATACTTCTGACATAGTGTTTTAAGTTCATCTTTCATGCTGGTTCCGCCATCTGCGTATAAAAGACCGATCCTGGTACGGCGCAGCAGTAAGTCGTCCAAGTGCTTTACCGCAAGATGAGCCAGCGCCCAGTGCAGTTCTGCTTTGTAATATGGGGTTGCAGCTACCTTTTGCTCCACCGGTATCATTTTGTTAAGAGGCAGGACATCGGCGCCATACATTTGGTGCAATGTTTCCGGTATGAGTAAGAACTCACCCTGGTTATGACTGTTTGCACCAAGATCAGGCCAAGGCTTAGCTACCGGGGTCTGAGGGCTGAATGGCAGCTGATCAATAGCATCTTCGGCCATTTTCTGGAACGTAGTAAGTTTCCCACCGCATAGATACAGCTGTCCATCCTGCCACCAGAGTTTATGTTCCCGATGCTCATCAGACGGTGCTTTGTGTTCAGGGTTGCTACCGGGTTCTGAAAGCACGGGTCGAACACCAGACCAGACGCTCAAACAGTCTTTGGGGGTCAGCTTGCTGGCAGGAAAATAGTGATTAAGTGCTTTGAACAGGTAATCCTGCTCCTGTTGCTGCATTTGAATCGGATCGTCCATGTGTTCTTTGTGATCAAGATCCGTGGTGCCAACCAGTGAGTGCCCCAGCCAGGGTAGGGCAAACATCAGCCGGCTGTCGTCCGGGTGGACAAGACAGACTCCTTTTTCTAACGGCAGTCGCTTTTGGGAAAATAAAAGATGGCTACCGCGCAATGGCCGGATTTTTACCGGATCGTCATGGGGATCTGATGGATGGGCACGGGGAGATTGCGTCCAGGCTCCGGTAGCATGAATGACTTGCCGGGCCGAAAGGCTGAGCATAGGGTGGTCTTCGGGGGATATATCAATCTGAAATCCGCCAGACTGGTTGCCCGATTCAAGTAGTTGGATTCGGTCTACTTTACAGTAATTGAATGCTTTGCCACCGTAGTGTGCCGCTTCAAGTAAAACTCTAAGCGTCAGGCGGGCATCGTCTGTGATGGCATCTTTAAATTGAGTAGCGCCATAACACTGCTGGCTGCGCAGGCTTGGCGCCGCTTTTTGAATATCGGCAACGCTCAGCCCTTTATGATACTTTTTCCCCGCCAGAAGGTCATAAAGCCACATCAGAGCGCGAAATTTAAAGCGCCCCGGAAGGTGATTGCGGTAGTGGGGCATGACTAATGGCAGATGCTCAACCAAACCTGGTAATTGCTGGCACAGGTGCTCTCTTGCCTGAACGGCATTTCGGGTCAGGCTTAGTTGACCTGTTGCTAGATAACGGATGCCGCCGTGAACCAGTTTGCTGGACTGGCTTGATGAACCGGACGCAAAATCATTCTTTTCCAGGAGTAGGGCCCGGTATCCTCTGCGGCTGGCTTCGAATAATAAGCCCGCCCCAGATATACCCCCGCCAATAATAATGATATCCCACTCTTTATCCGCCAGATGGTGCAAGGTTTCAGCCCGCCCCTTTACTGACCAATGTTCCGGAAGCATAAATAGAACTCCTTGTATTGACGCTGTTTGCTAAATTATCTGACGATCTTGCTGTTTTGTTACAGAGTGGCACAGCCTATGTGGACTGGGTAGCGGATTTTGGTTGTATGTATGTGTAAGTTTTGTTGAAAAAATAGCAATGAATCAATCCAGTCGGATGAGTCGTAGCGATCCGGAATAATTTTATTCAGTTCTCCACTATTTTTTAGGCTGCGGATAGCCTGGTTAAACTGATCTCTGACCCGGTACCCCTGATGATTTGCAATACAGTTGAGACAGCTCTGATGGCTATGGGCATTTCGGTTAACTAACGTCGTTACTGTCGTCAACGGACTCCGTTTCAATGCTGATATCTACAATATTGCTGGCCCCAGGGCGTATGGTGATAATGCCGTACTCGGTCAGGCTGTCAGCTTCATCTTCAGCGCTGCCAACTTCTAATGTCAATGAGGGGCCCTGAAGGTGATCCGGAGATAAAAGTAGTGTTGCAGGCAAGCCTTCATCCCATTCCAGGTGTAGCTCACTGATATTGTTCAGCTCAATTGTTTCGCCGTCAGCTGTCATAGCGGTGATACGGGGACGTTGATTGTTGGGCACGTGGATGCTCCTGTTTTCTGGGGGGAGGCTATCGGGAATCGGTATCAGATCAAGGCATAGAAGATGTGCAGCATAGCAGATTTTACAGGCACTGAAATCCTTCAGTTTTAACGCTCTGTTATGTTGGTCCAGCATAGATTTTATGATGAGTTGCTTTGAAGGTAAGAGTAATACGACTATAATAAACTCTTCCTGATGCGACCAAAGTCTTACTATCGCCTCGAACTAAACTCAGCTGACAATAATAAACGAGAATTTGATGCAAGCGCCTGAGCATTTTGCAGATAAACCTGAACAGGATTTCAGGGATTCACCCGATCAGACTATCAGCTCTTCTTTGCAACTTGAGCAGTATCTTCCATATCGCTTTAACCAGCTTGCCGATCAGATCAGTAGCAATCTGACGGCAGTGTATTCCTCTGAGTTCGGTGTTAGTTTGTCTGAGTGGCGTATTCTGGCTTTGTTAGGGCAACAAGCCACAATGATCTCTACGGATATCAGTCATCGCACCAAAATGGATAAGGCAAAAGTTTCCCGGGCGGTACATAAACTAGGTCAGGAAGGCTATCTGCATCGTGAGCGGGATGAGCTGGACCACAGAGTCAGTCATCTGAGCCTCACCCAGGCGGGTATTAAGCTGTATAATTCCATTATTCCGAAAGCGCTGGAGTGGGAGAGCTGTTTGGTGGCTACTTTGGCAGAAGAGGAACGTGTGCTACTACATCGTCTGATGAATAAGCTGGATAGCCAGATGAGAGTAATTGCCGGAGAAAAATGAGCCGGAAAACTAACGCGTCTAATTCTCTGAATATACTTCACTGGTTATTAAGAAAAAATGGTACTAACAAGATGGTTTGTATCTGTTTTATGGCAAATACCAAGGCTGTTTGAATATGAAAGTTTGCCCTAGCCCAAAAGAGAGCTTGATTTCAGGGGAGTCTGATTTCAGGTAAAGTATGTCATGGTTACATGGAAAAGCACTATCCAGTGTAACCTTTGGTTCTGGCTCATTAAATACTCGCACGCTAATCTGGAATAAGAATTAGGGAACCCATGTTCACATCTGCAATGCGTAATCTCTCATCCGGAGTGATGTTAGGTCTGATAGGTACGGTACTTTCGTTATCGTTTGCATCCTTACTTTTTGGTGGCGGCAGTTACAGTCAATTTCAGGCGGGTATCACCACACTGCTGATGACGGCTGTTATCGCAACACTGGCTATTGGCTTCTTTAGTTCACGGGATGGCATGGCTGCGATCCCATTACCAAGTGCTGTAGCTATGACTGCAGCTCTTGTTGCAGAGCAAACGATAGCTCAGCAGGATATTCGCCTGGTTATGATTTGCGGCACCTTACTGGCCGCTTTAGTGATGATTTTACTGGGACAGGCACGATTGGGGCGTGTGATTCGGTATTTGCCTCTGCCTGTACTGGCAGGCTTTCTTGCCGGGGTTGGTTGGCTGTTTTTCAGCGGTGGCATTCGATTGGTTCAGCCGGAATTGCTCAGCCTTGACCTGGTACTTAACCCTTCTGTGTGGCTGGTTCTCTTTTTTGGTGGTTTACTTTTTTTTGCTCAGAAAAAGCTGGGCGGCTCTATGGTGTTGCCGACAGGTTTTTTGATTCTTATCTTCCTGTTTAATTTACTCGGTGCTGGTTTCCCTGAGTGGTCTGGTGGCTGGTTCTTCGATGGCCGGACACTCTCTTTCTGGTCTATGAACTGGCTGCCCAGATATGATCGCATTGGCGTCTCTGATGCGATTAATTTACCTTGGGGCGGGATTCTTACGCTGGCATTAATCAGCGTCTTTTCCATGCTGCTTCAGGCGACATCTCTTGAACTGACCGTTGGGGATAGTATTGATCTGGATAAAGAGCTGAAAGTTGCATCGGGCGCTAACCTGCTGACTGGCTTGATGGGTGGCTCTGTAGCATCTTTGTCTTTAAGTCAGACTACACTGAATCAACAAATGGGAGGACAGGGTAAGTCTCCTGCCATTATTGCGGCTCTTATTCTGCTGCTCTTCTGTCTGGCAGGTAGCTCTGTCTGGGCTTATTTGCCATTACCTGCAGTCGCTGTAGTGTTGGTATATCAGGGGCTGATTTTTATGGATCAGTGGCTGTACCAATCCCGTAGTCGATTTGGAATGATGGATTATCAGATTATTGCTCTGATCTTCACCGTGATCATTCTGAGTGGTTTTTTACCCGCGGTGCTGCTGGGCACCCTGATTACGATTCTTATGTTTGTCCGCCAATACAGTCGCTTGCGGGTTATCCATCATAATACAGATGCCACAACGTTACGCAGTCGTGTAGAGCGGCCTTTACGTCATAAAAAAGCACTGGAGAAATATGGCAACAGGGTTCGGGTCGTACGCCTGAAAGGTTTTTTGTTCTTTGGCACGGCGTATACGTTACTGGAAGAATTGAAGACAATGCTCCAGCCTCCCTGTGTTTTTATGATTCTTGATTTTTCGCGGGTCAGTGGCACAGATTCCTCAACAGCAAATGCGTTGCTTCGATTGCACCGGGCATGTGTGCAGAGAAATATTATTCTGATATTGACAGCGGTACCCTATGAGTTGAAGCAACTGCTGGAATCCTCTGACCTGAAGATGCTTGAGGATGGTGAAGAAACCAAGCTTACAACCCGAGGCCTGATGGATACGGCAGGCTTATTTGTTAACTGGGATCGTGCGTTGGAGTGGTGTGAGAACGAACTAATCAGTCGTTTGCCAACGAATGAGTCGGGTGAATATACACTGGAATCTGTGCTCAAGGAGCGGCTAGATCTGCTGCCTTATGAGGTGGTACATCTTGTGCGTTATTTTGAGCCTGTAGATGCTAAAGCCGGTGAAACCTTTATTAAGCAGGGTGATAAAGCTGATGCCCTTTACTTAATTACCAAGGGCAAGGTGGATATTGAACTGGAGATAGGCGAAGAAAATCGTCAGCGCCTGAAAACCATGATGCCGGGAACCATTATTGGTGAAATGGGTGTTTATACTGGCGGTATCCGTACTGCTTCAGCCACTGCAGTCGTGGATACTCAGCTTATGCGCCTGACCGCTAAGTCTCTGCAGGAGATGGAGACCCATAACCAGCTTATGGCTGTTCGTCTGCACCGCTTTGTGGTGATGCTTCTGACTCAGCGCCTAAGTGATTCGAACAAGGTTCTTGAAGAACTGTTCGATTAATCCGGGCTCTGTGCCCAGCAAAAAATGCCGCTTCATCGCAAGCGGCATTTTTGTTTGATATTTCAGTAAAGCGCTTTAGCCCATATGGATTCGCTTACCATCCACCTGTACATCTTTACGGGCTTTTATGATCGTATGCTCAGCTCGAAGCGAAGCGGTCTTGTCGACCTGTTGGATAAGGCTGCCTGCCTTTTGTACATCCTGTTCTTCAACCTTTCTGTCACTGCGTTTGAAGCGTTGCCTGAAGGTGCCGGCCTTCTGTTCCGCCCAGTCACTGATCCATGATAATTTTGTGAAACGACCGTTAAACTCTGATATCAGCGCGACCAGATCAAGTATCCGTACCCTGCCTCTAAGTGCTGCCAAACTGAAATCTGCAGCGGTTAAGGATGTTTTTCCTGTGCTGTTAATTGCTATCTCTTGATGGCTTTCCAGTGATATTTTTTTACTGCTTTTTAGCTCAACGCCCTGGGGAAAGCTCTGCTTTGCAGGGCTTGGGTTCAGGCGGGTGAGAATATCTGTTACAAAGTAGCCTGTATCAGAATCTGCCAGAAGTACAGTGTCACCCTCTTCCGGCTGGGTATGGCAGCTGAATGCAATCTGGGCCTTAATCACTCCGATGGGTGCCTTCAGCATCAGTCCGGCTGCATTATCTGAAGAAACCGAGATAACATCTGCTGTCATTAGCTTATTGCCATGCAATAAAACCGGATGAGCTGCTGCATGGCTATCTTTGTGTTCTGCCGAACGGTTTTCTGAATATATTGACATCTTGATTACCCCATGAGCATGACTTTAGATTGTGCCGGTTTAATGGTGGTTCCCGGTGGGCCGTTCTGAGGCGCTCCATTCTGACCAGTCATTGCGCTGAGTTTAGTCGCTGGCTGGCCCTGAATCATAACCTTCATACTGCCCAGCATATGGCGGCATTCACTCATGATCTTACTGGAGATAAGGCCGCCGGCTACACCTGGCGTATCCCCCATGCTTAAGGGGACAAGGGTCTTCAGGGAGTGGGCAGGCATATTCATCATCATGACTTTGGTTGATGCCGTGCTGGGGTTCGCCATCATACTGTTGGCCTGATTCGGAAAAGGCATGGGTATAGGCGGGGCCGGAGGTGCGGGGACTTTACACACATCCGGCATCATCATGCTCATGGCACCTTGTTGACTGTTGGCGAACATATGAAATCCTTGCTGATATGCCAATAGAGGTCTTCTGAATTTATTTTAACTGTTTTTGCTGCTTTTAGTGTTTTCTTGGCAGGGGTTTTTGCCATAACTCTGCTTTGAGTCTTTTTTCATCGGTCGGCAAGGCATCCTGTTGGTTACTACCTGTCCAGTCCGTATCTTCAACCTTTATATTATGGAGATTGCATCGTGTCAGTTCGCATCCTGTCAGTACCGCCTGATAAAGATTTGCGTTGCTAAGATCTGAATAGGTTAATACAGAGTTTGCAAGATTTGCGTGCTGCAGCTGCACATCCGACAGCTGACTCATGTCCAGTCGGCAGTTTTTTAACTGAACCCGGTTCATCTGCGCATTTTGAAAGCTTGCCTGATCAAGCTGGCTATTATTGAGGGTTGCATGGTTCAGCTCACACCCGGTCATTAAAGCCCCTGTCG
The DNA here is from genome assembly GCF_048265165.1 of Oceanospirillum sp. Taxonomy (GTDB): domain Bacteria; phylum Pseudomonadota; class Gammaproteobacteria; order Pseudomonadales; family Halomonadaceae; genus Oceanospirillum. The sequence continues at coordinate 752,631 of NZ_JBLXCD010000001.1, read as the reverse complement.
CCTGAATCCCATTCATTTGAGCTTTGTTAAGCTTGCAGTTGGAAAGATTGGTTTGAACCAGGGTTGCGCCATCTGCTTTGAGGTTATTCAGAATACAATTCATAAACTGAGTCATAGACAAGTCCCGCTTTGCAAAATCGACACCTGTAAGATCTGCTTCGGCGATCAGTAGTTTTGTCAAACTATTTTCCATGAAAGGGAAAGGATGCATTTTGCACTGGTAAAGGCTAAGGCGCTCTGTCATCCCTTCCGTGCTGGAGCACTGGGTCAGGTCAGATTCGAAAAAGGTGGTATGTCCGAAATGGCAACCAGTGAACTGGCATTGTTCCAGGCTATTTTGTTCAAAGGATGCGTGCAGGAAATTGGTTTTATTGAACTGGGAGTGCAGCCATTTGCACGCCAGCCACTGGTTGTGCTTGAGATCGGATTCCGTAAACAGACAGCGAGTGAACTCATTTTTCAGCCATTGGCTACTCTCAAAATCACAACGAATAAACTGGCTATCGCTAAATTGGCAGGTGGCGAAAACACTTTCCCGCAGATCACACTGCTCAAAGCGACACTGCTCAAACCGGCAGTTGCTGAAACGGGCTACCGCGAGGTCTGTGCTTGAAAATGTTTCTTTTTGGAAAACCCGATCGAGGATTTCTTCATCAGATTTGATCTGGAACTGAAGCGCTTCAGTTAGCTGAGTTACGGGAGCCGTTGTCATGAGGGTTGCCACTCTTCCAATTGCGTCTGATCAAGGTTTGATCTCTTAAACCCGGTTTTACCAAAAGTTGCCAGGTAAAAGTCTGCACTGTAAAGGTTGCAGGCTTCGAAATCGGTCGATCTCAGGTCCGCTTCCAGCCACAGGGTGTAGGTTAGCAGGCTGCCATAGAAATCTGCTGAGGAACAATCAGCCCTGACCCAGACGCTTCGCTCGGCATTGATTCTGTTAAGTGAGGCTTCTGTTAACACACAGTCACTGAAGTTGGTGCTGTGAAGCTCTGCTTCATCAAAATGGGATTTGCTCAGCTTTGCTTCAGCAAAACTGGCATTCACCAGATAAGCGGCGGTGAAGTTTGCACCCTCCAGTTGGCAGGCGGCAAGGAAGCGAGCGTTTTCAAGGTTTGCTCGGATAAACTGGCTGTGTTGCAGGTTGCAGTCCAGCCAGCTGCATCTTGGGGAATAGAGCTCACGATGAATGGTTGTGGTCAGGTTACATTCCAGAAAAGAGGCGTCGCTAAGGTCACAGTGCTCGGTTTGCCAGTTACTGAAATGGGTCTGACTGAAGTTTGCTCCGACAAAGGCGTCATTTGCATTTTTTACGCCGTTCAGCTGGCACTCTATCCATTCGCAGCCTTGCCACTGGTTCTTTTCGCTTTGGCATTCTGACCACTGACAGTTGATAAACAAGCTGTTGCTGAATTGAGTTTGAGTAAAAGCACACGCCCTAAACTGACACTCGTTCCACTGACTACTGGCGAGTTGCATTTCAGATAAGGTACATTCATTAAAGTGACAACGGGAGAAGCTCCAGCCTGAAAGATCAAGCTGAATCAGGTTGATCTGATTGAGTATGGCATTTTCAAGTATGCCTTCAGCGGGCAAGGTATCTCCCTGGACCTGTTGGATAAACGCTTCAAGATTCATGATTTTCCTGATAAGCCTTTTAGCAGATTTAAAATTGCCTTGGTGCCTATATCACTGGGTTGGTCTAATTCACTCTTATCCCCAGGATAAGCATCATAAAGTTGAGCTAATTCCTCGGACACCCGGTTGAGCTGGTCTTCTACCAAAGGCTCCAGGGTCGCAAAGTCAGGAGATTGTCCAGGCTTGGCCAGTGCCCTGGCAATCTCGTTATCTATAGCCGCATTGCCGCTTTCAGGAATAGCTCTGCTGTTGGCATCGGCTAGTTCTCCTGCACGGTTAAGCTGCTCCTGTACCAAGGGATCAGCTTCAGGGTTTTCAGGGTCAGGGAGTGCCTGATCGGGGAAAAGCTGGGCTAACATCTGGTTAATCAATACTGGAATCTGGTCTGGCTCCGCCTGTATTAGCTCGTTGAGCTGCTGATCGGTCAAACCCATCGCTTCAAATTGTGTCTTTAAGGCATCCGCAACTTGCTCTGCTTGGGCGGCGGTGATCTTATCGGCTACCGCTGTGGATTTACTCGTGGCAGAGGCTTCCATATCTGTGATGGTGGCGTCTTTCGAACCCTGGTCGCCCCCCGCTGATTTTGCAGCGGCCACCGCCATTTTGCCGGCAAGTCCTCCTGCAGCCGCCAGTGCAGCTAGGGTCAACGTTCCGGGGCGTGCAATTTCAGTTTTGTCCGGTCCGGGTATTACCAGAGGGGTTAATGGCTCTTTGACCCGTAAAGGCCGCAAAGGGCTGTAGTCAAGAATCTCTTCATCGGTAATGGTGTCGCTGCGCCTGAGCTGCAGGTGGTTGGAAAAGTGTTGTAAGGTACGGTTTTCAGGTTGATTGATGGCGGAATATGAAGCCAGTAGTGCCGTTACCTCGCTGCCATCGATGGAGGCGATCTCAAGTTCGGCTCGGGCGATAACAACTTGCATGTTGATATCAGGCAATAATATAAGTGAGTCGGTCACTGCCTGATGCAGGGAGGTTTGGCCCTTTATTTCTGCCAGGAACTGCAGCTGATAGTCCGGTGTCAGACCTTCAATTTTCCGATGATGAGGGTGCATATTTTCCAACAGGATCGGGGTGTTGTCAGGCACGTAGTGCTCAAACCACTGATCCTGCGCCGCCTGCATAAAAAAATCCGGACTAAGATCACGGGCTAAGAAAGGAGCGTCATGTTCCTGCCAGAGCTCGTCATAGGTGCCCCAGAGTTTTTTGCGGGGCATCCAGTCGACGGATGTGGCGTTTAAACCGGCCGGTTGAGGCCTTTGTCGCTTCTGGGTTAGTAGTTGGTCAGGGTATTCCAGTTGTGGCATAGGCTCATCGGGCTTTAGGGGGTAACCTTTACCTATAGGGTTTTTTTCGTCTTCTTCACCGCCAAAACCGTGCTCGTAAGTAAGAGGGAGCTTGCTGAAAGGTTCTGGAGTTGTGGGTGTCAGAATTTTCTTCCAAAGCCTCTCACCGGTAACAATCAGTTGTTTGTCGACCTTACCGACCTTCAGGCGCACATTGTCGGCACTAATAGCATAACCATCCGGTGCGTAATAACTGCCGTAAACCAAAACCTCGCCACGGGGTTTGGGATAGCCCAGGTCAAAACATTCCGCTTTAGGAATCACCTCCATAATACCGTTCCAGGCATCCTGGGTGGAGTAGGGTTGATGGTTGTCGATGGGTGTTGCCAGCATCAGACTGACAGCCAGCCTCTGTTTGCCCTTCCAGGCGTAAGGAAGGGTTTGGATTGTAATTTCCGGCGGTGCGATCAGTTGCGTCATAATTAGCCTATTTGCACCGCGCCGGCTTTGACTTGAAGCATGCCCCCACCATTAATCGTTCCCAGGGCCTTGGACTTCATGTTAATTGTAGCGCCTTGCAGGGTAAGGGCTGTTTTAGCTTTAGTCGTAACCGTGCCGCCAGTGATTACTGCTGCGGCGGTGCCTTCGAGTCTCGCTGTCGTAGCGGCTTTTAAGCTGAGTAAGTTTGCACTCGCTACGGTCAAAGGACCCATAGTAGTTTTAACATTGACTCTGCCTCCGTTGAGGTCTGCTTGAATTGTGCCTTCCATACTGAGATTTGTAGCGGTTTTTAGATCAAGGGCTGAAGGGTTCATCGTTAACGTTGTGGCTGGGGTAGCTGATAATTTTGCTGAAGCAGGGGTTAATTCAAGTGAGCCGCCAGAGTTGGTATCGTCTATCGCTTGTTGGGAAAGGGATAGCTTGGTTAATATAGTTGCTGAGTCTTTGACGGCTGCAGCCCAGTCTGTAGTGGGCGGAGCGCTTGCAGAGCCTGCCAGTGGTGATGCATAAAGCCCAACTTTCACCGCTGATGAGACTGTAACGCCTTGAACTCCTGTTATATCCTGACTGGCTTCGCTTCTTTCAAATTTATGGCCAAAATGGATGTCGGCAGTAATTGGGGCAACATTGAAATCGACTTTAGCGCCTGCCGCCTCAAAGTTAAAGCTGAGTGCTGAGATACTTGCCGAAGTATTCACACCCGTAGCTTTCACTTCTGTTGTTGCCAATGTGGCCCCTCGGCTCACTTCATCCAGGCCGAAATAGACCTCTTCTTTGTTACCAGCTTGGTAGTCATAGGTATCACCAATGGTCTTGCCGATCAGCAGCTTATCCGGGTCATAGCCGGGTATTGAAAAGTAATCAAGTTCGAAGCTGCCATCCCATTTAGTCCGGCCTTCGGTTTTCACATAACTAACTTCATAACCGTTGCCATAGTTAAAATCTTTGGAGCCGCCAAAGGTATAGGTATTACCATCGGTCCAGGTGTATTGTTCGCCGCTTATGCGTACGAAGTGGTATTCACCGGTTCGCTCATCTCCAATTTTGTCACTGAGCTTTCCGTTATCATCCCCTTTTAGGAAGATATCGCCATCCAGTGTACTTTCATCGATTAAGTCATTTGCCTGATCAGAGGCGTTTAAGAGCCCTTCAGGGATCGCATCGGTTTTCTTACGGGTTGTCATTGTAATTTGTGAGCCGCTGACAACTTCCTGATAGAAGCCTCCTTCGGTCATCATCATAATACCGTTGGCATCTACCGGGTTTGCTGCACCCAAATGCAGGTATGAGTTGCTGTTGGGAGAGAAAAGCTTAATCCTCTCGGAGCCTGCCTCATCCTCCATCTCAATAATGTTATTAGCAGCCGTCTTAATCTTGTTCTGTGTATGATTATCTTCTTGGACAATACTTGGCTTGGAGGCATTGGGCACAGCCCCGGTGATCACCGGGCGGTCAGGGTCGCCGCCGATAAAACTCAGTAGGACTTCAGCACCTTTCAGCAGAGGGAAGTGCATGCCGCTGTTATCACCGGCGTTGGGCTGAGACATCGGAATCCACCAGGATGCCTGAGCACCATCCCGACCTTTGCGGTCAAAGGGTAAAACCACTTTGTAGCGTCCACGGCTATCGAGATGTGCGTATTGACCGTCACCTTCTGAATCGATAATAGCGTTCAGAACGCCATAAAAGCGGGGCTTCTCTGTTCGCTGCTCCGGTCGGAACTGGGTATCGGCGGCAATAGATTGAATCGTGTTACTGTAGGGTTGCTCGTGGGTCTGATGAATCTGGCTTAAATCAGGCGCATAGCCGTTATGGCTTACGGATATCGGTGTGTATTCGATATTGAGTTGCCCTAAGGGATGTCCCTGGAGATGTATCGGGTGAGCCGGCGATATTTCAACGTCCAGCGAGCTGCCAAAAAAACGGGTTTTCTGCATAAGAAGTTCTTCGGCCCGGATATCGGCCAGTTCCTTGGCTTCCTCGAGATCGAGGAGGTTGTCACAGTATCGAAAAACCTCTCCCATGCCTGAACTGTCAATCAGTGCTTTTGCAGATAGATCAACTGATGGTTGGTCATTATTGTAGTCTTTTACAATGACCTCTTTCGGAACTCTTTGTATATTCTTCGTCCACTGGAAAATAACAGGCATACCATCTGAATATGAATTACCTGTGACGGTTGAATATAATGCCTGGTATGAATCTTGGGGGTGCTGGTTGTTTTTATTACAAAAAACAGCTTGGCTTTTTTGGTCAAAATAAAAGTAAACGCCTTCTCTTTCAGTGATGCGCTTCAGGAATGTGTAGTGACTTTCACCAAATTGACACCGGTAATCCCATTTTCTGTAACCTGATATAAGGCTCAGGTCATACTCATCGGCAGTCAGCCCTGCCTCATCAAAAATTAGTGTTAATGTTTCAGATAATGTCAGCCCGAGATAGACCTCATTGGTGGTGAACTGCGTCAGTAACCAAAGCCTGGGCACTAGGGTGGCCTGATAGAGGTAGCCGTTTTCTGTCGCTTTCAGGTAGTTAAAATTCGATAAAATGCCTTTAAAAGATCGTTTTTTTCCATAACTATCGATCTCTAACGTGCAGTTGCCATCGAGTAGGTCTTCGGCGTTCAGGCTTTCCGAGTAATTGATTAACTGGATATCGAATTGGAACAGGTCGCCTAATAATTCAGAGCCTGAGAACTGTAATACCCGGAATTCATTATCCGCATAGTTGTCACATTTAAATGAGAAATTGACATCGGAAGACAGACCCATAATTTAATACCTGTTTTTTCTAATATTAAAGATGATGAAAAAAAGAGAGTAATTATTCTAATGTTTTGTTTGGGGTTTTCTGCACTGTAGTTATTTTTTTCAGGAGTAAATTCTCTTATATCCTACTCCTAAGCAGATACTTTTAATTAAAAAAATGCATTTTTTTGAACTGGCTGTATTTAAGCACTGATATTAAGAATGATCCGGGTTTATGTGAATGACAGCGGGATTATGTGAATAACAAGGTATGACGGGGGCTGTAGAGATGCAGCCCCTTTTTTGTAGCTGAAATTGGTTTTGCGAACTTTTCAGCAGATACCGTGCATTTACGCGATAGATTTAAGAAACACCCTTTTTGATGGGCTTGGTGTTGCCAGGGTGTTTCTGGGCGTTTCAAATCACATATCTTTGCCGATCCAAACCACCTTACCGATTATATCCAGGCTGGCCAGTTCAGCCTGGGTGATTTCCATCTTCTCATAGCTTTTGTTGTCACTGATAAACAGCACGTTCCTATTAAGCAGCTGCTGCACGCGCTTAACGATCAGATGGCCATCTGTGCGGATAACGTAGATATTGCCATCCTGCAGATCCCGCTGGCTGGTGTCTACCATCAGGGTGTTGTTGTCGCTGATGGTGGGTTCCATTGAATCCCCCTTAGCGAACACCAGCACCAGGTCTTTAACGCGCAGGCCGCGAAACCTCAGCCATTTGTGGCGAAAGGCCAGCTTACGGGTTGGTTTTTCAAAGGCATCCGGCAGCGCGCCATGCCCCGCCGATACCTGAACGTTATAGCCCGGCACCAGGGCGAACTCTTCTTCCAGTTCTGAGGCTTCAGACCCTGCCTGGTCATCTCCTAAAACCATACGTCCCTCACCTGTTGCAAGCCACTGCAAGGAAACATTTGCAGCCTTCGCTATAGCCACAATGGTTTCGATTTTGGCAACGCTATCACCAGAAACAATTCTGTGTAGCTGGGACTCTGATAAGCCCGCCATTTTTGCGAGTTCTTTTTTCCCGCCAACGCGAGGCGAAACCTCACTTATGCGAGTTCCGATTCCCGCTGTAAGCAACGGAACTGAGTTCTTATTCATTTTTTAGCCCTAAAGCCATAAATAAAACCCAATAAAAACAATGGGTTAAACGAGTTCTTGCAAAAATGAGAGATCAAAAAGAAAAAGAACTCGCATTTATGCTTGATAGCTCGCGTTTTTGCGTATAACCTTTAGGGCAAGTGTTCAGCTTAACCCTTACAAATTAGTAACTAAAACGGAGCGAAAAAAATGAGCAAGACTAATCAGACTCACTCATCTCAACCGGAAGATTGGCATCGCCAGGATATTCTGGCGGCCATCCGCAAAAAGGGCACCACCTTGGCAGAGCTGGGACGCCAATACGGTTACGCCAATTCCCGCACGTTGTACAACGTGTTCGACGTGCGCTACCCAAAAGTCGAAAAAATCATTGCGAACTATTTGGGTTTGGCCCCGGAAGAGATCTGGCCCTCCCGTTATCCGGCACGTATTGCCGCTTAGTTTACGAACTTTTTGCACCCTGTGCGAGAACATTTGCGTCTCCCTTATTTGCGAGTTTTCTAAAGCGTATATCGCAGGAACCCGCCAAAAAAGACAAAAAACCGCACTTTATTTTGAACTGGATAAATATCGAGTAGCAAAAAATGGCTAAGCAACCCTGGAACCGAATTACCCCCAACGATATTCCCCAGGCCCTGCAACTGAGCGTTGATCATGGCCGGGAGAAAAAGAACCTGAGCATTCAGCGCATTGCTGACCTGATGGGCGTTAGCAGCCAAAACACCCTGTATGGCTGGCTGTCCTCCGGGCGTATGCCGCTGATGATGGTGCCCGCCTTTGAACATGCCACCGGCATCAACTTAGTGACCCGCTTTTTGGCCCACGGGCAAAACAAACTGCTGGTGGATATGCCCACCGGCAAACGCGCCCAGAACCACGACATCGCCAATTTGGTGATTAACGCCAACCAGACCTTTGGTCAGCTGATGCGCTTTTTTGAGGGTGAAGAGAGCGCCCATGACGTGAGCGCCGCGTTAAAGGGACTGATGGAAGATCTGGAGAAACAGCGCCGTAACCTTGAACAGTACAAACAACCGGATCTGCTGCTAGAGCACTGAGGCAAGGAGTAAGACCATGAAACAGTGGTTTACCGCACAAGAGATCGCGGGTTTGCCGGAGCTGCCGACCACAGAGCGTGGCGTGATCAAGCTGGCAAACCGCGAAGGCTGGGAAAGTCAGTCCCGTGCTTTTGGCAAGGGCTACGAATACCACCTGCATAACCTGCCGGAAGCGGCCCAGGCGAAGTTGCTGCTGCAGCAGGTGAATACCTCGCTGGAGCTGCAACAGCAGGTACGCAAAGACGTGGCCTACGACCGGGACGCCCTTTGGGCCAACTACGCCCGCAAGACCGAAAAGCAGAAAGCCCGCGCCCAAGAGAAGCTGAATATTCTGCTGCAGATGATGGCACTGGTCGACAAAGGGATGCCCCTGATGAAGGCGCTGAGCTATGTCAGCCAGGAGACAGGCCGTTCTGCTGCCACCATTAAGAACTGGTACTTCGGCGTGGGTAAAAAAGAAGGCGTTCGTAACTACGAGCGCGGTGATTGGCTGGCGGTACTGGTGCCCGGTAATACCGGCAGCAAAGAGTTTGCCGAATGCAGCCCCGAGGCGTGGCAGGTTTTTAAAGCGGACTTTTTGCGACTGGAAGCCCCCAGCTGGCAGGCCTGCTACCACCGCCTGCAGCGTACAGCTGCCGAAAAAGGCTGGACAGTACCCAGTATTGATTCGTTCAAGCGCCGGATGAATGCAGAGGTCAGCAAACCGGTACAGGTGATGATGCGCGAAGGTGAACACGCCCTGATGCGCCTGTACCCCAGCCAACAGCGGGATGTATCGACGATGCACGCGCTGGAGCATATCAACGGTGATGGTTATCAGCACAACGTATGGGTAGCGATACCCGGACAGGAGAAGCCGGTACGGATGAAGACCTGGTTCTGGCAGGACGTGTACAGCCGCAAGATTTTGGCATGGCGTACCGACTTTAGCGAGAACACCGACCAGATCCGCCTGAGCTTTGGTGAGCTGGTGGAAGACTACGGCATTCCGCACCACGTCACCATCGATAACACCCGCGCGGCGGCCAACAAGATTATGACCGGCGGTGTTGCCAACCGTTACCGCTTTAAGGTGAAGCCGGATGACCCAATGGGCATCTTCCCTATGTTGGGGGTTCAGGTGCATTGGACATCGGTACTAAACGGCCACGGTCATGGTCAGGCAAAACCCATTGAGCGCGCCTTTGGTGTGGGTGGTCTTGGTGAGTATGTGGACAAACACCCTGCCTTTGCCGGTGCCTGGACCGGTGACAGCCCCATGAACAAGCCGGAGAACTACGGCTCCCGCGCGGTGCCGCTGGATGAGTTTCAGCGGGTGCTGAATCAGGAGATTTTAGCCTGGAACGCCCTGCAGAAACGCAACACCCAGATGGCTGCAGGCCACAAAAGCTTTGATGAGGTGTTTGCCGAATCCTACGCCACAGCGGCCATTCGCAAAGCCACCGCCGAACAGCGCCGCCTATGGCTACTGGCAGCGGAGTCGATCCGGGTGGCGAAAGACGCCTCCATCACACTGGAAGCCGGTGCCGCCAAAGGCTTTGGCAAAAACCGTTACCACTGTGCCGAGTTGTTTGACCGCGTTGGCGACAAGCTGGTGGTGCGCTTTGACCCGATGGATCTGCACGATCATGTGTACGTGTATGACCTTGAGGGGCGCTTTATTGCAGAGGCCGCCTGTATTCAGGCCGCAGGCTTCCGCGACACCGTGGCCGCCCGTGAACACAAACGCGCCCGCACCGCCATGATGAAAGGCGTTAAAGCACAGGCTGAACTGCAGAACACCATGGATGCACTAGAGGTCGCTCAGCAGATCCCGCTGATGGATGAACCGGACAAGCCGGAGAACAACGTCAGTCAGGTGGCGTTTCGCCAAACCTTCGCCCAGGGCAACACCCTGCGCGTGGTGGATGCCGTAGCCGAGCAAGCGACCGACGCCGAACAGCAGCCTGAAACCGCCCCCCAGAGCGAGGTTGACCACGACCGCTATCAGGCGGGTTTCAGCAAAATGGTGCGCATGGCAGCAGCCGCCAAAAAAGCCCAGCAACTTTAACCCGAACCGCTTAAACACAAGAAGACGGAGAAATGGATATGACATCGGTTGTCACCTTTAAGAAGTCCCCGGAACAGATTGAGAAAATCCGCCAGCAGGTACGCGCCATTCAGGAGGCCGAAGGCCTGTCTCAGAACCAGATCGCCAAAGAGGTTGGCATTCATAACAGCACCTTCAGCAAGTTTATGAACGGCAACGGTCTGGCAGATATGAACCCTGTGGTGAACGCCACCGAGCGCTGGTTAGAGAACCGCACCCGTTTAGCGGCACTGCCCACGGCCCCCAGCTTTATTGCGACTCCCACGGCCAACCGCATTTATGACGCCCTGAGTTACGCCCAGCTGGCCGGTGATATGGCGCTGATTTTTGGCGGGGCTGGTGTGGGTAAAACCCAAACCCTGCACCACTACGCCGCCAGCGAACATAACGCCTGGGTGGTGGACTGCACCCCAACCAGTGCCACCGTGGGTGGCTGTCTGCGCGCCATTGCCCACGCGCTGGGTTTACGCATGACCGCAGGCCGGGCGGATGCGCTGGAGGTTCAGATTCGGGATCAACTGCGCGGCAGTGGCGGCTTGCTGATTCTGGATGAAGCGCAGTTTCTTAATAACCGCGCTCTGGAAACCGTTCGCCGCTTAGCGGAGATGGCTAACGTGGGCCTGGCTCTGGTGGGTAATGAAACCGTTTACGCCCAACTGACCGGTGGCAGCCGTGCGGCAGAGTTCGCCCAGCTGTTCAGCCGGATCGGTAAGCGCGTCAGCCTGACCAAGCCCTCCGGTGGTGATGTGGAATCCCTCGCCACCGCCTGGAAGGTGGATAAAGCCAGCACACGCCTGCTGAAAGAGATTGCCGATAAGCCCGGTGCTCTGCGCGGTGTGACCAAGGCGCTGCGCCTTGCCAGCATGTTTGCCCGTGGCGCGGATGAAACCCTGAGTGACCACCACATTAAAGCCGCCTGGGCGGAACTGGGAGCGATGTCATGAAAAAAACAATGAAGAAAGACCCGAACCAGCACATTAAAAACTGCCTGCTGCAGGTGGCTCGTGCGGTCACAGGGTTGGAGCAGATGCGGATCACTGTTGATCGCATTGATATGAATCTGTCGGTGCCCCGCATCACGGTGTACCCCGGCAAGGGCTGCAAGGCGCTGAAGAGTTACAGCAGCCGTCATATCTGCCGCAACGGTAGCCGCCGGGTAGAAAAGAGCGCCCTGTTTGAGCAGTGCGAAATTGTTTGGCAGCAGGACGCCTATTAAGGCGTCCGGATAAGGAACAAGGAGAACCCTATGTTGGTATTAACCCGCCGCCCTTTGCAGCGTGTGCTGATGGGCGAAAGCTACGAGATTGAAGTCTGGCCAGAGTTTACCCCTGCCGGTGATGTATGCCTGAAGCTGCAGGCCCCAACAGGGATGGCGGTCATTCAGGAAGGTGGCCGCTGGATTCTGGATGGTGAGGTCTCGATCAGGATTCTTTCGGTACGTGACCGTGAGATTCGTATCGGAGTCGCAGCCCCTAAACATATCAACATTGTGCGGGAGGAGCTGCTTTACCGGCAGCATCAGTACCGCTCAGAGACCGACAAAACCACGAAGAAGGATGCCGCCTGATGTTTTTGCCAGCAACACCTGCACAACCCCAGTACCTGATTTTGTCGCTGGAGAAGACCAGCGTTGCCAATGGCTGCGTGGCGTTTCTGCGCCCCCTTAGCCAGGGCGTGACGTTTAACCTGAACGAAGCAGGCCGCTTCGATGAGAGCGTTGTAAATAACAATCTGGATTACTACGACGATGGCCAGCGGCATCGGGCGGTACTGGCCGAGGCGGTAGAGGCCCACAGCAGCCCGGTACTGCTGCTGAACGAACTGACCAGCGGGGCGCTTAAAGCCAGCCATAACCGGCTACTGCACAGTCCTGAAAACCAACCGGCTGCCTAAGGAGACCCCTATGAGCCGCATTGTAATTGAGATTGATGACGAGAACGGCTGCGTGACCGCACAGGTTCACACCGAAACCAAGCCCGGCGACAGCCAGCTGGTGACGACAATCGCCAAAGGCACGGGTGATTTTTTAGCGCGGGAGGTACTGCCCAAAGCCCTGGCTATAGCCGTACCCAAAACCAAAAAGATGATGGATGACCACCAAAACGGGGAAACCGATGAACACAGCACAACACACTAAACCCGACACCGCCATTCCCGATGGCTTTATGCAGGATGCTAAAGGCCGTTTGGTGCCGGTTGCCAGCATTAAGGATATCGATATGGCCCGGCACGATCTGGTGCTGGAGCTGTTCCAGAAAGCACGGGATCTGCAAGCCCAGATGAAAGACTTCAAGCTGGCGATGCTGGGGGATATCGGCGCGTTTATTGATCTGGCGGCAGAAAAGTACACCGTCAAACTGGGGGGCACCAAAGGCAACGTCTCTCTGGTGAGCTTTGATGGCCGCCTCAAAATCCAGCGCGCCATTGCGGAAAGCATCACCTTTGATGAGCGCCTGCAGGCGGCCAAAACCCTGATCGATCAGTGCATCCACCGCTGGACTGAGGGCAGCCGCAACGAACTTAAAGTGCTGGTGGATGATGCCTTTCAGGTAGACAAGGAAGGCCAGATCAGCACCAGCCGGGTTCTGGGCCTGCGCCGCCATGCCATTGATGACCCCGAGTGGAAGCAGGCGATGGAAGCCATCGCGGATTCGATTCAGGTAACTGGCTCTAAAACCTATGTGCGCTTTTATCACCGCACCGGCCAGGATGAAAAGTGGCAGGCCCTGCCGCTGGATCTGGCCGCGCTTTAAACCCTGACCCGACACCCAAAACCGCTATTTGAGGCCGTTATGACAAAGAAGACATTCCATACTGACAACCCTGAAGTGATGGACTTTATCGAGAGGCTGGAACACTGGCATGAGAAAGAAATAGCGCAACTGCAGTTCATTGTTGATAACCCGGATGCAGACATCAATCTGGATGGTGAAGAGATTGCTGGGGACAGCACCCTAGGAAAGGGCATTCGCATTGGCCTGGAGCTGGCCCTGTGGCGCTTGGGCAAACTGCCCTTTGCCACGCAGCAGCATGAAGCAGAAGCAGCAGACGAGGACTGGGAGGGCTTTTAAGCGAAACACGGCTTAGGCCGTGTCTGCCGGATGTGGTGATCCGGTACTGATGAGCAGCCACTTTTTATTATCAGATCTATTGGAGGTCTTAAGTATGGAGCGGGATTGGCAGGTCACGGCAATTTTACCGGGCGGTATCTACATAGAGACCGACTGTAATAGCGGTGAACAACGTCGCATCGAAAAGGTTCCACCCCAAAAGCAGAGCGCCAACGGCTTCTGGCCCGTAACCGCAAGCGTCGCCAAAGAGCACGCCAGCGTGAACACAAAGCCCGAATGGGTGCCCGTACTCTGAGCTTTGAAATCTATCAGGGTACGGATCAGGCGCTGAAAGAGCTGTGCCAGTTAGCAGAGTTTCAGGATGCCAGCGAGCTGTTAACCCACCTGATCCACCAAACGCACAAATTAGCAAAACGTGACCAGTCACGCTTTCAGCATTTCGTAAGTTTTAAGGAGTCGAGTCTTGAGCATGACTAAATCCCCAATCACAAAAGAGCAATGGCAGCAGATTGAAGCTGAGCTTAAAAACCTCTACTGCCGTGTGGTGTTCGATTATCAGGGACAGGAACTCAGCGTCCAGCGGATGCGCACGGGTGAAGGTCGGATGGATCTGGTGGTTTATCTGGACGGGCAAATTAACTGGGGCTGGGGTTGGCCCAACCAAAAAGACGACTTTAAACCGGAGATAAAGGCGGTATGGCGCAAACGTAGCCGCTCTCTCTATTCTCCGGCCAGGAAGAAAGAGATTATCAAAAACGTCGGTAAACGAGCCGCTAAAAAGCTCTGCCTGGATGCCAAGATGGAATACTGGGAACCGATCTTTACCTCTGCTGCAGTGCTGGTACGCCAATACAAAAAGGTGGCCGACCTGACCCTGAAAAGTATTGGTCACAGCACCGTTGAAGCTGCGGAGCCTGCCGCATGATGCTGCGTTGCCCCAGCTGTCATATCAGCCATAGCCTGGATCAGGTGGTCAGCGATGATGCCGCCCGTGAACTGATGGGATTGATGGGCACCTTGCCGAAAGAGGTCTCCCGCCCTTTGGTGGCCTATCTCGGCCTGTTTCGCTCTAAGAGCCGGGCGCTGGCTTGGGAGCGGGCATTACGTCTGTGTCAGGAGGTGATCGCCCTTGATCCCAATGGCGGGCAACACAGCCCGCGACTGGGTGCCGCCCTGTCAGAAACGGTAGAAGCCCTGCGAGCCAAACAGCAACAGGGTGGCTGGAAACCATTGACCGGGCATAACTACTTAAAGCGGGTACTGGAAAGCCTTGAGGCGGTGCCGATGCAGGCTCCTGCAGCCCCGACTCCGGCAAGCGCGTTGCCCGTAGCGACAGGTAAAAGCGCCACACGGGACACCATCAGCCAGGTGCTGGGCCGGTGGAATACGGAGGACGCCCATGAGTAACCCATCCGCCAAAGGTAAAACACCCGTTGCCCCTTGGTTTGGTCGTCTGGTGTCTGAGGAGCTGTCCCGGCTGTACCTGCTGCGGCTGGAGTTCAGCCCCTCTAATGACACGTTTCCGGCGGTGGTGGATGTCTGGATCAGCGCGGTATGGCAGAGCCGCCACTGGCAGGAAGGTCTGGACAAAGCGCGTTTACAGCAGGCATTTAACCAGCTGTTGATCAGCCAAAAAACATGGCCCAAACCGGCAGACCTGATGCGGGTGCTGCCGGATCGCCCCCCGGTGGTGGCGTTGCCACAGCCGGAACTGACCGCCGAACAGAAGTCCAAAAACCGCGCCCGTGTTGCCGAGCTGCAGGCCCGGTTAAAGGGCTTTAAGCCGGAGAAGCCGAAACCGGTACGCAACCACCAGCAAGCGGTTGAAGAGCTGAGCCGCAGGCTGGATCAGGAACAAAAGAGGAAAACTGTATGACGCATTTGAAAAAACCATCCACAACCGCCAAACCCACCCGCCAACGCTTAATGGCGCAGATCCATATTGCCAAAAAACAGCTGGGTCTGGATGACGACATCTACCGGGCCTGCCTTGTGCAGGCAACCGGTAAAAGCAGCTGTAAAACAATGGGTGTTTCTGAGCTGTTTCAGGTGCTACGCCACTTTGAGGATAAGGGCTTTAAAGCCCGTAAAAGCGGCAAAATTCGCAATTCTGGCGCGGGGAAAAATGCAAAACCTTTGTCAGGCGGGTATAGTCCCCAATCACGCGGGCGTACCATAGATAAGCTGCGTGCCATCTGGATTGAGATGTACAAAACGGGTCATATTAACGATGGCTCTGAAGGTGCCTTAATCCACTGGGTCAGGAACCAAACAAGCCGCCTGAATGGCGGTGTTGGGGTGAGTAGTCTGGAGTGGCTGCAGAAAGACGAACAGATGGCCGGACAGATATTGGAGCGCCTTAAACGCTGGCAACAGCGCATGACACAAGGTAAAACCCACCATGTACAAACACCAAGCAGCCACTCCTGAAGATCTCCTGCCAAAAGAACATCAACTGGGCTTTGCTCTGGATGCAGAGCAGCCCGGCTCGGATCACGCCATTACCCCTCACCTGAATGATGACCTGCTGGCCGACAAGCGCAAATGGCCGAAAGATCTGGTCGAGATGACCGACTTTATCCACGCAGAGCTGGACGCCTCTGGCATTACCGACGATGACAAGCATCTGCTGACCGAGAAGGTGCTGATCGCCCTGTGCTTTCGTTCGGGTGGTCGTGGCTTCTACTTGCCTCAGGCCGCTGCTGTAAAGACCGCCTTATTGCACAAACGCATCCATGATGAATGGGCCGCCAGTGTGCCGGTTGTCGAGCTAATCCGCCGGTATAAGATGAGCGAGCAGGCAATTTATGGCATTATCAAAGAGCAGCGGGCGCTGCATCAGCGTAAGATCCAGCCCGGTCTGTTTAGCTAATTCCTTATTTAATTAACCCCAATCTGCATTAGTACCGCCCCTATCTCAATCCCCCGTAAGCTGCTGGAAAGCACTTTACGGGGGATTTTTTATGGCCGCTTCCCGCGCCTCCAGTACCAACCGCATTCAGCTCAGTAAGAACTTTTATCTGGATGAGTTCACTCGCTCACAAACCGCAGCCCGCTTTGGTATTGATAACCAGGTTAAGCCCGGTTCTACCGAATTTAAGCACCTTAAGCACCTCTGTCAGACCATCCTGCAGCCCATTCGGGATGCCTTGGGGCCGGTGCATATCACCTCGGGTTTTCGTTCTGTTGATCTGAATCGCAAGATCAGTGGCAGTGCGACTTCCGCCCATTGTCTGGGTTTAGCCGCAGACTTTGTGGTCTCGGGTTGCACACCGTTGCACGTCTGCCAGTGGGTCGAGCTTTCTCTCAATCTGCCTTATGAGCAGTGCATCTATGAGTTTGGGGAGTGGGTGCATATTGCTGCGGCCACAGGCACCGCCAAACAGGAGATTTTAACGGCTCAGAAAGATAACGAGAAAACGGTCTATATCCCTGGTCTGCGCTCTGGTGAAGTTGTTCTACCTCAAGCAGGTAAGGAGTAAGCCATGAGTCTTTGGCAGGATCTTGTTAAGTCGGTGGCCCCAACATTAGGCACGGCCCTTGGTGGGCCTGCAGCGGGTATGGCGGTCAAATTCATGGCGGACAAATTGTTAGGTGATCCCGATGCCTCCGAGTCTGATGTAGCTCAGTTTGTAGGGGCAGCCTCCCATGAAGAGCTGCTGCGGTTGAAGGGGTTAGATCAGCAATTCGCAATCCGTATGCGTGAACTGGATATCGATGTCTTTAAAGCGGAGCTGGCTGACCGGCAGAACGCACGGGATATTCTGAAGTTCAATATGTGGCCCCAAGTCGTGTTTAGTGCGCTCTTTGTGCTGGGCTATTTCGCCATTATGGCGGTACTGATGAGTGTCACGGACATCGAAATCAATGACCGTATGTTTGGCATTCTGAATACCGTGATCGGCGTTCTGACCGCCTCTGTCCCTCAGATTCTTCAGTTCTGGTTTGGCTCCAGCCAAGGCTCCAAGGAGAAAGATAAAAAAGGATTACCCCGTGGCTGACATCGCAGACCGTGCCGCTAAGGCTGAACAACGCAATCTGAATCATAGCCTTGCCCAGGCTCTGAACAGACCCGCAGAACCACCCCAGTGGGTTGAGGCCGGTCAGGTGCTGTGCCTGGACTGCACCAACCCCATTCCCGAGGCACGGCTTAAGGCAAAGCCGGATGCCGCTCGCTGCACCTTCTGCCAGTCGGTCAGAGACCGGCGGCAGCGGTTGGGGCTGGACACACCTTCAGGCCAATAGGAACTCTTATGGAATGGATCGCTAAATATTGGGCACCTCTTTGGGCGCTGATCACAACAGGCGGGTTGGTGATTATGGCGCTATTAAGTAAGACCTACGCCAAACAGGAGGCGGTGGATGAGCAAGCCCGACGTATTGATCATCTGGAGGGGCGCATGGATGACCAGCCCACCCGCAAAGAGCTGCACGACCTGCATCTGGAGATCGCCAGCCTGCGAGGGGATCTGAAAGAACTGTCACCGCGATTAGACCGCGTGCAGCACATGTCAGATCTGTTACTTGAAAACGAACTAAAAGAGAGAGCCTAAATGGCTATTCGACAATTATTAGCAGAAGACCAGCGTTTATGCCTGTTACGGTCACTCAATGATTGCGGCGGCACCGCGAATGAGTCGGTGATTCAGGACTGCCTGGACGCCTACGGCCATGCCGTTAGCCGTGATGCGGTGCGTACTCATTTAGCGTGGTTAGAAGAGCAAGCGGTGATCAGCCTTGAGGATTTGGCGGGCTGCCAAATTGCCACCTTAACCGAGCGCGGATACGACGCGGTTGATGGCCGCTGCAGCATTCCCGGTATTAAACGCGCCCGCCGGAGTTAAGCCTTTATGAGCAAGCCTGCCAACGAGAAGAAGCGCAACCGCCGATCAAAGGTGCAGATGCTACCGGAGCAACTGAAAACTGAGCTGGACGCCATGCTGCGGGATGGTCGCCTGAGTCAACAGGAAGTGCTGGATGTGATCAACCGGCAGATCGAATCCAGCGGACTGCCGGAGGATGCCAAGGTTAGTCAGTCCGGCCTCAGTCGCTACGCCACCCGTATGGAAAAGATCGGGGCTAAAATCCGCCAAAGCCGTGAAGTGGCTGAAGTCTGGACGGCAAAGCTGGGTAACCAACCCACCAGTGAGGTCGGTAAGCTGTTGCAGGAAGTGGTACGGACGATGGCGTTTGATACCAGCATGCACATGAGTGAGTCCGAAGAGCCGATTGAACCCAAAGCCCTCAGCCAGATGGCATTGGCGATTCAGCGTGTTGAGCAGGCTGCTATGACCAGTCATAAGCGCGAAAAAGAGATCCGCAAAGCCTTTGCCGAGGAGGCCGCAGCCGCCGCTGAAGAGGTCGCCCACGCCCAGGGCTTAACCCGTGAGGGTATTACCGCCATTAAAGCGCAGATTTTAGGAATCGCGTGATGACTGTATCAGCCCCTGACTTTGACCAAAATGCCGTACTGCTGCCTTACCAAAAGCGCTGGGTGGCGGATGAGTCCCCGTTAAAGATTGCCGAAAAATCCCGCCGTACAGGTCTCACCTGGGCGGAAGCGGCGGATGCCGCCCTCTGTGCCGGTGCTATTAAAAGCGCCGGTGGCTGTAATCACTTTTATGTGGGCAGCAATAAAGAGATGGCGCGGGAGTTTATCGAGGCCGTGGCCATGTGGGCCAAAGCCTTTGATAAAGCCGCTGGGGAGATTCAGGAAGAGGTGTTTCTGGATGACGGTCAGGACGGCAAAGAGATCCTCATCTTTGTGGTCTATTTTGCCTCGGGCTTTAAGGTGCAGGCGCTGTCCTCCAATCCCGCTAACCTGCGGGGTATGCAGGGTAACGTCACCATTGATGAAGCCGCTTTCCATGAGCGACTGGCCGAAGTCTTAAAAGCTGCGCTGGCCCTGACCATGTGGGGCAGTAAGGTACGCCTGATCAGTACCCATAACGGTATCGACAACCTGTTTAACCAGCTGATTCAGGACAGCCGTGCCGGGCGTAAACGCTACAGCGTGCATACCATCACTCTGGATGATGCCTGTGCTGAGGGCCTGTATCGACGTATCTGCCAGATTACCGGTAAAGGCTGGTCTCAGGCAGCGGAAGACAACTGGAAAGCAGGTCTGCTGAAGGACACCGCCACGGAAGAAGACGCCCTGGAGGAATACGCCTGTGTGCCCAAACAGGGTGGCGGGGCGTATATCCCCCGTGGCCTGATTGAACGGGCGATGCGGGACGATATCCCGGTACTCACCTACGAAGCCCCGGCCAACTTTACCCAGTGGACACAGGCCCAGCGAGAGGCCGAGATTAAAGCGCTTTGCTATGAAGATATTCAGCCAGAGCTGGACAAGCTGAGCGACCGCAACCGCCATGCCTTTGGCGAAGACTTTGCCCGTAAGGGTGACTTAACCGTTTTTACCCCCATTGCCATTCAGCCGGATACCCGCCTGCGGGTGCCTTTTATGCTGGAACTGCGCAACCTGACCTACGAACAACAGAAACAGATCCTGTTTTATTTGCTGGATCGTCTGCCCCGCTGGGTGGGTGCCGCCTTTGATGCCACCGGTAATGGTGGGTACTTAGCCGAGGCGGCTGCCCTGAAATATGGGGAAGATATGGTGGATCAGGTACACCTCAACATCGGTTGGTATCGGGAGTGGATGCCCAAATTCAAAGCCCGGTTTGAGGATGGCGATATCGAGATCCCCAAGTCCCAGGATGTGCTGGACGACCTGCGTAAGATCCAGATGACCAAGGGTGTGCCCCAGATCGAAAAAGGCAGCGGTAAAGGCACCGATGGCAAACAACGCCACGGCGATGCCGCCGTCTCGCTCTGTATGGCGGTAAGGGCTGCCCAGATGGAAGGTGCGCCCATTGAATTTACCGCACTACCCAGCAGCAACAGTAAGCAAAGCCGCTGGGATGGCGGTGATGACGACTCAATTTTAGATGAAGACGTTCACCATGACTTTAAAGGAGGTGGCTGGTAATGCTGGTTGATCTTTATGGCAATCCACTGTCCTCAGAACCGGATGAGATGCAGAGCCTGCTGGATGAGTCCAAAATTGCGGGGCTGTATCAGCACTACTCAGAACACCCATCCCGAGGGCTAACACCGGCCAAGCTGGCCGGTATTCTGCTACAGGCGGAACAGGGTGATCTGATCAGCCAGTGTGAGCTGGCGGAAGATATTGAAGAGAAAGACGGCCACATCTTCAGCGAATTGCAAAAGCGCCGCCGTGCCTTGCTGGGTTTAGAGTGGCAGATCGTACCGCCCCGTAACCCCAGTGAGGCGGAACTAGCGGATGTCGCCCTGCTGACCGAGCTGATGGAAGACCGTACCGATCTGGAAGCGATCATCTTTAATCTGTCAGACGCTATTCTGAAAGGCTTCGCTGCCCAGGAGCTGGAATGGCAGACCATTGAGGGAATGCGTATTCCCCAGTGCCATTGGCGTGATCCGGCCTGGTTCCAAACCCACCCGCAAGACCGTAACCAGCTGCGCCTGCGGGATAACTCCCATGAAGGCGCGGCGCTGCAACCCTTTGGCTGGCTGATGCATCAACATGCGGCCAAGTCCGGCTATGTGGGGCGCACCGCATTGGCGCGGGTGCTGGCATGGCCCTATCTGTTTAAAACCTACTCGGTAAGGGATCTGGCGGAGTTTCTGGAGATTTACGGCCTGCCGCTGCGCCTGGGTAAATACCCCACGGGTGCCAATGAGAAGGAGAAAGCCACCCTTTTACGGGCGGTGATGAGCATCGGCCATAACGCCGGGGGCATTATCCCACGGGGGATGGAGATCGATTTTCAGGAAGCCAGCAAAGGCACCTCAACCCCGTTTGAGGCGATGATGAACTGGTGCGAACGTACCCAATCGAAAGCGATTCTGGGGGGCACCCTCACCAGTCAGGCGGATGGCAAGTCATCGACCAATGCCCTGGGCAATGTGCATAACGAGGTACGTCAGGAGCTGAGAGACAGCGACGCCAAACAGATCGCAGCCGCTATCACGCGGGATCTGATCTATCCGATGTATGCGCTGAATGGCCCCAGCTTCTCCGGCCCGCATCGGTTGCCGCGCTTTGAGTTTGATCTGTCGGAGCCGGAAGATCTGGCCTATTACGCCCAGCACTTGCCGGAACTGGTAAAGCTGAATGTACCTGTGCCCACCAAGTGGGTGACGGATAAGCTGCAGATCCCGGAGCCAAAAGAGGGGGAAGCCGTGCTGAGTCTGCAAGCCTCTAGCGTGCCTAATGCTGCCTTAAAAGCGGGCTTTGCAGCACTCAATGCAACTCCCCAGGATGATAACGTCACAGAGATGGCTGATAAACTGGGAGAGCAACTGGCCCCCCTGCAGGATGATCTTATCAATCAGGTTCGTCGGTTGGTGACAGAGGCCGATTCGTTTGAGCAGTTAAAAACAGAGCTTATGGCTCTGAAGCTGGATCATAAGGAGATGGCACAGGTTATGGGGGATGCGCTGTATATTGCTGGTTTGGGCGGACGTTATGACCTGATTGAGGAGGCGCTCTGATGCCTGCACGGTGGGGCGGAAAACGCTTTCAACAGATGCGGGATTTTTTGGAACAGAAAATCCCAACGCCCAGTACCAGCTTTGAAGATCTTCAAGGAGCAGACCATGATCATGCTTTTATGGTCTCAGGAGCCAGTACACGGGCCCTTGTTGAAGACTTTTATACCGCGATTTTAAAGGCCGAAGAAGAGGGAGAAACCCTACGTGACTTTGAGAAGCGATTCGATGAGATCGTAGACAAGCACGGCTGGGACTACAAGGGTTCCCGAGGGTGGCGCAGTAAGTTGATCTATGAAACCAACCTGCGCCAAGCCTATAACGCTGGCCGTACCGCCCAACACCAGGAGCCAGCCTTTAAAAAAGCTCATCCCTATAAGATGTATCGCCACTCAGGCAACAAAAATCCCCGGATGCAACATAAAGCCTGGGATCGGCTGGTACTTCGGGCCGATGACCCCTGGTGGGAAAAGCATTCACCCCAAAATGGTCTGGGTTGCCTGTGTAAGGTATTCGCAGTTTCTGAGCATTATCTGACCCAGGTACTTAAAAAAGATGGCCCGGATAAGGCTCCAGCCAGTAAGACTTATGAGCACCTGGATAAACGCACCGGTGAGGTTATGCAATTACCGGTTGGTGTTGATCCCGGTTTTGCCTATACCCCAGGTAAAAGCTGGCTGAAGCATCAAACGCCCTCGTTTATCGAGAGCTGGCCAGAACACGTAAAACCCATTCCGTTTGGTGCCATTGTCAAACCAGCCTTACCGCCAGCGGCTTTGGTTAAAGCCGACGTGTTAATGCCCGATGACCTGCCTGAAGAGGATTACGTGCAGGCATTTCTGAATGAGTTTGGTACTGACGATGAGACGGTGTTTGTTGATGTCCTGGGCGAGCCGCTGGCCATCAACGACAACCTATTCCGCACCGGCACGGGTGAGCTTAAGGTTAACAAAGATAAGCTGAGGCACCGTTATGTTCGGCTGTTAGCCCGTGCGCTTAAAGAGCCGGATGAGATCTGGGGGATTTTAGAACCGGACTTCTCTAATCCCGGCAAGTACCGCCTGAAGCGTCGCTATATCGCCCACTGGCAGATGGAAGATGATGGTCAGATGGTCAATGGCTTCAGTGCCTTTGAATTTGGTCAGCAAGTATGGACAGGTAGCACTATCTTCACGCCTTTCAAGCGAAGAGGAAAGCAACGGATACCTTGGAGGGAAAACTATATGGAAGATCAGAGAGAGGGAATACTGCTATACCATAAGACTGAGGCTGAATAGGCATATAGCACAATCGTCCCGTCACATGCGCCACGTCATGGGTCATTGGATAGCTTCGGGAGCCTTCCCCATGATCGTTATATGCCTTAACCCCTAGTATAGGACACTTTATATGGCAGGTACACATATCGAGATCGATCACAATACAGAATCCATCGCAGATGCTCTAAATCGCGTGCTGGCAAATGTGAATGATGCTTCTGAGGCTTTTGCTTCGATTGCTTCCTATTTGGAGCACGCAACCCGAGACCGGTTCGATACACAAACAGCGCCGGATGGTACGCCCTGGGCAGGACATGAGCCTTCCACAACCAAGGCCCGAGAAAAGCAAAACCTCAGAGTTGATAAGATCCTGCATGGTGAAATGCTCAATCTGCGGGATATGATCCATTCCGATTATGGGCCTGACTCAATGTCACTTAGCACAGGCTCTGTAACCAGTCGGTATGCCGCTAAACAGCAATTTGGGGCTGATAATATGACGGTGACTGTAAAGCCGCATCAGCGAAGGATTACCCAAGCCTTTGGTCGTGAGTTAACCGCTCCGATAACTGCTGATGTTGCTGGATACAGTTACACGCTAAACCAGAAGCCTCGCCCGTTTCTGGGTCTGAGCGCCGATGATGAGGATGAGATTATCGGCATCCTGCAGGACTTTCTGTCGGTTGGCGGTTCGCAATAAACCCTGCCTTTAAAATAAGCCTCGTAGCGGGCTTTTCTGTCTGCTGTGGTATATTTCCCCTGCTTTTGTCTTTTCGCAGCTTTTAGCCTGTTTCTGACCTGTTTCTAAAGCGTATGCGGCAAGGGATTTAGACTGTGTTTTTGGTCTGTGCTCTATTCCTCCCCTTTTTTACCCCTGAAAGCCCCAATTGACATTAGAACCCGCTACCCGCGTTCAGCCCCTAATCTGGGGCTATGAAAACACATACGCAATCACAAACCGGCCTGGCTGTTCTGAACAGCACTCAACCGACTCAATCCGTCGGCTTTGCGGCGCTGTCTCTGGAATCCGGTGCTGATGGTTGGTTCCATCTGCTGCCTGCTGGCGAGTTCAAGGCCATCGATGGCCGTCCGTTCGATGTTGAATCCGGCCACTGGATGCTGGATGAAGCCACCGCCCAGGATCTGATTGCGGATCTGAAGTCCCGCGTAAACCCAACCGTTATCGATTACGAACACCAAACCCTGCTGGCGGATAAAAACGGACTGCCTGCACCGGCGTCCGGTTGGATCAAAGATGCCCAGTGGCGAGAGTCCGGCCTGTGGGTTAAAGCCGATTGGACAGAGCGCGCCCAGGGTTACATCAAGGGTGGTGAGTACGCCTATCTGTCTGCGGTGTTCCCTTACGACAAAGCCACCGGCAAACCTCTGTCTTTACATTCTGCGGCGCTGGTGAATCGCCCAGGCTGTGATGGCCTCAGTCCGGTAGCCCTGCGTGCGCTGGATCTTTCTTTATCACCTGACCCTCAACCTGACCTTCAACCTGAACAGGAGTCCGCTATGGAACTTTCTGAACTGATCGCCCTGCTGGGCCTGAATGAATCTGCCACCAAGGAGCAGGTGCTGGAAGCCCTTAAGAAACTGCAGAAAGACAAAGCGGACGGTGATGCTGAAGTTGCCGCCCTAAAGGCTAACCCGCCTAGCGCGGACGTGGATCTGTCCCAGTATGTACCGCTGACCGTCGTAACCGAGATGCAAAGCCAGATGGCGGCACTGTCTGCTCAGGTGCAGACCGGCGGTCTGGATCAGCTGATTAGCGATGCCAAAAAAGAAGGCCGTCTGTTGCCTGCGATGGAAGGCTGGGCGCGGGATCTGGGTAAAAAGGATATCGCCGCGCTGAAAAGCTATCTGGACAAGTCCCAGCCCGTTGCTGCACTGAGTGCCATGCAGGCCGGTGATGAAACACCGCCGCCTAAAGACGGTGCCCACGGCCTGAGCCATGACGAGCTGGAAGCGGCCAAACTGACCGGACGAACCCCGGAAGAATACGCCGCCCTAAAGGCGCTGTAGGTCGGGTTTCAGCCCGACAACCCTGATGCCCGTTTCGCCCTGAGGGGTGATCGACACCGAAACTTTTAAACAGGAGCCTTACTTATGGCCATTGTTACTAACGCCCTTATCCAGGCGCTGTTCACCTCCTGGAAAGCCGACTTTAAAAACGGTCTGGAAGGCGCTGCCCCGCAGTGGAATGAGATCGCGATGGAAGTGAAGTCTGCCAGCAAATCCAACACCTATGGCTGGCTGGGCAAATTCCCGATGTTGCGGGAGTGGATCGGTGATCGTGTGATCAACTCCATGCAGGCCCACGGCTACACCATTGTCAACAAGACCTTTGAAAGCACCGTGGGTGTGGATCGTGACGATATTGAAGATGACAACGTGGGCATCTATTCACCGATCTTTCAGGAGATGGGGCGTGCAGCCCAAATTCAGCCGGATGAACTGATCTACGGACTGCTCAGCGCCGGTACAACCACCCTGTGCTATGACGGACAGAACTTCTTTGATACCGACCACCCCGTGTACCCCAATGCGGATGGCACCGGCACGGCGGAATCGGTATCCAACTGGGATGACAACTCAGACTCAGGCACCGCTTGGTACCTGCTGGATACCTCCCGTGCGGTGAAGCCGTTGATTCTGCAAAGCCGTCGTGCCCCGGCATTTCAGTCCATGACCAAGTTGGATGATGAACAGGTCTTTACCTCCAACGAGTTCCGCTTTGGTGTCGATTGCCGTCGCAATGTGGGCTTCTCCTTTTGGCAGCTGGCCTACGGTTCCCGCAAAGACCTGACCGCAGACAACCTTTGGGCGGCGATCTCTGCCATGCGTGAGTTCAAAGCCGATGGCGGTCAGAAGCTGGGCATCAAACCAACCAAGCTGGTAGTGCCTGCCTCCCTAGAGAAGGTTGCCACCCGCCTGCTGGAGCGTGAGCTGGATGCCAACAGCTCCAACGAGCTGAAAGGTCGCCTTGAGTTGGTTGTGGCGGATTATCTGTAAGTCATCTGTCGCCCTAAAGGGCGACAGATGACTGTAACGCTGTAGGTCGGGCTTTAGCCCGACAATCACGCACCCCGTTTAACGGAGAGGAACATGGTATGCCTATCACGATTGTATCGACCCTTGAAGGTTATCGCCGTGCCGGTATGGCGCACTCTAAAACACCTGTGTCGCATCCTGACGGCACCTTCTCAAAACAACAGCTTGCACAACTGCAAGCTGATCCACGCATCACGATCACATTGGATACGCCAGCCGGTGCGCTTTCTGCCCCTGAAGATATTGCCGATCCGGCAGGTGCTGAGCCTGAAACGGAAGGGGTGCTGGATGATGAGGCACTGGCAGGCGATTTAATGTCCGGCGATGAGCTGGCTGATTTAGTTGCTCATATTTCTGAGCTGGATAGCAAGGATGCCGAACTGTGGATGACCAATGGTGCGCCTAAAACATCGGCGATGCCTTCAGGCACGTCCGCCGATGAGCGTGATGCTGCTTGGGCTGCGTATCAGAGTTTGGTTGCTGAGTCTGCAGAAAGCCAAGAGGCAGAAGAATAATCATGGCTTATTGCACCCGCGCTGAACTGGAGAACCGTTTTGGCAGTTCTGATATTGCCGATCTGGAGTATGGCCGCCCTGGTGCAGTCGATGCAGCGATCACAGGGGCATCCAGCCTAATTGATAGTTATGTCGCTGGGCGCTACGCCCTGCCTCTGGCTGAAGTGCCGCCGGTATTGGCGAATGCGGCATTAGACCTGGTGCGTTATGCGCTGGATGTTGCGCCGTCTGATGTGGTGATTCAGCGTCGCGCGGATGCCGTGAAGTTCCTGGAAGCCCTGGCGCAAGGGCGCGCCACTTTAGGCGTTAGCCAGGAATCGGAACCCGAGAGTATGGACACCGCAGAAATGCAAAATGACGGCCATGTATTTAGCCGTGCGAACACCCGAGGCTTTATCTGATGCTGCTGACGGAAACAGAAGCGCGCCTTGAGTCAATCGCGGACACCCCTTTAGACAACGTGGGATCAGCGATCAGTTTGGCGGCAGCTATGGAGCGTCCGCCGGTTAATGGTGTGAGCGGCTTTGTTGTGCCGGTGGCTGAGCAGCCCGAAAAAAGCCAGCGGGTCTCCGGCCCTGCGGTGCAGAAAATCATGGTCACTATTGGGGTCGTGTTTGCGGTACGCAGTTTGAATGACCGTACCGGAGAGCGCGGCTCTCAGAAGCTTGAAACCGCCCGTGATGCTGTTCGTGACGCCTTATTTGGTTGGCAACCCGAGAGCGCAACTGGCCCCTATCTGTTGAGCAGTAGCGGCCTAATTCGCATGGAGCAAAACACGCTTTGGTGGATGGATCGTTATCAGACACAGATTCAGCGCCGTGCGGCGGCCTGATAAAAACAGTAGGAGTCGATTTTTATGAGCAACAGCAGCAACCGCCGGTATATCGCTATCGGCTTAGAAAATGCCGATGGCAGCGTCACAGGCCCAATGCAGGTTATTGAAGTGCTATCCGGTTTTGCCATTAAGCCCAATGGCGATACCAAAACCCGAGATGTGGTGCGCTCTTCTATGTCTCAGGTGGGTAGCGTTATCGGTGCTAAAAACTGGGATCTCACGATTCCGGTGGAGATGAAAGGTGCCGGTCTGGATACCGACGGCACCACGGTGCTGCCCCCAGCGATGCATCCGCTGTTAATGTCATGCGGCATGGTGTCAGAGGCCGGTGCCATGATTGCCGTGACAGGGCTGCTAGGTTTGCCAAAGCTGGGTGATGAGCTGACCAATACCACCACCCCTGGTGTGGTTGGCACCGTGGCCCATGTGGTGGTGGGTGATGTGGCCGGTGAGGCCGTGATCTGGGTGCGTGATCTGCAAACCGCTCCAACCGCAGCGGATGAACTGGCCGCCGGTGCTGCGACGGCAACCACCGCCAGTGTGGCCGATGCCCTGGTCTATCGCTTAGAGAGTGACCGCACTCAGTACAAAACCGCTGTGATTCACGGCCATATGGATAGCCAGCGGCGTATCGCCACGCGCTCTCGCTCCGACTTTAGCTTTGATTGGACGGCAGGCGAGTTCTGTAAAGCTCAGTTCAGTTTGAAGGGACTGTATCAGTCGCCCGCTAACGTGCCCCTGCCTGATGCTGAGTACAGCGATATTGAGCCGCCTATCGGGCAAAACGCAGGCTTGCAGCTGGGTGATTACCCCACGGATACCGGCACCATTGAAAAGCTCAGCTTCCAGCTGGGGGCTGATATTCAGCCCGTGCCGGATATCAACAGCCCCAATGGCCGTCACAGTTACCGGATTGTCGGACGTAAACCTACGGGCAGTATCGACCCTGAGGTGGTGGATCTTGCGGACTTTAACCCGTTCGATCTATGGGCCAACGGCGGCAAAGCGGCTATTCATGCCACGCTGGGCAGCGTTGCCGGTGAGCGTGTGTCCCTGGTCTTGCCTGCCACCCGTATGACTGGGATCAGTGATAAAGAGCGTGCCGGATCGGATGCCTATGACCTCTCTTTTGATGTCACCGGCATCGATGACGACGAGTTTTATCTCTTCTTCCATTAATTCGTATCGGACTGACCGTGTCGGATGGCGCTGCGCTTATCTGACCTACAGCAAGGAGGATTCCTGATGAGCGGCTATGCCTTGCTGTTAATGCTTCTTCTATTTACCCATTGGAGAAAACCTATGGCTTTAAAACTGAATACCAACCGTACCTTTAACGCCCCGTGTACTGTGTATTTTCAGGATGAAAACGGCAAACCCGCCTCCGGTAGCTTTGGAGCCACCTATAAAGTGGTGCCGATGGACTCCCTTAAAGATGAGCACAATAGCGATAAAACCCTGCTCGATCTTGTGTTAGTGAGTGTGAATGAAAGCGAGTTGGAGCTGCAGGATGAAAACGGCAATCGCCTGACGGGTGATGACCTGATCCGAGCGGTAAAGAATGACCCCGCCATCAGCATGGCCCTGGTCAGCACTTATAACGAGCAGATCACAAAAAAGAACCTGAAGCGAACCTGATTGAGGTCGCTCACCACTGGGCGGATCTTGCTTTAAAAGCATCCCCTGCTGATGCGGGGGATCTGGATCAGCTGATCAGCCCGGACAGCGCGCAAAAAATACGAAACAGCCTTTCAAATTCAGGCCAGCCAAAAGAAGAGCACGTTTGCCTGGTGCTGGAGGAAAACTGGAAAGCGGCCCAACTGTTCTGGGCCTGTGTGAGCAGTTGTTGGCAGTACCTGCCGATGACCGGCATTGTTCAGGGGATGCACTACCCCGCTGTGGATGTTGTGATCCGCCGGGGCGGGTTTGAGCCGATAGCCCCGGATGATTGGCGGCGCTTTCAGGTATTGGAAGCGGAAGCCCGACAGCGGTTG
The DNA here is from genome assembly GCF_048265165.1 of Oceanospirillum sp. Taxonomy (GTDB): domain Bacteria; phylum Pseudomonadota; class Gammaproteobacteria; order Pseudomonadales; family Halomonadaceae; genus Oceanospirillum. The sequence continues at coordinate 722,931 of NZ_JBLXCD010000001.1, read as the reverse complement.
AACCAAAGCAAACCCCAACGATAAAACGGCAGAGCTGAACCATGTCCGATAACCTCAACCTGACTTTGACCTTACGCGCCACCGACCGGGGATTAACCGGTACGGTTCGCGAAGCTCGTGATGGTGTGGGTCAACTGGATGACCAGCTCGGTAAGACCTCTCAATCTACCCGTCAGTTTGCTAAACACACCCGCGATGCGGACAAGAGTACCGGTGGCTTTGCAAAGCGCATGGCCGGTGGTGCTGTGGGTGCCGCTCAATGGGCGCTGGCTCTAGGTACTGCGGCAACCGCTATGACCGGTTACATCGTGGCCACCAATACCGATGCGATCCGGCAGACGGATATGTTTGCTCAGTCGTTGAATATGTCCACTCAGACCATGACCGAGTGGCAATACGCCTCTGAACAAATGGGGCTGTCAGGTGATGGTTTGCAGCAGGTGTTCCAGGATGTCCAGGACAAGCTGGGTGACCTGACAACAACCGGTGGCGGTGAAGCGGTTGATCTGTTTGAAAATCTCAACTTGCAGATGGATGAGCTGATCACCCTGTCTCCGGATAAGCAGCTGTTATCAATCGCTGATGCGATGGACGGCATCAACCAAAATCAAAAAGTCTTCTTTATGGAGTCGCTGGCCAGCGACTCCACCCGTCTGCTGCCTTTATTGCAGGACAATGCGGCAGAGCTGCGACGTCTGCAACTGGAAGCTCAGGTATTGGGTGTCTCCATTAGTGATATTGATGCGGCCAAAGTCACCCAAGCTGGCCGGGCGATGGATCGTACCAAAGGCTTAATGGGTGGTCTGGCTAATGAGATCACCATTGAGCTGGCTCCCGTCCTGACCGGTGTCTCTAATCTGTTGGTAGACAATGCGGTAGAAGCCGGTGGCTTTGGTGATGCCGTCAGAACAACGGTTGATGGTGCGGTAACGGGTATCGGTTTTGTCCTGGATGTTGGTCAGCAATTATTGGTTTGGAGCAAGCACGCTCAGATCGGCATGATGACGCTGGGCCAATATGGCACCGGTGCGATGGCGTCTATTGCGGATACTACTGCAGCTGTCATCAACCTTAGCTTATATCCCTTTCAGCAAACCATTGCCTGGATCATTGAGCAGGTGTCCAGTCTGGTCGAATTAGGCTCCCGTTTCGGTGGCCCGTTTGCAGATTCCTTTAAAGATGCCAGTGAGTGGCTGGGAACCTTCTCTAATGAGGTTAAGCAGTTTGAGGTTCAGGGTGCTGATATTGTGGCGCTGAATGAACGAATGCTTGCTGGCCTATCCACTGCCGCCACAGAGCTGGATGCCCTGATCAATGCAAATGCGCCTTCAGAAGACTTAAAGAACTGGGTTCAAAAGCTACGTGAAGAATCCGAGCAAGCCGCTCAGGCTCAGGTAGATCTGCGTAATGAAACCGGAAAGACCGGTGACGTGGTCGGTGCTGGCGTAGATGTATCGCCCTATGAAAAACTGACTGCTGAGCTGGAATCCCAGTTGGAGCTGGTTGGCCTGTCTGCCCGTGAACTGGCCATAGAAACACAGATTCGCAAATTAAGCGCGCAGGCCACCGATGAACAAAAAGACGCGATCCGACGTTTAGCCGGTGAGCTGTTCGATGCCCAGGAGCAGCAAAAAGGAACTCAGACCACCTTGGAAACCGGCCTGGTCACCCTCACCGCTCTCACCGAACAGGCCGCCGAGCGCATTGATGGCGCGTTTGCAGATGCCTGGGCCAATATAGGTGACGGTTTTGATGGTCTGGCCGATGGCATCCAGGGTGCGTTTACTCAAATGCTCGCAGAAATGGCTCACGAAGCCCTGACGAAACCCATTATTCTCAATGTCCAGCAAAGCATGGGAGAGGCCGGTGCGGCTTCCTCCGCATCGGCTGGAGGCTCTGCATCTGGCGCGGGGCTTGCGGGCGGCGTAGGTATTGCGGGTGGAGCTTTTGCTGCTGCTGCCCTTGTCACGGTGGCGGCGATTAACGCACACAACAAAGCAGATGCGGAGCGGATGAAAAAATACACGGCTGAATACCGCCAGGGTGTTCAGTCTACGGGAACTGTTCTTGGTGATATTAACGCCAAATCCCATTCCGTCTCAGAGCTGACCGCTGAACTGGTGGAGATGAACACCGACGTGCTCGGTGTGAATTTCGACATGCTCGACAGCCTGCGAGCCATTGAATCCGGCATTGCTGGTGTATCCACGGGGATTTCCCGGCAGCTGACGCAGGCAGGCGGGCTGGAGGATTACGCTGGATCAAAGAGCACGTCAGAGTATTTCGATACAACGATAGGGCTTGGCGGCATGATGTCCGGCAGTACAAAAATCCTTGATGCCGCTGGCCTTGGTATCGTCGGAGATTTTGTTGATGGATTGGTTGGAACTATAAGCTCTGCGATTTACAGCAAGAAAAAATCGCTTCAGGACGCTGGTATTGATTTTGCTGAACAGACTCTCGGAGCTGTGATTGATGATGGTTTTGTCTCTGCCGACGCATATCAGCGCGTTAAAACAACCCGGTCTGTTTTGGGTATAAAATCAAGCTCAAGCTCAAAAAATACGCTTGATCTCGATGATTCAATTCAGTACCAGTTGGGAGATGTGTTCAGCAATGCGGCTTCTGTTTTAGCTGATGTTGGTGGCGAGTTAGATTTAAATCTGCAAACCCTCAAAAAAGAGATTGTCGTTGGCACAAGCGAGGTTATTGAGACATGGGGCAACTTCTCGCGCACGACCCTTGAAGATCAGACAGAGCTGGTCGGGACTTCGATGGATAACTTTATCCGCAGCCTGAGCATCGATGCCAGCGAACTGTCCCTGAAAGGCTTGAAAGGCGACGAACTGAGTGCTGAGATTGAAGCCTACATCAGCAGCAATCTGGACACCTGGGCGTCCCAGATGCTGGATGCGGCTGATCTGTCTGGCTGGGTGGAGCAATACCAGCAGGCCGGTGAGGGCGTGTTTCAGACGCTGGGCCGACTGACAGCTCAAAGCCGGTCTTTCCAAGCGACCGCAAGCCAGCTTAACTTGCAGTTTGAGGCGTCCGGCCTTGAGTCCGTCGAGCTAACACAGAGCCTTGCGGGTCTGGCTGGCGGATTTGATCAGCTGCAGTCTCAGACCTCAGCCTATTACAGCAATTACTTTAGCTCAGCAGAACAGCAGGCATATCTACAGCAGCAGCTGACAGCGGCCTTTGCTGAGTACAACGCAGAGCTACCGAAAAGCAAAGCAGAGTACCGCGCATTAGTTGAATCGCTGGACCTGACCAGTGCCAGCGGCCAGCAAGCATATACACGGCTGATGCAGCTGCAGGGCTCGTTTTCGGATTATGTTGACGAGATGGAGTCTGCGGGCATGAAACTTCAGGCCCTTATCGGCGCAAGCCAATCTGAATCGCTGGGCGGTTATCTTCAGAATTTAGCAGACTGGTCTGCAGATGAGCTGTCACGCATCGAGCAAGACTATCAAGAGCGGATCGCCCTGGCCGAAGAGCAATTTCGGATTGGTCGGGAGCTGCGCCAATACGTTGAGCAGCTAAAAATCAGCGAGTTATCGCCCTACGACCCATCCGAAAAACTCGAACTAGCAACGGAGCAGTTTGCTGCATTGCTGGTGAAGGCTGAAGCGGGCGACATGGACGCTGCTGGCCAGTTGCAAAGTACCGCCAATTCGTACCTGCAAAACGCCGATTCGTATTATGGTCGCAGTGATCCTTATACCGCTATTTTTGAGGATGTTAGCCAATCTCTTGACAGTCTCGGCCTCGATATTATGGGCGGGCTAGATGAAGATTCGGTCGAAAAGCTCACCGCGCAAATGCTTTCAGAGCAACAGCGTATTCGCGATTACGCCCGTGAGCAGTTGGATTGGACGGTATCTCAATACGATGCGCTCACGTCCATTAGTCAGCTGCTGGAGTTACTGCCCGAGTCGCTGGCATCTCAGCTTGGGTCCATCACAGGTGCTGCGGCATCTTCATCGGCTACTGAGTCGCTGTTGCTATCCCAGTGGGATCAGATGGGCGGCGGTGCTTACAGTAATACAGACCTGTCGAGCTATGCCGCCGCGATTGATTCCGGCGCGGTGGATCGCTCTGCAATTAACGCTGATCTGGCGTACTACCAGCAGAACCAGTCTGCAGCGATGCAGCAAGTGCTTGATCTTTGGGAGGCTACTGGCGGGGGCAGTTATAACGATGCCGATCTGAGTCGATATGCGGCAGATATTGCTGCTGGCAAAGGCACGCTATCTGTCGCTGATCTTGAGCATTACCGTGCAACTCACGGCTCACACGCGAAGGGTCTAAATAGCGTCCCGTTTGACGGTTACCGTGCGGAGCTGCATCAGTCCGAGATGGTACTCACTGCAGACGTGGCGGATCATATTCGTCAGTCGATGCGGGTAGGTGTTTCGCAGTCTCCGCAGGTCATTGTACAAACCGATCCTGCGTTAATTGCAGAGCTGCAGCAGTTGCGCAGCGAAGTAGCCCAGCTAAGGGCGGAGCGCGCTCAATCTGCAAGCAAAGCGGAGCAGCAGCGTACAGCTCAAACCGATGCCACTGAAACGCTGGTACGCACTAATCGTACGCCGGTGAAAATACCATGATGACAGAGCAGCAATATGCAAACTGGTTGCGGAATCCATCGGCTGTGCGTGTGTTGTTGGCAGAGCTGCATCATGCAAATGGTGTGGAGTATGTCGCAACCCGACCGTATATCTCAAAGCCCACGGACAGCTTGCCGAACCAGCCATTTAACGATGTGTTGTCATCGGCTGTGGATGTCTCAACACGGTTGGATGCTCAGGTTGATCTGGGCGACATCAAATTAACCGATGACGGCCATTTAACTCACTGGCGTGAGTACAGTTGGGCAGGCTGGCCGGTGGTGTTGCGCCTTGGTGACAGTAGTTGGAGCTACGATGATTTTAGAGTCATCGCCAACCAGATTAACGCCGGTATTGGCAGCGCCCGTAGGGGTGAGATTGTGATGGGTATCTATGATGCTACTGCACAGTTAGACACTCCCATCGAGCGGGATCTGATCAACGGCCAGTCGGTGCCTTTAGTTTTTGGTTCGGTATTTGGAGGGGTTGCTCAGCGGGTTAACACCACTGAATTGCGTTACCGCGCTTCATGGCTGCCGGTAACTGGGCTGGTCGTGCGAGACGGCACCGGCCCTGTGATCAGTCATACCCCAGATTACAGTAATGGTAGTTTTGTTGCTTCGGCTTACAGTCCACGCACGCTGAGCTGTGAGATTACAGAGCCGCACAACACGCCAGAACTGATTATCAACTGGGTGGCTAATCATTATGGCATTACGGTTGATCCGGCGCTGACTCTGCCCAGCGTTAGCGTTGGGCTACGTTATGATGGCGACGTATCGGGTCGTCAGATTTTAGATGACGTATGTAGCGCCATCGGGGCTTTTTGGCAGATCAATCTACTGGGTCAGCTGACTGTTCAGCGGCTTGAAGCCCCTGGTGTGCCGGATCTGATCATTGATGCAGACGACATCGAATATGGTCGCATTGCTTTGGTCGCAACAGAGCAACCCTGGCGCAGTCTGTCAGTCAACTACGGTCGTAACTACAACGTGCTGAGCGAAGTAGCGGGCAGCATTGAAGATACCGATCCGGTGCTTGCGGAACGCCTGCGAACCGAAAACCAAACCGTGACCCAAACCCAATCACTACCCAATTACCCACTGGCTGAAGAAATTACGCGGGATCTGGCACTAACCAGTGCCACAGATGCCACGGCTGAATGTGCGCGGTTGCTGGCACTGCGCAGTGTCCAGCGGGAGCGCTGGGAGCTGACCATTATGCTGCAACCAGAGGTTGATCTGGTGGGCAAGACTTTACAGGTCAATCACCCACGGCTGACAGGTCGCACAGGCCGCATTATCAGCAACCGCATGGCACCCATCAAAAACAAGCTGCAAATAGAGGTGTGGTACTGATATGGCAAAAAACCAACTGCGCATCCTTGCAGACAACCTGCACGACACAGCTGTATTAACAGCCACAAGCGAGGCGCTGCCCATCGCCAACACCCAGCGTTCAGAACGCCCAATGGTATGGCGGTCAGCAGACCTGCAAACTCAGGTTATTGAAGCGACGTTACCCACGGGTGGCTGGGTCGATTGCATTGCATTGGCTCGGCATAACTTGGGCGGCGCAGGCGTCCTGAAAATTGAGTTTTTTAATGCTGGTACTCAAGTTGGTGAGACGATTACAGCGCCAACGGCTCTGCTGATTCCTGCGGGGCTTTGGCGAGCGGGTATCGATGGCTGGGGGGCGTCTTATAACGATGAGATGCCCGCAGGTTCGCCGCTGGGTATTCACTGGCTGGATACGCCTGTGGTGATCGACAGCTACAGAATCACGCTGGAGGGTGGCGGCCCCGATAGTTATATCGAAATCGGTCGTATTTTTGTCGGCCTTTCGTTTAGCCCTGCCGTGAATTTTAACTGGGGTTTGCAAGTTCAATGGCAAGAAAATGCCGAGCACATTCCCACGGAGGGCGGCTCACTGCGTACAGTTGGTGGGGGGGATCTGCGGAGAAGCTTTGCGCTCCAGCTTGACTGGCTGAACGATGCGGATCGTGTGCAGCTGGTTACTCAGCTCGTTCGAGTCGGTCTGGGTGCGGATCTGCTGGTTGCGCTCTATCCCAAAGGTAACGATCTGCTGCAGCTGGAGCACACCATGGTCTGCCGCCGTGAATCATCATTCAGCCACACCCATAACCATTTCCAAAACTGGCAGGCCAGCCTGCAATTTATAGAGGTGTAATGTATGCCTGGAAACACAGTCGACATCCGCGTACCCGGCGTTGTCGATCTCACGCAATATCGCGTTAAGATCAACGATACTATTGCTTTTATTGAAAAAATTAATGGCACCCAGAGCGACTTAGAAAACTGGGCGAAGGAGCTTACGTTCTGCGCTGAAGACCTACAGTCAGCAGCGGATCAGATTGGTACTCGTCACGCGGAGATTGTTCAGGCCGGAGCGCTGGTGGCTGATGATAAGGCGATCGTGCAGCAGCTGCGCACAGAAACCGGAGAGCAAAGAGAGCTGGCGGAAGCGGCGGCAGGTATAGCAACGAACGCAGCCGCCGCCGCAGTCGCGGTCGGTAACTACCAGGGGCGCTGGGAAGAAGCGACGGGCGCGGCCTCGTCTGGTGGGTCTTACGTCTATGGGGGTAGTTTGTGGTTGTTGCTGGTGGACGTTGCAGACATTACGTTAAGTGAACCGGGTAACGGGAATGACGACTGGTTACTAGCCGGTGGGGATGCTGCTCCCGACCCAAGCCCTGACCCCAGCCCTGATCCTGATCCAGAGATAGATCCTGTGGTGGGGAATATCGAGTACTCACTGCGACCACTGGATCAAACGGGTGATTACGTGCTTCCGGGTCGAGTATATGCCAGGGATGACTGGCCTGAGCTGAGTGCGGCTATCGGGGTAGGTCATGCAGCTCACACGATAAAAGACGCTAACCCTGATGTCTCTCTATCTGGGGTGGCACAACACGCAGAGTTTAGTGCTTTTGGCAATTATCTGGCGGTGTCTACTAGCACCTCGTCAGATACGGCTTGGCTACAGATGTGGGCATACGTTGCTGGAGAGTTACGAAAAACTGACACCCCTGATCGACCCGGCACCGTCTCGCGGTTCGGTTGGAGTGGTGATGGTCGATTCTTTGGCGCAGCACTGACATCTTCCCCGTGGGCCGCAGCTTACGAGTTAGTAGACGGAGAGCTTGTGGCTTTCAATGGTCTTTCAATCTCGGGTTCTCGTAGTACGTCAAAAGAGTTTCTATGGTCTCCTGACGTAACTAGGGCTGCAGTGGTTTCGTATGCTTCCTCAGGCTCCCACGTCATTGTCACGCTATGCAATCGCACGGGCCGGACTCTAAGTAGCGTTGACTATCTTACGCAAACAGACTTGGGCGCAAGCTCCAGAGGGGATGCGGGAGTATGGCTTGATGATTCAACTATTCTGGTCGGGGGCAATTTTAATTTTAACTCTACTGCAAGCAGGCTGCTGATTGTTGACGTCGTTGATGGAGAGTTGGTGCCAAGGGGTGTCCCGTCTGTCGATGTTAGTACTAATCCATCTCACATCGTTAAAAGCGGTCAGTGGGTGGCGGTTGGGTACAGTAGTTGGGTCTCGCTGTACGATTACAGTAGCGGTGACCTGGTGCATGTGGCTGACTGGCAGTTTGCGGCTGCAGTTAATCATCTTAGTTTGCGAGATGAGCGTTTGCTTGTTGGGGGGCAGTGGCTTTATGTTTACGATGATGTAGCAGATGCGTGGAATGAAGTGCCGATCAGTTCCCCTTCTACTAGCGACGTAGGGGTACCTGCTGACTTACACCCTGTTGACGAAGTAATTGTTGCTTGTCCGGCAAATAGTGTTATGAGCGTGATCGAAGCTGACGGTCGGTTCTTGCCTCTGGAGCACACGGCAGACGCGGGCGGCACAATTTACAGCCTCGCTATGTCCCCTAATGGCGCGATGTTAGCTGTAGGGCTAAATAGCACCCAGGCAAACAGGCTGCAGGCGTTTGAGTATGATTCTTCAGGATTAATCCCGGTTGCTGTGGACACGCAGCCTGGGTCGAACATTGCGCGTTACTCAGGTATTTCTTGGAGTCCGAACTCCACCTACCTGATGGTGGGTTCATCAGGAGCCCCTCGACTGGGTTATTACGAGTCTACTGTAGATGGCCTGGTCAGATTACCCGACCCAGTGGTACAACCCACTGCTGCTGTTACGTGCACGGGATGGTCGGAGGACTCGGTGTACTCTGCCATCGGGCAAGGCAACTCTGCTCCAAGGCTGCGACTGTATAAGCGGGTGGGCGCGTATTTCAATGAGGTAACCAGTATAGACGCGTTGCCCGCGTCGGAAGTTAACGCTGTGCTGTGGGTGGGTAGCTACTTGATCGTAGGCACCCGATATGCTCCATTTCTTTGGGTGTATGAGCGGGATGGAGACACCTTCACGCTGCTGGAGGCCCAGCCCAATTACCCTAGCTACGAGGTGGAATATCTTTCGGCGGCTTCTTCTGAGGATTATGGAACTGAAATTTACGTCTCCACCGGTGGTTCGTCCCCGACCATTTGTTACACGTTTAATGACGGGGTGCTCACCACAAAAGCAGCTCCTCCCTTCGCAATGCGTGCCGGCACCTACACTGTTTGTGCGCCTGATGGTTCCAGGGTGGCTCAGGTCAGTTCCTCGGACCCTCATGTTTCGGTGCTTCAGCGTGGGGTTGAGGGTTACTGGACGCCGCAGGCTGTAGAGGATGTAGTAAAGCTCGCATCTCCTTATTGCCCTCCGGCGCTGAGCGTTAATGGGTGGATGGCTTTAGCCCAGGCATCCGATATATTTAGCTACGGATCAGAGGTGTCCGGGTATTCTACAGACCTCTCAATTCAGCCTTTGCTTGGTAGTGTAGATGCAGTGAAAGTGTCACACGCCGGAAAGTACATGCTTGCTGCACATTCTGCGCATATGGGGCAGACCCTGGCGATGTATGAGCAAAGAGTTCCTTATCGGTGGACTAAGCTAAGTCTTGGGGTTGAGCAGCCATCTACAACCTTTCATAACTGGAGGTGCATTGCTTGGTCAAAAGACGATAACTATTTTGCTGTTGTCGGGGCGTCAGGCTACGTTGCGATCTATACCAATCATGGTGACGGCACGTTCACGATTCTGTGGGAGCAGACTATTTCCGGGGCCTCGCATGGGTATGTGGTCGACTGGTCGCATGACAGCAGCAAAGTGGCGTTAGGGTTTAGTGGCTCGTCTGGAGATTACCGATTGGTTGTGCTGGCCATTGACGAGTTTGGGGGTGTTGAGCAATTACCTCCGCCGGACGTGGGGCCTGTGGGGGCAATAGTGGATCTATCGTTCACCGCAGACGACTGTATTGTTGTCAAAAATACGTCAACGCACATCGAGTCGTACTTGTTTGAGTCGGACGCCAGCTTGGTTAAAACAGGTTGGAGTTACACTGGGGTCGCGAATAGCTATTCGTTCAGTTACCGGAATGGAGTAATGGTGACGGGGATGGATGACGTCATTCAAAAATTTGACTACCTGGGGTCTGGAATGTTCGATGAGCCGACCATTTACGATGTGGCTCTAGCTAACTCCGGTTCCCGCATTGAATTAACACCAGATGGTAAGTTTGTCGTGAATTACTATGGTGCAGCACCGCAGGTAATAAAGCTGGGAGAGACTGCGGTTCCCTTTGAGTTTGAGGGCTCTTTTCTATCAAACGTAGGGTGCGTCACCGAGGATCAATCGATGACCATACGGTTTGAGTCGGATGGTCTTACCCCGGTCGTAATGCTGGAAGATTACCCTTTTGATCCAGCGCATGAATTTTATGTGCCGGAAGTGCGTAGTGTTGCACAGCAATCACGAAACGCCTGGGCTGGCATCGCACCTGCAACCTTTGTGAGGGCTAAGTCGTGAGTCAAATAAGGATTGTACAGGTATATCAGTTGGATGAGCTTAACCGATTTACGGGTGCCGTGCGGCGCATAAGGCAAGGGGCGGGTGTGCCGCTGGGATGGACAAGATCAAAACCCCCGAAAGAGGGTGCTCGCCTGACCGCTCGAGGCTGGGTGACATAGTTCCCAGATATAAAAATAAAGCCCCTTTGGAAAGGGCGCGGTTTCGTTTGAGGCAAAAGAAATCTCCCAGCGGCCATGCCAACTAATACATAAACAGATGGGGTTGTGCTATAAAGCTCTTCCATTAACTTATACAAGGAGCGTTACATGAGTCTGATTGGTAATATCATCTGGTTTATTTTGGGCGGGTTCGTGATGGGACTGTCTTGGTGGATTGTCGGAGTCGTTGCATTCTGCACCATTATTGGAATTCCCTGGGGCAGATCCTGCTTTGTCATAGGTTCGTTTTCATTTTTTCCCTTTGGAAAGCAAACGATCAATCGTAAGGAGCTAACTGGCAAATTTGATACTGGCACTAGCCCTTTAGGAACAATCGGCAATATCATCTGGATTATTGTCGCAGGGATCTGGTTGGCCATTGGGCACGTTGTATCTGCAATCGCTTGTGCTATCACAATTATTGGAATCCCGTTTGCGGTTCAGCACATCAAATTGGCTGCAGTCTCATTGGCCCCTGTTGGTCAAACTGTCGTTAGTAATGAAGTTGCTGAAGCTACTCGCAGAGCTGCTGCAGATAAAGAGCTGGCAAAAATAAGAAGCTGATCTCAGAGTTCATAAGCCTCCAATGTGGAGGCTTTTTTGTGGTAAGAAATTGTTGGAAATGTGTTTTGTATTCTGAAAGGAATTTCTATATCAATTATCGCGCTGACGGTTCGCAAAAATAACGCGCGGCTACACTGGCTCATAAAAAAATATAAAAATTATATTTTTATATTTACATTGTTTCTACTTTGTCTTACAAACGTAAATGCATTTTGGCCCTATGACGTTGTGCACTGCATTTGGTCGTCAGACATTTTTGGTGGTGCCAGGGCTTTTTCATACTAAACCCGGAGTAGTGACGGATGGCTAGCAAAAATTCAGGGTCGGTGGCGCCAAAGGAAAGAATTAATATTTCCTATCGCCCGGCTACTGGCGGTGCGAAAGAGCGTGTGGAGCTCCCTTTTAAAGTTCTGGTAATGGGGCAGTTTACCCCGGATCCAGATGAAAATGTGCTGGATGAGCGTGCGACCAAGAATGTGAATCGGGCCAACTTTGATGAAGTAATGTCGGGTATGAATCTGAAGTTGGATTTCTCAGTGCCGAACAAGCTGAATTCTGATGGCGATGATATTTCGGTGAGCCTTGATGCAAAAAGCCTGAAGGACTTAGAGCCGGATAATATTGTTCAGGCTGTACCGGAGCTTCAGAAGGTTTTGCAACTACGTGAAGCTCTGAAAGCTTTGAAAGGGCCTCTGGGCAATACGCCTAAAATGCGTAAAACAATACAGTTAATGCTGGAAGATAAAGACTCCCGTAAGAAACTGATGCAAGAACTCGGTCTGAAGAAATAGGGGCGAAGAGATGAGCGAAGAGATCCAGGTAAAAGAGCAAACTCAATCTCAGCCTCTGGTTGGTGAGATCCTTGAGTTCACCCGTCTGGCAGAACAGGATGAAGGCTATGAGCTTGCTCGACAGGGCGTTGAGGCGATGCTTTCTGAACTGCTAACTCAGTCCGAACCGGTTGAGCGTGTTGATAAATCCTTAGTTGACCAAATGATCGAAGAGCTGGATCAACGGCTGGGGCAGCAGTTGGATGCTATTTTGCACAATGAGGAATTCCAGAAACTGGAGTCTTCATGGCGCGGGCTGGCATTTTTGGTTAACCGGACTGACTTTAGTGAAAACATCCGTATTGAACTACTGAATGTCGACAAACATGAGCTGCTTGAAGATTTCGAAGACGCCCCTGAGCTGAATCAGACAGCCATGTTCCAGAAAGTTTATACCGAGGAATATGGTCAGTTTGGTGGTGAACCCTATGGTGTGCTGGTTGGTGGTTATGAGTTTGGGCCTGGCGCGCAGGATATAAAACTGCTTGAGAGCCTTTCTGGTTTGGCTGCGGTCACTCATGCACCTTTCATTGGCTCAGTGGGCCCCTCGTTCTTTGGGTTGGATGAGTATGATGAACTGCCGGACCTGAAAGAACTGGATTCACTGTTTGAAGGGCCTCAATACCTTAAGTGGCGCGGCCTGCGTGATACTGATGACTCACGCAATATTGGCCTGACTTTGCCGCGCTTTATGGGGCGCATGGCATATGGCGAGAGTAAGCCAGTCAAGAGCTTTAGCTACAGCGAAGAGGTAGAGCAGAAATCTGACTATCTTTGGGTTAACGCAGCCTATGCTTATGCCACCCGTCTGGTTGATAGCTTCGCTCAATACCGCTGGTGCCCTAATATCATCGGGCCTCAGTCCGGTGGTGCCGTTACAGACCTGTCCGTTCATCTGATTGATCGTGATGGAACAAAATTTCTGAACGGGCCTGTGGAAACTTATATATCAGACAGAAAAGAATACGAGCTGTCAGATCTTGGGTTTATTCCACTGACACAGCGTAAAAATGCTGATAATGCGACTTTTTTCTCTTCGAATTCTGTTCAACGACCTAAGCAGTTTGGTACTGAGCCCGATGAGCGTCAGGCCGAGCTGAATTATCGTCTCGGCACTCAGCTTCCGTATCTGTTTATCGTGAACCGCCTGGCGCATTACATTAAAGTTCTGCAGCGTGAGAATCTGGGGAGCTGGAAGAGTCGTGCAGACCTCGAGGGCGAACTGAACCGCTGGGTTCGTCAATATGTTGCCGATCAGGAAAACCCGTCTCCGGCTACCCGAAGCCGACGGCCACTAAGGAAGGCTTTGGTTACTGTAACAGAAATTGACGGAGATGCGGGCTGGTATCAGGTTGGTCTGGAAGTTACGCCTCACTTCAAGTTCATGGGTGCCAACTTTACTCTCTCCCTTACCGGTCTGTTAGATCGCGTTTAATGCCTAAATAGAGGAATTAAGTCATGCCAAGTGAAATTTTTCTGACGATTGAAACAGAAGATGGTGAATCTCTGTCTGAAGGTTCTTCAACCGAGGATAGTATTGGTGCATTTGCCAAAACTGAACATGAAGACGAAATATTCGTAATCGCTTTTGATCATAAGGCAACGATTCCAACTGACCGGCTTAGTGGTCAGGTGATGGGAAATCGTAAGCATGAGTACCTTGAGATACGAAAGCTAATTGATAAGAGCTCTCCTTTGCTGTTTCAGTGTATCGCTGAGCCTAAGGCTCTGACCTGTACTCTGGAGTTTTTCCGTCCAGCGGATACAGGTAGTGACGGGCAGCCGGTGCACTACTACACCATTGAACTGGAAGGGGCGAAGATCGTTTCTATCCGTACCTGCTCACCAAATATGCTGGATCCTGATAATGATGGTTTCCCGGCTTTTGAGGAGGTTCGCTTTACCTATAACAGTATCACGTGGAGTCATGAGATAGCCTCCAGCACTGCTATTGATAACTGGGCTGGTGCAGAGTAGTTATCGTGACTGATGTTGTTTCTTTGCGCCCGGAGAAGTATTGCTCCTCTGCAGTGATATCCCGTATATCAACTGCAGCGGGGTTGCCTTTACTGGGTTTAAGAGCGGCAAAATGGCTGATGCCATTTTGCTTGCTTTTTTTATCTGCCTGCACCGTTTGTCCGCCATCCAAGGATAACTGGAGCGGGGATATATCCGCCCAGCCTGAAGAGCAGAGTATTAATATTGAGCAAGCTGCTGACAACGGCAAAGAAGGGCTCTGGTCATGGCAGGACGGCCCAGGCCGGTGGCTATATAGCGCCAGAGAAAAACCGGACGCACCTGGTAATCAATGGGTCTATGAGCCTAATGCTATTGTTCTGCGTGTGAGTGCTGCTGATCAATTAAATAGCTATATGGGGCAGCCCCATACACTGAGTTTGAAAGTAATTCAGTTAACCAATCCGGCGATTGTTTCTGAGTTACGACAAAGTCCTTTTGGCCTGTCTGATCTGATGGCAGCGAAAGGTAAAGAACTGTCGGCCAATATTGTCCGAGAGGATATTCTGGTTGTTGCACCGGGCAGTACCCGTGAGCTGGTTTTAGATCGAGAGCAGGGTGTCCGTTATCTGGCCTTGGTGGCAGGTTATTTTGAGATGGAAAGCAGGAAAAGTGTTCGTATTATTCCTATTCCATCGGTTCAGGCTCGGATTCTACCCTGCTATGACACAACGCCCTGGCCATTTGGGGAGCCGCCACCACCTCAGCCTGATGATCTGCCTGCGCGCCTGAAATTATGGTTGGACATGTCCTCTTCAGAAATTAAGGGCTTACAGGTACAGGCTTATTAAGAAAGATCAGATGACGCATTCTGATAAGCATACAGAAGCGGAGGTACTGAATTTGGGCACCATCCGGAAACTGCAAACGCTGTTAACCGATCAATGCTCTGTTGATTGCTTGTCCTGACAGGCACCGCTGTCGGCAAAAGACGGATACGAAAGGATATAGGCAGGATTTACTTTGAATACGAATAAACCACTGTACTGGCACCAAGGGCTGTTTCTACAGCCAAACCATTTTCAGTATCAGGACGCATATAACGAGTTTATCCAGTCGGTTATCCGTAGAACGGTTGCTCCATTGGCATGGGGGGTTGCTTCAGCCAAGGTTGATACGACTAACCTGGATGCTGGTCAGATCGGGTTCTCTCAGCTTAGGGTGCTATTTCAGGATGGCACTCTTTTCTCTTTCCCTGAAAACGCACGTTTAGCGAGCCGCCTGTTTGACGGGCCTGTCTGGGATGATCGCAATAAACCTCTGCGTATCTATCTCGGGGTTAAGAAAAGAAATGAAGAACCTTTGGTGCAGCGTGAAATTTCCGGAGCATCGGATAATACAACGAACAGTCGTTTTGTTATTGATAGCCAGAGTGCCACGCTGAGCAACCGATATGAGCAAGCGGAACGGGTTGAAGCTCAAGTGCTTTCTCTTGAGGGGAAACTGTGGTTCGAATCAGAGCTGGACCAGGCTGTGGGCTATGACCTGATTCCTGTTGCCCAGCTGATCCGTGCAGGAGATCAGGTCAAGCCTGACAAAAATTTTATTGCACCCTGTATCACGATGCGTGGAGATTCTAATCTTGTTGAACTACTGCGCAGTATTCGTGAAGAGGTTTTGTCCAGAACCCGCCAGTTAGAAGAATATAAGCAACCGGCAACCAGTTATACGGTTTCGGAGTTTAATCCCCGGCAAATGCGTTATCGGCTGGCACTGCAGGTAATGGTGCGTTATGTACAGTCATTAACCCATATTTTGGAAATTCCTGATTTGCCACCGGAGCGCGCTTATACCTGTCTGCGGGAGTTAACGGCTGAGCTGTCTGTCTTTACTCCCTTATCAAGTGCTACCTGTGAGATAGCCCCGGAAAATATTGTTTTGCCTGCTTATAACCATCTTAAGCTTGGTGATTGTTTCTCTGTGGCTCATACGCTTATCCATCGTCTGTTAAACGAGATCACGATCTCATCTGAAGCTATGGTGAGTTTTGAGCGTCTCGATAATGCAAACTTCCGAGGTGTGCTTGATAGTGAGATGCGTGAGCGTAAAGGAACCTACTTCCTTATTTTGCGCACTGTGCAGTCGCAGGATACCTGGTTAGAAGATTTCCGTCGGTACTCCAAACTTGGGGCTGAAAGTCAGGTTGCACTTTATCAGGCAAGAGCACTTCCGGGCGTTGGCAAACATCTGCTGAACAGCCGCCCAGAGGGTTTACCCAGTCGTCCGAATTCCCACTATTTTAGCCTGGATGTAACATCGAGCCTTTGGCATAGCGTTGAGAGTGATGCCTGTCTGAGTCTGATTTGGCCCGGCGCACCGGAAGATTTGAAAGTAGAGCTGGTCTCACTTAGGGGGTAACCATGCACTTGATTGATAGTTTTGTAGATGTACTGGTTTACGTCCAGCAGCAGAAAGCAATGATTAGCACGGGTGTTCAGCCAGATTTTGAAGAGGTTCGACTCAACGTGGAACGTCTTTTAACAGAGAAATCCACCCTTTATCTGGAAGGGGGGTATCAATCTGAGCACTATGACGAAGCCCGCTTTGCGGTTGTCGCATTTATTGATGAGACACTGCTGGATAATGCATGGAAAGACTCAGGCCGCTGGGCAGCAGACCTGCTGCAACGTAATTATTACCGTACGGCATCTGCTGGTATTGAGTTCTTCGATCGCTTGGCAGATCTAAACATGATTGATCCTGCTCATCGGGATATCCGGGAAGTCTATTATTACTGTATGGCCTTAGGCTTCAGTGGCCGCTTCTTTGAGCGTTCTGAGCGCTCAGTTCTTGAGCGCATCCGCCTTGATACCTATCAGCTTCTTATGGCGGGGCAGACAAGTCGTTTAAACGATGACGCAGAGCTGTTATCGCCTGAGGCCTATCCTGAGATCAGTCAGCGAAATACTGAAGTAAAAACCGGGCGTTGGACACCTTTTATTTTTGGTGTTCCTGTTCTGGTTCTGGTTATTACCTATGTGGCAATGAAACTTGATGTTGTCAGCATGGCCAACCACCTGGTTTCCCTGATCTGATCAGGGTTGTTGCGGACTTAGAATAAGAAGACGGATCGTGAAAACATTTCTTCGAGTACTATTTTATCTGCTGATCTGGCTGGTGATCTTTGCGATTACCATAGGGTTGGGTTTATTTCTTGGCTTCACTCCCCAGGAAGGTGCCATCGCAGCGGTGGGTATTTTCCTGCTTTGGCTGACTTACCGGCTAATAAAGCGCGTGCTGATTCGCCTGCACGCCAAAGGCCGTATTAAGCAACTGATACGCTTGGGACGAAAGGATGAGGCGCAGGAGCAGCTGAAGGCTGATACCTCAGGTCTGGAACGCCGCTTTACCTATGCCATGCGTTTTCTGAAGCGCAGTCCGAACACGCATGCCTCTGATCCTGTTTATCAGCTGCCATGGTCAGTGATGCTTCCTGCCAGAAGTCATGATGCTGAGCGTTTGATTAATGCTGGCCAGCTGGTTCTGCCTTCGGGCCATAAAGAGATCTTTACAGGCGAAGATTGCCAAACAGAGTGGTGGTTGCACAATGAAGGGGTTGTCCTGCAGACACCCGCGGGTATCTGTGCCAGTGGTGGGGCACTGAACCCAGAGTGGGGACGATTACTTGAGCTGCTGGCCTCCCGTCGCCCTGCAGAGCCTATTAGTCATGTTTTATTGACAGTCTCTCTGGCAGAACTGGCTGCTAAAAATGAAGATGAGCTGTATCAGCAGGGCATGATTCTACGTGAGCGATTGGATCAGGTGATTCAGACTCTTAAGGTGAATTCTCCGGTTTATTTAGTTTTTAATGACCTTGAACATTTTGCCGGAGGCCGCTCTCTTTTACAGCATCTGCCCGAGCAGATACGGGCTCAGGCCTTAGGTCATCATTTCCCGCAGGAAGGTGACCAGCTTGAAACAGAGACTCGCGTTAATACGGCTCTTGATGGTCTTGCAGAGCAACTGAAACAGCTGAACCTTGAGCTGATGGGGCGTGGTATTGTTGATGATGCCATTATGTTGTTGCCCTCTGAGTTGGAGCAGTTGCGCTCTGGTATTCGTGCTTTCTCGAAGGGAGTCTTCCAGAATAGTGTCTTTCAGGCATCGCCTCATTTACGGGGGGTATACTGGATGGGTGCCGAGGATTCGGCCTCTGACAATGACTCATCTGTTGGTGCCGGTCTTTTTGTTAAGGATTTCTTTACCGAAATCCTGCCTCGGGACCGGGGCGTTGTGAACAAAATCCCCGCTGCTGTTCGTGCCGAGCGCTGGATCAGGAATCTTTGGTTCACCGGTTTTGCTTCTATTACTGCTTTACTCTGGGTTGCTCTTATATATACCTATACCGGCGACAAAGGCTTTTTAGAGTCTCTTGAGCAAACATTTGCCGGTCAGATTGTTCAGCGAAGCGATCTCGGTGGAAATATTGAAAATGGCGAGCAACTGGTTGTACTGATTCAATCTCTTGAGCAGCACAGTTTTTTCCCATGGATTGACGATTCAACCTCTGAACCTCTGTTTGTGAGCAAACTAAAGGCAATTTACGTTGACCGGGTCTGGAATGATCTGGTTATGCCTGTAGATCGTCGAATCGAGCGTTCTTTGAATAAAGCGCTATTTGATAACAAGCTGCCACCGAACGAGGCTGCCCAGGAGATCGCTCGCTACGTTGGTATTCTTGTTAGGGAAATTAATATCCTGCAGGACTTCCTGGCAGGTAAAGACATGGATGCCTTGTCAGCTTTGCCTCCGCTTTATCAGGCCGGTGATCAGCTTTTGCATCAGGAACTGGCTGAGTCTGAGTTTGACAGCCTTAACCGTTTGTATTTGCAAATGCTTTACTGGGCAACCTCTACCGATAGCTATGAGTCGACCCTGCAGCGTAAGCAGCGTCTTCTGAAGCGTATTCTTGCAGACCATCCGGATAATTTGAACTGGTTGGTAGACTGGGGGAATACTGCGGGAAAGTCCAATGAGGTCAGGCTAGCAGACTTTTGGCAAGGAAGTGTGCCCCTGGACCGTAATATTCAAGTTGCTCCGGCATTTACGTTAGCCGGTAAAGCGATGATCGATGATTTTATTGATCAAATCCTGGCTACGGATCAGGCTGCAGAGCGTATTAATGCTCTTATACCGGGTTTCCAGGAGAGTTATCGTAAGCGTTATCTCGATGCCTGGCGACAGTTTGCCCTGAATTTTTATAAAGGCACAGATGCGCTTTCTGGTCATCTTGACTGGCAAAGTGCTGTTGACACTCAGGCGACTGGAAGAAACCCCTTTTTCAATCTTCTCAACCGAATGGCGGAAGAGCTTGGCCCCTATGAAGTCATGGATGCTAAGCCGGATTGGCTGTTCATGGTCTTTTACTACAAACAGATGGTGACATATGCCCCTGCGGATAAAACGGACTCAGGCGGTAATGGGGCTCTTGCGAAGCTGGCACTCAAGGTTGTGGGTAAAGCCGGTGCGGCTGGTAAGGCGGTAGCTAAAGCGGGTAAGACGGCATTAAAAACTCAGAAAAAGCTCAACAAAGGTAAAAAAGGTGGCGGAGGTTCACCTTCTGATGAGGAACGGCTTGCTGTTGTTGAGCAGGCTGGGGCTCTTCTGGGGGAGTATAAGCAGTTGATCGAGTCGATTGTTTTTAATTCCGGTATTCGCTCTACATCGTTCAGCTCTATATCTGGCCTGTACGCAAGCCCTGATAACCCGTCCCAGGGAGAGACTGCCCTGGCTCAGACTTATGCGCGCATGAAGACCCTGCAAGGAATGTTAGGTAAGCGGAGTCGCCAGAATGAGGCTTTCTGGGCTGTTTTTGCAGGCCCGATTCATTTATTCCGGGATTATATGACGCAAGAGGCTGCCTGTGAGCTTCAGGAGCGTTGGGAAAATAATTTCCTTGCGGGTATGCAAGGTGTTCCTGCTTATAAAAGAACGAGCTTTCTTTATGGTGAGGGCGGGCATCTCTGGAGTTTCAAAGATGCTCAGCTGACGCCTTATGTTAAACCTAAGTTCGGCGCAGGCTTTGTTCCTGTTCTTGCATCCGGCAAGGCCTTTCCCATGGAAACAGAGCTGCTTGAGTATCTGGCCAGAGGGGATGATTTCCGCAAACAGCAGCAAAGCCGCTACACGGTTATTGTGAAATCTCGACCTACTTCAGCAAACCCTGAGGCTCAATATCTACCTCGAAGAACGGTATTGGAGATGCAGTGCGAGCTTGGGCCGACCCGGTTAGAGAACCTCAACTATGCTCAGGATCGGGCCTTTGTTTGGGATCAGACCTGTGCCGATACAACGCTTCTGATTAATATAGGCCGTTATACCTTGGAAAAACGCTATCCTGGGCCTCAGGGGTTCGCACGATTTTTAAAAGATTTCCAGAGCGGGCAGCGACGTTTTGTCCCTGATGACTTTCCAATTATGCGTGATCGTCTGCTTGATTATAAAGTGTCTTATATCGATGTTCGCTACGAGTTCCGCGGTTATAAACCTGTGATCAAAACGTTGGCAGCATCAGATCTTAAGCCGCCACGCCATATTGCTGCCTGCTGGAGTTCATAGAAGATGGATTCCCGTAATGCTCTTATTGCATCTTTGATGATCAGGCCTCAGGAGCAGGAAGCCCAGTTACCCTGTCGGGTGTTATTTGCCGGAGCGTATGCCGGTAATGTGCAGAATGATGAGTTGATCTTTCGTCAGATTCGCCTCAACTTGCAGAAACCTGAGCAGGCGATGCACGAGTTGGGCTGTGCTGTAGATTTTTCCGAGGTCATGCCTGAGTGGCGTGAGCCTTATGAGATCAGAACACTTGAAGATTTTCACCCGAGTGCTCTGATTCAGCGTTCACCACTTCTGAGTTATGCGGTGAATCTGCGGGATCAGCTGCTTGCCGATATCTCTCCTTCCGAGTCTCTGTTAGCTGAGGCAAAGGACTTTCTCGAGCGTTACTCCCCGCTGGAACCCGCACAGCAGACCGATGATTTTCTTTACGCCGATCTGGAAGTTTGCTTGACGGATCTGCTGAGCCAGCTTTTGCACTGCCCGGCATTTACTCAACTTGAGTCTCTATGGCGACAGCTGTACGCACTTTGTGAGTCTGTTCGTTATCACAAGGCCAGCGATATCGTGCTGCTGAATTGCAGTAAGGCTGATTTAGTCGATGATCTGGCTGGCGAAATGATTCGCAGCGAGCTTTATGAGCGAGTGTACAGCCGTGAGTTTGGTCAGTTTGGTGGTCAACCATTTAATATGCTGGTTGTTGATTTCTACATGGAGCAGACGGAGCAGGACTTGAGCCTGCTTCAGACCTTGTCAGATGTCGGCTGTAGTGCACACTTGCCGGTTGTTGCTCCTGTTTCACCTCACTTTATCGGTTTTAATGGTTACGAACAGCTGCTGGGTCAGTCGCTTGATGAGTGGTTTGAGAACCCTCGTTTTATGCCTTTGCACCGACTTGCGGAGCAGCCGCGCAGTCGCTACCTGTTTCTGGTGCTGCCTGACCAGGTTACCCGGGCACCTTATCATGGCAGTTTTTCCGGTTTCTTCTTTCAGGAGCAGGTTGATGCAGATGGTTGCTCCTTACTGTGGGGTAGCAGCTGTTACTCTCTGGCGGCCACGGTACTGAATACCTTCGATAATCAGTCTTCTTTTAGTCAGATGACCGGCAGCTTTTATGGTCGGGAGTTGCTACATAAACCTTGGCAGGACCCGATGGCAGATATGATGCTGTCGCCTCTTGAGGTAGATCTTCCAACATCATTGGTAACAGATCTGTCCCGGCATGGCTTCTGTGTGTTATCTGCTCTGCCGGAAGAGAACTCCAGTTATTTCCCCCAGCTTAACAGTCTCCACCAGCTGGCCCTGAGTAGCGATAAGGCTGTACCTGATGCACAGCTACCTTATCTGCTAACTATTTGCCGGGTTGCTCATATGATGAAGCGAGTGTTCCGTGAGCAGATTGGTTCAATGGATGAGCCGGAACAGTTACGACAGAAGCTTGAGCAGTGGCTTAAGAGTTTCGTGGTTGACCTGGAGTCACCGGCACTGGATGTCATGATGAAAAAGCCTTTTCGACAGGCTGACGTTATTCTTCGTAGAGCGGAAGGTTGTCTTATGGAGGTGCGCTTACAGCCACATTTGCGTTATATGGATGAGCGTTTTCAGCTTTCCTTAGATCTTATCCTGCAGGAGGTAGACTGATGGCTCGTCCTGGTTTTATAAGCTTTACTGGCTCTGCCCAGGGGGCGCTGGAAGGCCCGGAGAAACAGTTGACTCGTAATGGCCTGAGTCATGTTTTAGTTTTCAGGCATGGTATAGATCTGCCGAGTGCTGATGACAGCAGAGTTTTAGGGGGGCAGCCTATGCATCGACCTGTCGAGGTGATTAAGCCTCTGGACAGAATCTCCCCTCAGCTTTATCAGGCGCTTTGCGAGCGGGAAGTGCTAACAAAAGTCGTGTTGTTCTGGTGTCATTTTAACAATAGCGGAACATCTGAGCTGCTTTATGAGATAGAGCTTAAAAATGCCAGGCTTGTTTCATTGCAACCTGTAATGCCGGATCTGCTGACCAAAGGTCAGGAAGATTACCCTTATTGTGAAAAAGTCAGTCTCTTATATGAGTCTGTAAGCTGGCGTTATGGGCCCTCTGCTGAGGTCGAGTTTGAAGCCCGTAATGAGGCGGGTAAAGCATGAATAAAGCAGGGCGTGTGTGATGAAGGCTGGCTTACTTCGACGTCTAAATGATGATGTTTTGCAGGGTGATATTGAGTCTTTAGCTGCTCTTCTCGCGTTGCAGCTGCAGGATCTGCTGAATGTGAGAGCTGGCTCCTGCCTTTCCAATATGGAGCTTGGTTTACCTGCAATTTCGCCCGTTCAGCTACAGGGTGATACGGTTCAGGCTCAGCGGTTGGCAAAGGTGATTCAGCTGCAGGTTTCCCGTTTTGAACCACGGTTACAGCAACCTGAGGTGACCGCTAAAGGGGATCAGCAAGGTGTCATGCTATTCACCCTGAAGGCATTTTTTGAGCAGAGATATGAAGGCTACCAAGTTAAATACCAAATTCGGATCGATAGTGATAGCCGGGTTGCTGTTTTGTGTACGGGGCTACAGTCCATTGGGCCTGCCCATCGTTGAGTTGCAAGAGTGTTTGGCATACTGTCAGGACCACAGGTATAGCCTAACCCGATAAGAACAGTGGGTCTGAAATAAGAAGAGTACTTATGGCAAAAATTGATCGCCATTATCAGGATGAATTAAACCGCCTGCATGAGATGGCTGCTGAATATGCAGAGTTGAACCCGTCGCATGCAGGCCATCTGGCCTCTGTCGGTAGTGACCCGGATGCAGAGCGGATTCTGGAAGGGGTTGCTTTTCTGACCGCCGGACTCCGTAGTGAACTGGAAAAAGACCAGACTCAGTTGTTACAGAATGTGCTGCAGGTTGCATCACCGGATCTGTTACGCCCTCTGCCATCTATTACTCTGATGCAATTTAAAGGGCGGTCGGCTCTCAAAGAGTTACTGACTTTACCTGCCGGCACTCCTGTTGCCGGTAAAACACCCCAGGATGATAGCATCTGTGAATTTCGTACTCTGATGACTTCAGGTGTATTACCTCTTGAGATCAGTGATGCGTCGTTCTGTAAATCCCGGGAGAAAGAAGCGGGAGCAAATTGTCTGAGTGTGAGTTTTCGCTTTACCTTTGGGGATAGTCTTTATCTGGCAAATAAGCCTCTGGCGATCTACCTGCATACAGCCCAGGGAGTGGCCGCTAGGATGCTCGATGCGCTACTGCAGCACTGTGTTGGTTCAACCGTGGTCTGGCCGGGTCAGCAGGTCGAGTCTATGGAGCCTCCTGCCTGGAACACGGATCTTATGCAGTGGGCCTTTTTGAGTGATGATCAGCCGGAACTTCCGGCGCAACGTCTGGCCCGTCGTTATTTCTCTGCTCCCGAATTAGCTCAGGGTTTTTGTTTTCGGTTGCCGGAATCGGCGGCTGAACAGTGCGCCACTGAGTTCAGTGTAAATTTTTATTTTGACTCATCTGCAGACTGGCCGAAAGCTGATCTGGCAAAAGTGCTACGGCTTAATGTCGTTCCTGCTGCGAATTTGTTTACCCGTGATGCTCCTCCCAGAGTTCGGGATTTGCGACAGGTTTATATGCCGTTGGCACCGCGGCAGCGGGATGGTGAATTTCTTTGTGTATACGGTATTGAGCAGGTTTCCGGACAGTATCGCAGCGAGCCGGAACGTCATCTTTATTTGCCTTTCTGGCGTCAGACCTCAATGGATTCACTCTGTTACCAAGAGCAGTTAGCCACTCATCCGGTAACGGATGAGCTGGAGCTCTCTATAGCTTTAGGTGGCGGAGAACGTGATGAGCAGGAGGTCATTAAGGCCCGTGTGTACTGCACGAATGGGGCCGACGCCAGTACGATTCCGCCGGGAAGGGTTGCTGATTATATCTCTGGTTCGCCGGAGCTGGTTCAGTTTGAAAACCTTACAACCCCAACGCCTTATCGAAAGGCGCTCTCATCGGAGCAGCAATATTGGCAGGCCGTGCGCCAGTTGAGTGGTAATTTGATGGGACATCTGACAACGGATCGTTTACATGCGGCTCTGAAAGAGTTAGTGATGCAGGCGAGTCCTGATCTGGCTCGTCAACAGATTAATATGAAAAAAGTCGATGCTATTCAATCGGTTGAACTCCTGATGACGGATCGCTTGGTTTCTGCGATGTCGGTACGGGGCTATGAGGTCAGTCTTGTTCTGGCAGGTGATCATTTCTCTTCTAAAGCCGAGATGCATCTGTTTGCCCGGCTACTGCAGCAGTTTTTTATCAGTCTGGTGCCGGTGAACTACTTCTGTTTGCTTAAGGTGACAGATCAGCAGACGGGCGAAGTGCTGCAGTGGTCGCCAATGCTGGGTAGGAAGCCATTGCTGTGATACTTGATGACCTGTTAAATCATGGCCACAGATACAGTCTGTTGCAAGCGTACCGCTTGCTGGTGCAGCAGTTTGGATCTCAGGTACGGATTGATCTTGAACCTGCTTTGGGGCTGGACAGTGCCCGAAGTGTGATTGAAAAAATTGAGCAGGTATCGGCTTCCCATTTCCGAATAGAGCTGAATATTTTCAATTTGTATGGTCGTAACGGGGCTCTGCCTGCTTATATGACGGACTACCTGATGCAGTCAGAGCAGCAGGAAAAGGGCGTGGCAAGGGCGTTTCTGAACCTTCTGAATCAGCGTATTTACCAGATACTGATTCAGGCTCAACAACGTTCGATGCTGGTTTTCCAGGAAAAAGATGATCTTGAAAACCGTTATTACGACCGTTTACGTGCGATGGCCGGAATATCCGATGCAAGCCAGGAGCCTGAAGGTGGCCTGTTAAGGTATTTCCGTTTACTGACATCTCCTTATCGCTCTGCTGCTGGCCTTGAAGTGCTATTGAGTGACTTTTTGGGTGATGTGCCTGTAAAGGCGCGGCAGTGTGAGCTACGTCAGGTTTCTCTTTCCCGACAGTCGCATTTAAAGCTGGGGCAGCAATCTGCCGGGCTTGGCGAGGGCTCTTTGTTAGGTAGCCGTATGCCTGAAGCTATCGGCAGTTTTGTCCTGGTTGTTGGACCTGTGGCTTACAGTCGTTTTGACCAACTGATCAGCGATAAGGAGCAGTGGCGGCAGCTCCGGGAACTGATTCGCCTTTATTTGCAACAACCCCTGCGATGTGAACTTGAATTTTTACTGGATTGTACCGGCATGAATCAGAGTTTTAGTGATTCATCACAGATCACTTCTGGCCTAAATGGTTGGGGACGCCTGGGCAAAAATGCCTGGTTACTGAAGCCTGATTTTACTGCCATAGATGGTTCGTCTTATCAGTTACAAGCCCGAATAGCGTTGGATTAATTTGGAGCACCCTATGTTGAGCTATCGTATGAAAAATATGATCAGTTGGTTTCTTCTGGCGATTGCTGGAGTACTGATCCTGTTCTGGGGGTATCAGAAAAGCCATGAGTCTAAAATGATCCGTATTGCTACGGCATCAAAAGGCGGATACTACTACCAGTACGGCACGCTATTAAAGCGCTATATTGAGAAAAAAACCGACTACACCGTGCAGTTGTTGGTGACTCGGGGATCCGTGGATAACCGGGGTAAACTGCTGGCTGGTGAAGCGGACTTTGCCATTGTCGGCACGAACTCAGTGTCTTTACAGAACCTCTATATGGTTGCCCCTCTGTGGCGGGATTATATGCACTTGGTGGTGCGTAAAAACAGTGACATTAATTCATTGGCTGATATGGCAGGCAATAGCATTGCTTTGGGTAAGCCGGGTTCCGGTTACCGGGCTCAGTCGATGAAAGTGCTGGATCATTTTGCATTGGAGGCAGAGCAGTTTCGCAGTAATGATGTCTATTTCACTCAGCTGTTAAGCGATGCTTCACTGGAGGGGGCCATCGTGACAACCGGCCTTCTCAATCCTGATCTTAGGCAGGTGATGGCCAGTGGCTTGTTCAAGCTGGTATCACTGGAGGGTGCCGAGGGCTATGCTTTGAATCACTCCCAGTTAACAACCGGCAAAATACCTGCGGGCGTATACAGTACTGTCGCGGGCCCGGCTCCGGCTGAACCGGTAGCGACTACCGTAACCTACGCTGTTATGGCGGCCCGCCCAGGCCTCCCTGAGAAGATGGTTCAGGCTGTACTTGATCAGCTTAATAGCGACCAGGTTCGGGCTGATGCTCCGGTCATGTTGGATATTAACCCTACTGAAGACTCTGTATTACGTTATCTGCCGCTGCACTCCTTGAGTAACCGTTATTACAATCCGTTTGTGGGCCTGGATAATTTTTCCCGATTGCTGGGGCAGATCGCTGAGCACAAGGTGCTAATACTTGAAGGCCTGATCATTTTTATTGTGGTAGTGGTGCAGTTAAGTCAGTTGCGTCGCCGACGTATTGAGCAGGTTCGGGTTAATCTTGCGGCTGAACTGGAGTCTGTTTTTCGCCAGACTGTTGAGATTGAGCGTAATCAGAAAGATGCCCGGGACTGGCGTTTGCTAAAACAGTATTTGGTTGAAGTGATGCGCCTTAAACAGCAGGCGGTAACCCTGGTTCAGGGATCGGAACTGGCAGAATCTATGTTATTTCTGAGTACTATCCAGCAGTGTGCTGATGTGATGCGTCAGCTTGAGTGGCGCTTGTCGGCGATGCAATTGAGTGAAGCGGCCCGGCAGGAAGTTGATGCTGCCCGCTCCCTGGTTTCTGAGTAACCTGAGCTCGATAAGAGAGCGAGTGTTAGTGGAATGAGAAAAGAGGCTTCTATGGCATCGTTGACAGCTGAACATGACGGGGCAGGCACTGCAGGCTCCTCTGGGGATAAAGCTATTCCTAAGGGTGGCTCTTTGATGGGGCGGCTTGGTTTAACACTGGTATTTGTACTGCTCTTTAGTGTCAGCCTGAGTGCGCTGTTGGCATATTTTAATTTTGAGAAACGGCACAGAGAACTGATCAGCTCACGCTTACAGGTGATGCTGGATGAAGTTCGTCTGGGTATTGATTATGGAACAGGCCTCGGCCTCCCGGTGAGCAGCCTGACAGAAACCGGTGAGCAACTAAAAAATCTGGTTAAGGCGGATCCGGCAATTGATAAAGCCGTTGTTTATTCAGCCCAAAAACAGCGCTTATTTCAGGCGGGCTCAGCTGAGATTTCCGGTTTGATTCCTCCTGGCTGGTTTCAGCAAGTGGCGAATGAAGTACCGGGCTCAGGTGTTCACCTTTTGATTCGGGAAACCGATGACTACCTGTTGGTGGCAGAACCAATTTTTAATACCTTTAATGTTCAGTCCGGCATTGTTGTTCTGGCATATAGTCGTGGTGCCTATCAGGCTGAAAATGCAATGCTTATGAAGCAGCAAGCCTGGCAATCAGGCTTGGGTGTTCTGGTTAGTGCTCTGGTTGGTCTGAGTTTTTTATGGCTGATGATGCGGCGCTTGCGCAGGCAGATTCTGCGTTTGAGTGGAAGTCTGGATCGCCAGCTGAAAGGAGACGCTGTTCCTGAAAAAGCGCCTAATGTTAACGCGTTACAGCCGCCGGACGAATTGGAAGCCCGGTTCCAGCTATTACATGACCGCGTGCAGGAGGCACAAAAAGCGTCATCGAATCCCAGCGACTCCCGGCAAAAGTAATCATTGCTGTTAGGGCTCGCTGGCAGAGGAAGTAAAACAATTTATGAAGCGTATCTCTCTGTCAGGCAGTGTGGTGTTTATAGCGGTACTGGTGATTGTAATCGGGACAGCTATCAGCGCCGGGATCTCACTTGGACTGATCAAAGACTCTCTTAAACCCGCCCAGCAGGTAAAAGCGGTCACTGTGGCCCAGTCAACAGACCGGTTAGTATTACATCTACTGGATCAGGGGGTTCCACTGAGCCGCTTCGGTCGAATGGATCAGGTACTTGCCAGCCGTTTAAAGGGGCATGCTGACCTTGAGTATCTGGCTATCTATCAGCCTGATCAGAATCGTATTCTTTATCAGGCCCAGACTGATACGACGGCACTCCTGTCCCCTATAACCTCTCTTATGACGGCAGAGAAGCAGTTTGCACTTTATCGCTATCCTCTGATGCAGAATGGTCAGCAGATCGCTGAGATTTGGGTTGGTTTTGATCCCGGCTTTATGGCTCAGGTGTTTGAAGAGATTGGTTATGATATTGCGACTATTTTAGTTGTGACGTTGTTGCTGGCCATGGAACTCCTGATGTTTATCACCACCTATCACATTAAGACTCCTATGTTGGGTATCCATACTATGTTGGATAAGGTGGCGGAGAAGGATCTGCGTGAGGTGGTTTATTTTCCCGGGAAAGATGAGTTATCTCACTTAGGAAACCGCGTAGCTGCCGCCATGGGGAGTATGACGACCCGACTCAGGAGTGTGGCCCTGGGAAGTGGCTACCAACTACCGGAAGGAGAGCCCAGGCGAGTCGGTCTGGCTCGACTGTCTTTTGTACGGCCACCACTCTTTCTGGTGATTTTTTCTGAGTCGATGTCACTTTCTTTTTTCCCGGCCTACGTCAATGCACTCTATGAGCCGATTGCCGGTTTATCTCCGACGATGGTG
Organism: Oceanospirillum sp.; assembly: GCF_048265165.1. Lineage (GTDB taxonomy): Bacteria > Pseudomonadota > Gammaproteobacteria > Pseudomonadales > Halomonadaceae > Oceanospirillum. Next base: position 693,699 of record NZ_JBLXCD010000001.1, on the reverse strand, counting down.
ATCGGTTTGCCGATCTCAGTCTTTATGCTGGTTTGGGCTTTGTCCTTGCCTGTTGCAGGGCAGTGGTCAGATAGTGTGGGCCGCAAGAAAGCTTTTATGGTGGGTGCAGGACTTACTGCCGTAGGGCTCTTGTTAACAGCCTGGTGCGATAATCTCTGGCAACTGTTGATTGTGCGCTCCATCACTGCCGTCGGCTACGGTATTGTCTTTATTACAGCTCAAGGCTATGTAACGGATAATACTACGGTTGAGAACCGTACAAGGGGTATGGCGATGTTCCTGTCCGGCTTCTTCTCTGGTTCTCTGTGTGGTGCGGCGATTGGGGGTATTCTCTCAGATCGCATCGGTTTTGAAGCGACCTTTATGCTATCTGCGACCCTGTCACTGATTTCAGCTGTTTTTGTTATGCAGTTCTTTGAAGCTAAAGAGAAAGACTCGGATGCACCGCCACCAGCGGTTTTATCTTTCAGCGACTTTACGACACTGCTGACGGATAAGTACTTTCTTCTGATCACGTTTCTGTCGGCTATTCCTGCAAAGCTATTGCTAACAGGCTTTCTTTATTATGCCGGGCCGGTTTATCTGAATGAGCTAGGGGCAAACCAGTCCTCTGTAGGGCGTATTCTTATGGCCTACGGTTTGGCTATTGTGCTGGTCTCTCCTCTGAGTGCCTGGCTGGGGGACCGACTGAAGAATAAGAGTGCTTTTATCATGTTTGGTGGGGGCTTATCTGCGCTGGCGCTGTTTGCGGTTTATCTGATTCCCGGGATTTACGGCATGTTTACCGGAGTATTACTGTTAGGGGTTGCCCATGGTGTGGGAGTTTCACCCCAATTATCACTCCTGACAGAGAAAGTGAAACTAAAAAATGGACTTACCTTGGGTAAGACTATCGGAATTTTCCGTCTGACAGAACGGATTGGGAATATCGCCGGGCCACTAGTGGCAGCAACGTTGATCAGCTTTATGGGGTTCCAGAACTCTTTCCTCTGGCTCTCCTCCGGCGTGGCGGCCAGCCTGATATTACTTGTGGTTCTTTATTCTATGTTCCGTTCAATGGATCAGCGGCAGTTACAAGAGGTATAGCCAGTGTCAGGATTTAATGTTTTCAGCAGGGCTTTGTTTGCAGTTGTTTTTATGATGTCCGGCCTGGCGTCTTCTGTTTGGGCTGACCAGACATCAGTGATTAAGCCGGTGAAGCAGGTTTATATGGTGCTCTGGCGAGGTGTGACAGAAGCGGAGCGGGGCTTTATGGATTCAATGATGAATCGGCCGGAACCTGTGGAGTTTGTTATTCGAAATGCCGGGAAAAGCCGCCAGCAGGTTGCCTTGATTCGTCAGGATATTCTGCAGCGTAAACCGGATCTGGTCTATAGTTTTGGCACGACGGTGACCTCTATTCTTGTGGGAGCTGAATCCGCTACTCATTCGGGTGATGAGTATATTCACTCGATTCCGCTGGTATTTAATATTGTTGCGGATCCAAAGGGGGCGGGCCTTGTATCAGACTATCAGGCGCCGGGGAGGAACGTGACAGGAACATCTCACCTGGTTCCGATGGCGACTCAGGTTGCGGCGATGCAAGAGCTTGATGGTATTGAGAAGATTGCGGTGATTTTTAACGCTAAGGAGAAAAACTCTTTGCTTCAGGTTGAAGCATTACAGAGTGCCTGTGATGCCGCAGGGATCGACTTGGTTCGCTTTCCGTTGCCGAATGCGGATGAAGCAGAAGCGGATGATTACTTTGCCGCTTTTGCTCGCTTTATTACGTCCGAGGGTGCAGATATTACTTATTTGCCATCAGACTCCTTCCTTATTTCAAATGCGAAAACTCTGGTGAACGTCAGTCATGGTGCCGGTGTTCCTGTCTACTCCGCTACAGAAGGGCCTATCCGTAAGGCTGGTGCCTATATGGGATTGGTGAGCCGTTACTATAATGTGGGGCAATTTGCTGCCTATAAAGCGCATCAATTGCTGTTTGAAGGACGGCAGGTTTCTGAGGTTCCTGTTGAGACCCTTAAACGTTTTAGCTTTATTGTAAATATGGATTCAGCGAAAGCCCTGGATCGATACCCGCCCGTGACGGTTATGCAAACAGCTGAAGTCGTTAAGGATTAATTTCTGTTAGAATAGCCCGCTTTGTGCGGGCCTTTTTCTATTGTTTCTATAGATAACTCCATGTGTGGCCAACCCGTAAAAAACTCTCCTTAAATCACTTGAGGTAAGGCTTTGACTCAGTTTCGTCCGTGTATCGACCTGCATCAGGGGCAGGTTAAACAGATCGTAGGTGGCAGCCTGAATGAGCAAGGGGCTGATACAAATTTTATCAGTGAATATAGTAGCCGTTATTATGCCGAGCTGTATCGAGAACACCGGTTGATGGGCGGCCATGTGATCGCCTTAGGTCCGGGTAATCAGGACGCTGCTCTGGATGCGTTATCAGCCTGGCCAGGAGGCTTACAGTTCGGAGGCGGTGTGAATGCGGGGAATGCTGCTTCCTATCTTGAGGCTGGCGCTTCCCATGTGATTGTAACCTCCTATCTGTTTGAAGGTGGGCAGTTCAGCTGGGAGCGGCTGGCAGAGGTTAAGGCGGTAACAGGTAAGGAGCGTTTGGTTCTGGACTTAAGCTGCCGGAAAACTGAGTCAGGATGGAACATTGCCACAGACCGTTGGCAAACGGTTACGGAGCTGGCGGTGGATCAGCATACGTTACAGGCTTTAAGTGATCACTGTGCTGAGTTTTTAATCCATGCGGCGGATGTGGAGGGGCTTCAGAGTGGTATCGATGAAGACCTGGTGCGTTTGCTTGGGGCTGCAAGTCCGATTCCGGTGACATATGCTGGAGGAGCCCGTTCACGGGAGGATCTGGAGCGGGTACAGATGCTCTCAAATGGTCGGGTCGATCTGACCATAGGCAGTGCGTTGGATATTTTCGGTGGCCACGGCATAACATTGGATGAATGTATCCGGTGGAATAACCAGCAAGGTTAGCCTGTTCCACGGGTGTGCGATGATAAACGTGCGCAATAAAAAAGCTCCGGCAGAGGCGACTCCGTCGGAGCTTTTTTGTTTTCAGTCAGATATAAGAAGAGGTTAGCGACGCTCAGGCAGTGCTGGACGTAGTTTTTCTGCCATCTTCAGCAATGTTTCTTCTGTGGTATCCCAGTCTATACAGGCATCTGTAATGGAGACGCCATATTCCATCTCGTCCCGGTTTGGGGACATTTTCTGATTACCCCAGCCTATGTTGCTCTCAATCATCAGGCCAACAATCGATTGGTTGCCATCCAGAATCTGATGGGTGACATTTTCCATAACCAATGGTTGTAGTGCCGGATCTTTGTTGGAGTTTGCATGGCTGCAGTCGATCATGATGTTCTTCGGCAGTTTAGCCTTTTCCAGATCCTGCTCACACAGGGCGACACTGACCGAATCGTAGTTGGGTTTGCCATTCCCACCGCGAAGAACCACATGGCCATATTGGTTGCCTTTTGTACGTATCACGGCAACCTGGCCAGCCTGATTAATACCCAGGAAGCTGTGGGGATGAGATGCAGACTGCAGTGCGTTAGTTGCTACCTCTAGGCCGCCATCTGTACCATTTTTAAAGCCGATTGGCATCGACAGACCACTGGTCATTTCGCGGTGTGTCTGGGACTCTGTGGTACGAGCACCAATAGCAGACCATGCGATAACATCCTGCAGATATTGAGGTGAAATCGGGTCCAGAGCTTCTGTTGCCAAAGGCAGTCCCATTTCGGCCAGATCGACCAGGAGTTGGCGGCCAATATGCAGACCCTCTTCCAGTTGGAAAGAGTCATCCAGATGAGGGTCGTTGATCAGTCCTTTCCAGCCAACCGTGGTGCGCGGCTTCTCAAAATAAACACGCATGACGATATACAGCGTATCACTGACTTTGTCGGAAAGTGCTTTCAGGCGCTTTGCGTAGTCTTTGGCAGCATCAATATCATGGATAGAGCAGGGGCCTACCACAACAAACAAGCGCTGGTCTTTACCGTCAAGAATATTTTGAATAGTCTCACGACCTTCAACCACCGATCCACGGGCCGGGTCCGTTAAAGGAATCTTTTTTTTCAGTTCTTCTGGGGTGATCAGGACATCCTGAGACACCACATTGACATTCGTCAGACGAGTTTTAGGCATCTGAAATCGTATCCTATGTTAGCTTTATGAATCGTTTAGGGTTTTATTATTAAGTTATTGTTCTTAATAGAATATTGTTTTTAACGGCCCAGTGATAGGGGCTAAGCCTATACTTTGGGTGATAAATTGAATATCTATTGTTTGTTAGTATTTCTCTGGCATTTTTCAGAATGAACTGTTTCAAAGACAGTTGGTAGGCTTGGGAAGTCCTGCCAGCTTACTGGTCATTTTGGCCGGGCTTTCACCAAATAGCTGCATCAGATAAATACTTTTAGCTTTTTCTTTACCCAGGTTCAGCCCAATATATTTCACCAGAGGCCGCATGGCAGGAGAGAGTTCAAATTCCTGATAAAACCGGCGCAGCAAATTAATAATCTCCCAATGGGCCTCTGTCAGCTCCAGCCCTTCCTTTTTTGCGATCTGCTCCGCTACCTCTGGTTGCCAGTCTGAAAGTTGTTCCAGATAGCCTTCACTGTCCACAGGGATCTGCTTATTTCCAATTGTCAGCATAAAATTAAAACCAGCTGCAGACAGAATCTGCCTGTTCAGTCAGCTCAACGAAACCTGAGTAATCTACGGGCTGGCACTGCTCGATCAGCAGGGCGTCATTCAAGCCGCGTGCAGCGGTATCATTCCAGAGTACAAAGTAGCTTAGATCATCGCGCAGTAGCTCTTTGAAAGCTGATGTTGCACTGTAGACGCCATCCTCGATAAAGAGCACGCTATCGCCACTACTGGCGCTGTACAGGCACTCCTGCAATGCGCTACTGGTTGATGGTGATTTATTAACCGTATGTAAAATCATCTTTGGATTCGCAAAACTATGGCGTTATTGAACGCTTAAAAATTAAAAATCTGACGATGGCTGTTCAGAAGTTTCTGTAGGCTGGGCTGGCTGATGGTTTCACATTCGAAACCCAGCAGGTTTGTCGTTAACCCTCGCTCGCTCAGGCTTTTCTCACAAACAAAGACCTGATCAATATCGTACATCGGCAGGGCTTTCATCATTGCCTGAGTACCTTTTTGCTCAACCTGATCCGGCTGTTGATTGCTCAATAACTGATAAACACCATCCCCCATAAAAAGCAGTGTTGCCTGCTGGCCGAACGCTGCACCAACCAGCGCCAGGTCAATTGCTTCTCTTGCCCAGGATGTACCGATGGGAGCTTTACGGAAAATAATCAGTAGTTCGGACATTCTCAGGCTCCAAAGGTAATCAGTTTGTCGCAGTTAATGCTGGCATCAATAAGCTGACCCAAACCTGAAAGAGTGTATCCGTCGGCCAGGTTATGCGACGACTTGCTGTAACGTTTGGCTTCTTTCTCGTCCAGAAGCCCGCGTCGGACTGCCGCTGCGATACAAACCACCAATTCAATTCCGTGCTCGCTGGCCAAGGTCTGCCATTGTATTGGCACATTAATTTCGTCCTGAGGAGGCGTTACCAACGCTGAACTGTTGTATACGCCATCATGGTAAAAGAAAACCCGCTGAACCCGGTGTTCACGCTTTAATACCGCCCGGGTAAAATGCAGTGCGCTGAGGGAGGCCTGGTCGCTGTAGGGGCCGCCATAAATGGCAATACTGTAGTTCATTTGATCACAATTCTTCATTACAACTTTTCATCACAATTCTAAAAATTGCAGCACCGGATTGTCTTAGCTGGATAACCCTGGTCTCTGATGTCTGTCTTTTGGCTTGCAGCTGTATCTGGGGTAACCCTGACGGGCAGAAACAAAAACGCCCTGCAGTGCAGGGCGCTTAGTATAACTTACTCAGCCTGTTTTAGTCGTCTCCACTTAGCGCCCCGGTCAGGTGGAGTAGGCTCATAAAGAGGTTATAGATGGAGACATATAACCCGATGGTCGCCATAATATAATTACGTTGCCCATCATGTACTAGCTGGCTGGTTTCATACAGGATCGCAGCGGAAGCAAAAAGCACGAAACCCGCTGAGATCATCAGGCTTAAGCCGGGAATACTGAAGAAAAAGCCTGCGATCATGGCACCGACCAGTACCAGGAAGCCGACAAACATAAAGCCGCTCAGGAAGCTGAAATCTTTTTTCGATGTCAGGGCGTAGCCTGACAGTGCCAGGAAAATAACAGCGGTGCTGGCTAATGCTGTTGTGACAACCTGACCACCGTTAGGCAGAGAGAGATACATGGAAACAACAGGGCCAATCGTGAGGCCCATAAAGCCTGTAAAGGCAAATGCACTAACAAGACCCCAGATGCTGTTCTGAGTTTTATGAGTTAAAAACATCAGGCCATAAGCGCCGATCAGAAAAACAAAGATATTCATGCGACCGAACCCCATCGCCGCCGAAACAAAAGCGGTGAATGCGCTGAACGCCAGCGTCATGCTCAGCAGCATAAAGGTGTTACGGATAACCTTATTAACGGGGACAGCAGAGGCCGAACCGTAGGTGTTGTATTCTTCGATAGCCATTGAATAGCTCCTCTATTCTTCGTAGTCGTCATTAAGACCTATTCTGTCTGTTTATGTTCAAAAGTTAAAGCCTTGTATAACCTGAGAAAAAACATGAAATGTCTATTGACGAAAAAAAATATTTGCGTATCATATGCGCCAGCTGGAGGGATGGCTGAGCGGCTGAAAGCACCGGTCTTGAAAACCGGCAAGGGTTAATAGCCCTTCCAGGGTTCAAATCCCTGTCCCTCCGCCATTATTCTGAAAAGGCGCAACACCTAGGTGTTGCTCCTTTTTTTTTCTTTCACTTTCACTTTCTCTTTTGGCTGCCGGGGTTGTGTTTTAGGTCTTGCCTTCGAAGTGTAGCTTTTATGAAAAGCGCTCCGCATAGGTACGCATTGGATTTTGCGGCCATCTTGTTGAATATAAAGATTTTTTCCTTTTTTTGTTGACCTGAAAAAAACAGTCCGTATAATGCCGTCTTGCTGGAGGGATGGCTGAGCGGCTGAAAGCACCGGTCTTGAAAACCGGCAAGGGTTAATAGCCCTTCCAGGGTTCAAATCCCTGTCCCTCCGCCATTTTTATAAAAACCTGCTCTTATGAGCAGGTTTTTTTTTGTCTGTAGCTCGGGTTCATCCTAGTTATGGTTTGGGGTTCTTTGATTTAGAATCTGCTATCCTACAAAAGCGTGTTCAAAAGGAGTTGCTTGCTATGGATAAAGATATTTCAGCGTGCTTTCCATTCTGGGTAAAGCTGCTTTGGGTTATTGCCAGTGTGGCTCTTTTCTATCGGCTTGGTGTTGCTGCAGGCTGGTTCTGAATCTTTTCTGAAGCTTAATGAATGATGTTTGCACCAGCCTGAACTTGGATTTGATACAATTCATGCGGGACAACTAATGGCTGATTGCTGTATAAATGAACAAGAGGCTTTCTTTTGTTCTGCAAAGCAGCTAATTTATTCCTCATGATGGGTTTTTAAAGGTAAGTCATTGAAATATGGCTGATTTTCAAGCTTCACAGCTATCATTAAGTATCGGTCTAAGAGACGATGCAACGTTTGCTAATTTTTTTCCGGGGGATAATATTTATCTTCTGGAGGCTTTGTGTTCGCTTCTTGAAAGTGGCGGTGAGACATTTCAGTACATCTATGGGCCTCAGGATTCAGGCAAAAGCCATCTGTTGCAGGCTCTTTGCCATCAGGCTGATGCTTTAGGTTTCCGCTCTGTGTACCTGCCTTTGGATGAACTTGCTCTTCTGTCCCCAGAGCTGCTGGAGGGCCTGGAAGCGCTGGACCTGGTTTGTATTGATGACCTTCATTTAGTAGCGGGTCGGGCCAAATGGGAAGCAGCACTATTTCACTGCTTTAACCGTTTGCGCGATGCTGGAAAAGTACTGGTGATCTCTGCAGATGCACCTCCCTCGAAGCTGGGGGTGAAGCTACCTGACCTTTCCTCCCGTTTGGCGTGGGGCATTACTTCGGTGCTGCACAAGCTTGATGACGAACAAAAAATAATGGCTTTTAAGTTACGTGCTCACGAGCGGGGCTTAGAGCTGACGGATGAGGTTGCACGGTATATATTGCACCGAAGTCCAAGAAGTTTGCGCGAATTATTCGATATGCTGTCGGTATTAGATCATGCATCTCTGATGGCTCAGAGGAAGTTAACTATACCCTTTGTCAAAGAGACTCTGCGCTGGTAGTTTTGTCTTGGATGCAGGTGTTTGCTTTGGCTTATTCGTCTTGTTTTATCCGATTAAGACAAAGCGTTACCTTTTGCTGCTTTTATTGGAAGGGCGTTGGGGGTATTTTCTTAGTCTACCGATAAGAACAAAGGTTTAAGGAGAGTGCGATGATGGCTGTTTCAGATCAACTTGTCGGGGCTGCTATTGCTCAGTCCCGGGAGTTGTTGTTATTACTTGACCCGAAAAGCCTGAGTTTTATTTACAGTAACTCTGCTGCAGAGGCAGCTTTGGGCTATGAAAGTGGTGAAATTTGTAATCTTTCCCCCCATGATCTGTTCCCGGAATTTACTGCGCCAGAACTCAATGCGATTCTTGATAATCTTTCCGTGGATTTAAACAAGCACTCTGTGATGAATACTGTTCTGGTGTCTAAGCTGGTAGGTCTGCGTGACTACTATCTTCAGCTGCAGGGTGTAGAGCTTGACCAGCAAGAGGTAATTCTTATCTCAGGTCATGACGTTACTGAGCGTATGGCTGAGACAGATCAGGTGCACGAGATGCTGGCTGAAGCTCAGATGGACTCTATGCTGGACCCGGCAACAGGGCTTATGCAACGTGTTTATTTCCTGCCTTACATGAATAACGTGATGATGAAGTCACATGAAACCAAGAAGCCTTTTGGTCTTATGTTGCTGGATATTGAGAATATGCCGGAAATTAACGAGCTGTACGGCCAGCCTGCCGGTGAGCGTGTTTTCCTACATATTGGTCAGATTGTGAAGCGGGTAGTGGAAGTTCCTGAATATGCTGCCCGTTTTTCAGGGAAAAAAATCTGTCTGTTATTGCCTATGGCAACGAAGAAGTCGGTTCAGGATTTGGTATCTCATCTGATGCGAGCCATTGCCCGTCTCTACTACCCTGAATGGCCGGAACTGAAGGTTAAAGCACGTATGGGTATCTATTTTGGCAGCCCTACAGCCGATCCTGAGGTTCTGCTTGAACGTGTAGGTACAGATTATCGTGACCGCAGACTGGAAGCCGATGAAGTACTGACACTGCTAAACCCGAGTCTCGATCCCTAGGATATTCGCCCATTAAGCTTTTTGTGCTTTCGGGAACTAAGTGTTACTTATCGGAATAAAAAAGCGGATCACTTTTAGTGATCCGCTTTTTTTATTTCTGTGTGAATCTTCTGACTCCGTATCTAGCCCATGATGGATTTGTACATCACAAGGATGACGGCCATAGGGGTTACATAGCGGATGACATTCCAGAACAGAGACAAAGCACCCTGGGACATATTAAGTTCGTCTGCCACATCTTCTTTCTTCATAACCCAGCCTACGTATAGTGCGGCCAACAAGCCAGCCAGAGGTAGCATAATGTTGGCAGTGATGTAGTCCAGCAGATCAAAGATGGTTTTGCCTTCGAAAACGGCCAACATACCCAGAGGGTGAACATCAGACCATACATTCAGGGAGAGTACCGTTGCGATCCCCAGGAACCACACAGCCCCGCCAGCAGCCAGTGTTGCTGTCAGGCGATTAAAGCCACTGCGTTCTTCCAGCCATTCAACAGACGGCTCCAGGAGCGAGATTGCCGAAGTAAGTGCTGCAAATACCAGCAATATGAAGAAGAGTGTACCGATTAGAGTACCCATGGACATGCTACCAAACGCCATTGGCAGGGATACGAAGATCAGACCCGGTCCCGCACTTGGCTCCATGCCGTTCGCAAATACGATCGGGAAAATTGCCATGCCAGCGACCAGTGCCACAAGGGTGTCCATAAGGCCAACTGTGATGGACGTCTTGGCAATGGATACATCCTGGTCCAGATAGGAGCCGTAAGCCATCATGACGCCTGTGCCCAGACTTAAAGTAAAGAACGCGTGTCCCAGTGCTTTCAGCACACCCTCAGAACTGAGCTTGGAAAAATCAGGATTGAACAGGAAGTTAACGCCCTGGGCGAAACCATCCGTTGTCATGGCGTAGCCCACCATGATGACCAGGAGTATAAAAAGGGCTGGCATCAGATAGGTTACGGCTTTTTCCAGGCCGCTTTTAACGCCTCGGGCAACAATAAAGAGTACGCATACCATAAATATACTGTGCCAGAACAGTAGTGTTGACGGATCCGCTAGCATGGAGCCAAAAATACCGCCAACGGCATCACTGCTTTGGCCTACAAAGTCACCGCTGAAGGTGTAGCCCACGTAGTTGATCGCCCAGCCACCAATAACGCTATAGAATGACAGAATCAGAAATGCTGCAATTGTACCCAGTGTACCAATTGATACCCAGCCTGCTTTGGCGTTATGTTCGCGAATCAGATCTCGCATACTGGCGACAGGGCTCTTTCCGCCTTTCCGGCCTAGGAGTACTTCGGCAATCAGAATCGGCAGGCCAACAATGGCGATGCAGGCCAGGTATACCAGAACGAAAGCTCCACCACCGTTTTCACCGGTGATGTATGGGAATTTCCAGATGTTGCCAAGGCCGACCGCAGAACCGGTTGCAGCCATAATAAATGCCCAGCGTGAAGACCAGTGCAGGCCCTGGTGCCCAGTGGCATTTGTTGTCGTTGTTTTAGACACGAGTTTCTCCTCGGTTTTTTGGCAATAGCTCAGTAGGTCAGCCCCTTAAAGCAGGGGCGAGGCTAAGCTGATTTGTGGGATTAAATTAAGAGTTCTGAAGGTTTTCGTCCGGGTGAGCAAAGCGCTCGCGTGCAACCTGATCTGCAATAGCATGAGTCGGTTGTTGTTCATGATCGGCCCGGGAGAAGATTTCCATCAGGGTGCTATGAATGGACTCGATGTGCTCATTAACGGCTTTGGGATCGAAGTTGCCCATGCGTTCATAGCCCACATCAATGATGCCGCCGGAGTTGATAGCGTAATCAGGAGCGTAAAGAATACCCTTATCGCGAAGCTGGGCTCCGTGGTGTGGAGACTCAAGCTGGTTGTTTGCAGCGCCTGCAATAACCTTGGCTTTCAGCTGGCTGATGGTCTCGTCGTTCAAAATACCACCCATAGCACAGGGAGAAAAAACATCGACATCCAGCCCGTAGATTTCATCTGAAGCAACGGCTGTTGCGCCTAACTCGTTAACGCAGCGCTGAACCATATCGCTGTAAATATCTGTTACCCAGAGCTTGGCCCCTGCCTGGTGAAGGTGCTTTGCCAGTCGAAAACCAACATTGCCAACGCCCTGAATTGCAACTTTGAGACCCGCGAGATCAGTGCGGCCCAGGCGATATTCAACAGCAGACATCAGGCCGCGGTATACACCATATGCTGTAGACGGGGATGGGTCGCCGCTGCGTAAGTGACCGTCAGTGCAAGGTTTCTCCATGATACCCGCAACGTATGAGGTTTCTTCGGCTATAAGCTTAAGGTCAGACACACTGGTTCCTGAGTCCTCAGCCGTAATATAGTTACCGCTGGCAGATTCAATGAAGCGTCCCATAGCGTGAAGCAAATCCGGTGTTTTGCTTTGTCGGGGATCTCCAATGATAACGGCTTTACCACCACCCAGTGGAAGGTTTGCTAGTGCAGACTTATAAGTCATCCCTCTGGACAGACGCAGAACATCTTTCAGGGCTTCGGCTTCTGAAGCATATGGCCACATACGGCAGCCGCCGAGTGCAGGGCCGAGGTTACTATTGTGGATGGCAATAATGGCTTTCAGGCCAGATTTGGGATCGTGCCCGAACAGAACACGTTCGTGCCCGTCGAAATCAGGATGGCTAAATACGTTCATGGCGTACTCCATTTTTATTTTCAGGCTTTTGGCCTTCTTTTTGTTGGGCTTTTGGCCCGGGAAGAGCTGGGTAAGCTATGGCTTTACCTGTGCTCTGTGCTGTGTGATTTCACTCAATCAGGTTGTTGTGTTACCTGCTGGACCGGTCAGGTCAGGGTAGTGCCTGACCGGTGCCATATTTTCACAGCGATGTCTGTCAGAAACATATTGTATGCCAACAATATTTTATTATTTTAAAACAATGAGTTATGAGTTTTAGCATCTTGCATGCCACTGTATTTCTATACTTTGGTGTTACCAGATTACACGACTTTGTTACTAAATTTTTTTAGTGGATATAACTTAAATCTCTTGCTTATTAGGTTTGATGATCTGAGTTTTTATAGAAAAAAAGTTTGTCATTTTTTAAATGGCCTTTCTCTGATGTCGCATAATTACTGAGGTACAGCCGGTTTATAAAAGCATATACTTAAAGAGTAAGGTCTTTAGTGACCGGAAATACAGATGGTTATAAGGATTAGATGCGGATGAAGGCATATTCAAACCGATTGAGTTATATCACTCTCGTCGTAGGTTTTCTGTTTTCAGCTTTGATTGCATGGAATATTGGCGACTTGCGCCAGGATGCCATCAGGGTTCAGCTTAAAGGTGAAATGAAGGAACTCTCTTATCAGGTGTCCCGTGAGCTGTTTGTGAATTTTGAAGCGTTATACGTTTTACAAGGCCTCTTTGAGGGTTCCTCTTCTGTAACACATGAAGAGTTTTCCCATGTGGCTGAGGGAACATTGGCGCGGCATCCTGAGCTGCATTTCTTGCAATGGTCACCTGTTGTGACTCCTGCCGACCGGCAGGTGTTTGAGAATGAGCAAAAGAAAACCGATCCCCGTTATGTGATTCAGGAGCGTTCTGCCAGAGAGCGCTGGGTGCCAGCGGTGAAGCGTGAGGCTCACTACCCTGTGCTATATCAGGCAACGAAGGGCCAGGCAGAGGTTCCTCTTGGTTTCGATCTGTCGTCCCAACCTGTTCTTTTAAACGCTATTAACCGTGCAGTAGATAGTTCTGAGCTTGCTGCGACAGAACCTATGGCTCCGTTCGATGGTATGGCTGGAAAGCGCATTCTTGCCGTTCTCCCGGTTTTTGAAGGTGGAACTGTACGTGGACAGGGGGATCTTAAAGGCCTGGTGGCTGGTGAGTTTACCCTCAACCGGCTGGTGCAGGAGGCTCTGATGGGAGGGCGTGCAGCAGGGCTTCATATTGCCTTGTTTGATATGAAAACTCTCCAGGAGAAAAATAGTGAGCATGCGGTTTTATTTGCGCGGCAACCTGTAACGCCTCCTGTGATTGATATGCAGCAGCGCTATATGATTAACGATGTGGGAGGACGGAACTGGCAACTGGTCGTTGCGCCTTCTGAAGGCTATATGAATGAGCGTAAGAGTGAGCTGGCATATGTTGTGATGATGGCGGGCTTGTTGATTACCGGTCTTGTGGCGGCATATTTGCGCATGTTATCCCGGCGCAGTTTTGAAATTGAGTCCGTTGCTGAACAACGGAACCGCGCTCTTCAGGAGGCCAACAAAAAGCTGGCGCATCTATCGCAAACGGATGGCTTAACTCAGATCGCTAACCGTCGTTTCTTTGATGACAGTTTTTCCCGTGAGTGGAAGCGGGCACGTCGGGAACGCAAGCCGGTTTCATTAGTCTTGTTTGATCTTGATTTTTTCAAGCAGTACAACGATCAGTATGGGCACCTTCAGGGTGATGAGTGCTTGCGCAACATTGCGGAGTTGGTTGCCTCTGTTATCAACCGGCCCGGAGATCTGTTTGCCCGATTTGGCGGGGAGGAGTTTATCCTGCTACTGCCAAACACACCTGAGGCTGGTGCCTGGGCAATTGCAGAGCAATGTCGTGAGTTGGTTGAGTCGCTGGCGATTGCACACCACAAATCATCGATTGCTGAGGTTGTTACGATCAGTGTTGGTGTCTGCAGCCTGATACCGGAAGATGATATGACAGAGCATGACATGCTAGATTTGACTGATCAGGCACTTTACTGCGCTAAGGATCGGGGCCGTAATCTTGTCGTTAGTGCCAACAGAGAGTCTTTTATGCCCCGTACAGCAAACCGGGGGTAGAATCGGCTGTTTGCAGTTCTGGTTCTGATCCTTCTACTGAGTTGGAATCTGGCAACTAAAGGAAAAGCAAGACGGGTAAAGCAGCCGTCTTGCTTTTTTTATTTCCAGGGAAGAACGTAATGGTCTGTTAGGGCACACCGGTTATTACACATTCCGGCTCTTACATATTTCCTACCCGCTAGCCTGGTCTTCTGCTTTTTCGTTTGTCTGTGCTGATGATTTAATACGCAGGCTTTCCCAGCGTGAGAACATCATCGCGGACATAAAAAGAATAATAGAAGATATGGATAAGCCAAGGCCGACGACTTTACTGCCCGGTAAAAAGGCCTGATCAACGCCGTGCATAAAGTACAGCAGGCTGACAAAGCAAAGCCAGGCGTGAGAGCGGGGATTGCGAAGCCAAAGGCCAGGTACAAAAAGCAGGAGCGGGAGAACCGGCAGTAAAGCCAGTAATCCGATCACATAAAGTGGTGCCCCTTCCTTTGTTGACTGGAAACTATTCAGGATCAGAAAGCCAATAATGGACAGGTAGCTGATTAAAACCCAAAAACGACCCTTGTTAGCCATCCCAGTAATATCTTTGCCTGCTTCCAGGCGGTTCATCATCTTTCTCACAGTAGCTCCTGTGAATGAATGTAAAATCAGGCCTGTTTCAGACTCAGAGCCAGTTCAGCAACCCGTTTGCCCTGTGCCGCACAGAGTTCAAGTTCAGTCTTATCGATCGGGCTATCTCCGGATTTACCGGCAACATGGCTGGCACCATAGGGTGTGCCGCCAGTACTTGTCTCCAGCAGCCCGGATTGGCTGTATGGCAGCCCGGCAATGACCATGCCATGGTGTAGCAACGGAAGCATCATTGACAGCAGCGTGGCCTCCTGACCGCCATGCAGACTGGCAGTGGAGGTGAAAACAGCCCCTGGTTTATCGATCAAAGCACCGTTCATCCAGAGATTACTGGTGCTTTCCAGAAAATGCTTCATTGGAGCTGCCATTGTGCCAAAGCGGGTTGGACTGCCCAACAGAAGACCGGCGCACTGGCGGAGATCTTCCTCGCTACAGTACAGGTCACCAGTATCAGGGATGGCAGGAGACACCGCAGAGCACTCTGCAGAAACATCCGGGACAGTCCGCAGGCGTGCCTCTATACCGGAAACTGACTCAACACCCCCGGCGATTGCTTCTGCCATTTCGCGGGTTGCGCCATGGCGGGAGTAATACAGTACTAAAACATAAGGCTGGCTCATGCCAACAGCTCCAGAACATTCTCCGGTGGTCGGCCAATGGCTGCTGCGGTTTCAGTTTCAGCTATGGGGCGCTCAATCAGTTTCGGGGTGCTTACCATAGCTGAGATCAGCGCATCATCACTGCTCTCTTTGCTCAGTCCCAATTCTTTAAATTCTGCTTCTTTTGTGCGCATCATCTCAATGGCAGAGATATTAAGTTTTTTCAGCAGAGCACGGATCTCTGCTTCCGTGAGAGGTTCATCCAGGTAGCGGCGAATATCCGGCTCGATACCGTTTTCCTGTAGAAGTGACAGTGTGGCACGGGACTTGGAACAGCGCGGGTTGTGGTAAAGCGTTACAGCAGGCATGAGATATCCTTGATCCTGATCAAATAGGGTAGAATGAGGCATATTCTAACGGTATGTCTTGCTAACGAAAAGGAGCGACTGGAATGACATCCATTTTTAAAAGGGATTGGTTTGGGCTCCTGCGCTTTATCATTCGGCGCTTTATTGATCAGGAGTGTCAAAAGACAGCGGCAGCTATGACGTATACAACCCTGTTTGCCTTGGTGCCCCTGATGACGGTTGCTTACAGTATTTTGTCGGCACTACCCAGTACTGAAGGTGCCGGAGCGGGTATTCAGGATCTGCTTTTCCGCAATCTGCTTCCGGAGAGCAGTCAGGTGGTCAGTAATTATCTTGCAGATTTTGCCCAGCAAGCCCGGAACCTGACCTTTGTCGGTGTTGGTTTTCTGATCATAACCGCGATTCTGATGATGAAGTCAATTGAACGCGCCTTTAACAGAATCTGGTCAGTGGCAGAGGATCGCAAAGGCGCGAGCAGCTTTCTGTTGTACTGGTCGGTGCTGACACTGGGGCCGCTGCTTATGGGCTCAGGTATGGCCGTGACCTCTTTTGTGGTTTCCCATAAGCTGTTTCTCGATGCGACAGATACTTTGGGCATTACAGCGATTCTTTTACAGTTTTTGCCGTTACTGACATCTTCTGTAGCCTTTATGATGTTGTTTTTCTTTGTGCCCAAAACCCACGTTTCCCTCAGACACGCCTGGTTGGGCGGGATCTTTACAGCAGTGTGCTTTGAATTGGCCAAATGGGGCTTCAGTCATTTTGTCAGCTTATCGCCCTCTTATCAGGTGGTTTATGGCGCATTTGCTGCAGTTCCTCTGTTCCTGCTTTGGATCTATATCAGTTGGAATATTTTACTGCTGGGGGCAACTCTCGTTATGGCGTTGCAGCGCTATCGACCAAACTGGCACTCTGCTAACCGGGAGCCTTTAATTGTTGCATTAAAAGTCGTTCAGGTTTTGTTTGACCGCTGGAAAAGCAATAAACCTTTAACAATTAATGAGCTGCAGGAGATGGTTTCAGTCTTATCTGCCAGGCAGCAACGGAAATTATTACAGGTGCTGCAGAATCAGGGGCTTTTAGTTTTCGTGAAAAATGAGGCTTCAGTGAAAGGTTGGCCCTCCGGATACTGGCAGCTAGGCCGGGATCTGTCTGCAATGACTCAGTGGCAGCTGTTGGCATTGATGCCCTGGCGAGTACCACCGGAATTATTAGCCACCGAAACGATAGATACAAAATCACCCAAGGGAGGATTTTCCCTGCTGTCGCCATCTGTTATAAATACTTTGCAGGATTATCTTCGTCAGGGAGAGTCAATGCTTTCCCGGCCTGCACAAACGCTTTTTGAAAGCGAACAAGCTTAGTGCAACCCGCGTAAATTCTCGTCCGCAGCCGGGGGTTCAGATTACGGGCCCTGAACAGGTGTTTAAAGATCGGTGATTTAAAATGCAGAAAGAGTCCGTAACGAGGAGTGTAGTCACAGAGCCGGCCTGGGTGAAAGTGATCACAGTAACAGGCCGGGTTCAGGGTGTTTGGTTTCGAAAAAACACTCTGCATCAGGCCCAGAGACGCCAGCTTGAGGGATGGGTGATGAATCTTGATGATGGCTCTGTGCTGGTCCATGTTCAGGGGCCAAAGAGTCGGGTTGAAGACCTCATCTCCTGGCTTTGGAAGGGTTCACCTTTATCCCGGGTTGATGAGCTGGATATCACCGATGCTGAGCCTCTGGTGATCAAGGGTTTTGAGATCCGTTGATTATCCTTTGACGGTAGTGGTGAATTATTATTTGACCACCAGGCGGTTCAGTCTTAATTAGCTGCTTCCGATGTTATCTCTGTTTGACTTAAGCCAAGTAAAATACTCGGGTATTCGTTAAAATAGCCCCAGTTTTTTTCGGAGGCTTTATGGCTGCATCTCAACTTTCGTACCGTTCTGACCTGAAGTTCTCTTTTGGGGCTCTGTTCTCGCTGGGTTTCCGGTCTTTTTTTCTGCTGGGAGCCTTGTTTGCCGTGGTTCTGATGCTCGGTTGGGTCTTCCAGCTTCGGGGCGTATTGCTCCCCTTTGCTTCAGATTACAGCTATTACCCCGGTGTTTTATGGCACAGCCATGAACTGATCTTTGGCTTTGCCACAGCGATTATCAGTGGTTTTTTATTAACTGCAGTAGGGAACTGGACCGGGCAGAAGATGCTGCACGGCAGAGGGCTTGCTGCTCTGGTTTTACTTTGGACTGCAGGCAGAATTGCGCCCTTTCTTCCCCTTGAGCCTCTGCTCATCGCCCTAATCGATCTTGCTTTTTATCCCTTGTTAACACTGGCGATTGCATTACCGATACTGAAAAGTGGCAACATGCGCAATATGGTCTTCATCATTTTCTGTGGTCTGCTGATACTGATGAACCTGCTGGTACATCTTGATCGTTTAGGTATTGCACCGGGTATGGCGCATCTTGGAATCTACGGGGCCCTGAATATTATTGTTCTGGTCATGCTGATTATCGGCGGGCGGGTTATTCCCTTTTTTACTGAACGGGCAATACCTGAGTATCGTGGCCGGCAGATTGTCTGGGTAGAGAAGCTGGTCATTCCTATGTCTGTGCTGACCTTTCTGAATGATCTCTGGCAACCTTTGGCGAGCTGGGCATATATATTGTCAGGTTTGCTTGGGCTTTTGATATTACTCAGGGTTGGTAGCTGGTTTGACCGTCGGGTTTTATCAAATCCTCTGCTTTGGATTCTGCATGTGGGATACCTGATGATAGGATTGGGCTTTATACTACGTGCAACACTGCCCTGGACGGGGTGGTCACCTTTTATCTATATTCATGCGCTGACTCTGGGCGGTATTGGTCTTCTGACACTGGGAATGATGTCTCGTGTTTCTCTTGGGCACACCGGGCGACCGCTGATATTACCTGTTCAGATGCACGTCGCATTTTACTGTCTTTTACTTGCGGTCATCGCCCGGGTTTTTGCCATGGCGATCATACAGAAACCATTTCTCTACGATCTATCTGCAACCGGGTGGATACTGGCATTTGGCCTTTTTGTTTATACTTACTTCCCTGCACTGGTATCGCCCCGGGCAGACAGTAAGTCTTAGGGTTTTTACAAAGGAGCTGACCCCTCTGCGTCAATCATCTCATGAATTAACTGCCCCAACCGTATAATGGCACTGCGGTACTCGGGCTGCTCCTGATAAAGGCCGAAGTTGACCCGGATATGGTGTCTGTTGGCTGGGTCGCTGCCAAAGAGAGCCCCCGGTGTTATGTTGATTTTTTCCCGAAGCGCTTGCTGATACAAGGCCATGCCATCGCAGGACTCCGGTAGTCTGATCCAGGCAAGAAACCCACCATCTGCGGGCTGGTATCTCACTGATTCGGGCCAGCTCATTGTTACTATTTTCTCGAACAATTGCTGCCGTTGCAGGTAGCGCCTGCGGATCAGGCGCAGGTGTCTCTGCATATAACCGGCTTCTAACCAGGTACCCAGTGCGTTTTGAGTGTGTGCAGGCAGGCCCATTTTACTGACGAACTGCAGGTGCTGGCAGCGCTCCTGCCAGCGTCCGGCTACCAGCCAACCCAGCCTGAGTTTTGGTGTGATGGTTTTTGATATGGAACTGCAATAAAGCACCCTATTCTGTGTGTCGATCGCTTTAAGTGGACTTGGGGCATTGCCCCGGTAATCCAGATCGGCAGAAATATCATCCTCGATAACAGCGATATCATAGCGGTTGGCTAAAGTAATGAGCTGCTGGCGGTGACCGGGTTCCATGCTTCTTCCGGTGGGGTTGTTGATAGTCGGTTGAACAAGAATCGCCCTGACCGGCCATTTCTCAAGAGCTGCAGCAACAAGGCCAAGATCCGGGCCTCCTGTTTCTGCCTGGGGGATCTCAACGACCTGACGTTCAAATGCCTCCAAACATTGCAGAATGCCGTAAAAGCAGGGTGATTCAACCAAAACAATATCACCCTCGTGGCTAACCGCTTGTAGAGCTAGGCTCACGGCCGACTGGGCACCATTGGTTATGATTGTCTCATCAGGTCTGATATTGAGCTCTCGTTTTGTCATTAACTTACTCAACTGTCGCCGTAGCTTTTCTGCACCCGGCGGCGTTTGGTAATGGGATATATAGCCTTCGCTGAGGGCTTTTTCCTCGTGGGTGACCTCTCTTTTTAATAACTGATAGAGACGTTTAACCCCCGGGAAATTGACACAAGGATTTGCTGTTCCCAAGAGGACCTGATCTTTTTTCCCTGCAGCGCGGACAATTTCAAGCCCGAGAGACCGGTTGTCCAATATTCTGGGTCGGATCGCAGCTAGCTGCTCCTCACTAGGTTCAGTTTTTATCTGGTGATCAGGATTGTTTTGAGCTGTCCGCGCCTTAGGGCCTGGGAAAAAGCCTGATTTTTCCCGGGCTTCCACCCAATTGTTATCCTCCAAATACTCGTAGCAGCGCACCACAGTTCCCTTGCTGACGTTTTGCTTAAGACTCAACTCCCGGATGGAAGGAAGTTTCTCATCGGC
This sequence comes from Oceanospirillum sp., assembly GCF_048265165.1. Taxonomy (GTDB): domain Bacteria; phylum Pseudomonadota; class Gammaproteobacteria; order Pseudomonadales; family Halomonadaceae; genus Oceanospirillum. Next base: position 673,414 of record NZ_JBLXCD010000001.1, on the reverse strand, counting down.
GGCATAGACACCATCGCTTAACTGTCTGGCCAGTTGGTCTGCGAGTTTTTTGTAGTAAAAGCTGCTCATCTGTACCCCTTTTTGTTCGCTTTTTCTGTCTATATTTTTATTTTACATCGCAGTTTATAGTACAGATACGTTTAAATCCCCGCTATCTGATTGCTAGATCTACCGTCACGAGACAACGACTGAAACGTCGTTTATCCAGGAATAATTTATGACTGCCTTAGCTGCACAGTTTGAACGCCATAAGACGCTATTGATTGCACTTTTACCCTGGGTGTTTGTGCTGCTATGGAGTACTGGCTTTATTGGTGCCCGCTATGGGTTACCTTATAGTGAGCCCTATACTTTTCTCAGCTGGAGAATGGCAGGTAACCTGCTGGTGTTTCTTTTACTGATGCGCTTGTTTGGCGTTTCTTTACCTCGGCGTTTTGCCTTATGGAAGCAGCAGTTGATCACAGGTACGCTGGTTCATACTGCGTATCTGGGTGGTGTTTTTTCCGCTATTGAACTGGGTATGCCTGCAGGGCTTGCCGCACTCCTTGTTGGCTTACAGCCCTTAGTAACTGCCGGGGTTATGGCTATGGTCTATCGTAGTGCGCCCAGCCTGAAACAATGGTTTGGCTTGACCCTCGGGATACTGGGTGTCGCTTTGGTTCTGAGTAATGGTCAGGCGGACTTTTTGCAAAAGGGTGATATCAGTGGTCTTCAATTACTCTGGATTTTGTTAGCACTGGTGGGCATTACATTAGGTACGCTATATCAGAAGACATATTGCGAGCAGCAGCCTCTTTTAGCGGCGACCTTTATTCAATACCTTTCTGGTCTGGCTGTAATGTTGCCTTTGGCCCTGTTAACAGAAAATACTCAGGTGCAATGGCACCCTGAGTTTATAGGAGCGCTGGTCTGGTCTGTGCTCGTTCTCTCTGTTGGGGCTATCTTGCTGCTGATGCTGATGATCCAGATGGGGGAGGCGACCCGAACTGCCAGCTATTTCTATCTGGTGCCTCCGGTGACTGCATTGCAGGCTTGGCTACTGTTTGATGAGCAGTTGACTGGTGTAGCCCTGGCTGGAATGGCTGTGACGGTGCTTGGCGTGTACTGGGTAAATAAGAAATAGTGCCGAAGAATAATGTTCTATTTATTAGAATCATTATCGTCATAAATAGTAATTTTCTGTCGTTTTTCTTGAGGTTATAGTGGCTTTAATATTTATAACCTGAGAAAGGAGCCAGATATGGCGGATTTTAAAGTTCTTAAGCGTGCCAGGGGAATACCGACCTCTGATGGCGCCGGTGTACGCCTTAACCGGGTAATAGGCACTACACAGCTAAAAAATCTTGACCCTTTTCTGATGCTGGATGAGTTTCGCTCTGACCGTGCAGATGATTATATTGCAGGCTTTCCGCCTCATCCGCACAGAGGGTTTGAAACGATCACTTATATGCTGCAAGGGTCTATGAAACATGAGGATCACTTGGGTAATGTTGGTGTGCTGTCCGGAGGTGGCGTCCAATGGATGACTGCTGGCGCAGGCATTATCCACTCAGAGATGCCGATGCAGGAAGATGGCATGCTCTGGGGCTTTCAGTTCTGGTTGAATCTGCCTGCGTCTGAAAAGATGAAAGCGCCATCTTATCAGGATCTTGCGCCGAAGGAGATCCCGGAGGTGGTTGATGATAATGGGGTATTGCGCCGGGTAGTAGCCGGTGTCTCTAAAGGTGTCCCGGGGCCGGTTCAGCGGGAAGCAACTCAGCCGCTGATGGTGGATTTTCGTGTTTCACAGTCGACTGCACTTGAGCATGACCTGCCTGCGGGGCATAAGAGCTTTATTTATGTCTATGAAGGAAATCTCGACGTGCCGGATGCGGGAGTAACGCTTGAACAAGGTGAGCTTTTGGCTTTTACCGGGAGTCTGCTACGCATGAATACTCAGGGGAAAGCGGGTGTTCTTCTGGTTAGCGGTAAGCCGCTGCTGGAGCCGATTGTGCAGCATGGCCCTTTTGTGATGAATACGGCCCAGGAGATTCAGCAGGCAATAGCAGACTATCAGAATGGCTCTTTGGCTAAAGAGGCCCGCCGGTGCTGACAGGGTAACAGGGCTCACCGCCGTTAATTGGATCACCAGATGGTGGCGGGTTCAGTATTCTGTTCTGCCATCGTTCAGACTAAGCTCCCCGGGACTGTTTACTTCTCGGAGTACTCGGTCGGTAGGTCTGCTTCGGATTACTTCTCCAACCAATGATTCAGCTGTCGGTTAAACTCCGGGATGTTAAGTGGCTTGATGAGGTAGGCATCAAAGCCTGCTATCTCTGCTTGTCTGATATCTTCCGGTCCTGAATTGGCGGATAACGCTATTAGTTTACGGTTGATATGCAGGCCTTCTGTTCGTATATGACGTAGAAGGTCGTAACCAGACATTCCGGGAAGGTTAATATCAAGTATTACCAGATCCGGTGTTTCATGACGCAGAATTTCAAGCCCCTCTTCCGGGGTGGTTGCGGTAAGTAACCGGTCACCATCACGCTTGCTGAAGATTTTCTTTACCAGCATACGGTTCGCGGCATTGTCTTCCACGTAGAGTGTTGTGGTTTTTTCTCCTCCACGGGAGATTATTTCAGCGACCGAAAGCTCAATACTTTGCATGGGTTGAGGGAGCTGATGCTCGGTAGCCATGGGAAGAATTAGCGTGAAAATACTGCCTTTTCCGGGCTGGCTGCTAACCTCAATCGTGCCGCGCATCGCTTCAGCCAGCTTTTGGCTGATAACAAGACCGATACCTGTACCCTGTCGGGTTGATGACTCCATACCCAATCGCTCAAAGGGCTGAAATAATTGCTCAAGTTGTTCCTGAGACAGGCCAAAACCTGTATCTGATACATGCACTCTGAACTCTGTGCCGATCTGATCCATGCTCAGTTCTACCGTTCCGTTGTCGTGATTGTATTTAATAGCATTGCTAACCAGATTTAACAGAATTTGTTTAACTCTGCGGCTGTCACCCATCACCGACAGGTCGAGATTATCTGGAAAGCGGGTGGTAATGGATACTCCCATGCGGTCTGCCAGATGTTTGTTCAGAGTGAGGGCTTCCTGAATGACCGGGATCGGATTGATCGGCTCGACTCTAAGATCAATGTGGCCAGCTTCAATTTTAGATAGATCCAGAATCTCATCGATCAGTTGCAGCAAATGATCACTGGCTTTGCGAATCTCCTGAAGGCCTTCGACGTGCTCTTCGATGAGATCAGCTTTATCCATTTCCATTAATTGGGTATAACCCTGAATGGCATTAAGTGGGGTTCGTAGTTCATGGCTCATGCTGGCCAGAAAAGAACTTTTTGCACGGTTGGCCTGCTCGGCATTTTCTTTGGCGTGCAGTAACTCTTCCATCATCAGTTTACGGCCGGTGATGTCACGGTATGTGCCTAAAAGCCCAGTGATGTTCTGATTGTTATCTCTGATCGGGATTTTGTTGAGCTCGACCCAAAGGTAGCTATCATCACTGCGGTGCAGGTAGTAGTTTTTATTTCGGATCTCCATGCCTTCTTTGACAACAAGGCTATCATCCTGCTGCAGTTGTGCCTGACGGATCAGGTCCTGCAAGCGTTGAATATTTACTGTATCGGAAGGGAGGCTGCTCCCAGTCTCACTTTTAGTATCAGGAGCACCGGCTGCAGACAGGTCGCGAATCAGCCAGTGATTGGCATTTTGGATAGTGCCATCAACATTTTGCCAGTAAACACCCGCAGGTACATGATCCAGTACCAGTTTGAACATCTGTTCAGTGCGCTGCCGTTCTGATGTTTCTTGCTGTAGCTCATCTTTAAGCTGCTGATGGCTTCGGTGTCGCTCCAGTGTGGTGGCGAGATTATCCAGAACCGGCGCGAAAATCTGCTCTGAAAAAGAGAGAGTTGTATCACGGGAGAACAGAATAAAGGCATCTGTTTGCCCTACAGGCAGAAGTAGCTCTGAATAGTAACACTCAAAGGCAGGATCAAGGCTTTGAAGATCATCCTGCACAGATCTGAATTCACTTCTCAGGGGCATTTCACCGCAACGGGTGATCTGTTTGCAAGGGTCAGGTGAAAAAGGTTTATCTGTGATGCTATAACAGATATTAAAACTATAACTGTTTGTCTGCCGTTCAAGATGGCTGATAAACATGCCTGAAGAGATGTCTGTATGGCGCAGCAGGCACTGCAGAAACTTTTGTACCAATGGCTGCTCAGAGATTTCAGATCCCATGAGGAGCGCCATTTCATAAAGGGTTGTCAGTTTCTGATCGCTCGCGCTCATGAAGTTCCCCGCTATGCCCAAACTCAGCCTGTTGCGCTGATGTATATGTTATGCCGATGTATATAGAATCGGGCGTTTGCTGCCCAGCACCGTTTGAGCCTTAAGCTGCTCAGGATGTTAATATCAATCCATGAGGTGGTCTGTTCCCTGCACTCTTTCTTTCACCTGCAAGTATATTGAACTAATGCCGGAATATCATCTTTAACCGATGGATTACTTAACTGTGACATTTTCTGAAGATAACAAAAACCCGCCCGGTCAGGGGCGGGTTCCGGCAGAGATCAGCCTGAAAAGAACAGACTGTTATGCATGTGCGCCAAATGCATCCTTAAGGAAGGAAATCACTGTTGCCTGATCGATCATGGTGTTTTCGCTGTCGCGTCGGCCACGGTATTCCAGTTGACCCTCTTTAAGGCCGCGCTCACCGATCACGATACGGTGCGGTATACCCACCAGTTCCAGGTCGGCAAACTTGAAGCCTGGGCGGCTGTCACGATCATCCATCAGAACATCGTGGCCTGCGGCTTTTAGTTCTGCGTACAGTTTCTCACTGGCATCGCGCACCAGCTCTGATTTATGGGCGTTCATCGGTACAATCGCAATCTCAAACGGCGCAATCGCTTCCGGCCAGATGATACCGTTCTCGTCATGGTTTTGTTCAATAGCAGACGCCACCACCCGGGTTACACCAATACCGTAACAACCCATGGCCATTGGAATCGGCTTGCCATTCTCACCCAGTACTGTGGCATTCATCGCTTCACTGTATTTTGTGCCCAGCTGGAAGATATGACCCACTTCAATACCGCGCTTAATGGATAGCGTACCCTTACCATCGGGGCTGACATCACCCTCAACCACATTACGGATATCTGCAACCTGCGGCAGCTCTAAATCACGACCCCAGTTGATACCGAAGTAGTGCTTACCGTCGATGTTGGCACCGGCACCAAAGTCAGAAGCTACCGCTACGGCACGGTCTACAACACAAGGGATGCTCAGGTTAACCGGGCCCAGAGAACCCGGGCCTGCACCGATAACGGCTTTGATCTCTTCGTCAGAGGCGAAGGTCAATGGCGCTGCAACCAATGGCAGGTTTTCTGCTTTGATCTCATTCAGGGTGTGATCGCCACGTACGATCAGGGCTACGAAGTCTGCCCCGGCTTCTTCATCCGCTTTAACGATCAGCGTCTTAACGGTTTTCTCAATAGCCAGATCAAACTGTTCAACCAGCTGGTCGATGGTTTTGGCATTCGGCGTATCGACCAGGGTCATCTCCTGCGTTGGAGCGTCGGCTTCCGACTGAGGGGCAACCGCTTCCGCTTTTTCGATATTCGCTGCGTAGGTGCCTTCGGTGTTGAATACGATATCGTCTTCACCGGAATCCGCCAGAACATGGAACTCATGGGAGCCTTCACCACCGATAGAGCCATTGTCTGCCAGTACCGGACGATAGTTCAGGCCCAGACGGTCAAAGATGTTGCAGTATGTCTGGTACATCACATCGTAGGTTTCCTGCAGAGACTCCGGTGTGGTGTGGAAGGAGTATGCGTCCTTCATGATGAATTCACGGGAGCGCATCACGCCGAAACGTGGACGGATCTCATCACGGAACTTGGTTTGAATCTGATAGAAATTAACCGGTAGTTGCTTATAGCTTTTAATCTCTTTACGGGCCATATCCGTGATCACTTCTTCATGGGTCGGGCCCACACAGAATTCACGCTGATGACGGTCTTTAAAGCGCAGTAGCTCGGGGCCATACTCTTCCCAGCGACCGGACTCCTGCCATAGTTCTGCAGGTTGTGCTGCCGGCATAAGAACTTCCTGAGAAACCTTGTCCATCTCTTCACGCACAATTCGCTCAACTTTGCGTAGAGTACGCAGGCCCAAGGGTAACCAGGTATACAGGCCTGAAGCCAGACGCCGGATCATACCGGCACGTAACATCAGCTGGTGGCTGATCACTTCAGCATCAGCTGGGGTTTCTTTTAATGTAGAAATTAGAATTTGACTGGCGCGCATAAAAACGGTCTCTGGCTTAGTACATGTTTGTAAATGCGGGTAATTGTATGCGTTCAGCAAGCCAGCGTACAGAGGGAGCGTCTGCCTTTCCCTCTGTAAAAGGCTTACATTTCATCTGTTCAGAAATTGTAGACTAAAGTCACACCAAATTCTGAGTTGGTATGTTTGGAATCAATGGGCACGGTATCGGTATAATCCCAATGATAGCTTATCTTGGTTGCAAGGCTGCCGTTGATCCGGCTTTTCAGGCTGGACTCTGAGCGCCAGGTGGTTTTCTGTGAACCAGTATTGACGGATAACATCTGATCAAATTCAACGCCCTTCTGAATTTTCCAGAAATACTTCCCTGCCAGGCGCAGAACCGTTTCCTCTTCAGCGCCACTGTTATCTTCTCTCTGGTCATAGCGATAACCCGGACCGATTTCGGCATCCAGATAATGCCTGCGGTTATTAATAAGGCGGTAGCCGTAACCGATAGAATAGAGTGTTTGGTAGTCATAGCCGCTGAAGCGATCAAACTCATAAGACAGAGTGGTTGCCAGATAATGGTGTCGGGTAAATTTCCGGTTAAGGTCTAATGTCCCTTTGTAGCGCTCTTTCGAGGTGACATCGTCTTCTTTGCTGGTCAATGCATCCAGATTCAGATCCAGGTCCCATACCCTGGCTTTGCGTTTCAGATTTAGCGTGGCATTAATACTTGATGTGTTTGTGTTGCCCGTGGTTCTGATCGATCCCAGTTCAGCTGCGCCTTTCCATTTGGGAAACGATGGCTTGGTGTCTGCAGCATATAGGCTTCCGGTCGCGATAAGTGTCGATATTAAGATAGCGTGTCGTAACATGTTAACGGTCTCTATTGGTGTAAATGTCGCAGCGTTATGTTGTGGGTGAGTTCCTCTCCTGAATGGGAAATAAGGATTATTGGATCTTGCTCACCGGGTGACGTAAGGTCATTTTTGGCTAAACGCAGGAAATAGGAGTGCTACACAAGTTTTTGTGGCTGAAGGTCTGTGGGTATGGAACTCATGATATTGCATATGAAGTGATTGTCTTTAAGCAGGTGTCTTTAAGCGGATGTATTCAAAGTTGCAGAAGTTTAAGCCGTTATAGTGATTTAAAAAGCAGATGGAGCAGAGCGATTTTTCGCCCTGCTCTGAACTTTAATGACTGGTGGCAATCGAGCGACGGAACAGTGCCAGACTGGCGCTGAAGAATATGGCACCCAAACCTGTAATAATCAACAGCTGAGGCCAGATAATACTCAGGTCTGCACCACGGAAAACAACGGCTTGGGCAAAGGACATATAGTGACGCGAAGGTAACAGCCATGTTATCGGCTGTATGATTTCCGGTTGGCTTTCTACAGGTGTTAAGCCGCCGGAAAGCATGGTAATGGGTACAATCACCATAATCATCAGCAGGGCAAATTGCGCCATGGTACGGGCGATCGTACCCAAAAAAATTCCGATGGCGGCAGCGGCCAACAGATAGAGGGTTGTGCCACTGAGCAATAACATGCGAGAGCCACTAATGGGCACATCCAGGATGGTTTCCACCACAAGCAGCATAGATAGGGTGAAGGCCACCAGAATAATTAAACCGTTAGCCCAAACTTTAGACATAACAATCTGAAATGAATTGAGTGGCATGACCAGTAAATGCTCGATGGTGCCGTGCTCCCGTTCCCTTAGTAGTGCTGCCCCCGTCAGAATGATGGTAATCAGTGAGATCTGGTTGATCAGGGCGTTCATCGCTCCAAACCACATGCCGGTACCATTGGGATTAAAGGCCCGTCGCTGCACCTGTGTCACAGGGTAGGGCGTTGTTTTATCTGAACGATTGATAAAGTGGTTAACCTCACCCACGATGATATTCTGAATATACTGATTACCAAGGGCCGCCTGGGTGACGGCGGTGGCATCAATATTAATCTTTACGCTGGGTTGACGGCCTTTACGGACATCCTCTTCAAATTGTGGTGGGATCTCAATGACAAACATAAAGTGATCCAGGTCCATGGATGGATCGACCTCGGAGGCAGAGATCAGCTCCGGTGTTTTAAAGTAGGGTGGGTACAGGGCATTAGCTATGGCCCGTGATAGCGTCGAGTCATCCTCATCCACGATGGCAACGGAAGCATTATTGACCGACTCGCTGGTTGCTGTTGCCTGGGAGTATATGGCGAGACTGAATGAATAAAGAATCAGTATAACCATCACGACATCACTGAAAACGCTGCGCAGTTCTTTCCTGCCCAGCCAGAAAATATTAATCCAGGCTTTCATTATTCAGGCCTCCTGCTTTTTCAGAAAAGCTGCCGTCATGACAATTAGTATTGGCCCGAAACATGAGAGCACAAGGATATCTCCGGTCAGATCGGTAAATCCAAGCCCCTTAGTAAAAGCGGCAACACTGAGGTGCATATAGTAGCTTGCAGGCCATAACAGGCCGATAATATGACCACCCCCTTCCATGGTTGAGGTTGGCTGTACGAGGCCTGAAAAATTGATCGTCGGCATAATCAGCAAAATAGCGGTAGCAAATACCGCAGCGACTTGTGATTTTGTTAATGTGGACACTAACAAGCCAAAGCTGGTAGACGTGAACACATAGAGCAGGGCCCCTAATGCCAACCCCCAAAAGCTGCCCTTTAAAGGAACATCGAGCAGAAAGACCACCAGCAAGGTTAAAATAACAAAGTTAACCATGCCGATACCGATATAGGGCAGTTGCTTGCCGATAAGAAACTCCAGCCGCTTGGTTGGGGTAACATAAAAATTGGTAATGGTACCGATCTCTTTTTCCCGGGCCATACTGACCGCCATCAGAATAGCCGGAAACAGCAGCAGAAGCACAGCAGGTGCTTTTGGCCCGATGGAATAAATGGTCTCAAAGGTTGGGTTGTAACGGTAGCGCGGCTCCAGGTTTACTTTGGATAGGGCGCTGGCATCTACGCCGGCATTGGCGGCCAGTTCTGACAGGTAGTTAATATGGGCACCACTGACATAGCCGGAAATGGTGTTCGCGCGGGTGGTGTTCGCGCCATCAATCCACGCTGAAATTTCAGCGGTTTCCCCTTTTTTCAGGCTTCTGCCAAAACCCGGCGGAATCTCTACTGCCAGAGTGATATCGCCTGATTTCAGCCCTTGGTCGAGTGCCTCTTTGCTGTGCAGATCCGGCTGCTTATTAAAATAGCGGGAGCCCTCGAAGTTGCTGAGATAGTTGCGACTTGCAGGGGTTTGATCATGATCAAGGGCTGCATAGTTGAGGTTTTCAACATCCAGAGATATTCCGTAGGCGACAACAATTAGCAGCAGGGCACTACCGAGAAAAGCAAAGCCCATACGCACGGGATCGCGGATCACCTCCATGATTTCACGATAACTATAGGCCAGCAGTCGACTCACGCTGAAACCGTGCAGCTTAGCTTTTTTGGGTTCTTCTGTAGATTCCGTGACTACTGAAAGAGGGCTTTGGTCAGGGGTGGCCTGTTTTTCTTTTTTTTGTGCGCCTTGTTTCTGTGTCTCTTTTTTCTGCTCCTGCTCGCTGATGGCATCTTCCAGATAACCAATAAAAGCCTCTTCTAAGGAATCTGCGCCTTTCGCTGCAACAAGATGCTGAGGTTTATCGTAGACCAGCACCTGACCTGCGTGCATCAGTGAGATACGATCACAACGCAGAGCCTCATTCATAAAGTGGGTAGAGATAAAAATGGTCACCTTGTCCTGTCGGGATAGCTCCACCAATAGCTGCCAGAACCCATCCCGAGCAACGGGGTCAACACCCGAAGTAGGCTCATCAAGGATCAGCATCTCCGGCTCATGGATCACGGCAACCGCTAAAGAAAGACGCTGGCGCATCCCCAAGGGCAGCGATGAGGCCAGAGTATCCAGGTGCTCTGCCAGACTAAAACGCTCAACCAGGGTGTTGATACGTTCTAAGGTTTTCTCCGGCGTTAAATGGAACAGGCGGGCGTGTAGTTTGAGGTTTTGTGCTACGGTTAGTTCGCCGTAAAGGGAGAAGGCCTGGGTCATAAAACCCACCCGTTTACGGGTTTCTAAATCACCTGCATCCACGGGCTTACCGAATAAATATGCCTCACCTTCAGAGACCGGCAGCAGGCCGGTGAGCATCTTCATGGTGGTAGTTTTCCCGCAGCCATTGGAGCCAAGAAAACCAAAGATCTCACCTGCCTGAATCTCAAAACTCACATTATCGACGGCGGTAAAGCTGCCAAAACGACGGGTCAGCCCTTCGGCGACAATGGCGGGGGTTGCCTCACTTTGCTCTAAAGGTGGGATTACCAGCTCGGTGAGATCGCCGCGCTTCTCTTTCGGTAACAGACGCACAAAGGCGGTTTCCAGATCGTCAGCACCGGTTCGGGTCTTAAGGGCTTCCGGGGTGCCCGTATCCAGCACACGCCCGGCATCCATAGCAACCAACCAGTCAAAGCCCTCCGCCTCATCCATATAGGCGGTGGAGACTAACACACTCATGCTGGGCCGTTCCTGGCGGATCGTGGCGATTAACTGCCAAAACTGACGCCGTGAAAGCGGATCAACGCCAGTGGTTGGCTCATCCAGAATCAGCAGATCGGGATCATGAATAAGAGAACAGCAAAGCCCTAGCTTCTGTTTCATACCGCCGGATAATTTACCGGCTTGCCGTGACAGAAAGCCATGCAGCCCTGTCGCTTTTGTTAGTCGGTTGATGCGGGCACGGCGCTCGGCAGAGTTTTGGCCAAATAACTTACCAAAAAAGTCCAGGTTTTCCTCAACACTGAGTTCTGCGTAAAGGTTTTTGCCAAGCCCCTGGGGCATATAGGCGATACTGGGACCGATCGCGTTACGGTGCGCCGCAGAGGCCATATCGCCACCCAGCACCTCAAGATGCCCCTGTTGCAGTTTGCGTGCACCGGAAATAAGCCCCATCAGTGTTGACTTACCAACACCATCTGGCCCTAACAAGCCAACCATCAGACCTGAGGGGATATCCAGCGTGATATCATCAACTGCGGGTGACTTTTTATAGGTATGGGTTACACCCTGAATACGTGCGATCAGGCGGTCTTGTTCAGCCATAGTTCGTATCCTCAGCCATAAATTCTGTGGTTATCAGTCAAATACCGTTCGCGCAAAGTTGCCGTTAAAGCGTTGTCGGCTGGCTTTTATTGGCTGTTGATCTGAGGGGCTGAATGAATCCCTGAAGGTAGTTTCTGTAAGAAATCCGGCCATGGAGCAGGCGTTTCACCGGATAAGGGTGCTAGGCGAATATAAGCGACACCCCGTATCCCTGTTTTAACGCGATCAATGTAGGCCATGACCAGCTCTTCCGGTATACGTACTTTAACGCGGAACATCAGTTTTTCACGCTCGCTGGCTGTTTCAACCTCTTTCGGGGTGAATTGGGATTCAGGGGACACAAAACTAACAGTAGCGGGAATGGCGACATCCAGAATATCCAGCTTGACCCGGGCCTCGGCACCGATAGCAATACGGTGGGCTTGAGAGGAAGGCAGAAAGGTTTCCATATAGATATCGGTGAGATTAACCAACGTTAGCACTTTGCCGCCGTTACCGAGAACCTCTCCTGACTCCGCCAGGCGGTACAAGACGCGTCCCAGGCTTGGCGCAACTAAGGTGGCATCATCGATCTGGGATTGAATACCCTGGGCAACAGCTTGGGCTGCATCAACACTGCGCTGACGGGCAACCAGCATCGCTTCCGAGGCCTTCAGGTTGGCTTTGGCTACGGCAACCTCACTGACACGAATATCATAGGTTTCTTTGCTGGCATGACCTTTTTTGAGCAGCTCCTGTGTCCGACGTAATTCCTGCTGTGTCAGAATCAACTTAGCCTTAGCCTGCGCAATGGAGGCTTCGGCGGCGGCAATCTGACTTTTTGCTCCGGCTATTTCAGCTTCAGCTCGAAGTCGTTCTGCCATTAACTGGGTTGTGTCTATGGTTGCCACTACCTGACCTGGCTTAACAAGATCGCCTTCCTGTACTAAAACAGAATCAACCCGTCCGGCTATCTTTGTTGAAACATCGACCTGCACCGCTTCAATTCGCCCGTTACCTGAAGCGATACTGACCGGTAACTCCGGCTTCTGCAGGGATTGCCATAGCATCCAGCCACCGGCGGCAACCAATATTAGAATCACACCTGTTATTGATCGTTTCACGTTTTTCTCCCTGTTGAATATTTGTCAACGGATGACGTTTTTAGCCTGGATATTTCATTATTAAGAGAGGCGGATTGGTCTGTCGGCAGCCCGCCATCGTATATATGGTGGTGATCTGTGTCGCATAGTCGAGAAAGACACCAGCTACTTCTTCTATTCTCTGAAAGGCTGAAAGCACTCCCTGGAGGGCTGAAAGACTTGGGTTGTATTGCCTTTCTTCGAACGATGGCTTAGTAGCCTCAAGCCGTTGTTCTTTAGAACTAATTTAGTATAAATGAATGACTAAGTATTTCATCTGCAGAAAGAAGTATCTGCGCTAATTTCTTATTTATATTTATACATAAAGCAGATGAATGATCGATTTATTGGGCTTTCCCGTGGGTGCGTCGTATAAGCCAGCGATAGGATCACCAAAACCAAGTTCTAGTGACGGGATTCTAAACAGGCATCGGTTAGGTTCCAAAATTGCTTCAAGGCTCTACCGTTATTCTTTAAAAGGGAGCATCTCCCGAGCTTGCTCAGCGTACTGCTGGACATGCTCGGCTTCTTCCTGCACAAAATCCCGTATCGCGGCATCAAACTCCGGCTCCGCCAGCCAGTGATGTGACGCTGTGATAATAGGGCGAAAGCCGCGACTGATTTTATGCTCTCCCTGGGTGCCGGGGTCAAAATGATCAAGACCTTTTTCTAAGCAATATTCGATACCCTGGTAGTAACAGGCTTCAAAATGCAGGCTGTCGGCTTCAACTTTGCTGCCCCAGTAGCGTCCGTAAAGACGGGTGTTGTCATGGAAAAAGAGAGCCGCAGCGACAGGGGTGTCTGCCGTATGACGGGCGATGACCAGCATGATCTGTTCCGGCATCGTTTCCACTAGCTGCTGGAAAAACGTTCGGTTCAGATAGCCCTTTTGCCCACGTTGCAGATAGGTTATTTGGTAGCAGTGATAGAAATGCTCCAGCTGTTCCGATGTGATATCTGCACCTTCAAGGCGCTCCAGTGTCAGCCCCTGTTGCACTACTTTGCGCCTTTCCTGCTTAACATTTTTGCGTTTCTTTGAACTGAAACTCGCCAGAAACTGGTCGAAGTTCTGCCAGTTATCGGTATTAAACCAGTGGAACTGACAGGTAAGGCGAGCATGCAGTTGTTGATCAGCCAGCAGTTGATGTTCATCTTCCTGAGGGAAGAGCAGGTGCCAGCTCGAGGCCCCCAGTCGTGTTGCTTCCGCTTTTAGCGCACCCGCGATCAGAGGGAGCAGGTCGGACTTTTGTACATCATCTGCTACTAACAGCCGCTCGCCCTGGCTGGGTGTGTAGGGGATGGCCGTAACAAGCTTGGGGTAATAAGCCAGTCCGTAACGCTGGTAGGCTTCCGCCCATGACCAGTCGAAGACATACTCACCATAGGAGTGGGTTTTGATATACAGCGGCATAAAGGCGATCAGGTTATCACCGGATTCCGCTATCAGGTGGTGAGGTTTCCAGCCGCTTTTTTCGCTGGCGGCACCTGACGTTTCTAATGCCTGCAGAAAGGCTTTGCCGATAAAGGGGTTGTTATCGTGGTTGTTCAGTTGTTGCCAATGAGCTTCGCTGATTTGGCTGATCTGATCGATAAAACGTATCTTCATCGGTTTGGATTTTCCTGTAATGGTCTTTTCTTAGCCGGATTATACGCTTTGAGTGGTGAGTAAGAGCAGCTCATCCAGTCTTTTAATCCTGTCGAATGTTTGTGCATTGTGCTCGCGGGTTTCACTCTGACCGGTTAGCCAGACCGCCCTGAGTCCAGCCTCCAGTGCTGGCGCGATATCTTTATCAAAGTTGTCACCCACCATGGTGCATTGATCCGGAGTAACGCCCAGCTGCTTGATAATTGCCCGGTAGAAATCTGGTGTGCCTTTACCGATGCCCAGGTTGTTCTGGCAGAAGTAACCCTCGATATAGGTACATAAACCCACCCGTTCAAAGGCTGCGCGGATATCGGATTCAGCCGAATCAGCAGCCCCTGTTGCGACAAAGAGTCGGGCGCTTTGGCTTAATTCTGCTAAGACTCTGTCGGCCTCTGGCATCATCTGAACCTTGGGCCAGTCTTTCATTTTGCCTGTCATTTCGGGGAAATCCACCATCAGAGTGTCGCCCCAGTCGAACAGAAAGATGGCGTTATTCGTTGCACGGTTTGCCGACATGGTTGGCTACTCCTTTCCCAGGCTCTCTGAGCTTGTTGTTAAGCCAGTTGAAATGTTTATTAAGACAGCAGAAGTTCTGGTATCAATTTTTCCAATAGAGGAACCAGCTGTTGAATACGGAGTTGAGCTTCTTCTTCGTTCATGGCTTCCGGTGTGCCAACACCCCAGACCGGAGCAGGCCAGGCGGCATCATCTTCCTGACGCACCACATGGTGCATATGCAGCTGCGGTACCATATTGCCCAGGGCAGCCACATTCATTTTATAACCCCGGAATGCACTCATCAGAGCCTCTGCCAGAATACAGGACTCATCCATCAGTTGCTGGCGGTTGGCTTTGTCCAGCTGGTGGATCTCGGTGATTCCGCCAATACGGGGGATCAGAATAAACCAAGGGAAACGAGCATCATTCATCATCACCAAACGGCTCAGGGGGAGATCGGCAACAGGAATAGTATCCTGCTCAAGACGGGAATGTAGCGTAAACATAGGATACTCCTGAAAACAGTTGGCCGTTATGAATATTGGATGAAAAGACCAGTGATTTCAGAAGCATAGCAGAGATGAGAGTGTGGGGTAATTGTCAGAGCAGCGGTTTATGCCATCTGCCGGAACCCGGTTGCAGCAAGTTTTACGATAAGCAGAAAGGGAAGTGCGCCATGCATAAAGAGATCAAACCAGTCCAGCGGCGCTTTCAGTTCGCCATTACCCAGCATGCGCAGCTTTTCTATCAGGTGAGGTTCCGGAAAAAAGGGGGCGAGTCCTAATGTAAGAGAACCAATGATCAGTAGTGACCAGGGCAGGGCGTCCAGCCAGTTTAGTAACGTAGCCATAGAGAAACCTTATAATTTTATGAACAGATTAAATTAATATATGCTAATTTTAACTATCCTAATTGATTTCTCGGCTGCATCCCAGTGGTGGTAATACCTGTATCGGTTAACGTTGGTTTTCCCGCAGAAACTCTCGCCACTCTTCCAACAGATAAGCAAAGTCATCCAGTCCGCATTCTGCCTTGGCGTCGCCTTCATCGGCCTGAAGATCCTCCTCTTCAAGGATGGTACGGTCGTAACCGCCTTCACGCACCTCATGCTCAAGGCTTTCATCAAACAGCAGCCAGTTCGCAATAATTGCGCACTCGTCTGGTGTCAGAGTGATCTGAAACTCAGGGTCGCTGCCTATATATTCCCGTTTGTTCCCCCGCTTTATATCCGCAATGATTTCCAGAAGGTCGTCCAGTGCGCAGATAGACTGGCGCTCTTTGGCATTGAACCAGCGCTCAAGTGCTGTTTGTTCGCCGTTCAGTTCAAGGCTGCACTGACCATCACGGTCGCGGATAAGATCAAATTCCATTATAGGTTCTCAGGGTTAGGGGCTGATACAAAAACTAAATCGCTCGGGATATTAGGCAAGCCAGACTCTTTGGGCAAGCAGATAACGGCCTATAAACAGACATTTAAAGCAGAAAAGCGGTATGCCCAAAAGTAATGTAGGTGTTTTTTTACGTTTCAGCGGAGGCGCTGAAACGGCGAAATAGTAGTTTTTTCGCACTTCAAATGGGCAAAACCAGAAATATAAGCTGTTTTAATGCCCGTTTTTAGGGAGAAGTTAAAGTGCTATACGGATCTTGTATGGCATCTTTCGTTATTCAAATTGGTAGACCCTGAGCCTTCCATTAGACTTTTTTCCGATGACAGTAGTGTGTGATGACACACCATCTGTGTTCAGAAGCACTTTCCGACTGAACCAAATCGTAAAAAAAGATAATAACTAACGGGAATCCAAGATGAAAAAATCCGTATCCCTGCTAGCTGGCGCGATTCTGAGCCTGGGGCTCATGACTGGCGCTAATGCAGCAACTTTGAAGATGGCATACGATGCTGACCCTGTATCACTTGATCCGCACGAGCAGCTTTCCGGAGGCACACTTCAGTTATCGCATATGACGTTCGATCCCCTAGTACGCTGGGATAAAAAGCTGGGTTTTGAACCTCGCCTGGCGGAAAAATGGGAGCGTGTTGATGATTTGACCATGCGCATCCATCTGCGTAAGGGTGTAAAGTTCCACTCCGGTAATACCTTTACCGCTAAAGATGTTGAGTTCACCTTTAACCGTCTGCGCGAATCTGCTGACTTTAAAGGCGTATTTGCTCCTTTCTCCGGATTGAACGTGATCGACGATTACACCGTCGAGCTGAAAACTGAAAAACCTTTCCCACTGATTCTGAATAACCTGACTTACCTGTTCCCTATGGACAGCAAGTTTTATTCAGGTACTGATGCGAACGGCGAGCCAAAAGACAAACTGGTTAAACACGGTAACTCTTTTGCATCCCGTCAGCTATCCGGTACCGGCCCATACACAGTTGGCTATCGCCAGCAAGGTGTAAAAGTTGAGTTCGACCGCAATGACAACTACTGGGATACCAAGTCTCCTGGCAACGTTGATAAGATCGTTCTGACACCGATTAAAGAAGCACCAACCCGTGTTGCAGCTCTGCTGTCCGGTGATGTTGACTTTATCGCACCTGTACCACCAACCGATCACAAGCGCATCAAGTCCAACGATAAAGTGGATCTGGTGGCTATGGGCGGCACCCGTATTATCACATTCCAGATGAACCAGGAACGTGTTGAAGCCTTTAAAGACGCCCGTGTTCGTCAGGCGGTTAACTATGCTATTAACCAGCAGGGTATTGTGAAGAAAATCATGCGTGGTTTCGCAACACCTGCTGCGCAGATGAGCCCTTGGGGTTACCTGGGTCACAACGATGCTCTGAAGCCTCGCTATGATCTGAAAAAAGCTAAGCAGCTGATGAAAGAAGCGGGCTATGAAGATGGCTTCACTGTTACCATGATGGCGCCTAACAACCGTTATGTGAACGATGAGAAAATCGCTCAGGCGGTTGCGTCTATGCTGGCTAAGATCAAGATCAAAGTCGATCTGAAAACCCTGCCAAAAGCACAGTACTGGGGTGAGTTCGACGCTCGCGCTGCAGACATGATGATGATCGGCTGGCACGCAGATACCGAAGATTCCAACAACTTCTTCGAGTTTCTGACCGCTTGCCCTGATACTGATTCCGGCCTAGGACAGTACAACAGTGGTAACTACTGCAACCCTGAAGCTGACAAGCTGATGGTGCAGGCGAATACTGAAACCAGTCCTAAGAAGCGTGCGCAAATCATGCAGAAAATCGAACAGATGCTGTACGACGATGCCGCTTTTGTTCCTCTGCACTGGCAGAATCTGGCTTGGGCCGCTCGTAAGGGTGTGAACATTGAGCCTGTTCTGAACGTAATGAACTTCCCTTACCTGGGTGATCTGGTTATTGAAGAATAATCCCCGCCTCGTATAAAACGAAGTTCCGCCGGTCAGGCATCTCACTCCTTCCCCGTGATGTCCGGCCGGCTCTGTGTTCCTCTGTGAATACTCCCTCAAGACATAAAGAATAAAACGACGCACGGACCCGCGACGTCATAAAGGCAGAACAACCATGATTGCTTTTTTTATAAAACGACTGGCTCAGGCGATAGTGGTGATGTTTGTCATCAGTATTATCAGCTTCTCCATTCAGGATAATTTAGGTGACCCATTACGTGAGATGGTCGGTCAATCGGTATCAGAAGCCGAACGGCAGGAACTGCGTAATGAACTCGGCCTGAACGATCCCTTTTTAGTACAGTACGGCCGCTTTGTAAAAAATGCGCTGCAGGGTGATTTAGGTACGTCCTACTTTTTTAAAGAACCGGCACTGGATGTGATTCTGGGCAAGCTGCCTGCCACATTAGAGTTAGTGTTTGGTTCAGCCCTTATTATTGTTTTTCTCTCGGTGCCTCTGGGTGTCTACTCTGCCATTAATCCTCAGAGCTGGTTTTCCAGGGCGGTGATGGGCTTCAGTATTATTGGTATTTCGGTGCCGGTTTTCCTGACAGCTATCGGCCTGATCTACTTATTCTCCATTGAGTTGGGCTGGATGCCTTCCTTTGGCCGTGGTGAAACCCAGTCGATGTTCTGGGGCTGGGAGTCCGGTTTCTTCACCTGGGATGGCTTAGCACACCTGGTGCTGCCGTGTATCTCTCTGGCTTCTATTATGCTGCCGCTGTTTATCCGACTGATCCGTGCGGAGATGATGGAAGTACTGCAGTCTGAATACGTGAAATTTGCCTGGGCGAAGGGGCTTAACCCACGTCGTATCTACTTCTTGCATGCTTTGAAAAATACCATGCTGCCGGTGATTACCGTGGGTGGTGTTCAGATTGGCACCATGGTGGCGTACACCATTCTGACCGAGACCGTCTTTCAGTGGCCAGGTATGGGTTTTTTGTTTCTGGAAGCCATTAACCGTGTGGATACTCCACTGATTGTGGCTTATCTGATTGTTGTGGGTGCGATTTTTGTGATTACCAACACTATTGTTGACCTGATTTATGGTTTGGTTAATCCAACGGTAAATCTGGCGGGTAAGAAATAAGGCGGAATGACCATGACAAATCAAAATCAAACACCGGCCAGCAAAATGCCTGAAGTAGAGACTGTTCCGACGGCCTGGCAGCGCTTTAAAGATACGCATATCTGGAACAGCTTTATCAAAGATCGTGTCGCCCAGGTCAGTCTGACCATTTTTATGGGTTATGTGATTATGGCGCTGTTTGCGCCAGTCATTGCACCCTTTGACCCTTACGATCCGACTCAGATGGACATTATGAACTCCGAGCTGCCACCCAGCTGGGATGAAGAGATGGGCGAGGAGCAGTTCTGGCTAGGTACCGATGCCCAGGGGCGTGACCTCTGGTCGACGATTCTGTACGGCACCCGTATCTCCCTGACCATCGGCATCTGTGCGGTACTGCTGCAGGCAACTATCGGTATTATCGTTGGTTTGATCGCCGGTTACCGTGGTGGCCGTGTGGACAGTATCCTAATGCGCTTTGCGGATGTTCAGCTGTCGTTTTCTACCATGATGGTGGCGATTGTGGTGCTGGCAATTTTTCAGGCCAGCTTTGGTACTGAGCTGTATCAGGATCTGGCCATGGTGATGCTGATTCTTGTGATCGGTATCGCCGAATGGCCGCAATATGCCCGTACCATTCGAGCGTCTGTGTTGGCTGAGAAAAAGAAAGAGTACATTGATGCCGCCCGCGTGATGGGGCTGGGGCAGATACGCATTATGTTCCGTCATATTCTGCCCAATACGCTAAGCCCGATTCTGGTGATCTCTACGGTTCAGGTAGCCAACGCTATTATCTCTGAAGCGTCCCTCTCCTTTCTGGGCCTCGGCATGCCGGTATCTCAGCCTTCCCTGGGTTCTTTGATCTCCAGCGGTTTTGAGTATATTTTCTCCGGTGCTTGGTGGATTACCGTGATTCCGGGTGTTGTGTTGGTTGTGCTGGTACTGGTGATGAACCTGTTAGGTGACTGGCTGCGTGATGTTCTCAACCCGAAACTGTACAAGGGGTAAAACCATGCCGTTATTAGAAGTAAGAAACCTTGAAGTCAGTTTTGGCCTGCGTAGTGGTGAAGTTAAAGCGCTGCGCAACATTAATTTCACACTGGATCGTGGTGAACGCCTCGGTCTGGTGGGAGAGTCGGGTGCTGGTAAGTCGGTATTGGGTTTCTCCATTCTGAATCTGATCTCCAAACCGGGTCGCATCTCAGATGGTCAGATCCTGTTTGAAGGCAAAGATCTGGCGGATATGTCCCCTGAAGAGCTGCGCAATATCCGGGGGAACCGCATCTCCATGATCTTCCAGGATCCGATGATGACCCTGAACCCTGTGCTGACCATCGGTCAGCAGATGGTGGAGTGTCTGCAGGCGCACCGGAAGATCAGCAACGAGAACGCCCGTACCATTGCGGTTCAAAAACTGCAGCAGGTGCAGATTCCATCTCCTGAAACCCGTATCGATCAATATCCCCATGAACTGTCAGGCGGTATGCGTCAGCGAGTGGTGATCGCCATCGGTCTGCTGATGGACCCGGACATTATCATTGCGGATGAACCGACAACGGCACTGGATGTGACCATTCAGGCTGAAATTATGGAACTGATGGTTGAGCTGTGTGAGCGTAATAACGTTGCTCTGATTCTGATCACCCACGATCTGGGTGTGGTGTCTCAGGTTACACAGAAAGCGATTGTGATGTACGCGGGCCGCATTATTGAACAGGGGCCAACCCGTGAGATTATCAACGATGCCCAGCATCCTTATACTCAGGGGTTGATGAATGCTCTGCCTCAGATGGCAATTCCCGGACAGCGTCTGAATCAGATTCGTGGCTCTATGCCCTCTCTGCAGAAAATTCCGACGGGTTGTGCATTTAATCCCCGCTGTGATTACCTGCGTGATGCCTGTACCAAACAGCTACCGGGATACACCGTATCCGGTAATTGTAAGGTGGCCTGCCATATGGTGGCCGAGTTGAAACAAGCGGAACAGGCATCCCACGAGGCATAATCATGACCGATCAGAATACAATGAAGACAACTGAAACGGATCAGGTACAGGTTAGCGAGTCTCTGGTTCAGATCCGTGGTCTGTATAAAAAATTCAATATCTCCGGCGACTTTCTTGATCAGCTGAAGTTTAAAGGCGGCAAGCTTGTTCGTGAGCAGGAGTTTGTTCATGCCATTAATGGCGTGGATCTGGACATTAAAAAGGGTGAAGCTCTCTGCGTGGTTGGAGAGTCCGGTTGTGGTAAGTCCACTGTTGCCCGCACCGTGATGGGACTGCTGACGCCATCGGCGGGAACCATCAGTTACCGGGGCGAACGTATTGATGACTTGGATGATAAGCAGCTGCTATCGTATCGCAAAAAGATGCAGATGATCTTCCAGAATCCCTATGCTTCCCTCAATCCGCGTATGACTATTGCGCAAACGCTGGAAGAGCCGGTACGGCTTCACAACCCTGACTGGTCAGCTCAGCAGGTACGGGATAAAGTACATGAAGTGATGTTCTCCGTCGGTATCGATCCGAGCTGGGGTGAGCGCTTTGCCCATGAGTTTTCTGGTGGGCAGCGTCAGCGGATCAGTATCGCCCGTGCCTTAGCGGTTGATCCCGAGTTTATTGTCGCCGATGAACCTATCTCTGCACTGGATGTATCGATTCAGGCTCAGGTGCTGAACCTGCTGATGGATGCTCAGGAAAAGCGTAACCTGACCTATCTGTTTATCACCCACGACCTTTCGGTGGTGGAGCACTTTGGCACCCGTGTGGCGGTGATGTACCTTGGCTCTCTCTGCGAGCTGGCACCGACCAAAACACTGTTCGCTAAACCTCGTCACCCGTACACTCAGGCGTTGATGTCTGCAATTCCGCGTCTGGAAGATGATCGTCCGCAGCATATTAAGCTGCAGGGTGAGGTGCCTACCCCGGTGAACCTGCCCAGTGGTTGTGTTTTCCATGGCCGTTGTCCCTACGCGAACGAGCGCTGCAGTCAAGAGATTCCGCAGTTGATCACCACTGATGAAGGTGGTCAGGTGGCTTGTCATGGTGTTGCAGAAGGCCGCGTTTAAGCGGCCTGTACCTGCTTGGTCACCCAAGACGTTGCGTTGTCACCCAAGACTTTCTTCTTATTAAAAGCCGCTTAACTGAGCGGCTTAATCAGGGAATGGATATGAGCTTAACAATCCCGTCCAAGATCAAGATCAGCAGTCAGTTCGACGCCGGTAATATTGAGGTGTTGGATCTGACCAATCCCAAGGATATTCAACTGAGTATCCGTCAGGATAACCAGTCGGATTTCTTTCAATGGTTCCACTTTCGGGTGCAGGGTGCGGCGACTCAACCGCTAAGCCTGCGTATTGTGAATGCCGGACAGGCCGCCTATGTGGATGGCTGGCCGGACTATCGGGCCGTTGCATCCTACGACCGTGAAACCTGGTTTCGTGTGGATACCGCCTATGAAGCCGACACCGGAGAGTTGGTGATTCAGCATACTCCGGCTCAGAACAGCATCTACTTTGCTTATTTTGCTCCCTACAGCTGGGAGCAGCATCTGGATCTGGTCGGTCAAGCGCAGCAGTCTGCGCTATGTGAGGTGCATGATATCGGCACCACCCTGGATGGCTATGATCTGAACCTGCTGAAAATCAGTAAAGCATCAGGTAATCCGGCAGCAAAAAAACAGATCTGGGTAACAGCCCGCCAGCACCCTGGTGAAACTATGGCGGAGTGGTGCGCTGAAGGCTTTATCGCCCGACTACTGGATGAGGATGACGCCCTGGGTCAGTCTATTCTGGATCAGGCTGATTTCTATGTTGTGCCGAATATGAATCCCGATGGCTCCGTTCGAGGGCATCTGCGCACGAATGCTTGTGGCGCTAACCTTAACCGGGAGTGGGAAACACCCACTCCAGAGCGTAGCCCTGAAGTTCTGGCGGTACGTACTCTGATGCAGCAAAGTGGTGTTGATCTGTTTCTCGATCTGCATGGTGATGAAGCCCTGCCGTGCAACTTTATCGCCGGTCAGGAGGGGGCACCTCACCTGAGCCTGGATGTGCTTACGCAGGAAAAACGCTTTAAACAAGACCTTGAGCAGATCAACCCTGATTTTCAGACGGCACGGGGTTATCCACCTGGCAAATTTGGCCCTGAGACCTATACTATTGCAGCCTTCTGGGTTGGCAGAGAGTTCAACTGCCCATCCATGACACTGGAAATGCCATTTAAGGACTATGATAACCGTCCGGATGCGGATTTTGGTTGGTCGCCGGAGCGCTCTGTTAAACTGGGGGAATCCTTACTTTACCCGGTACATCAATGGTTGAAGGCTGGTTTATAAGCCCCGGTAGTTGTTTGTTCTTTTAAGGTACGCTATGGAAGTTAGATGGCTCGATGATTTTATCGCTCTGGCCCGGGCAAGGCATTTCTCCCGGGCGGCGGATGAGCGCAATGTCACCCAGCCTACCCTCAGTCGCCGTATAAGGTTACTGGAGGAAGAGATGGGCACAACGCTGATCGACCGCAACAGTCTTCCGTTGTCTCTGACCGCTGCCGGCGAGGTGTTTCTGGCCGGTGCGGAACAGATGACCCGCATCGCACGGGAGACCAAGGTGCGTTGCAATGAGATACGTGAGCAGCAGAGTAACCGGCTCACATTTGCCACAACACAGACGCTTTACCTGACACTCTATCACTCGGTACTGATGCCGTTTTCAGCCCAGAATAACCTGCCCATTGACCTGAATCTGAAATCCACTTCCTGGGTGGGTGCGGACTTTGTTAATGCTTTGTCCCAGGGGGAGTGTGATCTGGTGCTCTGCTTCTGGCACCCGACCATGAAGGTGGCCCGGGATCTGGATGATGAGCGTTTTGAAAGCCTCACCGTTGCGCGGGAAAAACTGGTGCCGGTAACGGCCAACGATGAAGATGGGCGGCCACTGTACTATCTGCCGGGACAGAAAAGTCAGCCGCTGCCTTACATTGGCTACTACGAAAACTCTTTTATGCGCTCAGTGCTGGATCACTTTGTTCAGCAGCAACCAGAGCCGCCTCAGCTGGTGACCATGAATGAAAATGTTCACTCGATCAGTGTTAAAGCGATGATCAAAGAAGGCTTTGGCTTTGGCTGGGTGCCTAAGCGTCTGGTCAACAGTAGTTTGGAACATGGCAGCTTGAGTCTTGCAGGGGGTGAAGAGTGGCATGTACCCCTAGAGGTTCGCCTGTACCGGAACCGCCAAAATGTTCAGCCAAACATTAAACAACTCTGGGCACTACTGGAAGAGGCTCTTGCCAATCGGTCTCTGAACGTCTGATCTGTATCAGATGATTCGGGTGTCTTCTGTGATGCGCCGGGTTTCTGGTTTCAATGTTTCAACCTGCCTGAGGGTGGGTTCGATTAAAAAGGTTTTTTATGTCTGCACTTTATTTTGCACACCTGTCCCAACTGCAATCCCGGTTTGAAGCACTCCTGCAAGAGCATTCGTTTGATCAGCTTCTGATCGGTTCCGGTCATTTGCACAAGCATTTTTTGGATGACACCCGTTATCCGTTTCGACCAAACCCTCACTTTGTTTACTGGTCGCCGTTCCTGACTCAGCACCCGGATTGCTGGCTGCTGGTTCGCCCCGGTCAGAAGCCTTTAATGTTTTATTACACGCCGAAAGACTTCTGGCACCTGACACCGGATCTGCCTTGTGCAGACTGGGCGTTGGGTTTCGAGTGGATCGCTTATGATGATCCGGCGGCTATGCTGGCAACCGTAGGGCAGGCGCGTACGGCTCTGATCAGTGAACAGGGTCTTGAGGGAGCGCATCTGAGCCACAATCCTGAGGCTCTGATCCATAGTATTAACTTTGGTCGGGCGATCAAGACCGAATGGGAGCAACACTGCCTGCGTGAATCTAACTACCTGGCGGTTAAAGGGCATCGTGCGGCGCAGCGCGGTTTTGAGTCCGGACTCAGTGAATACGCTATTCATCAGACTTACCTGAGTGCGATCTCCCATAATGAACGTGATATGCCCTACGACAATATTGTCGGCCTGAATGAACACGCCGCTGTACTGCATTATCAGTTCCAGCAGCGTTCCGCACCCGGTGAGCACCGCACCTTGCTGATTGACGCTGGTGCCAGTTTTAATGGCTATGCAGCAGATATTACCCGTACCTTTACTCAGGAAGGTACTCTCTTCTCTGATCTGGTGAAAGGGCTGGATGATCTGCAGCTTCAGCTGTGTCAGCAGATCAGTGCCGGCAGTAATTTTGTGGCGCTGCATGAGCAGATGCATCTGATGATCGCCGATCTTCTCAACCGTTTTGGTATTGTGCATGCCAACCCTGAAGATCAGTTGGAACAAGGGATTACCCGTACTTTCTATCCTCACGGTCTGGGCCACTTGCTGGGGCTTCAGGTTCATGATGTGGGTGGTTGGCAGCAGGATGCAACGGGCGCTATACAGGAGCCACCGGCTGAGCATCTCTTCCTGCGCCTGACCCGTACACTTGATACAGGTTATGTTATTACCGTGGAGCCGGGGGTGTACTTTATCCCGCAGCTGTTAGCAGAGCTGAAAGCCTCTAAGGCTTCAGAGCAGATCAACTGGGCGATGGTGGAAAAACTACTGCCTTATGGTGGTATTCGCATTGAAGATAACCTGTGCGTGAAGCCAGATGGCAGTGAAAATTACACCCGTGATGGTTTTGCACGGTTAAGTGACCTCTGAATTTACCAGCCCATATCAGGCGAAGCCTAGTATTGTGGTGTTAGAAACCTAGTATCATGGTGTTACAGGGACGGTGCGATGGATACAAGGACGGTATCCGGGCGTTACATAACGGCGTGGAATCTGGGTATGGTTATTGGCAAAATGCGCCTTAGCACGGACTGTTATCCACTTTGACTCAGGATTGATCATGATAAAACAGATGAACCGTATTTTTATGGCAGTGCTGGTACTGGCACTGGGGTTAATATCTACAGTACAGGCCGCGCCTTCCGATAGGGATATTACGCAATTATTGGATATTTCGGGTGTTTCTGCTCAGATTTCTGAATTTCCTCTGGCGATTAAAGAAGGTATTGCCGACGCGGTTGATGCAGGAAGAATTTCTTCGGATAGTGCCTTTAAAGTACAGCAGCAGATTGATCTGAGCCTTAATGAAGCGGTTATTCTTTCGGATATTTCCCAGTCCCTTAAAACAGAGATGTCTGCAACGGAAGTGGATGAGCTTCTGACCTGGTTTGACTCGGAGCTTGGCCGCCGTGTGACCTCTGAAGAAGCAAAGGCTTCAGACGCGGACAGTCAGGCACTGATGATGGCCCATGTCCAGTCACTGATGCAGGATCAGAGCCGGATGGCACAGGCCGCTCAAATCAATAAAGAGGCAGGTGTCACCGAAATTACCCTTGAGATGCAAAAGCAGGTTGCTTCTGCGATCTTCGTTGTTCTGCAGCGCTCATCGGGCGAGGGTGGTGATATTGATCTGGACGGCTTTCATCGCCAGCTGATGATGTCTGAGTCAGATACGCGTCAGCAGGTTGATCAGATGGTCACCATCGCTCTTGCGTTTACTTATCGTAATCTTGATCAGAATACCCTCCAGTCATATATCGGGTTCCTCTCCCAACCGACAACGCAAAAGTTTAACCGGACGGTGCAGCAGAGTATTAATAACAGCATCGAACAGGTGGTGCGTCAGTGGGCTGCTAATTTGAGTGTTGCAGCCCGATAGGTTGATGATATCTATCTGTTAGCCTGTACTCTCAGGCTTCTGAACCAGCTTTTTTGCCATTGTCCGACCAGAAAACCGACCAGAATCAGCGCGCAGGCCAATAGCTTAGTGTCGCTGATGGTTTCTCCATGAAAGATCATACTGCCCAGCAGGCCGAATACCGGCGTCAGCATGGTTAACGGTGCTACCGTTGATAGTGGGTACTGAGTCATCAGGCGATTCCACAGCCAGTAGCCGAGCAAAGTGGTCGGGTAGGCCTGAAACAGCACCGAGAACCAGACACTGCTGTTCATCTGTTCCGGCAGGGCGATAAACACTTCCGGCCCGTAGCTGATCAGTGCCAGAGCCGCCAGCGGCAGAGGTGCGAACAGCATACCCCAGACACTGAAGGCGAAGATCTGCTGGGTATTCGCAAGCTTTACGATCAGGCCGATAACCGCCCAGCTTAAAGCACCGATCAGAACCAGTAGTAAGCCTGCCAAAGGCACAGAGCCATCCTCAAGACTCAGGCTGACCACAGCGCCCAGTAAAATCAGGCCCGCTCCTACGGTCTGACGTGGGCTGATTTTCTCTTTGAGTACCAGCCAGCCGATCAGAAGACTGGCGATCAGACTCAGATCCATCAGCACGCCCGCCATACCGGCACTGACCCCCAGAGTGATCGCTGAGGTCATCATGCCCCAGACTCCGACACCAAAGGTCACACCATAACCTACCAGATAGCGTAGTTTCACCTTAGGGCGCTTGATAAAAAAGATCACCGGCAGTACCGCAAACGTAAAGCGCAGGGTGGTCAGCAGAATCGGGTTGATCTGATCTGCCCCCAGTTTAATGACAGAGAAATTAAATCCCCATAAACACATAATGCTTAAACCCAGTAGCAGGTCTTTCAGGCGCATCGTTTTGTTCTCCCTAAAACGCTGAAAAGTGTTGTTCTGTTAAGGGGCTAGTGTCAGGTTTTGCTAGAAAAGATAACAGAGTCAGTTTTTAAAAATAAAAAGTATACAGTTTGTTGGTGCGGCGTTAATCTGAAGTAACAGATCAGCTGGATTAAGAGGTGAGGCGTGCGTTATCAGGGGATTGCAGAACAGATTATTACCGATATTCAGGCGGAGAAGCTCCCCCATGGCAGCCGTATGCCCTCGCTTCGCAAACTGGCGCAGCAGTTTAATATCAGTATGACCACCGCCATCAACACCTATCACTATCTGGAAGAGTTGGGCTGGATTATCGCTAAACCTCAGTCCGGTTTTTATGTTTCCCGTCCTCTGCTGGCCAGCAAAACCCCTGAACTACCTCAGTTTCGCAGTCAGCTGAAAAGCATCTCTTTTCAGGAATCCGGCATCAACTATCAGCCGGGAATTTATGAACCCGGGCCTCTGGGTATCTCCCAGTTAGCACCGGATCTTATGCCGACAGAAGCCCTGCAAAGAAGTCTTAAGCGGGGTATTTCGCGCCTTGCCCGACAGCTGCATAACTACCCGGATCGTCAGGGTGATCCGGCCTTACGTCTGGCACTGGAAGAGCATTTCTGCACCTACGGTTTTCCTTTCTCTGCCAAAGATCTGGTGATTACCGGAGGCTGTATCGATGGGGTGCGCATCGCTCTGGAAACCGTATCTGATCCCGGTGATGCTATCGCCATCAGTTCGCCTTGTTTCAGCGGTCTGCTGGAGCTGTTGGCGGGACTGAATCGCAACGTGGTGGAAATTCCTTCAACAGAGGAGGGGATCGATCTGGATCAGTTTGAGGTGCTGCTAAAGAACAAAACCGTCAAAGCGGGGCTGTTCAGCACATCCCATATGAACCCACAGGGGATCAGTATGTCGGCAGCCCAAAAACAGCGACTGGCAGAGCTGGCGAATCAGTATCAGATTCCCGTGATTGAAGATGATATCTATATCGAACTGGGTCAGAGTAAAACCCTGCCGTTACCGGCGAAATACTGGGATAAAGGCGGTTTTCTGCTCTGGTGTGGCTCGGTCTCAAAAACCCTGAGTGCGGGGTTCAGGGTGGGTTGGTGTCTGCCGGGACAGTTTTTCACCGGCTATGAGCGGCGGCACGGGGTGAACCATTTTGGCATCAGCACACCGGTACAGGCCGGGTTGGCAGATTTTATCAATACCGGCCAGTACCGACGTCACCTTAATCGGGCACGAATCCAGCTACAAAAAAACCTGAAGGATTACCGGGAGTATCTTTTGGCACATCTGCCGGAGGGAAGTGCGGTCAGCCAGCCCACCGGCGGCATGGTGCTCTGGCTACAGATACCTGGGCTGAACAGTCAGTCGCTCTGGCAACAGGCGATAAAAGAAGGGCTGGATCTTAGAATCGGCCCTGCCTTTACCACGCTGGATTATTATCAGGATTATGTGCGTATCAACGCAGGTTGGCCATTGGATGAGCAGATTGAGGCCTTATTAGCACGGTTTGTCGGGCTGATTCACCGGTCGCGGTGAACCACACTTTCCCGATGACGCGCCCCTGTTAAGGGGCCAGCATCAGATAATCCATCGGCAGGTATTTCACCCAGTCGCCTTCTCGAACCTTTTGTCCAGGTTCTACAATCGCCAGGGCATCGGCCCACTGGCAGGAGGTGAGCACACCGGAGTTCTGCGATGGTGCCAACTCAATACGCATCGGCTGGCTGGGCAGGTCGCCGGGGCGCAGGCGGACACGGCGCACCCGCAGATATTCCCGGCGTTCACCGGCATCAATATTAAACTCTGCTTCTGCATACCGGTAAACCGGAGCCGGAACCTCACCCCGCCCCTGCAGGACGCCAAGAGCCGGACGAACCACCACCAGACAGGTCAGTAAAGATGACACCGGATTACCGGGCAGACCGATAAAGGGGGTTTCTCCCTCTGGGGTTTTAATCTGACCGAAGGCCAGAGGCTTACCGGGTTTCATCGCCATACGCCACAGGTTAAGGGTTCCCTGCTGTTCGATGGCAGGCTTAACGTGATCCTCTTCACCTACAGAGACACCGCCGCTACTGATCACCAGATCCGCCTGACAGGCTGCTTTTTGCAGTGCTTTTACCGTCGCTTCACGGTCATCCGGGATGATTCCGCTATCAATGACCTCGCAGCCCAGATTCGCTAACAAGGAGAGCAGCATGTAACGGTTAGAGTTAAAAATCTGTCCTGCCTGAAGGGGCGCACCAGGTTCAACCAGCTCATCACCGGTACTGAGCAGTGCGACTTTAGGTTTCTTGTGAACAATAACCTCTGCCTGGCCTACCGATGCAACCAGCCCCAGCGCCACGGCATCCAGGCGGCTACCGGTATTTAACAGCACCCGGCCCTGCTGAATATCCTGCCCGGCTTTGCGGACAAAATCCCCCTGGTTAGGGGTATCAATATGGGTATGAAAGCTGACCTGGTCGCCATCCACCTTTACCTTCTCCTGCATAACGATGGTATCAGCACCATCGGGCAGGGGGGCTCCGGTAAAAATCCGGGCGCAGGTGCCGGGCTGCAGAGCTTCGGGCTGCTGTCCGGCGGGAATGCGTTGGCTGATGGCCAGTGGACTTTTCTTCAGGTCTTTAATGTTCAGCGCGTAGCCGTCCATGGCGCTGTTGTCCATGCCAGGCACATTAATCTGGGAGACAATGGGCTCTGCCAGCACACAGCCCAGCGCCTGAGAAAGAGGCTTTACCTCTGTTGCAACGGGTCTGATCGCATTACAGATACAGCTGATCGCTTCGTCTACAGGCATCAGTCCCGGTTGATCACAGGCGTCTTTTCTCGTTTTAAGCAGCATAACTTCCGGTTTCCGTTATCGGTTGTATTGGCGCAGCGGGTGTTATCAATATTAAACGTGCTGAGCATTACCCTTGGTCAGTAATGCCACATAGTTGCAGGGGCGGTGGCGACTATCCAGCTGATCCTGAATGACTTTATACCAGCCGGTACGGCAGGCACCAGTGGAGCCTGGTAAACAGAAAACCAGAGTGCTGTTCGCCAGTCCGCCAATGGCACGGGATTGAATGGTAGAGGTTTTGATCTCGTCATAGGAAACCATGCGAAAGATCTCACCAAAGCCATCAATCACTTTGTCCAGTAAGGGGGTTACCGCTTCCGGTGTGCTGTCCCGGCCTGAGAAACCGGTTCCGCCCGTGCTGATAATACAGTTGATGTTCTCGTCAGCAATCCAGTTAGAAATGGTGGCCCGTAGCTTGTAAACATCATCCGGTACGATAGCGCGATCACCCAGTTTGTGACCGGCTTCTTCCAGGCATTTAACCAGAGTATCGCCGCTTTTGTCTGTTTCCGGGGTGCGGGTATCGGATACGGTAAGCACTGCGATATTCAGTGGTACTTCAACAGGTTCTGCGGGTTGGTTGTCCATCATTTGTGTCATGGGGTTACCTTGTTCTGAATAATTAACGTTGGCGAAAAGCTGTCAATGTTTAACTCATAGCACAGCTTATGCCATTGTGATCGGGAAAAAAGCCGGAAATTCTCTGTTATCATCTGAAATATTCCGGTTAGGGCTGCTGATCAGTGATCATCCTGTGATTGAGTCTTTGGTGCAACCAGGCCAGAGCCAGTAGCGCAAGCCCCAGTCCCATAAAGGACGCGACACGCCAGAGGCCGGTCAGGTCAGACATATCAACTAAAAATAGCTTAGCCACCACAACCAATAACAAGCCCATACCTGCTTTATAGAGCGACAGTTGCTGTCGCCAGCTCCCTATAAGGAGTGCTGCGGAGGCCATCAGCAGCCAGACCACAGAGTAGGTATATAGCTCACCGTTTGAGGTGTCGCGATACAGATGCATCTCACCAGTCTGCCAAAGATGGCGAACCTCCATCGAGACAAACAGTAACAGGTTGGCTCCGGCAAACAGGATTGCAAAGCGGGCGAAACGCACCGGTAGCAGACGCCACAGGGCAAGACCGACCAGTGTTGGCACCCCGTAGCTCAGCAGCAATAAATTGAAGATGGGATCGGTACTGATATCAGCTGCGTCGCTCCAGAGTGGATTACCCGCCAGCAGCACAAAAACGCCATAGTTCACGATGGCTGCGGTCAGGTGTACCCCTGCCAGCACTTCATAGAGGCGGGTCAGGTGCTGACCGGTGCGGGCCCGATAAAGATAAACCGCTGCCGCACCACCCCAGATCAGGGTATTCAGGCTGGCTTCCAGAAAACTGTATTCGGAGATAAAAATATCGCCATCGTAAAGCCAGTATCTTAGCTCGGCAGCGATGGTCAGAATCAGCAGATGCGCCGTTGCACCCTGCAGCCAGGCGCGCATTTTAATATCCGATTGCATCAGCCATGCCGCAAGAGCCGCAAACAGAGTTGAGCCACCGTAGGTCCAGAGTGACCAGTGGCTGTCGTTGCTGTAGGTTAATAGCCACGGGTTCAGTGTCAGGCGCAGCACAACAACCGACAGTACGACACGGATCACCCAGGGCATATAGGTCAGCTGATAACGACGCTGCAGCCAGGACAAACTCACCAGCTGTGCCGCCAGAGCGACCGTCAGGGTCGCATCTGCCAGCCAGATGACCGCCAGCAGAGCCAGGCTCAGGTGAGCCGACGCCGTTATCACAACCTTAAAGGCATCACTGTAGTAGGGCTGGTTTCGGTTAACCGCCCAGCGCATCAGCAGCAGATAAGCGATGCTGACGGCAACGGCAACAGAACCCCAAACCCACTCATCGGTAAAGCTATTCAGTGCGTAATACGCCGTAGACAGCAAGGCAATCGGTGTTAACGCGCCCATGCCAGCCCAGTAGGCCGGTAATGGGTAACGCTGCCGGAGCAGCCAGATCGCCGTGCCGCTGAACAGCAGACTCAGCAGTATAAAACGCACGATCAGACCGTATTGGACGCCATAAGAAACGGTTTCCAATACCGCCTGATCATGCAGTTCCGTCAGTAGTGGCAGCAGTGCCGCAAGGATGGTGGTTACCAGGGCGATAACCGGTAACAGAGTAAACAGCGGGCGTTGGGCCGCCACCAGAATCAACAACGCCGGAAGCAGTAACAGGCTGATCGGGCTGGCATCAGCGACCCCTTCAATCCAAAGGCTCCAGGCCTGAGCCAGGGTTGCCAGCAATAACAAAATCCCCTGGAACCAGGCTGTGCTTTGGCGTAGCTTGTTTAGCTGCGACCGGCGAAATTCAGCATCTTTCAGGTTTTTCAGCCACTGCCACAGGTCTTTTACGGTGCTCTGATGATCTTCCGGCCAATCGATCTGTTTTAGTGTCCAGTCAAAGCGCGGTACCGCAAGAAAGAGATAAGCGATGACCAGCAGATACAGTGATCTGGCCCCTTCCATTGGCGTAGCCGCCAGGGATGCGAGCCACCACAGTAGGCTGCCGACGATAACCCCGATCCAGAGCCAGCGGCGTTCAACGTACGAGATCAGCCAGAGGCTGAAAAATGTCAGGATGGTGCTATAGACCAGCGCCAGTTCGATCTCACCGGAACCTGTGTTAATCAGTAAAGGAACAATATAGCCACCCAGCATGCCCAGTGCTGCCAGAACCGGCCCCTGCCGCAGGGCCAGTGCCATGGTTGCGAAAGAGGTCAAGGCCATACCGGCAAAGACTAATAAGGGGGAGACGTCCGGGAAGAGTCTGAAGGTGGCAAACAGTGCCGAGTAGAGAATGATACTTGCGCCACCCGCCAGTGAGGCAAAGATAGTGTTCTGGCCTCTGGTGCGATGCAGGTATTCCGCCAGACCATGCAGAGCAAGGCCTACCAGTAGAGAAAGGACAATCCGGGCCATGGGCCCCAGAATGCCCTGCTCGATGGAGTAACCCACCATAAAGACACCGGCCAGACCTACGCAGATGCCGCCGAGCCAGATCATCCAGTGTTGCTGCACACTTTTCTTCAGGCGGTCAAACCAAGGGACATCGGCTTCTTCCGACCCCTGATCCGGTATTGGAGGCGGGGAAGCCTCTGTTCCGGGGGCACTGGGTTGCAGGGTCTGATCTACCGCATGGTTTTGGGCGGGCACTATTTCAGTATCAGCTATAGCTTGCTGAGATACAGGAGGAGCAGTCGGTTGCTCTGGCATTTGCCCCACGGCCTGATCCAGCTGTTCGCTCAGTTGTTGCTGATTCAGGTTCTGGTCTTTCAGTACGGTATCAAAGTGCTTCAGAACCTGACGGTACTCGCCCAGCTCATCCCGCAGGCGTTTTAGTTCATCCCGTTGATGCTGAGTGCGGAAAAAGGCCACCATGCCCAGCGCTGCCATTACCAGCCCTGCAATCGGGACAATAAAAAGTAGGGCGATTAATAAAGCTTCATCCATGGCGTGGAGATCCTAAAGTGCACATTCCCGTCTGCCGGGGAGAACCGGTAGCGGCAAATACCGTTGGGGGTTATTGGCCAAAAACAGACTGCATACTAGCAGATTACAACTGAGTGGCTACAACCGAGGCGAGATAAATGCCTGAGCCGGGTTCCGGTCGGAAGCTGTTTGCAATCAGCGTCGGAATAAGACCGGTTTTTAGTCTGAGTTACACCGGAGTGAACAACCAAAGCTGCACCTGCAAAGAGGCAGGTTGCAGCTAGATCGGGTCGTTTTAACGGCGCGGGACTGGTTGGTGGGATGTGATCAGTTATCCGTTATCGGATGTAATGTTTGTATCGCGGATGATCTCTTTAATCGGAAAGGGGCATAGATCAGCGCCAGTACCAAAAAGAGTCCTAAATAACCGATTAAAGGGTAAAAGAGAGCCACCAGCTGAGTGAAGCCGGCAAAGCTGGCGATAAAGGCCACCAGAAGAGTCACGATACTGAAGCGATTCGCAGCGCTGGTTTGCATTCGTGTAAACCGGGCGACAAAGGCATAAAACATACTGGCACCGGTGCTGAAGATCATACCGAACAATACAAACGCCATTGCTTTTGCCAGCAAAGGAGAGATGCCATCGATAATTTTCAGCAGGGGCAGGGCATAACCTGCAACCTGATCGACCTGAGAGAACATGGCAAGATGGCTGATCATAATCAGTACACCCACACCGACACCACCCAAAAGGCCACCCCAGCGCGCGATGTTTGCATTGGGCTCGGCACCCCCTATCACCAGCGCCATGGCAGCGCCAACAGCAATATTAAAGGAGACATAGTTAACCGCAGACACCAACCAGTGAGGCAGTGTTGAGTCGATACCTTCCGCAATGGGGGCCAGCTCTGCAAAGCTTCTTTCCATGGTTGACAGGCTGTAGGCACAGATCAGAGCCAGGGCCAGTACCAGAAACGGCGTGATACTACCGATCAATCCCACCACCCGGCGCACATCCAGCATAAGGGTAGCGCCCATCATCAGCGTCATCACAATACTGCCTATATAAGCAGGTAGCCCAAACTGCTGATTCAGGGTTGAGCCTGCACCGGCGATCATCACCACGCCGACACCGAACAGGGTAAAAAAAATAATACCATCGACGATCCGGCCGATTTGGCGACCGCTGATCTGGTAGATCACGCTTTTATGGGAGCGAGTACCTGTTCGGCTGCCCAACCAGGTCAGCATCATACCCAGATAGGCAAACAGTGCTGTTGCCACCACCGCTGCTACGGTGCCCATATAGCCAAAGCTGGTGAAGTACTGCAGCACTTCCTGACCGGAGGCAAAACCTGCGCCCACAATAATACCGATAAAAGCACTGGCAATTTTGATAATGTTCCACATGATCGTCTGGTAACTCTTGTTTTTGTCGTAAATAAACAGTGTTGATAATTAGAAGGGCAGCATAATATTTTGCCTTCTATGGAGAGGAGGCGAAACTAGCAGAGCTGATTCCGTTGCAGTATTACACCTTGGTCGTATGGAAAAGTGCTGTGTTCAGGCTTTTTGTCAGAGGATAATATTGCTAAAAACGTATAGCGGGTGTTTAAGAGTGCCGCGGCAGAGGGTAGAAGCAGGGGTTTAAGGGCAGAGGCAACGTTTAGAAGGCAGAGACAAAGGCTAGAGGGCAGAGCAAGGGCATCAGCAGGTCACTGACGCCCCTGTTCGTTCAGAGGCAGATCTGAACTGGCTTTAGCGGGCTGTGATCGGATCAGCGGCGCTTAAGGGTTGCTTTCTGCCAGATGGAAGCCGCCTCAGAAGGAGCGCTGGCTGCACTCGCTTGCTTACCGGATGCGCGGTTATTGTGGGCGGCCTGTTCACGGGCCGCGGCTTCCCGCAGTTTGTCTTTCTTACTTTTACGCTTACCTTTGACCGGAGGCTGACCTTTGCTTGGCGCAGCAATATCATCCGGTGGTGTCGTACTACGCTCAAAGCCTGCAATCTGCTCACGGGGTACATTCAGATGGTTGCGTTTAGCGATCAGCTTAAAGTGAGCGTCGCTTTCATGGTCGATAAAACTAAACGCCGTACCCACTTCACCGGCACGGGCAGTACGGCCAATGCGGTGAATATAATCCGCAGGAGAGCGTGGCAGGTCGTAGTTCACCACAAAGGGCAGCAGTGGAATATCCAGACCACGAGCCGCAAGGTCTGTTGCTATTAATACCTGAATTTCACCGCGTTTAAATGTTGCAAGTGAGTGGTTACGCTCTTTCTGTGACCGGTCACCGTGCAGGGTTTCCGTTGTGAACCCATACTTGTTCAGCTTACCGGCAACATTGTCAGCGGTGCGTTTACTGGCAACAAAGACCAGAAACTGAGCACCGTTCATCTCACCCAGGAGGTGACGCAGCAGCGCAGTACGCTGTTCTTTATCTACCTCGATGGGGCGCTGAATCAGGGTGTCCGGCAGTTTGTTTTCCCGCTCAATCTCAATATTGACCGGATTGAACAGCAGGCGGTTGATCAGGGCGTCCACTTCCTCCGGGAAGGTGGCTGAGAAGAGAAGATTCTGACGCTGCACCGGCAGTTTGCTCAGTACCTGTTGCAGCTCATCGGCAAAACCCAGATCCAGCATACGGTCGGCTTCATCCAGCACCAGATGCTGCACCTTATCCAGCGTAATGGCGTTTTTCTCCATCAGATCCAGCAGACGACCAGGGGTCGCCACCATCAGATCGCAACCGCCTTTCATCGCCTGCATCTGGGCGTTAATAGAAACACCGCCGTACACCGCCAGGGATTTTATCCGGCGCGGGTAATAGGTGGTGTACGCCTTAACCGCTTCTTCTACCTGTACCGCCAGCTCACGGGTTGGCACCAGTATCAGAGTCGCCACCTGATTGCTGCGCAATCCCTCGTGGTCCAGCAGCTTTTCCAGCAGGGGCAGTACAAACGCCGCCGTCTTACCGGAACCGGTTTCCGCCGCCGCCAACAGATCACGACCCTCCAACACCGCAGGGATCGCCTGGGCCTGAATGGCAGTGGGGGTGTCGTAACCCAGTTCATCTAAAGCGCGTTGGAAAAAGCCTGACAGGCCAAGGGAGATAAAAGACATAGAGTGCAGAGTACCCGTGAGATAGCCGAGAGAAATAAAAGGGGCGATTCTAGCAGGTTTTGCGCCCCATGGCGCTTGGGGATTTGATTAAGCAGAACTTGTTGGTATATACAGAATATTTAGGGTTTTGCTCAGAATGAGGCTCGTTGTCTTCGACTTAATGCTCAGTTTACCAGTACGGTGAAATTGGATAAGCTGCAAAATCAATACATTATGGAAAGCAGATATTGGATAACAGGCGCACGGCTGCGGTATATATGCGCATGCGCGTTTAGTAGGAAAGCAGTCAGGCCAGAAAATGGATTTTTCCTTTCTAATCAAAGTCTTTCCTCGTTGTCTGTCGGACTATTGAAATCGGCGAAATACGCGTGCCTGATATCAAAATGTTAGGGGTTTCAGTAGGCCCAGCATAAATTTGAGAGGTCTAGGAGATCTACATTGGTCGAAAAAATAGGACACATTAAAAATCCACTGACAGTGATTGCCTCTTTCGCCGCAATTGCCGAAATAAGTGGCACAACTGTATTGCCATTTATAGAGGCAGATAATCAGAATATCTATATTTGGTTTTTAATGTTCTTTCCCATATTTCTGGTAGGTATCTTCTTTTTGACTCTCAATTTCAATCACCGAGTGCTGTATGCTCCATCTGATTACAAAGATGAAAAGAATTTTGTAAATCCCTATGGTAAAGCTTCACCTGAAGAGCAAGGAAATAAACTGCGCGAGGAAGTGGAGGAAATCGAAGCGGAAGATACCTCTGAAAAATCTAGCGCTACCGAAAATGCCGATAATAGTAAAAAAGATGCTGATTCGGCTCATGACAAATTCATGAGTACAGCAAAAATTAATTCAATTAGAAATCGCCAATTGATGGCTGATGTAACTCTGGCCGAAAAGCTAGCTGTAAACAAACTGACTAAAGAGCTTGGTCTAAATTTCAAAACAGATGTCCGGCTTGAGTTTCCCGACAGTAATGTCCGCGCAGTTTACGATGCTTTAGCTGTTGATGATGATGAGGTTCATGCCGTTGAAGTTAAACTATTTAAAGCAAGGCATGTAGATCCTTCTAGATTAGCTAGGGTTCTTGAGCAGTCTGAATTAGCGGCACAGAGTTTTAGAGGAATAGACCCAAGAAATTTTACTCTTCATATATTTGCAGTAATGGATACACCTGAAGTAGAGATGGCTATGCTTAGACATAACTTAGAAAGTTTTGCTAAACGCTACAAAGTAAAAGTCAAAATTCACATCACAACACTGAATGACCTGCAAAATGAGTATCAGTACAACCCCTAACAAACGTATCAAATGCGACACTCGTACCTCGCACGCTTTATGCGGGCGTTATGAGTACTTGTAAGCAGAGTAAGTGATTACAAAAGGAGAATGGTTAATGCATGATTATGCGATATTTGGCCATGATCGCGCTGGTATAGGTCGTTGGCTCGGATTGATAGCCATACTTGTTGCAGGCGGTGGGGCTCAACTTGCCAGCCTGTTGTCTAGCATGACTGGATGGGAAGCTTTTACGAAAGGTTCAGTTACTGTCGGCGTAGTATATTTTGGATTGCATTGGCTCTTTAATAAATGGATTTGGAAAGTTCAGTTTTTCAATATTCCTGACTTGAACGGCGTGTGGAAAGTTGATGGCCGCACTCTGGATGAGGAAGGAAACAATAAATACGAGTGGCCAGCTGAGTTAGATATAGAACAAAACTGGAAGCAAATTTCTATAAATATAAAAACTAGTAAGAGCCAAAGTGAAAGTTACACTGCAACTCTTTTCAAAAGAAGCGGAGTTCGTGGTGGTTGGGTTTTGAGTTATAGCTACAAGAATGAGCCTAATCTAGATCAGTCGCATGAATTAAGCTCCCACAAAGGCTTTTGCGAAATTGAATTTGATAAGGCCTTAAAGTCTGCGAAAGGTACATATTTTAATAGTGGCGGAAGAAAAACCTACGGTTTGATGAGTCTTGAAAGAGGACAATAATGATCAATTTCGATGCGAGGCTTAAAGACAGACGCCAAGGTACAAGAGAGTTAGTTCTTTTAGAGAAAGGTTTTCATTCTTGGGATACAGGAGACTACCGGATTAGAGAGTCCTATGAGGGGCTTTCGGAGAGTCCAGGAGTTCGTTATGCCATTGGGTCAATGTCCGCTGTAAACCCTGAATCCACAAAAGTTTCCATCAATGAAGGGAATCGCGTTTCAGATACATTGATAAGCATGTTAAAAACAGAAGGAATTGGCGCTACCAAAAGAATTCAGGGATCGGTAGCGCTAGACATTCATATTGAAGGTCATTCTGATGTGGATATGCTTATAATTTGTGAAGACACTATTCTGGTGCAAACACCAAAACTTGATGGGTCTACTTGCTACGCTGCAGGCAACCGTCCCATGGTTGAGATAATTGCAGAGCTGAGGAATAAATCAGAACAGAAATTAACAACCAGATATTATGAGGCAGATGTTGATTGTACAAACAGCAAGTCAATTTCCCTTGTGGGTGGAAGTTTAAAGCGTAAAGTGGATGTAGTGCCAAGTTGTTGGTATCACACGCATGACTATCAAAGGAGCCGCCAAGAACGAGATATTGGCATAAAGATATATCACAAGAAAGAGCATCGTTTATTAGGAAACTTTCCATTCAAACACATTGCCAGGGTGAACGATAAAGATACTCAGTACTCGGGCAATCTAAAAAAAGTAATTAGGTTGCTGAAAAACTTGGTGGCTGACATGCCCGATTATAAAAAAGGGAAAGCAAAGAAGCTGACGAGCTATGATCTAGCGGGGATTGCTTATCATATGGACCAGAAACTGAATGTTCCCAGCTATATGTCACTGGCACTTGTAGAGCAAACAAGAGACTTTCTTAGTTTACTAAATGCTTCTGAAACCTACCGGAATACTCTTATGGTTCCAGACGACACAAGAAAGATTTTTGATGATGAATCAAAAACAGAAGCTCTAGAAATTATAACTAAAGAGGTTGAGGATTTGGCTTATTCGATTTTCAGAGAGTTACGTCCTCTATCACAGGTTTACGATGGAAGTGTAATTAAATCTAAGGTCATATAATGTGTCAGGCCACTCGAGGGTGTGAGGGTGTTCATAGTTCTGGAGGGTGTTCATAGTTCTGTGTCACCCATTACTTACAGATCCACGTAACCGTCGATCCGCCCTTCGAAGTGGATGCTCAGCTGCGACAACGTCAGGTTCCGGTTTTGCACCGGATGCGTCCAGCGCTCTGACGCTTTCAACATACCTGCGTACAGCAGCTTGAGCAACGCGTTTTCATTGGCGAAGCCGCCTTTAGTCTTGGTCAGTTTTCGGAACTGGCGGTGCACCGCCTCAACCGCATTGGTTGTGTAAATCGCTTTGCGCACTTGCTCTGGGTGCTTGAAGTAAACCGAGAGCAGTTCGCGGCCGATGGCCATCATTTTCGTGGCTCCTTCGTCGCCACTCCAAGGCCGCCGCTGTGCTTCAGCGTTAAATTTTTTGCCGCACCCTCATTGACTATGCTGTAATACATTGTAGTTATCAAATGTGAGGGTATAGCTATGAGTGTCACCACAGTTCGCCTTCAGGCAGAAGTTGAGCAGCACCTGGAAGCAATCGCCAGCAGGCTCCACCGGAGTAAAGGCTGGGTAATCAATCAGGCTTTGTCGGAATACATAGAAAAGCAGCAGCTTGAGCAAGAGCGGTGGATGCAAACTTTGGAAGCAATGGAGTCCGCCGCCCAAGGCAAGGTGGTTGATTCCAGCGAGGTTCATAGTTGGCTTAATAGTTGGGGAACCGAAAAGGAGCAGGATGCACCGAGGTCAGGTAAGTGAAACTGGTTTACACGGACGAAGCCATTGAAGACTTGAAGCGCCTCAGGGAGTTCATTGCCGTTCATAACCCGTCGGCGGCAACCCGGATCGCTACCGAACTGGTTGGCAAAATTGAACTGCCTCCAGACTTCCCAAAAATGGGCACACCGGTTGAAATGGCGCCGGTGCCTGATTCTGTTCGAGATATAGTGTTCGGAAAATACGTCGTTCGATATTCGGTTCATGCCAGTGTCATCATTATTCTCCGGGTATGGCATGGCCTTGAGGGTGAACGATAGCAATTTAACCCGGCGCGGCACTCGAATGCCTTTGCCAGCGCTTTGCTGCTTCAAAGTTACCGGTATCAAGCAATAAACCTGCACTGAGTTTGTATTTAAAATGCGGGTTTAAAGTGGCTGGGGAGGTCACGGACAGGTATCGGATTGATGGTGCTGTAGTGTCTGAAGTTGCCATGACCCTGAGTACAAAGAGTAAGCATAACAAGGCACGATTGTAACCACGCGGAGCGTGGGTACAGGTTTCAAGTCATACAATCTTGTCCCCGTGTCGGATGGCGCGCCAATAGCGTCCCGTGCAGTTTTTGAGTGCTGGTTCCGGCGCTTCTGCTGACCTACTTTTGGCCTGTTTACAGGGTTTTTAGCAAGCAGTAGCTTGCCCAGGATAAAGGGCTGGCATGGCTCTCATCCGGCCAGCCGCTGCAGGCTATTTTCAGATAAGTCAGAAAGCAGATTTTACGTGCTAATATGAGTGTATAAAATTATGGGTGTCCCAAATTTATTGAGGCAGGCTTTTGTAGGGAAACTTTAGTAAATTTAATTACGAGGCAGATTTTAGATGCATAAAACATTAGCAGACGTAATCAATCTAGAACAACATCCCTTACATAACGATGATTTTCGTATCAAGTGTAAGCGCACGCTGAACGAAAATGGGGCGCTGGTCATCCCCAACTTTCTAAAGCCATCGGCAATTGCGTCTATTCAACGCGAAGGTGAAGAAAACAAACATCTTGCCTATTACACCGTCAATAATCACAACATTTACCTGACAACACCTGATCCAGAATATCCAGCAGACCATCCTCGCAACCAGGAAGTGTCCTCATCAAAAGGTTGTATCACAACGGATCAGATTCCAACGGGATCTGCGCTACACACCCTCTATGACGCCCCTGAGTTTCGTGAGTTTTTGTGCACCGTGCTGGGTGAAGAAGAGCTGCACGAATACGCTGATGCCCTGTCATCGATAAACCTTCACTATGCGAGTGAAGGGCAGGAGTTAGGTTGGCATTATGATAACTCTTCCTTCGCCATCACCTTAATGATTCAGAGCCCCGAAAGCGGAGGCGAATTTGAATATGTGAAGGACGTACGCGATGCCGATAGTGGCGATATGAACTACAAGCTTTCTGGAGAAATTCTTGCGGGTGAAGTACCTACGGAAACCTTATCGATGGATGCCGGTGCGCTGGTAATGTTTCGAGGGCGCAATTCGATGCATCGTGTTACTCCGGTAGTAGGCAACCGTACCCGTATGCTGGTGGTGCTTGCATACAACACCGAGCCCGGTATATCGCTTTCTGAGCCAGCACGCATGACGTTTTTCGGACGTTTAGGGTAAGCGCGCAGCGAAAGAAATCTAACAAGGTGTTTAAACGGACAAAAAACAGTTGGCAGCTTCGCTCTGTTCACAATTTTAGCTAACAATTTTGTGCACGGCTAACCTAGTGTTAGGGCTGGTTGTCATGCCCTCCGATGGCGAAAACCTCCAGCACACGAACACAGTAGCTGGAGGTTTAAATGTCGGAGGATTTACTCTAAGACCTGCTTAATACCTGGTTTTTAACCCTCAGTAACGTGCGTCTTTTGGCTTTTTGCCACTTGGCCAGTCATTCACCTTGCCAGGGAAATCAGGTCGAGGCTTATGTGCAAAGAACTCTGCAACATCCACAGCATCCTGGTCACTCAGTACATTGCCATGGCCCCATAGGCCTTTTTTCTGAATACCCATCGGCATATTGTATTTAATAAAGGCTGCCGCCTTATAAGTACGGGCCATCCCCGCTCCGATATTGAACGATTCATCACCCCAAAGCGGCGGGAAAACAATATCACCTCGGCTATCTTTTAAGCCTTCACCGTTATCTCCATGACAAGCGGCGCACTGGGCGTAATAGATTTTTTCACCTCGTACTGTGTCGGCTACCAGAGAAGTATCAATCTTGCCTGCATTATTGATGGCAACTTTTTGGTCTTTAGGTGTGTTCTGTCCCAGCCATTTCATATACGCCATCATAGCCAGCATCTCCGGTGATTCACGGTCCAGCGGGGTGCCATTCATCGACCGCTGGAAGCAGCCGTTAATGCGGGCTTCTAAATCCACTTCAGTGCCCGAACGAGGCATCACCCGAGGATAGGTGTTATAGCTATTAATGTAGGGGTCGCCCAGAGGAACTTTACCTTGGCTAATATGACAGCTGTTGCAGTTCATTTCGGCACCGACATGATCCGGCAAAAGGCGCTTGGTTTCGTTCAATAACCGCTTACCGTAAAAAATTTGCTCCGCATTCGGCTCTTTCAGGATAGAAGTATCCTGCGGCAGCTTATATTGACCAATATCGGTGTTAGCATCCTCTGTAAGTACAAGGTCATATTGTGCGGGGTTATGTTCCGCAGAATCTGGGTCAGAGCAGCCGCTTATGCTCAGTGCCATAAGCGCTAAGATGAATGCAGCAGTAGCTTGTTTAGTAAAAAAATTAGTCATGGCTCGCTCCTTGTGATGCCGCATCAATACTCAAATCTGGTGCTATATCGGTACCTGTTGTTGGTTTTTGTGTGAGAAAGTGCCGCATTTTTACCACATCACCAACATCAACTTCAGAGGCTTGGTTGGTCCAGCTATTACGAATGTAGTTGACTACCTCGGCTATATCCGCATCACTGAGATGGTTAAACTCGGGCATCGTAAAGGCCATGCGGTCGTGGGGTGTTTTGGGCATACGGCCGCCACTTAGCGTGATCTGTAAAACAGAGTCTGCTTCTTTTGAGAAAACCGCACTATTGCCAGCAAGTGCAGGGAATATTCGTGGAACCCCTTTGCCGTCGGCACGGTGACAAATCTGGCAATACTCAGCATATAAAATAGCGCCACGGGAATCGTAGACACCATCTAATAGCTTCTGAGTGGTTGTATCTATTTTGTTTGGTGGGTTAACAGGCCTGCCCTCGGTAGGACTCAGGGTTTTTAAATATGCCGACATGGCGTAGAGGTCTTCTTCTGTCATGTATTGAGTGCTGTGCTCAACGACTTCTGCCATTGCCCCGAAGGCTGATGTTAGATCGGTTCGGCCTGTTTTAAAGAAATCGACAAGTTCCTCTGTGCTCCAGATGCCTAACCCTTCGTATTCGCCGCGCAGACTTTTGGCACGCCAGCCATCAATCACAGCGCCACCCAGAAAAGCATTAGACTCTGCATTGGATAGGGCTAACTCTTGAAAACCGATACCGCGCTCTGTATGACAAGAGCCGCAATGA
Organism: Oceanospirillum sp.; assembly: GCF_048265165.1. GTDB lineage: Bacteria > Pseudomonadota > Gammaproteobacteria > Pseudomonadales > Halomonadaceae > Oceanospirillum. The sequence goes on along the minus strand of NZ_JBLXCD010000001.1, from coordinate 628,786 downwards.
CCGGGGCCTTCAACCAGATATTGACCGCGGGTTAAAGCAGCTGTGTTTGTCTCGGGTATAAATTCACGTTCGGGTGCAAAAATTGCCTGCCAGTAGGCTAAGGGCCAGCGCCAATTAAGGATAGGGGGAAGCTCACTGTCCCGATTTGGCTGATGTACTGCTTCAACGTCGGTCATAAAGTAGGCGTACATCGCCGCGACATCTTCATCGGGCATAATCTGATAGGAGGGGTAGGGCATCGCAGGGTATAGCGCACTGTTATCTTTACGCACACCATGTTTGATGGCGTTGTTAAAGTCATCAAACGTATAGTTGCCGATCCCTGTCTCTTTGTCTGGTGTAATATTTGTCGAATAGATTGCGCCCAGAGGCGTTAGCATCGGTAAGCCGCCAGCGTAGGCTTCACCTTCTAACGTGGTGTGGCAAGCGACACAGTCTGCTGTTCGGGCAATATATTTCCCCTTATTAACGAGCTCCGGGTCGTTAATATCAACCTCGATACGGCTTTCTGTTGTGCGTAGCGTTGGTAAAAATTGAGCTAATGCAAAGGCTAATATTAAAGCTGCTATGCCAGCGGTAATGATCGTTGACATCCATCGTTTTGTTCTCATAAACACCCGCTCCATCAAGTAATCAGTTTGCGACCCTCTGTGTGGTCTTGCATCCCGTATCTTAGGTGCTATAACACATATATCAAGCTGGCCTAATGTATATGAGGGTAGTGAGGTGACATTCGTTGATCTCTGCAACTTAAAAGGGTGAGGTGTTTACTTTTGCTCGTAAAAATATACGAGAGCGTAACGATACGATACGTCGTTTTGCTCTCTTTCCCCTACGGCACACTTAAAATATTAAAAAATCTGAATCTTTAGCATAACTTCCGGCGTAACTAAGAGTCAGTCTTACAAATTAAGATTTTTCTGACAGCCCCGTGAAGTTCACCAAGGTGAACGTTTGCCTATTATGAGAATGTTTTAGATGAAGTTAACTATAAGTGAAATAAAAGTCGCTATCCTGGGCGGTCTGATCGCACAAATTGCCTTTGAGGCCTATGCCTGGCTCATCTCACCTTTTCTGTTTGGCCCAAAGCTGCAGCCTGCCTTTCTTGTTATCGGTTTGTTCAAACAATTCGCCGGGGTCACGCCTTCTTACGCTGTGGCTTTCGGTCTGCATGCGCTTATTGGAGTCGTGGGATTTGGTCTGTTTACCTTAATGTTCTATAAGGCTTTCCGTGGTCGGGCGATTTTGTCGGGCTTTATTGCGGGGCTGATTTTGTGGTTTATTGCACAGGGCATGCTGGCTCCGGCCATGGGCCGTGAGTTTATGATGGGCTTTGGTGCTTATACTCAGTCTTCCTTTGTATCACATGTTGGTATGTCATTGATTATTGCGCTGTTTTTTCATTATCGGTTCAGAAAAGATCAGACCGCTGAGGCATAAGGTAGGCTGTCAGGCGGCCTTAAAAGGATGCTGTTTTATATTTCCGGTCAATGCTTAAAAATACCTTCAAATTCACGTAAAGTTGTAGGTGAGAGCCAGGATGATCAAACTTTTGGTCTGGCATTGAATCAACCCATGTATGAGGGTAGAAGTATGACGGATATCGATATCGGCATTAATGCAGAAGACAGGCTCAAGATTGCTGAAGGCCTGAAGCGCCTTTTAGCGGATTCATATACGCTCTATTTGCAAACGCATAATTTCCACTGGAATGTAAGTGGCCCTCAGTTTCGCGAACTGCATTTAATGTTCGAGGAGCACTACACTGAGCTGGCTGTTGCGGTTGATGATATTGCGGAACGTATCCGTACTTTGGATGTTGCCGCTCCGGGAACCTACAAAGAGTTTTCAAAACTGAGCTCTATTGAAGAGGTTGAAGGCGTCCCAAGCTCACAAGAGATGGTGGATCTGTTAACTAAGGGTCATGAGCAGGTCGTGAGAACGTCAAGAGAGGTTCTTAAACTGGCACAGTCTGCGGATGATGAGTCAACGGCGGCACTGGTCTCTGACCGTATGCGCATCCACGAAAAAACCTCATGGATGCTGAGAGCTATCAGAAAATAAAGGGTTTTTTCGGAACCTGATCTGTTATCTCTGCGAAAGCTTGCGGTGCTCTTGCTCCGCAGGCTTTTTCTTTCCTCTTTTCCCCTTTTCCCCTTTTTCCCTTTTTCCCTTTCCCTTTCCCTGTTTTAGCTTTGCGGGGATATAACGACGCTCTGTGTTCTCCTCCCGATTAGAGCCGTGCCTGAGCTTCTAAGCAAACACTTTTCCCAGTCGCTTACAGGCGGTTTTCAATGCTTCTTGCCCATACCAGGCAAAACACAAACGCATACTGGAATGAAACCTGTCATTGGCGGAACAGAAATTACCCGGCAGGAAGTTCACGCCCGCTTCCTGAGCCTGTTGTCTGCTGGTAGCGAGATCCCGGCCATCGATAAAGCTGGCCCATAGAAAGTAGCCGCCGTCGGGCTGATGAAATTGCAGTTGCTCACCAAACACGGATGCCAGCTCTTCACACAGAACCTCTGAGCGGGCCGCATAGGTTTGCCTCAGGTACGTCAGGTTCTTCTGAAACTCACCATTGGCCAGTAAGCTGCCGACAAGGGCAGAGGTGACCGGAGCCAACCCGCCGCCACTTTGCAGTAGTGCTGAGTTTGTTAGCTGGTCGAATATTTCACCGGTGCCCTGTATCCAGCCAAGGCGTAATCCGGGGGCAAGAATCTTGGAAAATGAACCGATAGAGATCACGGGCGCTGATTTGTCGTAGCAGGCCAGGGGCGCTGGTGGTTTATCGCCAAAATAGAGTGACTGATACACCTCATCGGCGATCAGTGGGCAATGATGGTCTTTGGCGAGTTTAACCAGTGCCTGCCGGCGTTGGTGCGATTGGGTAATACCGGTGGGGTTATGGAAGGCCGGAATGGTGTAGATAAATGCCGGATTATGCGCCTTAATTGCCTGCTCCAGTGCCGCTGGTTGGATACCTTCTTCATCCATTGGCAGGGCGATCACCTCAAAGCCTCGGGCTTTAAACAGTTTCAGGGCGATAAAGTAGCTGGGGTCTTCCACCAGAATAGTTGCGCCGGGCTGACTCAGATGTGAACAAATCATATCCAGTGCATTGGATGAGCCGTTGGTAACCAGCAGCTCCTCCGCACTGACCGGCTGGCTGTAATCCTCTGTTAACCAGGCTGAAAGCTTTTGCCGAAATGCATCTGCCCCAGCCTGTTGTCCATAAGCCAGATATTCCTGCTCAACGACGAGGGGGCGGATCAAATCAGTGGGTAAAAGGTCGGGGGCGGGATGGCCCACGGCTAAATCAATTAAGTGGCTGGGCTGTGTAACCTGAACAGTCATTATTCGCTCGCATCGAAAAACCTGACTCTAATTTAGCTTATCGATTTATCAACAGCAAACGCCGGTATTTGGCAAAAAAACCTTCTGAACCGTGATACGTCCAGAAGGTCTGTTTTGTTCCGCCAGAATAGGCTTGCGGTTACAGTAGTTTTGAATCCAGCTTAAATGCGCCTGACAGCTGTTCCTGTAAAGAGATGCTTTCTTTTTTCAGTTGCAGGGCCTGTTTGTGGTTCTCTTCCGTCACTTTGGCAGAGTTATCAATTAACTGTGCGATGTGCTGGCTGTGCTGGTTAACCTCATTTGACATCACGTGTTGCTCTTCAACAGCACTTGCGGTCTGAACCGTCATATCACAGATGTAGTTGTTCGCGTCGGTAATGACCGCCAGCTGCTGACTGGCTTTGTCTGCCTGGTCTGTGCTTTCCTGTGCGGTTTCTTCACTGGCGTTCATATCTTCCAGTGCTTTCTGGGTTGCTACCTCCAGCTCCTGGGTTAGGGTATGGATCTCCTGGGTTGCTGATTGGGTGTTATGGGACAGGGAGCGAACCTCATCGGCAACCACGGCAAAGCCACGACCATGCTCACCGGCCCGTGCGGCTTCAATGGCTGCGTTCAGTGCTAACAGGTTGGTTTGTTCAGCGATCTCATTAATTTTCGAGAGAATGCTGCGAATAGCGGCAACGGTTTTAGCCAATGTGCTGAGCTGGCCGGAGTTCTCATGTATTTGATCTGAGAGAGCTTTAATAGCTGACTGACTGGAGGTTACCAGTGCAAGACCTGATCCGCTGGCCTGGGCTGCCTGTTCAGCGGAGCTTGCGGTTTGCTCCGCATTTCTGGCAATTTCACCACTGGCCATGGACATTTGAGCAATGGCTTCTGTTAATTGCGACAGCGCTTCCTGCTGCGCCACAGTATCTTTTAAAGCGTTATCTGCCCGTTGGGCTGTAGAGTCAGAAACCTGCAGTAATTGATGACTTAAGCGGAATATATTGCCTATGCTGCCGTGGAGTTTTTCTGCCAACTGGTTGAATGCACTACTGATCTCGCCAAACTCATCTTTGCTGGTAATATCCAGCCGCTGGTCTATATGACCATCCGCAAGCCGGTGCAGTGCGGAGGTTGTAAGCACGAGCGGTTGACTGAAATAGCGTGCCATCAGATAGACCAGGCCGCTTGCAACCAGAAGAATTAGAATACTGCTGATGGTCAGCTGCCATGCCAGTTTATACAGAGGCGCAAGGGCTGCATCCCGTTCTACCAGAAGAATCAGTCGCCAGCCGGTTTTTTTCAACTCGACTTCTTTGATAAAGAACTGCTCCCCCTGGTAATCAACCCGCTGCAGGCCTGCCATGCCGGATTCAGTTTGGGTTAACAGATCATCGTAGCTTTGTTTCTGGATGATAAGATCAGAGTTGGGGTGCGCTAAAAGTTGATTGTCCTGACCGACAAGCCATAGCTCTGAAGGCCATCGGGTATCGAGGTTCAGAAGGGATTGAATCAGGTTGGTTAAGGTGATGTCGCCGGCAACAACGCCACCTAAAGAGTTTTTCATGGGAGCGGCCAATGTGACAACTAACTCACCGGTACTGGCCCTGGGATAAGGTGGCGTTACAACGGCACGGCCCTCTCTTTTTACCTGCTGATACCAGGGTCTTTTTCTGGGGTCGTAGTCCGGCGATAAGTTAACTGGTGGATAAGATTGCAGCATATCCCCTTGCTCGGTACCCAGATAAAACAGATCGAAATTACCGGATGAACGACTGAGCGTTAAAAATTCACCGACTTTTTCTTTTTCAGCAGGTAGCGCCTGTGATGCAGCGCTGACAATGGCGGCTTTACTGTCCAGCCAGCCGTCTACCATAGACTCAGCCTGGTTCAAGGTCATACCCAGTTGGTCATCGATCTGAACACTGGTCTCTGTGACCAGTCGGGTGAGCGAGAGAAGGGCAAGAACCACACAGCTTACCAGTAAAAGACTTATTGTTGAGAGGAGCATCTTGCTTTTAAAGGACAGCGATGTCATTTAAGAATCCTTACATGTAAGTAAAAAGTATTAAAAAGTAAACTACCCTTTACCACAGGAAAAAGCACCTAACTTAAGGTTACAAAATGCATCAGATAAATATTTGCTTTCAGGTGCAATAAATTGGTGCAATTGACTGTTTTATGCCCGAACCTAGGGCTTTTTTTATCGCAGGTAGAGAGGCCGTTCAGCGTTGTCACCGGATTGATCCGTCACTTGCTTTATGACCGAACCACCAGCAGGGAGAGTGCAGATGGTGATCAAGTATTTATCTGGGGTTATGGCAAATCTGCCCCGAATTTTGAGAGGGCAGCGTGAACCGGCAGAGGTAACGTCCGGTATTAAGGTTCGGCCTGTGCTTAGACGGGATCTGAGGGCAATTCGCCGCGTATGCTGGCGCTCATTTCAGCATTCTGTTGCGAAAGATTTGTCAGCGGAAGGCGCGAAAACCTTTGCGGGGGTGATTACGCCCAAGGCTTTTAAAGAGCGCATGAGAAAAGGGCATCTGATGTTTGTGGCTTTGGCTGGCCGCTGTCCGGTGGGTTTTATTGAACTGAAAGAACACCGGCATATCGCTGTTTTTTTTATTGCGCCTGAATTTCAGAGGCAGGGTGTGGGGCGGAAGTTACTGGAGGCTGTGTTTGTCCATCTGCAGGGTGAGATCGTTACGGTGAACGCTTCTTTAACATCGGTGGCCGCTTATCAGCGTTTCGGTTTTGAACTCAATGGTGATGTGGATGAATCCGGTGGCCTGGTCTATCAGCCAATGAAGCTTAATCTGAGTCAGGTTTCAGAGGTGGGCTCCGGTGGACATCACTAACAGGTATTGCTGCGTATAAACTACCGATAAACCGATAAAAAGAGGAGCCAAGGCTCCTCTTTTTATGTTTTAACCACAGGGATTTATGCTGTGGCAACGCTGCTTTGAAAAAGAGTGGGTTAGCGCACGTCTTTCTCATCCACGATCTGATCTTTTACATCTTCATACCAGAGATCATGGTGCTGCTTGGCCCATGTTTCATCAACGTAACCGGTTTTCATACCTTCCAGTGCACCCTCCGCACCAACGGTGCCGATATAGATATGCCCCAGAGAGATAGCAAACAGAAGCAACGAGGCACCACCGTGAATCAGGTTAGCCCATTGCATGGTGTCCCGCACCTGACCAAAGATCGGGAAATCAAGCACAAAACCGCTGGCAACAACGGCTGAGCCGATAAAGAATAGCGCCCAGTACCAACCTTTTTCACCACCATTCATAAAGCCCGCGCTGGGGTGCTTATTGCCGATCAGGCCGCCACCCTGCAGAAACCAGATGATATCAGTTTTAGTGAAAAAGTTGTTTTTCAGCCAACGGAGCAACATTACAATCAGGCCGACAGAGAAAATCGGGCCGATATAATTATGCACCAGTTTGCAGAAGGCGATGGTGCCTTTCCAGAAACTGTAACCGAACAGATCGGGAATAAAGTGCTTACCGTACATAATCAGGATGCCGCTGAACGCCAGTGCCAGAAAAGTAATGGCAACAAACCAATGCAAAGCACGGTCCGTGGGATTCCAGCGCTCAATCTTTCTGCCGGTACGTGGCTTATCCAAGCGCATAGGGCCCAGAATAAGATAGGCCAGAAGCAGTGCCGAAATACTGCCACCAATGGCAATCAGACCACCGGGACTGACCCAGCGGTTGCGCCATTGGCGCCAGGTTTCACCGCTAACATTGATCAGCTGGCCGTGCTCACGCCCCTTTGAGGTGGTGTAGCCTTCGGTGCCATCAGAGACTTCCCGCCAGTATCCGGCCCCGGCGAAGTTTCCTTTAACGCGGTTTTCCGCATCAGAGGGCTCTTCTGCAGCCCAGAGGCCGCTGCTCAGGGTCAGGCAGAGCAGCGTCAGTAGGCTGAGGGCGACCATCTTCAGGCGCTGCACGGGGGTTGATCCCTCTGAGTGTTCACCGTTAACGGTGAAGCCTGTGTGTGTCGTATTTATGTTCATAAGATCCAACTCATAGTCAAACACCTGAACTAACCCTCAGCTGCCGAACATCCGACAGCTAAGGGTTAAACCGGTCAGGCTTTAGCGATGATATCGCTGGTGTTGTTGCTGGCAAAGGTGGCATCCGTTGCGAACGCTTCGGCACGAACCGCCATCTCTTCCGGGCTCATTTCGCCGGGGGCGCTGCTACCTTCCAGAGAAGACCAGGCACCATCTTTATGGCCACGGTAGACCACACGCTCACGGAAGATATCGGAAACAACCTGAGCGTCACCGGCTAACAACGCTTTGGTTGAACACATCTCGGCACACAGGGGTAGTTTGCCCTGGGCGATACGGTTAGCGCCGTACTTTTCTTTCTCAACAATGGGGTCATCTTCAGGGCCGCCGGCACAGAAGGTGCATTTATCCATCTTGCCACGCTCACCGAATGCTTCCTCTTGAGGGAACTGAGGCGCACCAAAGGGGCAGGCAAACAGGCAGTAGCCACATCCGATACACAGGTCTTTGTCGTGCAGGACGATGCCATCATCGGTCTGATAGAAACAGTCCGTTGGGCAGACCGCCATACAAGGCGCGTCAGTACAGTGCATACAGGCCACAGAGATGGAGGTTTCTGAAGGCTCGCCATCGTCAAGTGTTACTACCCGGCGGCGCTGGATGCCCCATTCGGTTTCATTTGCATTTTTACAGGCGGTGACACAGCCGTTGCACTCAATGCAGCGCTCGGAGTCACATAGGAACTTCATTTTAGCCATGATTCTTTTCCTTACGGAGGCGTTGCCTCTCAGGTGGTTCCAGCGGAATGCCTATGGGCGATTCCGCTGCGCTACAGGGTTTAAGCGGGCGTCACTTTACACAGGGTTACTTTAGTTTCCTGCATCTGTGTCACGCTATCGTAACCGTATGTGGTGGCGGTATTGGCCGCTTCACCCACAACATACGGTGCGGAACCCTGAGGGTATTTGTCGGTCAGGTCTTTGCCCTGGAACTTGCCGCCGAAGTGGAATGGAATAAAGACCACCCCGCGATCGACACGGCGGGTTACCATAGCTTTCACCTTGATACGACCACCTTCAGCACCTTCTACCCAAACATCTGCGCCATCGCGCACGTTAAGATTGTTGGCGTCGTATGGGTTGATCTCAGCAAACATCTCCTGCTGCAGTTCTGCCAGCCATGGGTTAGAGCGGGTCTCTTCACCACCCCCTTCATATTCCACCAGACGGCCGGAGGTCAGGATAATCGGATACTCCTTGGAGAAATCCTGTTTCTGAATGGACTCATACAGGGTCGGCAGGCGGTAGTGAGACTGCACATCTTTCCAGGTAGCGTACTTGCTGAGCAGGTCGCGGCGTGGTGTGTACAGAGGTTCACGGTGCAGAGGTACTTTATCCGGGAAGGTCCAGACCACAGCACGGGCTTTAGCGTTACCAAAGGGTGCGCAACCGTGTTTAATGGCAACACGCTGAATACCGCCGGAAAGGTCGGTTTTCCAGTTTTTGCCCTCGGCTGCTTTTTTCTCTTCCGGGGTCAGTTCATCCCACCAGCCCAGCTGTTTTAGCAGCTTATCGCTGAACTCCGGGTGGCCATCTTTGATATCTGCACCAACAGGGTAGGAGTCCTCTGCCAGAAGACTGACACCATCACGCTCCACACCAAAGCGGGCGCGGAAATTCAGACCACCTTCCGCAACAGGCTTGCTTGTGTCGTAGAGTAATGGCGTACCTGGGTGCCTCATCTCAGGAGTACCCCAGCACGGCCAAGGCATTCCGTAGAAGTCACCATCTGCTGCGCCACCGTCTGCTTTGAGTGTTTCAAAGTCGAATGTGTGCCAGTTTTTCTGGTGGTCTTTCAGACGTTCAGGGCTCTGGGCGCTGTAACCAATGGTCCACATGCCGCTGTTAAACTCACGGGTGATGTCTTCAATCACCGGAATATTGTTTTCAACCCGAATCTTCTTGAACAGCTGATCAGCAAAACCAAGCTTCTTAGCAAAGCGATACATGATTTCATGGTCTGTTTTTGACTCAAACAGAGGTTCAATCACCTGATCCCGCCATTGAATAGAGCGGTTTGATGCCGTTACAGAACCATAGGTCTCAAACTGAGTACAGGCCGGTAACAGATAAACACCATCTTTACGGTCATGCATGACCGCCGCGTGGGTTGGATAAGGGTCAACGATGACCATCATATCCAGCTTCTCCATCGCTTTTTTCATCTCAACGCCACGGGTCTGGGAGTTTACGGCGTGACCCCAGTAGAACATGGCGCGGATGTTATCTTTTTGTTCGATCTGGTCTTTGTTTTCCAGTACGCCGTCTACCCAGCGTGATACCGGAATACCGGAGTTGTGCATCGGCTGTTTGCCGCGGTACTTACCCTGATCAAAACGACTTTTGATCCACTCCAGATCAAGGTCCCAGACGCCGGCCCAGTGCTTCCAGGCTCCGGCTGCAAGACCGTAGTAGCCTGGCAGTGTGTGAGACAGTACGCCAAGGTCTGTTGCACCTTGCACGTTATCGTGACCACGGAAAATATTGGCACCGCCGCCGCTAACACCCATGTTACCCAAGGCCAGCATCAGAATGCAGTAGGCGCGGGTATTGTTACTGCCGGTGGTGTGCTGGGTTCCGCCCATACACCAGACAATAGAGCCGGGGCGGTTGGTGGCCAGCATTTTGGCAACTTTGCGCATCTGCTCTTCGCCAACACCGGTAACATTCTCAACTTCAGCCGGTGTCCAGTTGGCAACTTCCTGGCGCACTTCGTCCATACCGTAAACACGCTGGCGGATAAACTCTTTATCTTCCCAGCCATTTTCAAAGATATGCCACAACAGACCCCAAACATAAGCCACATCTGAGCCCGGGCGAATACGGACGTATTCGTTGGCTTTGGCTGCAGTACGGGTAAAGCGGGGATCAACCACGATAATTTTGGCGTTGTTGCGCTCTTTAGCCAGCAAGACATGCTGCATGGCAACCGGGTGTGCTTCAGAGGGGTTAGAACCGATCAGGATCACCGATTTGCAGTTATGCATATCGTTGAAAGAGTTGGTCATCGCACCGTAGCCCCAGGTGTTGGCGACACCGGATACGGTTGTGGAGTGACAGATACGTGCCTGGTGATCTACGTTGTTGGTTCCCCAGAGTGAGGCAAACTTGCGGAACAGGTATGCCTGTTCATTGCTGTGTTTTGCCGAGCCCAGCCAATAAACAGAGTCAGGGCCGGATTCCTGGCGGATCTGCTGAACTTTGTCACCGATCTCATCAATGGCTGTTTCCCAACTGACTTTCTGCCACTTGCCATTGACCAGTTTCATCGGGTATTTCAGACGACGTTCACCATGGCCGTGCTCACGCAAAGAAGCGCCTTTAGCGCAGTGGGCACCGCGGTTGAACGGGTGATCAAAAGCCGGTTCCTGATAGGTCCAGACGCCGTTCTGTACTTCCGCATAAACACCACAACCCACAGAGCAGTGAGAGCAGATCGTGCGCTTAACTTCTTTGGGTACATCCGGTGAAATAGCTTCGGTTTTGGCTTCAGCCTGGCGAATCATGCCGTTGCCCATAAAACCTGCTGCAGCCAGACCACCGGTAGTAATACCTGTGTTTTTCAGGAAGGTACGACGGCTCAGGCCGAGACCTTTACTGTCTGCCTTGCCTGCGCCATTGGCGTTTTTCTTGGTCAGTTTCATATGCTGTTCTCCGGTCCGTTAGCGCAGAGTGTCGTAGAAAGTGCGGATATGATCCGTTTCACGATAGCCGTTTTGCTCTTCTGTGGCAGGCTGCTGATCGGTGTCAGGGGAGGCTGCAGCGATGGCCTGAGAAGCGGTCACAGCTGCAACACCGGCTACGGCACTACCTGTGGCCAGAGTCTTTAAAAACTGACGGCGGCCTGCATGTTGCAGGCCATCGGTCTGATCCGGTGGTGACGTGACCTTATTATTATTTTCACTCATTGTGTTCTCCTCGTTGCCTTATCACAGGATCAGGCTGATGCTGACCTGCTGTTCCTTTAAAGGAACTTATTTTTCACGGTTGCCGGGCCGTTGGCCCTGTCTGTATTTCAATCGGGCTGAAGGACTGAATTCCTGCAGCCGGAATTTGGTGCAATTCTGAAACCGGCACCTTCTATAGATTCGTGCAGTTTCTGATTTTCTGGTAAAGCGCTACTATTGCAGCTCAATCGCCTGTTCTTTAATGGCGGCCATGCTGTCGGTTTCAAAATCGGTAAAAGCCCGGCCCAGGGTGCCGATGCTGCTGTAAAACACGGCAGACTCTGCTTGCTGAAGATCCCGGAAGAAGCGCCCGATCCATTCCGCCAGATGGCGTTCGTAAAAGCTTTTCTGGGTCGTGCTGCCACTGCCGCTCATAATCAGAAAAGCCATCACTTCAAACAGAGCTGCAGCATGATCTTCCGGCTCTTTAACGCGCTCTTCCCGCTCAAACCCCAGGAGTTTCAAGTCCTGTCGCAGAATCGCCAGCGGCGTTTCCATCAGAGAGCCGGTCAGATACCAGGAACCGTATGGCACCAGCTCACCACGGCCCAGGCCGATAAAGAGCTGCTGGTACTCGTCTTCCAGTTGTTCAGTCTGAGCATGGCGGGCCGCTAACTGCAGGCCACTCCAGGCTTTACCCATATCAGAGCCGTCATGCTGGTCGGTTTCCAGCTCTTTCAGCCACTGGACCATCTCCGGGCTGGGCACGCTGCGTAGCAGGGCGGCGAGCAGGTTGTAGATGTCGGCCCGCATCAGGTCATGTTCCCCAATTGCAGGTTCACTGATGTTTGTCTGTGCGATGGCCTGATTCTGTTCAGTCGTCATGATATCTCTCCCTTATAGATTCAGCTGAGCTTGTGGATCAGCCGCTAAACCGCGGTAGATATCTTTTACACGGCAATCTTCGCAAAGCTCCAGTCGGCGTAATGCCTCTCCAGCGAACATGGCGTGGCCTTTCAGTTTCTCTTTCATCTTGTTGACCGTGCTGGTTGGGGCGAATGGCTTGCCGCAATCCAGACAGCAGAAGGCTTCATCTTTGTGCAGTGTGCGCGGGTTGTCCCGCAGGTCGGTGTTAAAGATAAAGCGCTGCTCACGGCTGATGGCATTTTCAGGACAGGCACTTTCACACAGGCCGCACTGAACACAGTCCATCTCGGTAAGCAGAATAGCAGGCGCTTCTTTACCGGTTTGCAGTGCGTTGGTCGGGCAGATGTTGGCGCAGGAGAAGCAGAGGGTACAGGCATCACTGTCGATACTGACCTGGCCAAACGGTGCGCTGGCTGGCATTAGGATCTGTTCTGCTTTTTCACTGCCAGCGGGAGCCATCTGCTGCAGACGGTTAATATTATGGATCAGGCGCTGACGTTTTGACGGTGCTTCAGCGAAAGTTTCTGTCTGATAAGCTGTTGCCGGAGCTGACGCCACCTGAATGCCGTTTGCTTCAGTGGCTGCCTGTTTTTCTTCGGTTAACCCGGTGATCTCGCCGCACAGGCTTAGGCTGTTATTGCCATAACCCATCGCTGCCAGAATCTGATTGCCCAGCTTAGTTTCACGTTCCAGCAGCTGAATCAGGCTGATAGGCGTGCGATGTTCATCACTGTCTGATGTCAGGAAGATGATGCGGGATACGCCTTCATTAAAGGCGTGCATCCAAAGCTCCATACCCACGGTGGCGATCTCTTCTAACGCAACCGGAATAATGTTTGAGGCCAGCTGATCAGTGGTCACTTCCTGTTCATCCGCATGGAACATAATAACCGGTTGCTCACCGCCCTGTTCGCGGTAGTGGGCAAGCAGGCGGGTCAGGTAGTCCGCCATCATCTCCGCTTTTGGCATACCGTAACTGATGGCACCAGTGGGGCAGGCGGTAGAGCAGCTGCCTGCACCGTGGCAAAGGTAAGAGTCCACTTCGATCTGGCTGTTGATGCTGGAGATCGCATCCGCCGGGCAAACATCCAGGCAGCGGGTGCAGCCGGTTTTGCCGCGACCGGCGTGAGCGCAAATATCATTGTTGATACGGAAGTACAGCGGCTTCTCAAACTCACCGTCATAATTCGGCAGTTCTGCCAGAACCGCTGACAGACTGAGGTGGCTATCGTTGCCTACGGTAAAATAGCCCGGAGGGGAGAGTTCCTGACTCAGGGCCGGCTCACGGCCCAGATCCAGAACCAGATCAAAGTGACTGCGGTGGATCAGTGCCGGAGCCAGATCCATCGCGTCAATGCTGTCTGTACTGGCACGGTTAAGTGTATTGGCTGAGTCAGTAGAAGTTGGTTTGATCCATGCCTGAAACTCGCCCAGATAGCCGTTCAATTCGTTCAGCTTGCCATAGGCGACCGGCAGCATTTCTGTTTTGGTTAAGGCTTGTTCAAGGGCTTCATTACCGGGATTTTGTACGGCATCTGTGATCAACAGACTGATGGACTGTACACCTGAGTCTGCTTTGATGCTGATGACTCCGGTTTCTGACTGAGTCAAAAGTTCACAGGCAGCCAAACGGGTCAGATCATCGGCACCTATGATCAACAGGTGGCCTCCCGCCTCGTAGCTAACGGAGGGGGCCGCAAGATTCTGTGGTCGTGACAAGGCCCCAAGTGCGCTAATGCGTGCTTGGTGGTTCTGTCGGTGTTGTTGGCGCTGCTGTTCAGTGAACGGAGCTGTCATTATCTATCCTCATCCGCTGTTTTATCTTCTGGCGGTTTTTAGTCTGAATCCGTATCACGTTCGGTTTCAGGCGCTACAGAAGAGCTGAGCAAAGCGGAGACCTATCTTGGCCATGTTTTCTTATTGTTGGAATGACGGGGTCAGCATTCTTTTTTCAGGTTTATCATCTCTTGCTACAGCAAGTGCCAGACCCGGAATCCCGAAAACAAAAAGCGCTTGGTTCTGCTTTGCTCTGTTTGGTTAAGTTGTTTCGTGCTCTGCTGGGACATTTTGTCCTTTATGGGTGGGTGTTTTTGGAAATTGCCCCATTTTGTCCCTTTTTTTATTCTGGATATTGCAGCGCTGATACAGGTTTTGAGCCCCTTTTGGCCCGCTATCACGCTGTTTTATAATGGTTTTTATACTTTAGTCTAACTTGTTTGTGGCTGGGTTGACGTCTAGGTCAAGCTGTCCCGGCTTTTTTCAACCTTTATGCTAAAGGGTTCTCAGGAGCAGAATCCGCTGATGTCGCCTTATCTGACGCAAGGTCTGTTTGATTTTGATCTGGCTCAGGTTTTTCTTTTGCTATCTTGTCTTCGGCATTTTCGGTGGCTGATTCTGCCGTGGCATTTTGTGGCATCTCTTTTGTGCCTGCTTCTTCCTGAGTGTTCGGAGTGTTCACGTTTTCGTCAACGCCGGTACTGGCTTGGGTTTCCTGTTCTTCGTTCTGCACGGCAGCGTTTTCAGATTCAAGCGGATCTTTATTGTTAAACCACTGGCGTAGCCCTGCTACGACATCTGCGGTTAATTCCGGTGCATCGGTATAATCCAGGTCGTAATCGTCCATACCATCACGGATATTAAACTCAGGTTTCAGAAACATCGCTTTCAATGCTTGCTTACGTAGTTTTTCACTCACCCCTTCACTGAAAAAGGCACTGACATTGCTGTTGCCGTCAATGGCTTCCACATCGGGCATATCGTCATCGGTCAGCTGCGGCTCTGCTTCTGCTGGCTCTGTGGCTGCAGGTGCATTAGAGGCGGAGGTGGATAAATCCGGTGTTGGCTGTACGGCATTAACGTCAGTGGTTGCCTCAGTGCTGTCGGCCAAAGAGTGCTCTGATGCTTGTTTTTTCAGGGTCTCCTGTTCCTGTTGTACCTGTTGTTTGCGCGCTGCCCAGCGGGAGAATAGGCCTTTGTCGCTCACAGTGGGTCTCCTGTTTTTTCTGATGCGGCTGGTTTTTCTCTGTTATCTGTTCGCTTATCTGCTTTATCACCGGCATAGCGTTTCTTTTTCTTCACTTCGATCAGCTCGCCATGTTCGGTAATGAAGGCTTCAATCCAGCATTGAAGGGCTTCAGGCATGGGGTATTCCAGCACCTTTTGCTCTCCATCCAGCCAGGAGGCGGCCAGATCCTGGCAGGCGGTAATCTGCATCGGCAGCCACTCTCCGTCTTCGGTGTCATCACACAGGACAAAGATGTGTGGAACAACGGAGTTCAGATTAAATCTGTAGGCGCTGCGCTCATCGCGATGCAGTTCCAGTGGTAACCAGGTCAGAGGGTTGCCATCTTTGCTCAACTCTTGTCGTCCTTCCTCTGGTTCCGGATCAGGGGCTGGCCAGAGGTTGTCGATCTGCCATTCATGCAGCACCCAGCGACCGGATCTCAGCTCAAGTGGCGACAGTTCTATGCCTAAAAGGCGTACATTGTTTTGCTTCTGCTCTTTCATAGGAAAATCCTTTTCTACTGTATATTTGATCAGTATTGGTTGTATGTTTAGCCAGAGTTAATTGTATGTTTGGCCTGTATTAATTGTATGTTTGATTAGTATTGATTGTGTATGTTTGACCCGTATTACCGGCACCGTTATGTGTCTTGGCCCTGTTTATTCAGGGTAGACGCTGATCCGGTATTCATCGCAAATTCGGGTTTGAAAAAACAAAGTTTGCTTCTGACTATCTGTTAACGCAAGGAGTGAGCCATAGAGAACGGGAAAGGAGGGGGAGAAAAGGGAGGATAATTCTGAACAAAATGCCTGATCACATCTCCTGATGATCAGCAGGGCCTAATGTTAGACTGAAGTTTACCCTAAAAATTCACCGATCCGGCCTTAAGGTAGGTATAATGTCCGCAAATTGGAATTGTATTTTGGATATTGTATCCCATGTACATGTATGTTGGGTTGTTGTTCGCTAGGAGTGGTACGGTTCTGATCTCCGGCGTACACAGGATGAATTAAGGGGAGTCACGTGGCTCAAAAGAGGGCTGTTGTTCGTCAAAGTTTACCAGATGTTATTGTGGCCGATCTGCGCAAGCGGATTCTTTCCGGTAATTTGGTTGAAGGAGAGCTGATCCGACAGGAGTTGCTCGCTGACGAATACGATGTATCCCGTATGCCGATCCGTGAGGCTTTGAAGCGGTTGGATGCAGAAGGGTTGGTGGTATTTCAGAACAACCGGGGCGCTACGGTCACTAAGCACACCCTGGAGGAGATCGCTGAGATTTTTGATGTCCGTATACTGCTTGAAGTCGATCTGTTCCGTCGCTCTATTCCGAATATGACCGAGCAGGACTTTGTAGAATGTGAAGAAATCCTCAATGCCATGCATACATCTTATGCTTCGGGGCAGGTTGCTGAGTGGGGGCCTCTGAATGAGGAGTACCACAACAAACTGTACGAAGCTTCTGGCCGAGAATTGACGAAAGCCCTGCTTGAGCGGGTCAGTCTGCAATCAAACCGCTATGTCGGTATGCATATTGATGAGCTGAACAAATCCGACAATGCAGAGAAAGATCACCAGGCATTACTGGATCTGGCCCGAAAGGGGCTGGTGGATGAAGCGGCTGAAAAGCTACGCTCCCATATCGAAAATACCAAGCTGCAGATGCTGGAATTAATAGCCGCTAAACGGGCAGTGGAAGACGCGCCTTCGTAGTAACCCCACAATCCAGCGCCATGTCTTTTTCGGTTGTTGACTGCCTCGCGCGATTATAAAACCAGCGACAGTGCAGGCTTACCTGATGTCTTGTAAGTACCGGGACATCAGGTTTTCTCCCTTTCTTCTTTCACCTCTTTTCCTTCTTACTCCTCTTTTCTTTATTTTTTCTCTTATTCTTTGTTTCTGATTTTTCCGTGCATGGTTACTGATCCCCGGGAAGAATCTCTGTGGATTAGAGGTAGTTCTTGTTATGCTCAGGATATTGGATACAATATCCATTAAGTGTTCATTATTTATAATGCGAATGAAAACAAAAACTCAATATACAGGAGCGTGAATCCATGTCTTTTCAGCCCCATGGTAAACACCTGATCGCCGGGCAGTGGCTGGCGTCAGAAGATCAGTTTCTTTCGTCGCCGGCATCGGGCCCAGCATATAGCTTTAGTACAGGATCAATCGATTTGGTGAACGCTGCCGCAGAAGCTGCAGAGGCGGCTTTTGTTGAGTACGGATATACCAGTCGTGAAACCCGTGCTCATTTTCTGAACGTCATTGCCGATGAGATTGATGCCCGTGCGGATGCCATTACCGAGATTGGTTGCTCTGAAACCGGTCTGCCGGGGGCGCGCCTGATCGGAGAGCGGGGCCGTACTGTGGGCCAGCTACGGCTGTTTGCTCAGCATATTCTGCAGGGGGCTTATCTGGATAAACGCCATGACCAGGCTATGCCTCAGCGTGAACCTCTGCCTCGTTCCGACCTGAAGATGATGCAGCGCCCTATCGGCCCTGTAGCGGTTTTTGGTGCTTCAAACTTTCCATTGGCTTTCTCCACTGCGGGTGGTGATACGGCTGCAGCTCTGGCGGCAGGCTGCCCTGTAGTCGTTAAAGGTCACAGTGCGCACCCCGGAACCGGAGAAATTGTTGCTGAAGCTGTTGCAGCTGCCGTTGAACAATGTGGGATTCATCCGGGTGTTTTCAGTCTGATTCAAGGGGGTGACCGGGCTGTGGGTTCAGCACTGGTTCAGCATCCATTGATTAAAGCTGTTGGTTTTACAGGTTCGCTTACCGGTGGTCGTGCACTGTTTGACCTGTGTGCCGCCCGTCCTGAGCCTATTCCTTTCTTTGGTGAGCTGGGTTCGGTAAATCCAATGTTTCTTCTGCCTGAGGCGGTTACTGCCCGTGGTGATGCCTTGGCAAATGGCTGGGTTCAGTCTCTGACCATGGGGGCGGGCCAGTTCTGTACTAACCCTGGTATTGCTGTTCTGAAAAAAGGCGATGCAGCGGATCGTTTTCTGGAAACCGCCCGTTCGGCACTGGAAAAAGTACCGGCTCAGACGATGCTGACGGATGGTATTGCTGAGGCTTATCGAGCCGGGCAGAAGCGTATTTCGGCGACGACAGGAGTGCAGGAAGTTCTGATGACACAATGTGATCAGCGCGATGCCACGCCGTATCTGTTTGCCACCACAGGCAGTCATTGGCTGGCGAATGAGGCTCTGGCAGAAGAGGTCTTCGGGCCTTTAGGTGTTGTGGTGACGGTTGACTCGGATGCACAGATGCTTGAAATTGCGAAGAACCTGCAGGGACAGCTAACATGTACGTTACACCTTGATGAGGCGGATACTCAGCTGGGACGGGAGCTGATGCCGGTTCTGGAACGCAAAGCGGGCCGTGTATTGGCAAACGGTTTCCCGACGGGCGTTGAAGTCTGCGATAGCATGGTTCATGGCGGCCCTTATCCGGCGTCTACCAATTTTGGTGCGACCTCGGTGGGTACTTTGTCGATCCGTCGCTTCCTGCGTCCGGTCTGTTATCAGGATCTTCCGGCGGCGTTATTGCCTGATGATCTGAACCTGTAACCGTTTTATTGACAGGTGTTGTGAACGGCTTTTTTATACCGGGTTGTGCGACCGGTAGAGAAAGAAAGCCGGCAAAGAAACACCCCCTTGTTGCGAATGACTTTGCAAGGGGGTGTTTCTGTTACTGCTGCTGTTTTCTGAACGATGAAATCAGTCTTTCAGTTTGAGAATATCCTGATAGAGCTGTGCCGGAATTTCTACGGCATTACGCTTCAGGTTTTGTGAGCGGGCCTGATAGCGACGCTGTGATGGCAGGCGGGCACCCTGATCAATAATATCGGCAAACAGGCGTTCGGCGCGATCATTGTTGACCGCAACCTGACCGCCACTGAGCATTTCAGGGTTCATGGCGATAATGATTTCACCGTGATAGGGCGCACCGGTATTTCCATTGGCTGCGGCCATGCTTTCAATACTGGTGAGGTCATCGATCAGTGGGCCAGCCATCAGTTCGATCATAATCGACAGGGCCGAGCCTTTATAGCCGCCAAAGGTCAGCATTGCACCTTCCATTGCTGCGGTCGGGTCGGTGGTTGGATTGCCGTTTTTATCAATCGCCACACCCTCCGGGAGCTGTTTACCCGCACGCCGGTAAAGCTCAATCTCACCGCGGGCAAACTGGCTGGTGGCGAAGTCAAAGGTGAAAGGATCTTTACCAAGCCGGGGCCAGCTGAAGGCCAGAGGGTTGGTGCCCAGTGTGCCCCGTGTTCCGCCCGCAGGGGCAACCCATGCATGGCTCGGCACCATGGCGATACCCGCCAGACCCTGAGCGGAAAGCATCTCAACTTCGGGCCAAAGAGCAGAGAAGTGGAAGCAGTTGTTAACAGCCAGTGCTGCGATACCCTGGGTTTTGGCTTTTTCTATCAGCTTAGGCATGGCTTCATTCAGAGCCAGTAAAGAGATCCCTTTATGGGCATCGGCCTTAACCACAGCGGGGCCGGGTTCAGTGAGTGTTGGCGTCGCATGGCCATCAACCTGGCCGCTGCGCATTGTTTCAACACACATAAAGAGACGGAACAGACCGTGGGAGTGACAGTCATCCAGCTGGCAGGCATAGATAACGTCTGTGATCGCCTGAGCATGTTGTGGGCTGTAGCCGTTTTGAGTCAGTACGGAAAGACTAAGATCTTTGATATCCTGCAATGACAATGTGATGTTTTGTGACATAGCTAACTCTCAAATTTGTCCCTTGGAACGTGGGTTTTGTATGTTGTTTTATCAGGGTTTCTGTAGATTGTTTTCTCAGGCGTTCTGTAGATTGTTTTCTCAGGCGTTCTGTAGATTGTTTTCTCAGGCGTTCTGTAGATTGTTTTACCAGAGATTTTGTGGATCGCTTTACCAGACCCTGAAAGCAAAAAAAGCTAAAGAACCCGCCTAAGCAGGGCTCTTTAGCAAAGCTACACGACTGAAGAGGGGCACGTGGATACCCCTTCGCGCGCGTAGAGAGTCTTAACGGTATGACGATCTTCTCACTGTTCTGTTTTTATGCTCAGGAGCCGTTGTTCTCTGGAGCCGCTGTTCTCTTATGCTCAGGGGCTGACACGGTTGCGTTATCAGGCACCCCAGGTATCACTTAACCGATAGCCATCCGGCCAGGGGTCATCAGGGTCTAGCATATGCTGATGAGTACCTGTGATCCAACCCCGACCACTAATTTGAGGGGTAATGGCGGGATGACCACACTCCAGTTGCGTTCGTTCCAGCACTTTGCCGTTAAAGGTTGAGCCTATGATGGATTCCGCTTCAAACTCATCGCCTTCTTTCATCTGGCCTTTAGCCACCATGAGTGCCATACGGGCGGATACGGCTGTTCCTGTGGGGGAGCGGTCGATCTTGCCGGGCTGAATGGCAACCGCTGAGCGGCCTTTATAGCCGTTTTCCGTTTTGGTCAGAGGGCCGCAGAAAGCACAGAAGGAGATATGATCCCAGTCTGGGTTATCAGGATGGCTGAATCCCAGCTGCTGATTAGCGGCGTTTGTGATCTGAATCCCCAATTGTGCCAGTTGCTTAGCGTTGGCTTCGGTGATCTCTATATCCAGCTGTCCGGTATCCACAACGACAAAGCTGTCTCCTCCATAGGCGGTATCGACGGTCAGTGTACCCAGCCCTTCCACATGCAGTGCAACGCCGATTTTATCCGCGAAACTGGCAACATTCTGTACGAAGATACGTTCGGCTTTACCATTTCGGCAGGCGGCGCGTACCTTGACCAGGCCACCGGGAGCTTCCAGTGTCAGGTCGGTGTAGGGCTCCTGCATCGGAATCAGGCCGCCATCGAGCAGAACGGTGGAGACACAGATAGAGTTAGAGCCTGACATGGGCGGGGTGTCTTCCGGCTCCATAATAATAAAAGCAGCATCGGCTTCCGGGTGCTTAGGAGGCACCAGCAGATTCACATGGCGGAAAACGCCACCTCTGGGCTCATTGAGCACAAAGTTTCTCAGGGTCTCATCCTGTGCGATAAAAGCACGCTGTTCCCAGAGCGTATCTCCTGGAGGTGGAAGTACGCCGCCTACAATAACATCGCCGACTTCGCCTTCAGCGTGGGCTGAGATGATATGCAGTGTCTTCTTGCTTCGCATCGTTTAACTCCCGAAACGCTTAGCTGAGAATGGGGCCACCGGAATAGCCGGTTTATCGCCATTGACCAGGGCGCAGACCAGCTCAGCGGTGCCTGCGGACTGAGTTAAACCCAGATGGCCGTGGCCAAAGGCATAGATGACTTTGTCTGTTGCACTGGCATAACTGACCACGGGTAGACTGTCCGGCATTGAAGGGCGAAACCCCATCCATTGTTTGCCACCCTCTGTACCCAGGCCCGGGATAAAACGGGCGGCTTTATCAAGCAGTACCTGAGCGCGCTGATAGTTAGGTTTCAGCTGAAGGCCTCCCAGTTCTACGGCACCCCCTACCCGAATCCGATCACCGATCTTACTGACCACAAAGCCGTGGTTGCTGAAGGTGACATGGGTGTTCAGCTCAAAACCGCCGCTGGGCAGCGTGGTGTTGTAACCGCGCTCCGTCTCCAGAGGGATATTATCGCCAAGACTTGCTGCCAGTGTTTTTGACCAGGCTCCGGCGGCCACAACGACACGGCGGGCCTGATATTGTTTGCCGGAAGTGGCGTTATCGCTTTCAATCAGAAGATTAACGCTGTCACCTTCTGCCGTCAGCTGGTGAATACTGGCGTTCTCATAGCACCCGCCCTGATCGATAAAGTGCTGATAAAGGTGGTGAGTCCACGCCTCCGGGTCGGTTGTGTTCATCCATTCCGGTGTGTAGCCCGCATGAGTGAAGCGTGGGTCGATTCCGGGCTGAATTTTGGCAATTTCTGCCGGTGACTCCAGCAGTTCGCAGGTTACACCGTACTCCATACGGGTTTTCCAGCCTGGCAGACTGGCTTTAAACTCCGCTTCTCCCTCATAAAGCTGCAGCTGACCTTCACGGCGCATCAGAGCTTCACCGTTAACGGCCCGGATCTGGCGCTCAAGGGCTTCTTTAGAAAGATCCATTAAACTGGACTGGGCGCTTATGGCATTTTCGTATTTGTCCTGCCAGCTGGCGCGCCAGAATTTAAGCATCCAGGGAATAATTTTCAGTGCGTATGCAGGTTTAATGCTTAAAGGCCCCAGAGGGTCCAGTAACCATTTTGGTGCTTTGCGAATAATGCCGGGGGTTGCCAGTGGGACGATATCAGCAAAAGCAAAAGCACCTGCATTGCCGGAAGAGGTTTCCTTTGCCACGCCATTACGATCCAGCACCAGAACTCTGTGGCCCTCGGACTGGAGTTTCAGCGCGCTGCTGATGCCTATAATACCGGCACCGATCACAATCACATCGTAAGAGGTTTCGCTTTGATTCATGGAAGCGGTGATCCCTGAAGTTATTCTTATTAAAGGCCTGCTTTGGGGCGTTAACGGTTAAGGTTTAAACGCCCAGATCGATTCCGTTTCTCAGCCGGTCCTGTTCATTAAAGATCAGGGTGGCATCCCGGGTCACAAAAGCCTGACCGGTAATCGTCGGGCTGATTTTGCCCTCAGGTGCTGGCTGGTAACGAATATGGTAGCTACTGCCGATCACACTTTCCTGCAGAATCTCCTGACCCGGTGGCAGCAGATCGTCTGCAGCAAGGCAGGCCAGCCGCGCCGAACAACCGGTGCCGCAGGGGGAGCGGTCATAAGCGTTATCAGGGCACAGCACAAAGTTCCGGCTATGGCCTTCAGGGGTCAGTGCATCACCAAACAGAACAATATGATCGATAATACCGCCTTCACCACCGGTGATATTTTCCCGCTCAAGGGCTGTTCGGATGGCGATAGCTGTTTGCGTTAACGCCATAATATTATCCGGCCTGACCGCGGTAGGGCTTTCGTCAACCATAAAGAACCAGTTACCGCCCCAGGCGATATCGCCTTTTACGTCAACAGGGGCACCGTCAGGGCCGATACCATCGACCTGAATAACCCTGTCTTTCTCAAGGCGATAGCTGTCAACATTCGTCACCGATACGGTATTGCTGTCCTGCAGTGTGATCTCAACCACCCCAACCGGTGTTTCAAGCTTATGGCTGCCGATACCTATTTTCCCAAGATGCGCCAGAGTTGCAGCAACGCCTATAGTGCCATGGCCACACATGCCGATGACCGCTGCGGCATCAAAGAAGATGATACCCGCTACGCATTCGGTATTGACTGGCTCAACCAGCAAGGCACCCACCATGGCTTCCTGACCATAGGGCTCCTTCACCAGCGAACGGTAAAGCTCCCGGTGTTCTGTGGCCAGCCGTTGAGCTCGCTCCGCCAGAGAGCCCGATCCAAGATCGGGGCCTCCTGACAGAATCACGCGGGTTGGTTCCCCTTCGGTATGGCTGTCTACGACATGCATTCTGCGATCACTCCACCTTGTTTGCTCCAGTCAGCAAACCATGATTTGAACAGGTTGTATTGGTTTTCGCAGTAGTGGCGCTGGGCTGCATTCAGTTCGTCTGTCTCGTTGAAGTGCAGGTTGTACTCTTCTTCACCGTTCAGAACCAGCAGGTATTTAAAGAAAAGAACCAGTTCCGGGCCTTCATCAAAGCTGGCCAGTACATTAAAGGCGGCTTCCAGTTCAAGGGCGCGTTCACGGGCTTCGGCATCGCCTTCAGCCGCTTTTTTCGACAGAGCACACAGCAGCAGAACCTCTTTCGGCAGCGCTGTACCTATCCCGGTGATTGCACCGGTTGCACCACAGTTCACAAAACCATGGAAAACCGCTGTATCTACGCCCACCATCAGAGTGACGTTTTCATCCTGAGAGGTGATGTTTTCCGCTGCGTAGCGCATCGCTTCATCACCGCCGAACTCTTTAAAGCCGACCAGGTTGGAGTGCTCGGCACGCAGCGAGAAGAAAAGATCGGCCCGGGTTGAGAAACCGTAAACCGGGCTGTTATAGATAATAGCCGGGATACTGGGTGATGCTGCCAGAATCGCTTTAAAGTGTTCTTTTTGCGCAGCAATAACCGGTCCGCGGGAGAGTACGCGGGGAATAACCATTAAGCCCGCTGCGCCGACTTTTTCAGCATGAGCGGCATGGGCAACGGCTGATTTAGTGTTGATTGCACCGGTGCCAACAACAACGGGAATACCTGCGTTGACAAGGCGTTCAACACCTTCCATACGCTGTTCATCGCTCAGCAGTGGCCAGTCGCCCATTGATCCGCAGTACACAACTGCAGACATGCCGGATTCGATCATTTCGTGGCCTTTCTTTACCAGCGCATCAAAGTCAGGTGTACGGTCTGCTTTGCAGGGTGTCATAAGTGCAGGCATGGTTCCGGTGAAAATATTATTATTCATTTTTCTTACCTTATGTTTTGTCAGTTGTTATTCGGGTCTAGTTGTTCGGGTCTAAATTGAAATGTTCAAACCTGAGCTGCTCAGATTGATGGCAGTACAGATTCCGGTTTTCTGATACATCGACTTATCAGCGAACGTTGGCCAGGAACTTTTGAGTGTGCGCTGACACAGGGTTGTCAAAGATCTGTTCAGGGGGGCCGATCTCTTCCATCACACCATGGTGGAAATACGCCACACGGTCAGAGACATCCCGGGCGAACCCCATTTCATGGGTCACGCAGATCATAGTCATGCCTTCCTCAGCCAGCAGTCGCATGGTGTCCAAAACTTCGCCGACTTTCTCGGGATCAAGCGCTGAAGTGGCTTCGTCAAACAGCATGTATTCCGGTTCCATGGCCAGTGCCCGTGCGATAGCCAGACGCTGCTGTTGTCCGCCGGACATTGCTGACGGGTAGCTTTTCAGTTTGTCGCCAAGGCCCACGTGTTTCAGCTGGGTCTCAGCAATATGCAGGGCTTCTGCTTTTGACTTGCCTTTGACGATCCGGGGTGCCAGTGCCACGTTTTCCATGGCGGTCAGATGGGGAAAGCTATTCCACTGTTGGAACACCATACCCAGCTTCTGCCGGAGCTTGTTTACATCGGTGCTTTTGGCGTGCACATCAATACCATCAATTTTGACGGTACCTTGCTGAATTTTTTCCAGGCTGTTGATGCAATAAAGCAGGGTTGATTTACCGGAGCCTGAAGAACCGATAACAGAGAGTACTTCGCCTTTTTTGACCTCCAGATCGATGCCTTTAAGGACATGCAGGTCGCCGAAGTTTTTGTGAAGATTGCGAATCTCAATCATTGTGCCCACCGTTGTTCAAATTTGGCCGCGTAGCGTGAAATAGGGTAAGACAGTGCAAAGTAGAACGCGCCTGCCAGAGCCAGAATAAGGAAAGGCTCCTGGGTTCGGGTGATCAGAATCTGGCTGGCTTTCAGCAGCTCTACATAGCCGAGTACCGATACCAGGGCGCTGTCTTTCATGACACCCAGAACAACGCCGATCCATGCAGGGAAGACCGCTCTGCCACCAATAGGAAGTACGATATAGAACAGATCCTGCCAGTAGCTCATGCCCAGCGTGCGCGATGCTTTGCGCATTGGTGTGGGAACGGCTTCAATACCGCCACGGGCTACGTTTGAAACGAGGGCCGCGGTATAGATGGTCAGGATTACAACACCTGAACCAAAAGGGTCCAGATTCAGACCGATCATGGGTGCAAAGTTATAAAACAGTACCAGTTGAATAATCAGGGGGATTGACCGGAAAATATCCAGTATCGAGCCTATGGTCAGGGCGGCTAACCATTTGCCCTCATGCAACATCCAGCCAAAAATGACCCCCAGCACAGTGCCTACACTGATTGACAAAACTGAGATCCACAGTGTTTTTAAGGCAGCATCTGCCAGAAACCACAGATCTTGTATGCCGAAGCCACTGAAAAAAGTTATTGTTTCTTGCATAGTTGCAGTCTCGTTAATACCGGAACAGACGGGCAGATAGCAGACGCGACAGGCCAAGAATCAGCTTGACGATCACGTAGTAAATCACTGCCGTTACAGCAAAATATTCAAAGATGCGGAACGTCCGACTGGCAAAGAATTGAGTCTCACCACTGAGTTCGCGGAAACCGATCATCATGCCGAGTGATGACATCAGCACAGCCCAAACCATCTGGTTAGTAATCGGGTGATAAACGATACGGAATACCTGAGGGATGATAATTCGGGTGTAAGTTTGCCAACCGTTCATGCCCAGACAGCGCGCTGCGTTAATCTGAGTATCGGGTACGGCTTTGAAACCACCCCTAAAGTTTTCAGCTAAATAGCCTGCGCAGTTAAAACTCAATCCGGTGACGATAATGACATAGGGGGGAAGGTTGATACCGGCAGCCCCCAGACCAAAGCCAAAGAAAAATAGTTGGAATAGGACAGGTGTATTACGGGCTACTTCAATCCAGCTGACGGCAAACCATTTTAAAGGGCCGTTAAGCTTCATCCGCATCAGCGCAAGACAAAGACCTATCGTGATACCGATCACCATCGAGATCAAAGCAACTTCCAGTGTTAACAAGCCTGCCTGCAATAAATCTGGCAGGCTTTTTAACACGGGACGCCAGTGAAAGTTGTACTCGAACATAGAGCATTTACCTCTTAAGCCTCCCCCTTAACAGGGAGAGGCTTTTGTAAAAAAACGGTTATCCCATGGTGACCGGATTAATACATCACACCAGGGATGCGCAGCTCAGGTACATTCTCACCAACATATTTGCCCCAAAGCTCGTCATAACGACCTGAACGAACCTGATGGGTAACGAAGAGATTTAGGTAGTTGAGCCAAGTTACATCCATGCGTTTACCGACAATGGAGGTGTAATCGGCAGTCCAAGGCATGCGGGGGCCTTCTTTCAAGGTTTTGAACTGGCCTGTAATAGGCTTAACTGCGGTATTGGTTGTGATACCAATATCAGCTTTACCTTGTGACACGGCTAAGAAGACTTCATTTTCAGACTGGTAGCTCTGGTAGAGATCTTCTTCGCCCCATTCTTTAGCAATCTTCAGCCATTCCTGTTCCGGAACGGTGCCTAAAGCTGCAGCAACACGTTTACCGCGCATATCTTCAAAGCTGTTGATTTCTACATCTGTGTTAACCACGCCTTGAGCAAAGTAGATCGCATAAGGAATGCTGAAACCCACGGTACGCGCTCGTGCCAGGCTATCTGACGTTGCACCGAACACCACATCAGCACGACCGGTTGCAATAATCGGCAAACGCTCTGACCAGGTTACCGGGATGATTTTGGCCTCTACCTCCAGTGCTTTGGCCAGATCTTTGCAATAGTCCACATCAAACCCGGCAGGGTTGTTACTGGCATCTCTGTAGCCGATTGGCGGGAAATCCAGAACAACACCGCAGCGGAGTTCACCCCGGTCTACAACATTATCAAGTGTGTCTGCTTTAACTGGCGTAGTTGCCAGCAGAGCGGCGGAAAGTAAACAAGTTATTGTTTTTTTCATGGTATCGACCTCTTTTATGAGTGTTCTTTTTTATGAATCTTCTATTTGTATTTTGTATCCAAAATACAAACTGATGGTGAAGCCGTCAAGGAAAGTTTGATTTTTTAGTGCAGCTTTAGAGTGACGTCATGCGTACCAGGTGAGGTCTTTGAGTTAAACGTGGTTCTTTTTTCTGATGCTGTATGATTATAAAGTCGTTATATTTCAATGGGTTGTGTGTTTTATTCTGGCCTGGTTTGAAGAGGGTAGATCTGTTTTGGGGAGGGTTTTCCGGGCAAAAAAAATCCCGCAGCCCATTAGGATTTGTATCCAGTGGGCTGCGGGCTCCAGAAGTGTTCTGGTATTCCGATGTAACCGGCCTGACGATGAAAGGCCTTTCGGAGGTGTAAGAAGGTTACCGCGATTGGGGGAGGGAATCTGATCCCGCATATCATAAGACCAGACAAAAAAGCGCCGCCCCGGAACTCCGGGTAACCCGCCGAACAGTGTTCGTCGGGCCGACGCAGAACAACCCCAAAAAATTATCCGGTACATGGCAGCTAACGGGATCGGCTTACGAACTGTGCAGGGTGACCCCGTTAAAGCCGGATAACGCTTCTGTTATTGCAAGCGTGGTGCCAGTTTTATAGAGGACGGGAAGCTACCTTAGTCGCAAAAAATACCTATAAAAAGAAGGGGTTATTTGTTGGTTGGGACAAGTTGGGACAATAGCGATGCCCCATTGCTTCTTAATGACTGTTTTTCTATGAAGAAAGACCATCACTGGCTGAAAGCGGTTATGTAGCCGCTTCTGCCATTTCTTCTTTAATCTCGCTAAAAGCGACGCCTTTTTTATAAAACCCTGGTGGATGACCGGTTACTTTCCGGAATGCCCGCCGGAAGGCGGTTTCACTCTGATAGCCCAGTTCATCCGCCAGGGTGGCCACACTTTCTGATCCTGAGCTGATCTTCTTGCAGGCGATACTCATTCGCCACTGCGCCAGATAATCTGCCGGGGTAAAGCCCACCACTTCCCGAAAGCGTTTACTGAAGGCGGTGCGGGACATTCCTGCAGTATTGGCGAGTTCCTCTAACGTCCAGTTTTCGCCGGGGTTATCGTGAATGCCGGTCATGGCACGGGCCAGGCGCAGATCACTTAAGCCGCCCAGTACTCCGGTTGACACTTTCTGATTGGCCATCAGGTGTCGCAATAGGTTTACCAGCAACACCTCCGCCAGTCGGTTAACCACCGTGGTGTGGCCACAGCGCTGCTGCCCGGCCTCCTGAAACATAAGTTCCACCAGAGGTTTCAGGCTGGACACCTGGTTCTCGCTGGCAGGCAGGAAGAGTGAATGTGGCAGGGTGCTTTGCAGGAGATTCAATTCCTGATTAGGTTCTCTGTGCAGGAACAGAATCTCAATTTGCGTTACCAGAGCCGCCGGTTGTTGGTTCAGATCGGTATCCGGCGGCCGTTGCTCTGTGAGTTGATGTGCATCCCCTTTGGGCAGCCAGATCAGATCTCCGCACTGGCACTGCCGGGTTTCCTGTTCGATACTCAGTTGCAGTCGGCCGGATTTAACCAGATACAGATGACTGCTCTCATTTTTTTCGACCGCTATGGGAGCCTGGTACAGGTTGGTCTGACTGACATGACGTGCTTCCGGCTGAAATAAATTGAGTAGGGCGCTGAGTCGGTCCATAGTCTGAAGCCTGCTTATAAAGGAGCGGATAAATGTTTGTTTTGTACGAACTGCTATTAAAGATAGCAAAACTGCGTACTGATCGTACAGTTTTCTGCGCTACTATCTCTTCATCGTCACACATAAGGTGACTCAATTTTGGAGAGAATCATCATGGTTAAGCCATTAATGCCCCGTCAGCCTGTACCTGGTCTTGTTGTTCCTACCGTAGGTGGCGACAACTGGCGCCTGCAGGATCAGCAACCGGAAAACTTTACACTGGTGGTTTTTTATCGCGGTTATCACTGCCCAATCTGCAAAAACTACCTGGCAGAGTTGAACCGCCTGGCGGATGACTTTGCGGCAAAAGGTGTTTCTGTTCTGGCGCTGTCCAGCGATAACGAAGAGCGCGCGACAGCCGTTAAAAATGAATGGGAACTGCCCAACATTACTATCGGTTATGATCTGACGCTGCAGCAGGCTAAAGACTGGGGTCTGTACACATCAGCAGGCCGGGGCGTAACCTCTATCGGTGTGGAAGAGCCTGAGGTCTTCAGTGAACCAGCGGTTTATCTGTTGCGTCCGGATGGCACTCTGTACTGGGGTAATGTCAGCACTATGCCGTTTGCCCGTCCGCACTTTAAAGAGCTGCTGGGTGCGCTGGATTTTGTTATCAAGAATGACTACCCGGCCCGTGGTGAGTTAGCTTAAGCCGCGAGTTAGTCTGAGAGTACGCTGCAACACCCCGAGAAGGAACCGCTGGTCTGTGATACACAGGTCTGCGGTTTTTTTGTGCAACCGACTTCCATACCTCTTTTGTACTTCCATACCTCTTTTGTGTCCTCATACCTTTTTACTCCCTGTGTCCTCACATCTCCTTTATGTCCTTGGCGCTTCTTGCTTTTTCTTTCGCATAGCCTGGCAGCATAAATGTAGCCCGCTATCTGGATTGATGTTTTAAACTTTGTCGGATTGTTCTGGTAATGACGTAGTGACCGAATATACTTTGTCCATTGGACTTTTTTCTGATGCCGTAACCCTGATACCCATGCCTCACCATGACAAAGATATGTACTCCGCTATGACAGAGCTAAACGATAATCTGCAGGATAACCTCCGTTCTGAACATCCCACTGTTAGTCAGGCCCGTGCTGAGCTGACACAAACGACTCAAGTCTATGACGAGTATGGCGAGCCCCGTGATGTTGCCATTGCAGGTGAGCGACCGCTTACTCTTTACCTCAATAAACGTGAGATTGTCACCCTGATGACCCTGGGGGCTGAGCCCGAGGCGTTGGTGTTGGGCTATCTGCGCAATCAGGGCATGGTGAAACGCTTTGAACAAATACGTGCCGTTCAGGTCGACTGGGATGTCGAGGCTGCGGTAGTGGTTGCCGATGAGATTGGCGACGAACTGGAAGAGAAGTTGGCCCACAAAACCGTCACCACAGGTTGCGGGCAGGGAACCCAGTACGGTGCATTAATGGACGATGTCGATAAAATACAGCTGCCGGACTTTACGGTAGCCCAAAGCGATATCTACCGGCTGTTAAAAGCCCTGAATGAGTACAATGAAACCTACCGTTCCGCCGGTGCGGTGCACGGCTGCGCGCTTTGTGCTTTGACTCCGTCCGCCGATACTGACCCGCACCGGGCTGAAGTGTTGGCTTTTTCAGAGGATGTGGGGCGTCATAATGCGGTGGATACCCTGGCGGGTAAGCAGTGGCTTTCTTCCGATCCGATGGTACGTGAACAGATGGTGTTTTACACCACAGGTCGTCTCACCTCTGAGATGGTGATCAAGGTTGCCCGAATGGGGATTTCGGTACTCTTGTCTCGGTCTGGTGTCACGGCCATGGGCTTGGCGCTGGCAAAACAGTTGGGCATTATGTTGATCGCCCGTGCAAAAGGGCAGCATTTTATGCTTTACCAAGGGCGAGAGCGTTTTGAGTGGGATGCACCACCTCCGGTGCGGCCTAAATCACCTGCCAGAAACAAGCGCTGAATCAGAATCAAGTGTTAGATTTAAGTGTTGCGTACCCTATATTTTAAGTCTGAGAGAACCGCATGTCTGAAGTGATCGCTGATACACTTTTTATGAATGTAAAGCAGGTGGCTGAATATCTGCACCTGAACGAGAAAAAAGTTTACGCCCTGGCCAGTGAAGGGCAAATCCCGGCGACCAAGGTAACCGGTAAGTGGTTATTTCCGAAAAAACTGGTGGATCGTTGGTTACTGGAATCCTGCCATAGTGGCCTGATGGCGGACCGTTTATTGTTAACGGGGAGTGATGATCCTTACCTGCAGGCGATGATGTTACGTTTGCCCTCTGTGGTGGGAAATAAAGCACTTTACAGTTATAGCGTCACCGGAACGCGCATGGGATTAAGCCTGTTGTCTCAAGGCCATGCCGATGTAGCGGCGATTCACTGGGGGCGAGCAGAGGAGAGCCACCTGCGCCATCCGGGCCTGGTGCGTCAGTTCTCTCACTATCGCCAATGGGTGCTGATCCATGCTTTTAAGCGAACCCAAGGGCTTATCGTTAATGCTGAATTTGACACCGATGATGCTGATCGTTTGCCGGTACATCGTATGCGCTGGGCGATTCGTCAGGAAGGAGCTGGATCTCAGCGGTTTCTGCAGGAATGGTTATCAGCCCGGCAGATGCAGGAGTCCGATCTGAATATTTCAGCCCAGGCGTTCAGTGAGCGTGAAATGGCGTCCATGATCTGTCGCGGTGATGCCGATGTCGGGCCGGGCAGTATGAGTGCGGCCCGTGAATATGGTCTTAGCTTTATTCCTGTCTGTGAGGAAGCCTTTGATCTGGTGGTGCCCCGTAGTGTCTATTTCCGAGGGTTATTCCAGCAGCTGTTTACCTACATGCAAAGCAAAGAGGGGCGGGCGCTGGCAGACAGCCTTGGCGGCTATGATCTGAGCGAGTGCGGCAAGATGGTCTGGAATGGTGCAGAGAGTTAGCCTGCACCATCTTCCTCTTAAGGCGTGGATAACACGGCAAAGGATGAGTAGAGCCAAATACTTTTCCCGCTATTAGCTTATAGCTGATTGGTCTTAAACAAAGATTGAACTATAACTTTAGTGAATTAGAATTCTGGCTTTATTCATAGCGCCTCGTTTAAGGCGCTTCTTTGTTTTATCGTGTTGGAAATACCTTATGAATATTAAAGAGCATCTGGGCGGCTTTGCGCTGCTAGGTCTTGTACTGACGTTAGGAGCCGTGGCTCTTGATTCAGCTATCTTTTTTCGGTTATTGATTGGCCTTGGTTTAGGCTACGCCCTGACCCGTGCTTCCCTCGGCTTTGCCGGTAGTGTGAACCGAGCCTATCGTGCCGGTTCCACCCGTCTGATGCGCGCCCTGATGCTGATGTTTGTGGCAACGGCGATAGCTTCAACCGCCTTTCTTTATCAGAAAGATCCAACGGATATGGGCTTGTGGGTAAACCCTATTAACCTGGGCTTGATCCTTGGCGGCCTGATGTTTGGTTTTGGTATGACCTTTGCCGGGTGCTGTGCGTCTGGTGTACTAACGTATTTCTCAAACAGCCTAGCTCGCCCAGCGTTGGTACTGTTCAGCTTTGGCATGGGGGTTTTTCTGGGTTTCCCGCTGCAGGCGCAGGAAGGCTGGATTCGTGAAAGCTTGATCTCAACGGCGACCTACGAAGGGAAGGGTGTTTTCCTGCCGGATCTGTTTGCTGGAGGCCCGCTAGATGGCTACTTTGGCGCGATTCTGTTGACGGCTATATTTGCTGGCATCGTGATCTGGTTGTCCCATCGCTATGAGCGCAATCGCAAACAAAACGACACCTTTATTGGTGTAGCCGCCGAAAAAGAGCAGCTAGAAAGCACGCCATCAGATCTCTCGCAGCATCCTTTTTTCAGCGCTGAGACTTATCATGCACTGTTTGTAAAACGCTGGACGATGACAACCGGTGTTGCCGTTATCGTTGTACTCTTTACGCTGTTGATGGGTGTAACGGGTTCCGGCTGGGGGGCGTCTTCTCCGTTTGGTTTCTGGTTCGGTCGTATACTGATCGCCATTGGTACTGATCCAGCCGCGATTGCAGAGTTCACTCAACGTCCTGAACATCTGTTTACCATGCCGTTTTTCGATCATCCGGTGAATGTTCAGAATATCGGTATTATGCTCGGCGCTGTGATCTCCATGCTATTGGCCGGACGCTTCTTAAGTGGCATGAGCAAACTTCGCTTAGGCAAGCAAGAAGCTGCCATGTTGGTTGTCGCAGGTCTTGCCATGGGGCTTGGTACACGCTTCGCCAATGGCTGTAACGTTGGCGCGCTTTACACCCCAATCGCCAACTTCTCACTGTCTGGCTGGATCTTCCTGGTGGTGATGGTTGCCGGTGGTATTTTCGGTAACTGGTTGGGTAAGAAGATGAAAAACGCCTGATTGGTGTTTGAATCGCTCTGCTAAACGCCCCGTCGCTGAAAAGCATCGGGGCGTTTTGCTGTCTGGCCGTAAGGCGCCATACTAAGCATCCACCAGACTACAAATCCTATTTATTACGGGCAGAATGATATGAGACTCTATCTGTTACAGAAAGGAGCAGATTCTTTTGACTGAGTTGAAAACCGTTGGTTTATTTCTTGTGACCGCTTTAGCCGAAATTGTGGGTTGTTATTTGCCCTACCTTTGGCTGAGAGAGGGCAAATCGATCTGGCTACTGGTGCCCGCAGCACTGAGCCTTGCTGTTTTTGCATGGCTGCTAACCCTGCACCCAACCGCATCGGGCAGGGTTTATGCCGCCTATGGCGGCGTATATATTTTTATGGCCATACTCTGGCTCTGGGCTGTAGACGGCATCCGCCCAACGGTCTGGGATCTGGTCGGCACCGCCGTTGCCCTGCTGGGTATGGCGATTATTATGTTTGCCCCGCGCAGCTCGTAAACGGCTCACTCAAAACCCGCTTCTCTCGTTGCCATGCTCCCTGTGGCAATGCCTCCCATGCTGAACGTCACTCCGCCAACTCGAATGCATACCCCAACCAGCATGTGGTATATCGCTTCAGTTTGAGATGCCAGACAACATAGTCAACTCGTTCCAACGCTCCGCGTTGTAATGCATACCCCAACCAGCATCTGGCTCCACACTGAGTTGGCTGGATGATTATTTGCTGTTTTCCCGCAAACTGTGCTCGTTTTCTCCGACTTAATGCTCGGTTTACCGGTGCCGGAAAATTGGATAAGCTGCAAAAACAATACATTATGGAAAGCAGATGTTAGATAACAGGCGCCTGCTTATTTGAGATAAAGCGCATGCGCGTTTAGCAGGGAAGCAGTCAGATCAGAAAATGGATTTCTCCTTTCTAATCAAACTCTTCCCTCAATTTTTGCTGGGCTATTGAAACCGGCGGAATAAGCATGCCTATGGTTGAAATGTTAGATTTTTTCGGAGTATATATCTACCAATGAAGAAAACTGAAATAGGGACGTTTGAAGAGTTCCACGAACTTATTACTTCATTTTCATCTTCTACTATTTATCGTGGTGTATGTGATCACAAATATATGCTAACACCATCTTTGGGTAGAAAGCGTAATATAGAAACAAAAGATATTTATGCTCTTGAATCTAAAATGATGCGGTTGTTCAAAGCTCACTCAACTGCGCATATAAGCTCAAAACCATCCAATGAATGGGAATGGTTGGCACTGGCACAACACCACGGGTTACCAACACGTCTTTTGGATTGGAGCAGAAATCCTTTAGTAGCCTTATTTTTTTCAACAATCTCCCATCGAATAAACGGGGCTGTATATGTACTCAAAGATGTAATGGATATCGTCGATACTGACGTTAGCCCTTACGAAATGAAAGATGTTGGTGTTTATTATCCAAGTCACATTACAAGTAGAATTACGGGGCAGTCTGGTCTATTTACATCCCACCCAAACCCAGGCGAGGAATACAGCTCTGAAAGTATTGAAAAAATAATCATCAAGTACGATAAAAAATCTCAATTAATTACTGAACTAAGGAAATATGGGGTTCACAGAGCATCAATATTTCCTGATCTAGATGGTCTTTGTGAAGATATTAAGTGGAGTAATGATTTTCCAACATAAAATCTAACAAGACCTTGAAGTCGGATTCGTAACAGTTGGCTCGGTTCCGCTTTGCTTCACATTTTAGCCAACTATTACTCACCGCTTAAGGCGGCGTTAAAAAATGATCGGAGTATAAGTGGATAAGTACTTCAAGGTAATAAAAACGGAAAAAGACGCGTTGATCGGTCTGGTTTCATCACTTATAGCTATCTTCGTCTCAACTCAGGTTCCTGACAAGCTTTTTTGGATTCTCATCGTCTTGGGCGTCCCTTTAGCCATTTTTTGTTTTTCTTTCTTGCTGGTTAAATCCTGGACTCCCTTTTTATTGTCTTGGGTCTCTGATTTAAAATTCATCGCTAAGCAAACTGGTTCGGAAAACGATAGTAATTATGTGAGTGGTACTGAACTAGAGTTTTTACCGGCAGATCAAAGCGCAGCTTTTTTCGCAAAGAGATTCTCATCGGCCTTTCCCGGCATAAGGACCATCACATGGTATTCCGGAAAGGAGGCGATCGATCGGTTAAGCATATTGCTCAGGCATCCGTTGAATTTTAGAAGCCAAAATGGATACACCACACCCATATGGTGGTGGAGGAACGGAAACTTACAGATATCTGAGTTTAAGGTTCTCTCAAGGAAGCGAGTTCTACTAGATCGGATGGAGCTCAGAATTAAAAGCATAGCAGCCGTTCCAGGAAGTGATTACTACAGAAGCTTTGTTTATGTTGACGCGCATCCAGAGCCCCCTGTTTTCCCAAAGGAGTGGAATGAAGCCCGGAAAGCAGAGGCGGTTGAACTTTTTGGCTATGCACATGAAGAATATGGTTTATACCGTAAGAAATTCTGTGTCAGCCGCTCCGAATATGATGATGGAGCGGCGACAATAAAGGGGAAAGTATTTCAGCTGGGTGATGACGTCGAGCTCAGAGAGCGGTATATCACGAGTTTTAACCTAGTTATCGCTCCGCACCTCTCTCCCATAAATAATACTGATTTCGACTCAGAGCTCAGATCTGTACTAAATGGAATTCTGCACGAGGGCCGGTCGCTTGAAGAACTTGCAGCGAGGGTAGATAAGTTACCGAAACCTCAAATGTGGGGTTTACAGTAAAATTTTTAACAAAGGGTTGTAGTTCGTTCCGGCCTGCGGCCTCCACCGGACGCCCCTGTCGGGGCGCCGCTAAACCCAGGCGTTCAGGCTGTAGAAAAACCTCCCGAACTATGATCTGTCCGCGTTTCACCAGTCTTATCTTTAAAGCCCTGCTCTGGATACTGTTCCGCACTTTATAACCTTAGAGCAGGCACTGAAAGTGACAGGGTATCTAGCTTGTCGACAGCTAAAGCTAGAAAAAAACCGGAAACACAGAATGAACAAATGGTGATCGATATAAACCGACAATCAACCATTTAACCTTTTCATAGAGTTACGATAAACGTCACTACGTTCGCGTTTTCCGACTGCTAAGACGGTTACAATAATGACATCGTCTTCCACTTTGTAGACGAGACGGTAGCCTGATTGCTGCAACTTAATCTTATACATGTTGTCAGCTCCAGAAAGTTTTGAAGCCGGAACATGCGGGTTTCCTAAGCGTTCGATTAGCTTTTTCTTAAATTGTTGTTGTAGCGTTGAACCAAGCTTTTTCCACTCTTT
Organism: Oceanospirillum sp.; assembly: GCF_048265165.1. Taxonomy (GTDB): domain Bacteria; phylum Pseudomonadota; class Gammaproteobacteria; order Pseudomonadales; family Halomonadaceae; genus Oceanospirillum. Next base: position 591,672 of record NZ_JBLXCD010000001.1, on the reverse strand, counting down.
GAGTGCGCTCTTTTTAAAGTCGAGCTTATAGGTCATCAATATTTACCGAAATACTCTCTTCAGATTCACGCTCTTTAGCAATAGCCAGCAGCTCAAGATCTTCGAGTCTGTCCATCATCATTTCATACGCTTCGGCAGGTACGCAATAAAATGCTGGCTCATTTCGGTTCAGTACAGCAACAGGTTCACCGTAAGCACTGGTTGCAACTTTCATGGGGTTGGCTTTCAACTCAGTAATGCTCGCAGCAACATCGGCTAGAATTCTAGTGGTCATTTTGTAGGTCTCTTAAGCGGTCTTTAAGCTGGTCATTTTAGTCTCGGCCAAGCGGTATAACAAGTTGCTTAAGAGTAATTCGTAAGACGTTTAGTTCGCCGACAAGCGGAGCTTTGTGCGGGGATATGCGCCATCTGTCGCTTCAAATTTCTGAGTATGATTCGTGGCTAAGGCTACCACGCGGAGCGTGGGAGCCAGTTGAACAGGTGCTGGTTATTGAGAATTTATCACCTGCCTGCGTTGAATTCCCGTTTGTCATCGGACGAAGCGCCACAGAATACAGGGCCCCCATCAGTTCACTGTTAGCTGATATCTGTTTTAAAGCAGCGGCTGGGCGTTTGATATCTGGTGTATAAAAAAATGTCGGATGGCGCGCCAATCGGGCTTCAGGTTATTGGCTGGTGCGGTGTGGGGCGATTATCTAACCTACGATTGGTACATAACAAGCTGTAGCTCTGCAGCCTCAACTCACCCCCATCTGCACCAGTGCCATATACGCTCCGGTTCCCCCCAGAATACTTACCAGCGGATGCTTAAACAGTAGGTGCAGCGCTGCGGTCAGGGCTAAACACCCTAGTTCCGGCAGAAAACCTGTACTGGCCAGATCTTCATTCTTAAAGGTGTATACCACCAGTAAGACCATCATCACCGGTGGCAGGTATTTCCCCAAAAATACCAGAATATGGTGATCAGCTACTTTATAGAGCAGTACAAAAGGCAGCACCCTGGTCAGAAAGGTGGCGGCGGTCATTACTGCGATGACGGTGAAGAGGTAGCCTGCGGATTCCATCGTTTACCTGCGTGTATCATTAACAGAACGCTCATACTGAGCAGAATAGAGATTAACAGCATCTGATCACGGCTGATAAACAGCAGGGTCAGCACGCCAATGGCCAGCGCGAGAATAAAGGGCGCGGGTTTGTTCAGGTTTTTGTATTGCTCGATAGCCAGCACCATAAAGAGTGCTGGCAGGACAAATTCGATACCGGCGGTGGAGAAGGTGATCTGGCCACCGAGCCAGGCGCCCAGCGTGCAACCGATTACCCAGTAAACCTGATTAAACAGGGTGACTTTAAACTGAAATTCCGCCGGGTCGACCCACTTGGGTAGGCGGGTTGAGGTCAGCAAGGAGTAAGTTTCATCGGTCAGACCAAAGATCTGATACACCCGCTTTGCGCCCTTGTTGGGAATTTTGCCCACCAGAGAGATACCGTAAAACATGTGCCGGGAGTTGAGCAGAAAGATGGTGATAAACATCTCCGTAAGACCGGCGCTGTTGGCCAGTAATCCCACCGCCAGAAATTGTCCGGCCCCGGCGAAGATAAAGACACCCATCAGGGTGGCAAAAAACCAGTGATAGCCCAGATCGCTGAACAGCACACCAAAGGCCATGCCCAGCGGAATATAGCCAAACATCACCGGTAGCGATGCCTGAAAGACAAAGCGGTTAGCCGAGGTCTTGGTTGAAGTGTTGGCCTGTGTTGATTCTTCTGAAGACATAGTGATTTTCTTAAATGAAGCGGTGAATAGCCTGAATAAAAAGGGTGAACCAGCGCGATCGGCTATATTAGAAGTCTTTTTTGGAAAAACCAAATGATTCGCGGTGAATTATGGTCTGGATAGACCAAAGTTTAGAGTGATTGCGTGAGTTTGGTTGAGTGTGGGAGCGAGTAGGAGGGCGTTAAACAGATAAAGCGCCGGATCAGCGCTTTCTCTGTGCTTCTGATAAGGTTGCCAGCAGCTGTTCTGTGGTGGCCTGATCGCTGTTGTTATAGCGCGCCTGCTGCAGCAGATAGACACTGAAGGTGCTGCCGCGTCCCTGTTCACTATGGACCCGAATATCACCCCCGTAGCGGCGGATAATACCGTAGCTGACTGAAAGCCCAAGGCCGGTGCCGTTATCCCGTGTGGTAAAGAAAGGGTCAAAGATATGGGGTAGGATCTCATCGGCGATACCCATGCCGGAGTCTTCCACCTCGACCACAACGCCTTTCAGAACTTTATCTTCATACCAGTCGTGGCTGCGGATATGGATGCTTTTGAAGCTTTGGGAGGCATTCGCGGCATTCATCACCAGATTGACAAGTACCTGTTGCAGTTGCTGCACATTGGCTTCTGTCGAGCACTTAGCATGCAGGCTGAGTTTTACCTCAAGATTCTGCTTTTCAAGGGTGTGGCGCACCAGTAGCAGGGTATCCTGCACCACCTGGTTGATATCCAGCGGTGACATGGATTGTGTGTATTCACCGGGTCGGCTGTATTGCAGGAGGTTATTGACCAGTGCCCGTATCCGGTAAACCTGCTGAACGATCAGGTCGATCTCTTCTTCAACATCTGCAGCGTGCTCCCCAAGAGTGACCTGCAGCAGATCCATATTGCCCAGAATCACCGCTGCGGGGTTGTTGATCTCATGGGCGATACCTGCGGTCAGTTCACCGAGGGCGGCCAGTTTCTCTTTGGTAATCAGCTGGGCACGGGTGGCCTGAAGTAGCCGGATATGCTCTTCCAGCTCACGAGTTTTATTCTGCAGGGACTGGGTGCGGGACTCTACCTTATGTTCCAGTACGTCGGCGGCCTGCTGAATCTGCCGGTTACGCTCTTCCAGCAGGTCGAGCATGGTATCGAACTGTTCTGCCAGTTCGCTGAATTCGTCCTGGGTGTCCATCATGCCGATACGCTGACGTTTACCGGCTTTGACCGCCTGAACCACACTGTGGATGCGACGGATCGGATGGGTGATCAGTCCGGTGCTGCGCAATACCAGAAATACCGAAATAACCGCCACCAGAACAAACGCCAGTATCAGGTTCAGTAGTGTCTGATTGTGAATTTCCCTGTAGGGCTTTTCCAGAAAACCGGAATAGAGCATGCCGATACGTTTGCCCGCCAGATCTTCCACCGGGTTGTAGGCTGAGATATACCAGTCGTTAACGACAAAGGCGCGGTCTACCCAGCTTTCACCCCTGAGCAGAACCTTTTGATAAACATCTTTAGAAACCCTGGTTCCTACCGCCCGGGATGCGGGTGTAGGAGTGCTCTCTATGCCGGAAGGTGAGGGCAGATTGTTATTTGGCACATTGGTACTGATACGGACATCATCCAGAAACAGGGTGACGGTGCCCAGGCCGCCATCAGGCAGAGTGCCCGGTCGGTAGACAAGGTCGCGAATTTCATCGACAAAATTGTTGTTACGATTCAGCAGACGGCCGCTGTCCAGCAGTGCGATCATCTCTCCCTTTGCGTTGTTGATCGGGTGCAGTGCCCGAATAAACATGCCGCGCTTCTCAAAATGGCGCTCTGTTGATTCTGCCATTGGAGTTTGCAGAAGTCTTATGCGTACTTGTTCAATCAGCAGCGGATCGATAAAAGCCAGCTCATCCGGGCTGATAAGCTGTAACCCGGCATCCGCATTGCCTGCCAGTACCTGAGAGGCGATCTGCCCAAGGCTGGGTTCTTTCAGCACACGCTCACTGAGTTTGGTGGCGGGAATGATGCGCACAAAATCCAGCCGGTGCAGCATTTTGAAGTTATAAAGCTGTTGGCTGATACGGGCGGGTTTCTGGAGCTCGACACTTTCCTGAAGCTGCTGGTTCAGGCTCAGTTGCTTCAGGTTAATCAGATCCTGCTGTTGCAGGATGTTGAGAAAACCCTCCGCTACCGACAGGTCGGCCCTTACTTTCCGATCCAGTAAATCAGTAGAGTAGCTGTTAACCCAGTAACTGGTCATGCCAATCAGGGTGGCAAGTGTAAGGGCTAAAGGAGCAAGGCTTAGCCCTAAAATTTTAATTCGGATTGATGAGCGCATGAACCAGCGTCGTTTTGCCTGTTTCAATGTGGGTGACATCAGGATTCAGAACCCTGAGCTTCATCCCACGCTTGCAATTTTCGATCCAGAGTTTTGCGTGAAATACCCAGCTGGCGTGCAGCGGCAGATTTATTACCCTGGAACTCGCTCAGTACCTGCAGGATGTGATGTTTCTCCACTTCATCCATCGCCCAGCTTGAGGGATAACCACGGCCTTCAGCCTGAGCCGTTTCCCGGTTCTGGGACAGAGTGTCCCCACTGACAAAGGTTTCGATGGGCAGGCGTCCCAAAAGGATGCAGCGCTCAACAAAGTTTTTCAGTTCGCGAATATTACCTGGCCAGCTATAGCCTGAAATTGCAGTGATATCTTCATGGGTCAGAGGCACAGGGGGCAGGCCCAGTTCTTTGGAGAGTCTGCGGGAAAAACTATGTACCAGTGTCGGAATATCTTCCGGGCGATCTCTCAGCGGTGGCAGGGTTAATGTCAGTACATTCAGGCGGTAGTACAGGTCTTCACGGAAGCGCCCTTCTTTAACTTCCTCCTGCAGATTTCGGTTTGTGGCGGCGACGATACGAACGTCGATGCTGACCTCCTGTTCGCTGCCAACGGGCCGAACGGCTTTGAGTTCCAGTACCCGAAGCAGTTTGGCCTGCATGGCTAAGGGCATTTCACCGATCTCATCCAGAAACAGTGTGCCGCCACTGGCAAAGGAGAAGAGACCTTCACGGGCTTTCTGTGCGCCGGTAAAGGCACCTTTGGTGTGGCCAAATAACTCGCTTTCAAGAATATCAGCGGCGATGGCACCACAGTTCACCGGGACAAAAGCACCGGTTCGGCCACTGTTCTCATGCAGGGCCCGTGCAGCCAGCTCTTTACCTGTACCGGACTCGCCCTCGATCAGAACCGCTGACGGTGTTGGGGCCACTCTGCGAATGATGCTGTCGACATCGCGGATCACCTGACTTTCCCCGAGCATGGCGCTGCCGGAGCTGTAAACCGTGTTCAGCTCACGTTTTAGCACGAAGTTTTCCCGGGCCATCAGGCGGCGCTCAACACACCGGTCGATGGCGGCCATCATCTGCTCAAGCCGAAAAGGTTTCAGAATAAAGTCACTGGCACCGGCACGAAGTGCTTCAATGGCGGTTTCCAGGTCGGCATAAGCTGTCATAAAGATAATATCGCTTCGGCGCTCATTATCCGTTGTGGCTTCATGCCATTCTATGCCGGAGCGGCCGGGAAGCTTGATATCACACACGATAAGATCAAAGTGACAGCGTTTCCGAATCTCTTCAGCGGTTTCAATGCTATCGGCAGATTCAACCAAGGCGAAGCGCTTGCTCAGAGCCTTAATCAGAAAATTGCGCATGCCGGGCTCATCATCAACAATCAGAACGGAAATTGCAGGAGATAAACTGCCGGAGACGAAGGGGGCATGGGAAGCATCTAATGCAGCAAAGCGAGGTTTTTTATCCATGGATAACCTTGTGTCGTTTCTTGTGCTCGGTAGTGTAAATTACGTTTTTTATTGTCTTTATCGATTTTTTTGCTTTTGCTTTAAAAAACCGACCACCAAGGATGTTGTGTTATTGAAAATATGATCAGAATACCTGGGTGCGTCATTTTGTCTATTGCGTGTTTTTTGTGGGTCAATATGGCCCGTTTTTGATCTCTGTCAGCAGTTTGTCGTCAGATATAATGATTATATCTGACTTGCAGGTCAGGTCTGGTAAGGTTGGTGCTTTTTGGCATCTATCTTGCTGAATAAGCGGTCTGATCATAACAAACATTGCACTTTGAAGCATTTAAAGGACGAGCATGAGTACACCTAAAATGAGCAAGCTAAAAACCTTTATCCGTTCTGCTGCGTTGGCTGTTCTTGCCGCGACAGTTTCTATTCAGTCATATGCTGAAGACCTGGGAATTGTTCGTTTGGCGACGACAACAAGTACTTATAACTCGGGTCTGCTGGATTACCTGTTGCCGGAGTTTGAAAAGAAAAACGGTGCGACCATTCAGGTTATCGCTGTCGGTACAGGTAAGGCGCTGCGTATGGGTCGTGATGGGGATGTGGATCTGGTTATGACCCACGCACCTAAAGCAGAAGCTAAATTTGTTGATGAAGGCCATGGCGTTCAGCCGCGCGGCATTATGTACAACGATTTTGTTCTGGTGGGCCCTAAGAATGATCCGGCGGGTGTTAAGTCTGCTGGCAGTATTGAAGATGCCCTGGCTAAAATAGCCAATAACCATGCGCTGTTTATCTCCCGTGGTGATGACTCCGGTACCCACAAGAAAGAACTGGGCCTTTGGAAAGAAGCGGGCACCTCTCTGCCATTTGAAGGATACCGTGAAGTCGGTCAGGGCATGGGCAAGGTACTGCAGATCAGCTCAGAACTGCAGGCTTACACACTGACAGACCGTGGTACCTGGCTGGCGTACAAATCTAAAGTTGATCTGGCTATCACGTCTGAAGGTGATAAGCGTCTGTTCAACCCATACCAGGTTATTCTGGTAAACCCAGCCAAATACGATGGTCTGAACACGAAAGGTGCTCAGGCGCTGAGCGATTGGCTGATCTCTGATGAGACGCAAAAGCGTATTAATGATTTCCGTCTGCATGGTGAGCGTCTGTTTATCGCAAACGCTAAATAAGCCGCTGTCGGGCGTGTTCAGCCGTGCTGACTTAGCGGTTGGTGCGGCTTCTCTTGTCTGAGAAACGATACCTGTGGGTAGCGATTTATGCGATCCACGGGTTTTCTGTTTTTTCGGGCCGGATTAATTCCATTGGGTTTGTGAATAACCCTTTTGCTGCACCCTTTATTCTATGTTTGAAAGAAAAATAAATATAAGGCGCTACCGTTAATGGCTTCACTGACTGATACTTTTGTTGCTGCGGTTGAACTTCTGCTATCCGGTGATAATGCCTTGTGGGCTATTATTGGTGTCTCTTTTCGGGTCTCTTTTTCCGCACTGGTTCTGGCTATTGTTCCCGCGACGCTGATCGGCTTCGCCCTGGCCTATTGGCGTTTTCCCGGCCGCTGGTTGCTGTTGTCGCTGACCCATACGCTAATGGCCGTACCTACCGTTGTGGTCGGCCTGATTCTGTTTATGCTGCTTTCCAGGGCTGGCCCTTTGGGTGATTGGCGTTTGTTGTTCACTCAGGATGCGATGATTATCGGACAGTTTCTGCTATGTATGCCGCTGCTGGTATCGATGAGTCACAGTGCTTTTCAGGGGGCTGATAAACGTGCCTGGGAAACAGCAAAAATGCTCGGAGCCGGCCCGTTTCGTTGTCTCTGGGTTTTAATGCTGGAGGTGCGATATGCTTTGTATGCCTGCTTTATTGCGGCCTTCGCCCGTATTATTGCCGAAGTTGGCTGCGCCATGATGGTGGGTGGCAATATACTTAATTATACCCGAAGTATTACGACCGCCATTGCCCTGGAAACCCTGAAAGGGGAGTATGCCCAGGGTGTTGCTTTGGGCTTGGTTCTTTTTATATTAGCAATGGTTCTGAATGTTGGAATGGGTTTGCTTCGTGGCAAAGGGCAGCTGGCAAGTCGCTGATTAAGGTGTTGTTGTGCTTGATAAATCTTCTTACCTGGCGGAAATGCCTCCCATGGATAAACACGATTCGTCGGCAGATATAAGAGACTTGCTCAGCATTGAGCGGCTTCACCAAAGCTGGCCGGATCAGGCTGAGTCTCTCTTTGATATTGAACATGTGATCTGGTCTGAAGGGCAGCATATATGGCTGCAGGGGGCGAATGGTTCCGGGAAGACGACATTTATGCGTTTGCTATCCGGGCTTGAGCCTGTTCAGCAGGGCCGTATTGATCTTTTTAAAAAGCAATCCGGGTCAGAAGAACCGAGAATCTGCTATTTGCACCAGACCCCTTATCTTTTTGCCGGTAGTGTTGAACGTAATCTTCAGTTTGTTATTCGCTCCCTGGCATCGGCTCAGCGCCCGGCGGCGCGTGTGGCCCTTGGCCTTGGTTTGGAACTTGCCGGTCTGGAGGGCTTGCGTCACCAGGATGCGGTTACTTTATCCGGTGGTGAGCGGCAGCGTCTGGCCCTGTTGCGTGCCTGGCTGCTGCAACCGGATATTTTGTTGTTGGATGAACCGGCTGCCAATCTGGATGATGACTCTGTGGTGTTAATGCACCGCTTAGTCACTGATCTTGTTGATAAAGGCGCATCAATTATGGTGAGTTCTCACCAGAAGAATCTACTGACAAAGCTATGTAATACTCGCTGGCTGATTGCTTCTGGCACATTAACTGCTTCTTCTTTGGAGGAGGAGGCTAGGTTCCGGCGTCGTCAGGCCTGAATCTGCAGAGCTGTTCTTCTTTTTGTCTATGTTTTTGGCTATAGCTACCGCGCATTTTTCGGGCATGAAATGGCAAAAGTAGTATTCATGTTTTCGTTGGCAATATATAATGCTTTTTAAATATATCTTTATTGATGTGCGCAGGAATCGCTATGTCAGATCTTAATACAGGGATTTCGTCAGGAGTGATCCAATAGATGTCTAAGCAATTAAACACCATCAGGCCTTCGGAGGTTACCGCTGTCATTCTCGCTGGCGGTCAGGGGCAGCGCATGGGAGGGCAGGATAAAGGGTGGGTCAGTTTCAATGGTCGGCCCATGATACACCATGTACTTAGCCAGGTGTCGCCTCAGGTAAGTCATGTACTGATCAATGCGAACCGCAGTCAAAAAGAGTATCAGTCCCTGGGTTGTGAGGTTGTTGAAGATATTGAACAGGGGTATCACGGCCCTTTGATGGGAATGCTAACCGGACTGGTCTCAGCCAAAACTGATTGGATCTTATTCGTTCCCTGCGATATCCCTCTGTTGCCGGAAGATATTGTTCAGAAACTGGCGGCTGCGATTGTTGATCAGGGTGCTGATATTGCTGTAGTTCATGATGGTGAACGTCTGCAGCCGGTGATCTCTCTTATGCATCGTAGCTTGCTACCGAGCTTGCAGGAGTGGCTGGCAGCCGGTAAACGAAAAATTGATCGTTGGTATATGCAACATCGTATGGTTGTTGTCCGCTTTGATGGTTCCTCTGATGATTTTATCAATCTGAATACCCTGCAGGATGTTCAGGCGCTGGAGCAGCGTCTCTGATTGGGTGTTTTGATAAGCGGCTAAGTCCTTGCCCTCTGATCACGTAATGCCTGCAAGCGTCATATGCACGGTAACCCCAGTTATTTTTAACCGGGGTTTTTTTATGGGTCGCTTTCTGACGTTATGACGATGCTTCTTATATCAGTGATCTGGCTTTATGATGGAATACTCGGCCTAAATGGATCTTATTGGAGCTTTTTTGATCTGGTTCAGACTAGGCGTGGAATACTCCTTGCTGCTCTATACCTTATTAACCATCAAGACCTGAAAAAATATGCTGCCAGCTCAGTCCGGGCTGTGTTCAGGAAATAGGAATGCTTATGCTGAATTTCCCCCTACCTGTGCTGGGTTTCGCTGCGTTTAGTGGCTCCGGGAAAACCACGCTGTTAAAAAAATTATTACCTCTATTGGTTAAACGGGAACTCAGGACTGCGGTTGTTAAACATGCGCACCATGCGTTTGAAGTTGATCACCCCGGTAAAGACAGCTTCGAGCTACGTAAAGCGGGGGCTGCGCCCATGCTGGTGGCTTCAAGTCAGCGTATGGCGATGATGCTGGATTTTTCTGACCCGGAAAACGGCGAGGCTCAGGACCCTGATCTGCTTGAGATGATCGATTACCTCCCGTTGCACCGACTGGACTGTGTTTTGGTTGAAGGCTTTAAGGCTGTTCCCTTTCCTAAAATTGAGATACACCGTCCTGCTACGGGTAAACCGCTGATCGCTCTGGATGACAGTAACATTATTGCGATTGCTACCAATGATGCCGCTAAGCTGAAAGAGAGTCTGCGGGATAGTGGTGAACGGGTTAACCTGTTACCGCTGTTAGATCTTAACGACCCGGACGCTATTGTAGATTTTGTGGTTGAACAGGTACGGCAGCAGCGTCTGACACTGCAGACTAAATCCGGCACTGAAAACAAACCAGGAGCGTTGTGATGGTATCAGAACTGAATCCTACTCCGGCAGCGGTAAGCTGCTTTGACCAGCCCGGGCAATTAAGTGTTCAGCAGGGTCGGCAAGCTCTGCTTGATGCCCTTGTATCGGCAAAGCATCCTGACGCGATCAAACAACCGATTGCTGAGTTGGTCGGCTCTGTTCTGGCGGAGAATGTGATCTCGCCGATCAATGTACCCGCTCAAACCAATGCTGCCATGGATGGTTTTGCCCTGGCTTTGCCCGAAGATGGTTGTGATAGCTTCCCATCGGAGTATCAGTTGGTGGGCAAGGCTCTGGCGGGTCATGGTTTTGACGGTCAATTGAAAACCGGTCAGGCAGTCACTATCACCACAGGTGCTCCGGTTCCTGCTGGTGCCAACAGCGTTGTAATGCGGGAGATCTGCCAGTCCGGTGAGGGTGCGGTTTTGATTGAAAAGCCGGAATCCCTGCGTCTGAACGATAATATTCGTCAGGCCGGTGAGGATCTGGCAACCGGTCAGATTGCAGTGAAAGCCGGTACCCGCCTCACGCCAGCGCATCAGGGGCTGATTGCATCCCTCGGCCTGACCGATGTTGCGGTATTTAAACCTCTGGTGGTGGCGGTGTTTTCCACTGGTGATGAAGTGGTGGCTCAGGGGCAGCCGTTACCTCCCCACAGTATTTACGATACCAACCGTTATTCTCTGATTGCGCTGTTGAAAAAACTGCATTGTGAGGTGATTGATCTGGGGATTTTGCCGGATCAGGAAGCGGTACTTGCTAAAGCCTTGGCGGATGCGGCGGTTAAAGCGGATGTGGTGATCTCATCTGGTGGCGTTTCGGTTGGTGTGGCAGATTACATCAAAACCGCCCTGGCAAGGGTCGGTGAGATCGGTTTCTGGCGGATGAATATCCGCCCCGGTCGCCCTTTTGCCTTTGGCTGTATTGGTGCGGATTTGGCTCAGGATAATGCTGATTCCGCTTGGTTCTTTGGTCTTCCCGGTAACCCGGTTGCGGTCATGGTGACCTTTATGCAGCTGGCGCAACCGGCTTTGCGACAGCTTCAGGGCGAGACGGGCTGGCAGCTGCAGGCCATTCCGGCTACTGCCAGCGAGAAGATGCGTAGCCGTGAAGGTCGTACCGATTTTCACCGGGGTATTTTCAGTCTCGGTACCGAAGGTCAGCTGCAGGTGCAGACGACAGGTACTCAGGGTTCCGGCATTCTGCGTTCTATGACAGAAGCCAACTGTCTGATCGAGATTGGCGATGAGCATGGGGCTATCGCGGCGGGGGATTCTGTGACAATTTACCCCTTTGCTGATCTTCTTTGAGCCGAGACAACCTGTTGTTCAGTATTAAGAAGCACGCGTCACGAAACAAGTACGCGTATCAGGAATAACAAGCCGATCAAAAATAAAAAGTATCACCACCTTAACCGTTCAGCCGTAAGCAAGCGGATATAAAAAGGTGGGAAGCAGAGAGAGTACTATGACTCAGCAAGCAAATAACCCAGTCTCAGGCCAGCACCCGGAAGGGTTTACCCATATCGATGCTAAGGGCGAGGCCAGTATGGTGGATGTGACCGAAAAAGCGGTTACTGCCCGGGAGGCGGTTGCGGAGGCCTATGTTGAAATGCAGCCGGAAACCCTGCGTATGATCGTTTCCGGTGAGCACAAAAAAGGTGATGTGCTGGCTGTTGCCCGTATAGCCGGAATTCAGGCAGCAAAGAAGACGGCGGATCTGATACCGCTTTGCCACCCACTGATGCTGACCAAGGTTAAGGTTGAGTTGATACCGGAACCTGAGAATAACCGTATCCGTATCGAAAGCCTCTGTAAGCTTGCCGGACAAACCGGTGTCGAGATGGAGGCTCTGACGGCGGCTTCTGTAGCAGCATTAACGCTTTACGATATGTGTAAAGCCGTGGATAAAACCATGGTGATATCCGGCACCAAGGTGCTGGAGAAGAAGGGCGGTAAGTCCGGGCATTGGCAGATGGTCAGTGATTCCTCCGATGCTCAGACGGTAGCTGTATCCGATTCGCAAGCTGCATCGCCGTCTGCTGCAGACGAGGGCGTTGTTAAGGTACGCTTTTTTGCGGGATTACGTGAGACACTGGGTTGTGAACAGGTCCCGCTGTCACTGAATGCTGAGACCATAACCCTTGCTGAGGTTAAAGCGTTGCTGATCACGTCCCACCCCGATTGGGCGGAAGCTTTGTCCGCTAAGAATCTTCTGATGTCGGTAAACCAGCAGATGGCCAAAGCATCGGCTCTGGTAACAGTGGGTGATGAAGTAGCCTTTTTCCCACCGGTGACAGGGGGGTAAGCGGATGAGCTGTCAGATCGAGATCCGTGTTCAGGAAGCGGAGTTTGACCTTGGAGCGGTGAGCCGGGCGATATCTGCTGACCGTACCGATATTGGGGCTATTGTGACCTTTAGTGGTCTGGTGCGGGACTTTAATGAAAAACCAGATGTTCTGGCACTGACTCTGGAGCATTATCCGGGCATGACAGAGCAGGCGCTGCAGGAGATTGCACAGGACGCGGTTGATCGTTGGCCTTTGCAGGCGGTGCATGTGATCCATCGAGTTGGCCGATTGACACCGGGAGATTCGATTGTGCTGGTCGCCGTGGCATCAGCACACCGTCAGGCGGCCTTTGATGGCTGTAGTTTTATTATGGACTTTCTGAAAACCCGTGCCCCTTTCTGGAAAAAAGAGAATACACGGCAAGGTGATTATTGGGTCTCGGCCCGTTCATCTGATGCCGTTGCTGCCGGGCGTTGGCAGGAGGGTGATATATGAGCACTGTTGAGACTCCGGTTACTCCTCTGATTGATGGTTTTGGTCGTCAGGTGACCTATGTCCGATTGTCGGTAACGGACCGTTGTGACTTCCGTTGTGTGTACTGCATGGAGGAGGATATGACCTTTCTGCCCCGTGAAAAAGTGCTGACACTGGAAGAGATCGCTTTAGTCGCAGAAGCTTTTGCGCAACTTGGGGTGAATAAAATCCGACTGACCGGTGGTGAGCCTCTGGTGCGGCGGAATGTGATGGAGTTGATCCGTCATATTGGAGGCCTTGAGCAGATCACCGATTTTGCCATGACCTCGAACGGCTCTCAGCTGAGTCGAATGGCCGATGACCTTAAAGCTGCAGGCCTTAAGCGGCTGAATATATCCCTGGATTCTCTGGATGAGGTACGTTTCCGTCAGTTGACCCGTAAAGGGGATCTGAATCAGGTTGTTGCCGGTATTGATGCGGCTGTGGCAGCAGGTTTTAAGGGCATTAAACTGAATGCTGTGATTCTGAAAGGCCGCAATGACCATGAAATTCTGGATCTTCTGGAGTTTGCAATAGCCCGCGGTATCGATATCAGCTATATCGAAGAGATGCCCTTGGGAACGATCTCGGAACATCACAGAGAGGAGACCTACTGCTCCAGTGATGAGGTGCGTGAGATGATCTGTCAGCGTTATGAGCTCTTGCCGACCACAGAGAAAACGGATGGACCGTCCCGCTATTTCCGTATTCCCGGTATTAAAACCAAGGTAGGTTTTATCTCGCCCCATAGCCATAACTTCTGCAGTAGCTGCAACCGCGTTCGTGTCACTGCGGAAGGGCGACTTCTACTCTGTTTGGGTAATGAACATTCGGTTGATCTCAGGGCGATTATCCGGGCAAATCCGGGCGATATTGAGCCGCTGAAACAGGCGATCTGTGACAGTATGGCGATTAAGCCGGAGCGACATCATTTTACAACAGATGGTGATGTTCAGGTGGTGCGCTTTATGAACATGACCGGTGGTTAAGCTGCGTTAATCCCGTAGTCGCCGAGCCTCAATCAGGGCTTTATACCAGTCCCGTTTGGGTGCGGCTACCACCGGTGGTCGTAGATTCAGATAACTGACCTTACGTTCCCGTGATGTTGTGAACTGGCTTAACATATTCAGTCTGCTTTCACGGGCATGGTAGGTATCACGCAGGAACGCGATGGCATCTTCGCCAAGTTCAACCTGGTAATGTTTCACCAGTGCCAGAGCGAGACGCTCAGCGGCAACCGAGAGATCATGCCTTTTCTCATTAGCCATAGCGCGCCCCATGGCGGTTTTGGTTGCAGCACTCATTCCTGGCTCAATATCGTTCATGTAGATAGCATTTGTACTATAAATCGCGCGCTGTATCTCTGGTCGGCTCAATAAAATATGTGGCTCCAGAGCTAGCGCAATTTCGATAGCCAGTTGCTTAGCTATCTCGGGAGTAATGTGGTCTTCAGGCAGCAGAGAGCGCTCTACACGACCCCGGAGGGTTTTGTTACGGGCAAGATTCTGGTCTTCTGGGGTGAGCTTATGTTTAACCAGAAAGTTATTTAATCGGGCACAGACTTCACTGATGGCTTCCTCATCCAGGTAGATGGACTTTTCAGTGACGGTGAGACCTCGATGGCCTGAGCCGATCTGGAGATTGGTATCGCTGACAGAGAACGTATCAACGAACTTTTCCCAGCGTTGGGATGCTTTCAGCAGTTGGACGTGCATGCGTCCAATATGTTCATAAGCCCGGCGAATTTCTTTCCAGAGGTTAAGTGCTTCACCCAGTTGTCGTGCTTGTTCGCGAATCCACTCTTTATCAGCATCGGCGCGCTTTCTTTTAGCTTGTCTGCAGTATTCTGACAAATGGCTGGCGCATTCATCCATATAGCGTTCGGCATTTTCCACCAGAATGTCAGCGGATTGGTTGATCTGCAGCTGTTCGATCTCTTCTTCTTCACTGGTGCGCTGAAGCAGGTATTGCTGATTAATAAAACTGGCCAAAGCCCTGATACGGCTTAAGCCGGTAGCCTGTGCAATACGGTACTCACTGCGATTGCGTTCCATCTTATCCAGTGCAGTTGCCAGCTCCCAGCGCCCGCGGAAGGTAAATGTGAGCATAGGGATTTTCCGGCCACACAATAGTTCAAAGGCCAGTACGATCATCTCTTCGACATCTTCGTCTGACATAAGAAGGTCGTTCTCTTCTTCAATGGCGGCAAAAATACGCTCAATAAAGTTTTCCTGACGGGGCATACCCACTTTCTGGTCTGGGCTGTCGCCCTGTAAACGGGTCCGAAGGTAGGGGATTGCGTCGGGTTCAACGGATTCTAACTGAACCAGTACGTGACGAATCAGGAAACGCTGGCTTTCTACCAGATCATCAATTCGGCGATCCATGCCAACCTGACGGTAAATTTCGATCTGACTGATCAGACGGGCAAATGCCTTATTCTGCGTGAGGTCGTAAGTCGCTTGTTTCAGTGATTCCGGGTCGAGGTCAGCTTTCTGCAGTAAAAGCTTGGCAACGTAGCGCTGGCGCTGCTCCGGGTCATGTTGATGGGTGTGAAGATCCAGAACCTGCCAGCGGAGTTCCGGTAGCTGCTCTAATACCAGAGATACTCTGCGCTTTTCTTCTTCCAGTTTCGGTACACGGGTTAAACGATAAACAACCTGAGCAACAATACCTGCTACACCTGTGATAATGGTGTAGATGATAAAGAACATCAGGTTTTCCTGGGTAGGGGCTTTGTTATAACCGAGCACATAGCTAAGTTGTGCAGCCAGGAGAGTAACAGGCCCTGCCGTCCAGGCCAGAGAGAGAAGCGATAACCCCCAGGGCATGGTCGTTACGGCTTCGCTGATCTGACGGATATGAGCGAAGCCTTCACGTTGAATAGAGACTTTGGTGGTCGTGCTATCTGACTTTTTCCGGCTGAAGAAACCCATAACCATATTCCAGTTTTTACCGTAAAAACAACAGTCTAAGGATGGGGTGCCACAAACGCAAACCTGTGTGCATGCTTTTAGGCTATGGCATGTGGCGTTGTTCAAACAGATAACGATTTTTTTGATCGCTTTGCTGCGATTGGTCAGAGGTCAGACTTAAAGCAGAGAAATCGATATTGGAAAAGTCAGCGTCTGGTTTTACCCAGAGGGTACCGCCTGGACCGGGCTGAGGGACTTTGAAGGGGTGTCTGCCAGACTGTAATGGTATTGCTAAGCGACGGTATTTATGGGAACTATCGTGCAAAATATCGTGCAGGTAAACTAATCCCCAGGCCGCTGACAGTGCATGCCCGCCATAGCTGTTAAACAGCTCCCCTGTTTTGATTTTTGCCTGAGCTTCCGGCAGGAGGTCAAAGCCAGCAATCAGGATATCCTTTCCGGGAATTAATCCGGTTTCTTTTACAGCCTCTGCCGCGCTGAGTGCCATGGCATCATTGGCTGCCCAGATAACCCGTACACCAGGGTAACGCCTGTGGGCTGTGAGGATTGCATGACGCGCATGCCGGGTGTCATAGCGTGTGCGGAAAATTTGCCGGATCTCTACCTGTTTGCTGTAGGTCATTAATGCATCAAACATTCCCAGCAGCCGTTGAGCGTTGGCTCTTGATGCTGTCCGGCCCTCCAGAACGATTATTGGCAGTGGGCGTTGCTCCGGGAACATTGTCAGGGCCTGATTGAGTAGCTCCTGGGTTAACTGGCGACTGGCTTCATAGTTACCCGCATCGATTTGGCCTACCCAGTACCGATAAAACTGACCCGGAAGCCCTATGTTATCTTTTGGGGCAAAGCCGTTGTCGTAAACAATGCTATAAACCTGGTGCTGTTCGAGCAGTTCCAGAATAGCTTTCCCTGTATTTTTGATATTGGGGAAAAGCACCGCATTGGGTTTATGGCTGGAATTCACCAGAGCAGAAAGAACACGAACGGGTCTCAACGGGTTGTTGTTGATAGCGATAACCTGCAGTTCCAGATTAAGGTCGTGGGCTGCTTTTTTAGCTGATGTTTTGACCTGTGACCAGAAGGGGTTCTCTGTTTTATTCACCAGCACAACAATCCGGTAGGTGTTGTGGTGATGTTCTTGTGCTGGAATATCGGCGGAATTAGTTCTGTCTGCCGGTGTTAATTCCAAGGCGGAGGCCAGACTACTGATAGGCAGTGACAGCAATATCAGGCAATAGGTAAGGCTCCTGCAGGTATTTAAAAAAAGCACCTGTATCCGGTAGATATTGTTTATTAGGGGCATATTTTTCCGGGCCACTGGTTCTATATTTAACAGGACTTCTGATAGGTCAGGTGAAGTCTGACCAGCTCGGGAAGTGAATTAACTGCCGTTTTACGCATAATATTACTGCGATGATACTCAACGGTTTTGACGGTAATATTCAGTTCGCGGGCGACCTCCTTGTTTGCACACCCTTTGACCAGTAGCTCCAGGATCTGGTATTCGCGTTTTGTCAGTGACTCTAGAGCTTTATGGCTCTCCTGTTCAATCTGTAAAGCGCTCTTTGTTTCACGGAATTTCTTTAAAGCAGCCTCTACTTTAAAGATTAACTGGCTGTGATCGATGGGTTTTTCCAGAAAATCAAACGCACCCAGTTGAATAGCCCGCACCGCCATAGGAACAGTTGCGTGACCGGTAATAAAAATAACCGGTGCAATCACATCCAGTGATTCCAGTTGTTGGAAGAGCTCTATGCCGCTCATCCCCTGCATCCTGACATCGAGAAGGATACAGCACGGTTCAGAGGTTTTGGCTGCCATGCTGTGTAAAAAATTTTCGCCGGATGAGTGGGTAACGGCATCATAGCCATAGGATTCCAGCAACATCTGAAGTGAAGCGGCGACAGACTCAGTATCATCAATAATATGGATTTTTTGTGGTAGTGCCTGCAAGTGGATATCTCCCTGAAAGTAGCTGGTGCTTATAATAGGTTCAGCGATAAGCTTCAGATTATGAGGGTTCAGTTTTCAGTGTTGCGGCCTTTTTATCTGTTATATCGATATGATCAGGAAGGCGTAAAGTAAACTCAGCGCCACAGGGGGTGAGATTGCGGGCTGTTATTGAACCATGATGCATCTCTGCAATACTGCGGCAAATGGCAAGCCCCATACCCAAACCCTTTTCTTTGGTACTGAAATGGGCGGTGAACACCCGCTCTATATTTTCGATACCAGGCCCGTTATCTCTGATCTTAATCACATAGTTGTGATCTTCACGATACAGAGAAATTTTGATTTCCCTCGGATCTGCGGTGCTTTCAGCAAGTGCTTCTATAGCATTTGAAAGCGTATTAATCATAATCTGTTTGAACTGAACTTCGTTAGCAACAGCGATCGCTTTTTCCAGTTCAGAGTGGAAACTAAGGGTAATGTTATGCTTATCTGCCCTATGCTGACACAGAGCCTGACTCTCTTCGAGTGCCTGGATAAGGTTCAGCGGTTGTTGTGGATAGTCATTGCGGCCAAGCTGGGCCCTGGCCTGTTGTACAATCTGGGATGCAATATTGGCTTGTTGCATTAATTGTTCAAGGCTTTGGTGAAGCTTGTCCTGATTGATCTGGCCAGACTTGCTGAAGTTGATCGCAGACAGGGCATAGTTCTGAATAGCGGCAAGTGGTTGATTGACCTCGTGGGCAATGGTTGTTGCCATTTCAGCAATAGCCATCTGATTCTGACGGAAGTTCATCAATTCATTGGCTTCTTTTTCCAGTTTTTCAGCCCGTATTTTATCACTGACATCTCTTAGGGTGACGTAATAGATCCCTTGTTTCTCAAACATGACCACATTGAAATGCAGTTCTATCTGAAGGTTCGCTTTCTGTAATGAGGGCGGAAGCGTGTTGTTATTAAGCAGATAACGGCCATGCTCCAGAGGTTTTGACCCGAACATTGCTTCGAAATCCTGCTTAATAAGCTGATCAAGTGCCCGGTCCAGAATACTCATGGCTGCAAGATTTGCATCGATGATGCGAAAGCGTTCTTCCTCTTCCAGGCGGAAGCTCTCGACAATAAGAAGCGCGTCTACATTCCGGTGGAAGAGTGCCCGATATCGTTTTTGGCTATTCTGAAGCATATTGGTCAGCATACGGGCGGATTCCCGGCTCTCAGCGACCTCATTCGTACGTTCAATAAGCTTTGCGTGTGCTTCCTGCTGTCGGTTGTGGTAGCGGAAGTTATTTTCCTGGAGCTGATTATAGGCACCGATCAGTGCTTTAATCTCCCCCGGATCACTGCGCCTTGGGGCTATCTGGCGGAGATTGTCCGGCCGGGAATCAGATATTTTCCTGATAAGATAGCTCAGTCGGCGCTGAACTTTCTGATGCAGGAATAAAGTTAGTGCCAGTAAAGGGAAAACAAATTTGAGAATGCCAAGTGCGACAATGGTGGCGAGGGCTTCGGTTCGGCCTTCCAGCAGTATCTGAGGGTTATATTGAATATTAATGTTGCCCAGTAGCAGGCTCTGCCCGCTATTGTTTGTGTAGCTCAACGACCTGGATACCGCTATAGAAGGGAGCTGCATATTTTCACTGTTTCTGCTTCGCAGATAAACTCGTGAGAACTGGTCTGAAATCATCAGATAATCGACATTGGCTTCCTGGAAAAGACTGTCGCCAATCAGATTGATGGTTTCTTCATCAGCATCATAAAGTGCTTTGGAGAGAATCGGTACAACCAACTTTATTTGTTTGTCTGCATGGGCCTGCATGCTGGTTGCACTCAGTTGATAGTAAAGGTATAGCTGCAGAGCTGAAAGAAGAGCGACAACAAGTAAGGCTGGCAGGACGATCGACCTAACTAACTGATTTGTAAAAGATATTTTTTTTGGCTCTTCCATTCTTATATCCAGTTCACAGTATGATTTTAGTATACCTTTGACAGCCGTATTATGCCCTAGGGAAAACCCTTAAAGAGAACAGTAGTGAACCCAGTAGTCTTGTTACAAAGTTTAACTCATTATTACAAAACAATATGTTTGGTCTGATTCCAAATACTATTCTTTCATGACATTCGTTCTTACTTCCATCACAACTAAAAGAACAATGTGATGCGCTATTAAAGAGGTCTGGTTATGACAATTGAAACCCGTGCTCCGGTTCTTACTCCAATGGATTCAACGAAATGGGCTTTGCCGGGTGTATCAGGCCATTATGACGCGCTAACAGGTTTACTTTGTCGTTCTGTATTGGACAGCGACAGCAGGGCGGAGGCGTTGTCCAGCCATGAGTTGGCCGTTGTGATGGTTGAACTTGATCAGTTTTCGCGTTTTAACCGAGAGCATGGGCGGGCTATTGGTGACTTTGTTCTGGCGATGACAGCAAACCGCCTGACCAGTATCCGTCACGGCTGGGATAGTCGATGCTATCGCTATGATGGTGATTGCTTTGTGCAGTTATTATGGACCGACTCCCCTGTTGATAGCGAGCAGCTAAAGTCCCTCGCCCTGGATATTCAGCAGGCCCTTAAGCCTGGTATTCATCTGGCGGATCAATTAATTGAGCTAACCTGTACAGTTACAGCCGCTATTACGATGGGAGGTGCCCCATTGGATCATGTGCTGACTGAGGCACAGCGCTACAGTAGTGATATGAAATGCCAAGGGGTGGAGCAGCTTCATATCCTTAACTTTGACAGAGAGTTGAAGGCTTGCGGATAGTTTTTTTCAGTGTAGAGCTCATACCGGCCGAATAGGCTATTGCTCTTAGAGGACATGGATTGTCCTCTTTTTTTGTTTTCATAACGCTGTTATTTCGCACCAGACCTAGATTAATCTGTTTTATGTGTTCAGGGCGATTTCCAGTTCAGTCAGAAAGATCAGAAAGTCCTCTTCAATCAGATCTAGGCTGTCGCTAAGGCGATGATCGTCTGCCAGAAGGTGAATCTTACAGTCAAGCTTTTGACTTAACATATTGGTGTTCATCCAGGGGATTGTGCGATCAAATAAGCCGTGTACCAGATATATTGAGCCCGCTTTGATTTCAGGCCATTGAACAGGGTAGTGCTCCAGTCCAATTGCCGGAGCCATCAGAAACATGCCGGCAGCTCTGTATCTTTGGCTGGCACGGGCTGCAACATATCCCCCCATGCTGGAGCCGACTAAAATGAGTTCATTACCGGGTATTTTGGTTTCTGCCAGATAGGCATTTAGCATTTTGACCCGGCTTTCCGGATCGTCAGGGTTTTCTGCGCTTAGGTAATTTAAGGCACTGAACTCGTGACCGCGTTCGTTGGCAATACGGGAGAAAAGTTGGCCTTTGTTACCCCAGGGGCCACTCTCTTTGCCATGAATAAAGCAGATATGTAACGGCATAACGGCTCCGTTTGTAAATTTTAGCGGTAAGAATAATACGACAGACTAACGGATTGACATTATTTGTCTGAAATTCCGGTGGCCTTCTCTCTGTAACCTATCGGCTTCTCACGGCGATCACCAATCAATTTAGCCGGATTGCCTGCCACAATAGCAAACTCCGGGACATCTTTGGTCACCATGGCATTCATTGCGATCACGGCGTGATCTCCGATTGTGACGCCGTCCCGTACACCTGCCCCGGCCCCGATCCAAACATCCCGGCCAATCGAGATCCCCTTTGAACCGTTACCTTGCTGATAGATTGGCATGTCAGGCGCCATTCCGTGATCAAAGGCATAAAGCTTTACTTGGTTGGCAATACGGGTCTGGTCACCGATTGTAATGCCTGCTTTGCCACCATCAAAAGAGCAGCTGTGATTGATAGCAACTTCGCGGCCGATTACCAGAGGGCCGTGTAAGAAGCAGTTTGCGGCAACAAAGGTCTCTTCACCTAAGGTGATGGCTCGCCCTGGCTCAGCAAAAAGTGCAGCTTCCGGAGCGATAAATACCTGCTCAGCGATCTCAATGGTTTCAAGCTGCATTAGGGCTTGCTGAAGATCATCCTGCCACGGTTTAGCCCATTGCAGGTTTTTGGGTTTCAGGCGGTAATAGAGCCAAGGCATCCAGCTGAGGCGCTTTTTATGCTGAGTCTGATAAAACTCTGGTGGTTTTCCTCCGGTCATGATCCGCCTGTTGTTATCTTATTGATAATAAAGCGTACTATTTTGCCAGATCAGAGGGGATCAGAAAATCAGTTTGATCAGCCGTGTTATTTTTGGACGTCAGAAGATATGCTGCACGGACTGAATATTAAAAATGATGGTTATAGTGAGTCAGGTATGGAGTATATTTTGAGTAAAACTGCCGTTGTTGTTTTTGATCCGCTGCAGGCCGTTAAAAATAATGATAGTAAAATTGATCCTGCAAGATGCCCGCTTTGCCATCGACTGAATAATTGCGCTCATCATAATGCCCAGGACTCCAGACAGGGTTGCTGGTGCTATGACCCCGGAATCTCATTTCCGGAATCCCTACTCACCCGTATCTCTCCTGAACAACGTTCAAAGGCATGTGTTTGCCGTGACTGCGCGGTAGGGTATCTGGAAAAGAAGGTGGTGCTTGAGCCATAAAATTATGTACTGTTGGCTAATTTTTCAAGATCCTGTAGGTTAGTTTCGTCCAGTGTGCGCGTGATACTAATGTGCGCATATTCTGGGGCCATCAGATCCAGTTCAATACTGCCATCAGCAGAAAGCTGGTCGCTGCTTTTCAGAACCCGAATAACAGGGCGTGTACGATTTTCAGGGTTGATCATTGTAACCACGGCCATCCGGCCATTCATCAGTTCGACCATGCAACCCGGCGGGTAAACCCCTAATGCTTTGATAAAACGGGTGACCAGACGGCTATCAAAAAGCTTAGCTCGCCAGCTGTAGATACGGGATAGTGCCTGGGTTGGGTTAGCGGCATCGCTATAGAAACGTTCCCGTGTCATGGCCTCATAGGTGCTGGTGATACCGAGAACCTGAGCCAGATAAGGAATGTTTTCGCCTTTGATACCCCTGGGGTAGCCTGAACCGTCATAACGTTCATGATGGTTGCCGATGATCTCTTTTAGCTGAGGGAGCGTGGATAGCTCGTTGTGCAAACCAACAAAGCTCATGCCTTCAATAACGTGGTACTCAATAGCCTGTCGCTGCGCTCTGTTGAGCTTGCCTTCATAGCTGAGCAGGTAGCTTGGTACTTTCAGCATACCGATATCATGCAGTAATGCTGCCATGCCAAGCAGGTAGATGGTGTGCTGATCCAGATCCAAATACTGCGCAAAAGCGATCGTCAGGATACAGACATTGACAGATTTTTCCGCCAAAGATTGTTCTTTTTCTTTTAGTCGGGATAGAAGTAACAGAGAGGCAGCATCGTTGAGCGCATCATCCATCAGGCAGTGAACCGCATCTGTCAGCTTCTTGAACGATACTCGGTTGCGGTCATTGACCCGGGTAAACAGGTCTTTTACTTCCCTGACACAAACAGCGATATTGCTTTCGATAATCTGAAGTTCTTTGCGGTTGAGCAGTTCCGGAGCTGCAATCAGACCCTTGCGGTTTTTGAGAGCATCTTTTTCGTTTTGCTGAGCTTTTCCTGACGTCTGTTTATCGGTTTGATCGGCTTTTTTACGAGCTTTTGCCGGTTCTACGGGAGTGCTTCTGAAGTGCGTCAAAGAGTGACGTGCAGATGCTTCAACATCAATGACCACTTGCTTGCAGGCCCGATTGAGTTTGATCAGTTCTTCTTCAGTTTTAACAGTAAAAGCGCGACGCCAAAAAGGGGACTCAAGCCAGTTTACATCCAGCTCAACGATCCGCATGCCAATTCTTACATGCTCTGTAGCAATAGTCTTTTTCATGATAACTGCACTCAACAATCCTTATTTGCCACTTAACTTCAAGTATGTGCTGGGGATTAAATGCAATTTTATGCATTGATCTGTGACATGTTTTTATAGTTGCAATAAATTTACACGAATACAGGGTTTGCCGCAAACTTCATTGATGATATTCCATAGGGTAAACAAGGGTGTAAAGCCCAAGACGCAGCCTCTAAAAAATGGATAATAGCGGGCAACCAGCACTTGTGCTAAACCTGCTTTCACAGAGTATTCTTTGCATGCAAATTAATGTTAACTTTCTGGATAATCTCCGCTTAGAAGCCAAGTTCGATGACTTTACAGTCATCGCAGACCAGCCGATCCGCTATAAGGGCGATGGTTCGGCACCAGGGCCGTTTGATTACTTTCTGGCATCGTCTGCTATGTGCGCGGCTTATTTCGTTAAAGTTTACTGCCTGGCGCGGGATATTCCCACTGATAATATTCGGTTGTCGCAGAACAATATTGTTGACCCCAATAATCGTTATAACCAGATATTTAAGATACAGGTGGAGCTGCCGGAAGATATTTCTGAAAAAGACCGCCAGGGCATTATTCGCTCGATCGACCGTTGCACAGTGAAGAAAGTGGTACAGACTGGCCCGGAGTTTGTCATTGAAGTAGTGGAAAACCTGGATGAAGATGCGCAGGCACTTCTGATGGCGGATCTGGATGAAAACGCTAATACCTGTATTCCGGGAAAAGATCTGCCGCTGGAAAAAACCATTGCCACCATGACCCGGCTGCTGGCCGATATGGGCATGAAGATCGAGATCACTTCATGGCGAAATATTGTACCGAACGCCTGGTCGCTTAATATCCGGGATGCAGCATCTCAGATGTGCTTCACCAACGGTAAAGGTGCCACCAAAGAAGCAGCGCTGGCCTCCGCTCTGGGTGAGTTTCTGGAGCGTCTGAATTTTAACTTCTTTTATAACGATCAATATTTTGGTGAAGAGATCGCCCACAGTGATTTTGTGCACTATCCGGATGAGCAGTGGTTCCAGCCCGGTGAGGGTGACAGTCTGCCGGAAGAAATTCTTGATGAATATACCCGGGAAATCTATGACCCGGAGGGTGAGTTGCGTGGCTCAAATCTGTTTGATACCAACTCTGGCCGCATGGATCGTGGTATCTGTTCCCTGCCGTTTGAGCGGGTATCTGATGGTGAAACCGTTTATTTTCCTTCTAACCTGATTGAGAACCTCTATCTCAGTAACGGTATGAGCGCCGGTAATACACTGGAAGAAGCGCAGGTTCAGTGTTTATCAGAAATCTTTGAGCGTGCGGTGAAGCGGGAAATTCTGGAGCAGGAGCTGGCGCTGCCGGATGTACCTGAAGCGGTTCTGGCGAAATACCCTCAGATTGTTGAAGGTATTAAAGGGCTGGAAGAACAGGGCTACCCTGTTCTGGTTAAAGATGCCTCTCTGGGTGGTCAGTTTCCGGTGGCCTGTATCACGCTGATGAACCCGCGTACCGGTGGCGTGCTGACCTCTTTTGGCGGTCACCCGCGTTTTGAGGTGGCCTTTGAGCGCTGCCTGACAGAACTGATGCAGGGGCGGAGCTTTGAAAGCCTTAATGATGTACCAAAGCCAACCTTTGAAAGTAATGCCGTTCGTGAGCCTAACAACTACGTTGAGCATTTTATCGACTCAACCGGCGTAGTTTCATGGCGTTTTTTCAGTGATAGGGCAGATTATGAGTTTTGCGAATGGGACTTTTCACACCTGTTGGAAGACGCTGGTCGACAGGGTAGAAGCTCCAGCGAGGAAGAGGCAAAAACGCTGTTCGCTATTCTTGAGCAGATGGGCAAAGAAGTTTACCAGTCTGTGCGTACGGAACTGGGTGTACCGACCTGCCGTATTCTGGTGCCGGATTATTCTGAGATCTATCCGGTGGAAGATCTGATCTGGGATAACACCAACAAGGCACTGAGATTCCGTGAGGATATTCTCAATCTGCACCGTCTGGATGATGAGCAGCTGGAAGCTCTGTTTGAACGTCTGGAAGAGAGTGAAGAGGATGATTACACCGATATCATCACCTTCATCGGCATTGAATTTGACGAGAATACGGTCTGGGGTCAGCTGACGATTCTGGAACTGAAGCTGATGATCTGTCTGGCTCTGGGTGCACTTGAAGATGCTAAAGAACTGGTGGATATGTTCCTGCAGTACAACGACAACACCCTGGAGCGAGGCCTGTACTATCAGGCTATGGGAGCTGCATTGGACGTTGTGTTGGATGATGAGTTGGAGTACGAAGATTTCCGGAACAGTTTCCAACGTATGTTCGGACAAGAGCGTATGGATGCTGTGGAGGGATCTATTGAAGGGACGGTGCGTTTCTATGGTCTGACCGAAACCAATATGCAGCTGGAAGGCCTCGACAAACATCAGCGCCTGATCGCCAGCTATCAGAAGCTGCATGCTGCGCGGGCTGCTATTGCCGCAAAAGCTTAATTGGTGCAAAAGCTTAATAGAGGGAGATATTTTGTGAAATACACGATCGAAAATATTGAGTTGGTTTTAGAGGCAAAGTTAAAACAACTGGCCGAAGAACTCAGCGTAAATGATGCTGTTGCTGGCCGTGGGCTGAGAATTGTTGATCTGGGTGTTTTCCCATGGTTTCAGACCATCGAGATCTCCTTTCTGTTTGAGGGTGACAAGATCATCGGTATGGATGACATCGCGGCAGATGATGAGATCGCCGACTGGCCTTTTTATGATTTATCCGGCATTAACGAAGGTCGCTGGCCGGAAGCAGAGGCTCTGGCCGCTGATCTGGCTGGTATCTGGAATGATAGCGACAACCCGGAGCTGCCCCCGTTTTTGCATGACTTTGCTAAGGCGTGCCAATCACCCAGGTTAAAACAGGCGCTGTCTGGCCTAAATCTGGCGGATGATTTTACCTTCCAGATCTTAAACGCTGATCTGGATGACAGTCCGAATTATTGTGAGTGGAATTAGCTTTACATTCAACATGTCATGGGCGTCACCCGTTGATAGGGGGGGCTGGGAGAGCAACGGTTGATGCTCTGCCCAGCCATCAGGTGATGATGAGTCGACTGAGTAACGGGCTACGGCTGAACTGGTGCTTCGGGTTTGCAAATAACCCAAATTATAGGGCTATCCTGCTACAGCATCGACCCAAAGTACACCTACCTCTATCTTGGAAATATAGACATGGGTGCCTTTTTCTAAGGGTTGCAGGCTTTTCAGCTTCCAACTAATACCTGAATATTGGTATAGGGTCTCACCTTTAATATCGACATCAGACTCCAGAACGAAGCTGTGATCAGCAAAGTCGGTTTTAACCTGTTTCTCATCGGTCTTTGACTGAGCGGCTTTCAGTGGTTTCCAGAGTGCAAGGCTCAGTAATGCGGTCAGAACAGCATTTGACCAGAAGGCTGCACTGCCATTGTCAGGGAGTATGCCTGCAGTCATCAGGCCACCAGTGATGAGCAAAGACAAGCCAAAGAAGAAAAGTACAAAAGTTGAGAAACCCAGTACAGCAACTTCAATAATCAGTGCGATGGCACCGAGAACCATCAGGGACTCAGCCAGATTCTGCAACAGAAACTCCATAGTTACCCCTGTTGCTTGCTGTTCAGTGAGTTAATGATAGACATAGACGAGGCAACAAGAGCGCTGGCATCGGTTCCACCATCGGGCAGAAGAACCACAGAGCTTTCTTTGGCAATGGCTTGCTTAGCCTCGATCGCTTTGGTTGCCAGATCCAGCTGAATCGCTTTCTGACCCTGCTCAGTATTTGCCGCTTCACCGACTTTGCGCAGCGCTTCAGCCTGAGCATCTGCTACTGCGAGAATGGCTTCAGCCTCACCATGAGCTTGCAAAATTTGCTCGGTTTTATCAGCTTCTGCAGCCAGCACTTGAGCCTGCTTTTTACCTTCAGCAACATTAATAGCGGCCTGTCGGTCACCTTCAGACTCCAGAATCTGGGCGCGCTTAACACGCTCAGCTTTCATCTGGGCTTCCATCGCTTCCATTACCGAATTAGGTGGCACGATATCCTTGATTTCGTAGCGCAAAACCTGAATTCCCCAAGGCTCTGCCGCCTGGTTGATGGAAGATACGATATTGGCATTCAGAAGATCCCGTTCCTCAAAGGTTTTATCCAGCTCCATTTTACCAAGCTCCGAGCGCATGGTGGTCTGGGCCAGCTGAGTTACTGCAAATACGTAGTCGTCGACGCCATAGGTTGCCTTGTAAGGGTCAAGAACCCGGAAGTAAAGCACACCGTCAACCACCAGGGATATGTTGTCTTTGGTGATTGCGCTTTGCGAGGGAACATCAACGGCTTGTTCTTTCAGGCTGCGCTCAGCTGCTATACGGTCGATGAAAGGGATAATAAAGTTCAGCCCGGCTTCCTTGGTGGACTGATATTTACCGAAGCGCTCAACCAACCATGCTTGGTTTTGGGGGACAAATTTAATGCTGCTTTTGATCAGTAGCAACACCAGTATGAGTAAAATAACTTCAAAGGAGAGAAGGGTTTCAAGTAAAAGTTCCATTTAGCAATAACTCCTGCAGTTAAGAAAGTTAAGTCTGCTACGGTTTTAGCATGACAATTACAGATTCTAACACCTGAAAGCGGATAGAGATGCAATATCATTCGTTTTTATAAAGAGCAAATAAACAGCCTGTTTTTTATGGCAAAAAAAACCCCGGCAATGCCGGGGTTTTCTGGTTCAGTGTCTTTTCTGACAGGTCAGAATTAAGCTTCCTGCGCCAGTGGGATGAACTTAGATGCAGCCGCCTGATAAGTGGCGATCTGATCAAAGTTCAGGTAGCGGTATACGTCTTCAGCCATAGTATCCAGCTTCGCAGTATACTCCATGTACTCTTCAACTGTAGGCAGTTTACCGGTTAGGGCCGCTACAGCAGCAAGCTCTGCAGAAGACAGGTAAACGTTAGCGCCAGTACCCAGGCGGTTCGGGAAGTTACGGGTAGAGGTCGATACGACAGTGGTGTTGTCGCCAACACGTGCCTGGTTACCCATACACAGAGAACAACCCGGCATCTCCATACGTGCACCAGCTTTGCCGAAGATGTTGTAGTAACCTTCTTCAGTCAGTTGAGCCTGGTCCATCTTAGTTGGAGGTGCGATCCACATACGGGTAGGCAGCTGCTGACCTGCTGCATCCAGCAGTTTACCAGCGGCACGGAAGTGGCCGATATTGGTCATGCAGGAGCCGATGAAGACTTCGTCGATTTTCTCGCCAGCCAGCTCAGATAGCAGCTTCACGTCATCCGGATCATTCGGGCAAGCCAGAATAGGCTCTTTAACGTCATCCAGATCGATTTCAATAACAGCTGCGTAGTCCGCATCCGCATCGCCTTCCATCAACTGAGGGTTTGCCAGCCAGTCTTCCATGCCTTTGATACGACGCTCAATGGTACGTACATCGCCGTAGCCTTCTGCAATCATCCACTTAAGCATGGTGATGTTAGAACGCAGGTATTCAGCGATTGGCTCTTCGTTCAGCTTGATAGAGCAAGCAGCTGCAGAACGCTCTGCTGCAGAATCAGACAGTTCGAACGCCTGCTCAACTTTCAGGTTAGGCAGACCTTCAATTTCCAGAATACGGCCAGAGAAGATGTTTTTCTTACCCGCTTTAGCAACGGTCAGCAGACCTTGCTTGATCGCGAAGTAAGGAATCGCGTTAACCAGATCACGCAGAGTAACACCCGGCTGCATTTTTTCGCCTTTGAAGCGAACCAGTACAGACTCAGGCATATCCAGAGGCATAACACCTGTTGCTGCTGCGAATGCAACCAGACCAGAACCTGCTGGGAAAGAGATACCGATTGGGAAGCGGGTGTGAGAGTCACCACCTGTACCTACAGTATCAGGCAGTAGCATGCGGTTCAGCCAGGAGTGGATAACACCGTCACCAGGGCGCAGGGATACACCGCCACGGTTCATGATGAAGTCTGGCAGAGTGTGGTGCGTATTCACGTCAACTGGTTTAGGATAAGCCGCTGTGTGGCAGAAAGACTGCATGGTCAGGTCTGCAGAGAAGCCCAGGCATGCCAGATCTTTCAGTTCGTCACGGGTCATAGGACCAGTGGTATCCTGAGAGCCAACAGTGGTCATCTTAGGTTCTACGTATGTGCCAGGGCGAACGCCTTCAACACCACACGCTTTACCTACCATCTTCTGAGCCAGAGAGTAACCTTTACCGGTATCTTTTGGTTGCTCAGGGCGTTTGAACAGGTCGGTAGGACCTTGCGCCAGGAATTCACGGGCTCTTTCCGTTAGGCCACGACCAATGATCAGTGGGATACGGCCGCCGGCACGAACTTCGTCCAGCAGAACCTGAGTTTTCAGTTTGAAAGTAGAAACAACTTCGTCAGTGCCATGCTTGCACACTTTACCTTCATATGGGTAAACGTCGATTACGTCGCCCATGTTCAGGTTTTCTACGTCCATTTCGATCGGTAGTGCGCCTGCATCTTCCATCGTGTTATAGAAGATAGGAGCGATCTTGCCACCGAAGCAGAAGCCACCCGCGCGCTTGTTAGGAACATTCGGGATTTCGTCACCGAAGAACCACAGAACAGAGTTAGTCGCGGACTTACGGGAAGAACCGGTACCCACAACATCACCAACATAAGCAACAGGGTGGCCCTGATCCAGCAGTTCACGGATCTGTTTGATTGGGCCTTGAACACCTTGCTCGTCAGGGTTGATGCCATCACGTTCCATTTTTAGCATCGCCATAGCGTGCTTAGGAATATCAGGGCGGGTGAACGCATCCGGTGCAGGAGACAGGTCGTCGGTGTTTGTCTCGCCGGTTACTTTAAATACGCTCAGAGTGATCTTTTCAGCCAGCTCTGGTTTGGAGGTGAACCATTCGCCTTCAGCCCAGGACTCGATGACGCCTTTAGCGATCTCGTTGCCTTCTTTTGCTTTGTCAGCAACATCATGGAACGCATCAAACATCAGTAGAGTGTGCTTCAGCTCTTCAGCCGCTGCTTCACCCAGATCTGCATCATCTAGCAGGCTCACCAGTGTTTCGATGTTATAACCACCCTGCATAGTGCCCAGCAGTTTAATCGCATGTTTCTTGTCGATCAGTGGAGAGGATGCTTCACCCTTGGCAATGGCCGACAGGAAGCCCGCTTTAACGTATGCAGCTTCGTCTACACCAGGCGGTACGCGATTGGTGATCAGGTCCAGGATAAATTCTTCTTCACCTGCTGGTGGTGTTTTCAGCAGTTCAATCAGTTCCGCGGTTTGTTCAGCGTTAAGCGGCTTAGGTACAACACCTTCAGCGGCGCGCTCTTCTACGTGTTTGCGATATGCTTCAAGCACGGTAAGACCCTCATCAGTTTATGCCCCGACCCACAGTAAAAAGACAGTTTATTACGTGAAATCAAAGCGTTCGATGTATTCATCGACCTTCTTATTCGGTGGCACGATTCTAAATTAAAATGTCGACAATGTTAAGTTGGGTGACAAGGGTATAGAGTTCAACTTTGGTCGTTGATCCCGGTCACTATGGCTGAAATTCAAGTAATATGCGTGAACTGGCATAGTTCAGGCGTGCCGCTATCCTTGATTTCTGCATACCAGATCTCATGATCCCAGTCCGAGAGTGTCACCCGTTTATGGCCCTGCTCTGCTACAGCTCGAATACCGGGTTTATGGGTATGGCCATGGATCAGTACATCGGCCTGGTTAGCCTCAAGCAAAGCATTAACGGCGTCATCATTAAGGTCCGTCAGTTCATAGCCTGCTTGATGCTCTTTGCTTTGCGCCCGTGCCTGTTCGGCAAAGGCCGTGCGCTCTTCAAGAGTCTTATTGAGAAAGTCTTGCTGCCATTGCGGGCTGCGCAGTACTTGCCTGACTTTTTGGTATTCCGTATCCGTGGTGCATTCGGCATCCCCGTGACAGAGAAGAATACTGGTGCCCGGGAGTTTGTAGGGCTCTTCGATAAGTCGCATTCCTGCCTGTTCGCAGTAACTTTTTCCCACAAGAAAGTCCCGGTTGCCAACCATAAAGTAGAGATCGGTTTTGTGCTTCTCTTTAAGATTTTTCAGGTGAGTTGCGACGTTGTGCGATAGCTCGCTGATCGCATCATCCCCGATCCAGTACTCGAAGAAGTCACCGAGGATATAGAGCTCGTCAGCCAGGGCTGCCTTTTGATCCAGAAAAGCGAAAAACGCCTGAGTGGTGAGGGTGTTGAGATCTTTCAAATGTAAGTCAGAGATAAAAAGTTGTTTCATGGCGTTCTGTCACTTTGGCCTGGTGTTGTATTAAAAGGGTGCTGTTGTTCAGTTTATTACTGATACTCTGCGGCTTCTAATTCTCAGGTAAAAAAAAGAGCCGAGAGCGGCTCTTTTTTTGGCTTTCTTTATTTACCTGGAAAGTAATTAAAGAGGCTGGTCTGACAGGTGAGGCGGGGTTACGCTTCGATGAGCTCCGCAGACTCGATAACAACAGCCTCAGCCGGAACATCCTGGTGGCCAGCTTTAGAGGTCGTTTTGACTTCTTTAATCTGATTGACTACTTCCATGCCTTCCACGACTTTTCCGAATACACAGTAACCCCAGCCCTGCATATCTTTGCTGGTATGGTTCAGGAAGGTGTTGTCCGCAACGTTGATAAAGAATTGGGCAGAAGCAGAGTGAGGGTCCATAGTGCGGGCCATGGCCAGAGTACCTGTTTCGTTGGATAGGCCGTTGTCAGCTTCATTCTCAATAGGGTCGTTAGCTTCTTTTTGCTGCATGTCAGTGTCAAAACCGCCACCTTGAACCATAAACCCATTAATGACGCGGTGGAAAATGGTGCCATTGTAGTGGCCGCTGGTTACATACTCTTCAAAGTTTTTTGCAGTTGCCGGCGCTTTCTCATAATTCAGCTCAA
Organism: Oceanospirillum sp.; assembly: GCF_048265165.1. Classification (GTDB taxonomy): domain Bacteria; phylum Pseudomonadota; class Gammaproteobacteria; order Pseudomonadales; family Halomonadaceae; genus Oceanospirillum. The sequence continues at coordinate 559,046 of NZ_JBLXCD010000001.1, read as the reverse complement.
TTGTGATGTCACCGAAATTAGTATGCAGAACAATCATGGTATGACCTTATCTTGTTGTTTAATCAGCAAGCCAATTCAAAGTAGCTCGCATCATTGATACGTTAAACAGGATGGCTTAATGGCTCCCCGTCACGCTATAATAACGCTTTTGCGTGTTTGGCAAAAGAATCAGGCTGTTGGTTAGCGAATCAGAAGCGGTTTTACTTTATCTCTGCGCTTTAATTGACAAAATCTGCCTGAATCACCTGACCGCTGAACAGCCATTTTAGGCTTGGGTCTGAATTAACAGCCCAAATAAAAGAACGGGCGCAAGCCCTGAGAAATTCACGCGATTACCCAGAGATTTGCTAAAGATTATGAGCAACACTGAAAACACTCCTGCTCCAAATTTTATTCGTACACTGATTCAGGAAGAGCTGGCTGCTGGTCAGTATGAGCAGATCGTGACCCGTTTTCCGCCAGAGCCAAACGGCTACCTCCATATTGGCCATGCAAAATCCATCTGTCTCAACTTTGGTTTGGCCGAGCAGTTTGACGGAGGGTGTAATCTACGTTTCGATGACACAAACCCTGAGAAAGAGAGTCAGGAATATATTGACTCCATTAAAGCTGATGTTGAGTGGTTGGGGTTTCAGTGGGCCGGCAATATTCATTTTACATCTGATTATTTTGATCAGCTGTATAGTTATGCTGTTGAGCTGATCAAATCCGGAAAAGCTTATGTATGCGAGCTTAACGCTGAGCAGATGCGTGAATACCGTGGGTCACTGACCGAAGCGGGTAAGGACAGTCCGTTCCGTGATCGCTCTGTTGAGGAAAATCTGGATCTGTTTGAGCGTATGCGTACCGGTGAATTTGATGATGGTGCGAAAGTGCTTCGCGCTAAGATCGATATGTCGGCACCGAATATCAATCTTCGTGATCCGATTCTGTATCGCATCCGACGCGCCCATCACCACCAGACTGGCGACAAGTGGTGTATCTACCCTAGTTATGATTTTGCCCATGGCCAGTCTGATGCAATTGAAGGGGTGACGCACTCTATCTGTACGCTGGAATTTGAAGACCATCGCCCTTTGTATAACTGGTTTATTGAAAACCTGCCGGTACCGTCTCAGCCAAAACAGATTGAGTTTTCCCGCTTGAATCTGAACTACACCGTTACCAGTAAGCGCAAACTGAAGCAGCTGGTGGATGAAGGCCATGTGGCAAGCTGGGATGATCCTCGTATGCCGACTTTGGCTGGGCTGCGTCGTCGTGGCTATACCCCTGGATCCCTGCGTAAGTTCTGCGATATGGCGGGTGTAACCCGGAGTGATGGTGTCGTGGATGTGGCTATGCTGTATCACGCTTTACGTGCTGATCTTGAAGAAAATGCACCCCGTGCGATGTGTGTGTTAAATCCGATTAAAGTGACCATCACCAACTACCCAGAAGATCAGGTGGAAGAGTTTACGGTTCCTTCTCATCCTGCGAATGAAGCGATGGGCGAGCGTACACTGCCGTTCAGTCGCACTTTGCTGATCGATGCAGAGGATTTTATGGAAGATGCGCCGAAGAAATTCTTCCGCCTGACTCAGGGTAAAGAAGTGCGCCTGCGCAACTCATACGTTATTAAGTGTGAGGATGTGATTAAGGATGAGCAGGGCGAAGTGGTTGAGCTTCTGTGTACATACGACCCTGAGACCTTAGGTAAAAACCCGGAAGGCCGTAAGGTGAAAGGTGTTATTCATTGGGTTTCTGAGCCCCATGCTGTGCCTGCAGAAGTGCGTCTTTATGAAAACCTTTTTACTGACCCGAACCCGGACGGCAATAAAGAGGTGGACTTTCTGGAGTATGTTAATCCTGAGTCTTTGGCAGTGACAACGGGGTATTGTGAGCCTGGCTTGCTGACCGCTGCGCCTGAAGACCGTTTCCAGTTTGAGCGTGTCGGTTACTTCTGTGCAGATCGTTTTGACCATGGCAAAGATGACAAACTGGTATTTAACAAGACAGTTGGTCTTAAAGACAGCTGGGCAAAAATTCAGAAGAAGGGATAATTGGAATGTTACAGATCTACAACACCATGACGCGCAAGAAAGAGGTTTTTAAACCGATTGATGCGAATAAGGTACGCATGTATGTCTGTGGCATTACGGTTTATGACCTGTGCCATATTGGTCATGCGCGGGTGATGGTGGGGTTCGATATGATTACCCGCTATCTGCGTCATCGTGGTTACGATGTAAACTATGTGCGTAACATCACCGATGTGGATGACAAAATTATCCGTCGTGCTGGTGAAAATGGTGAGCCCGTTGAGGCCCTGACTGAACGCATGATTCAGGCGATGCATGATGACGAGGATCGCCTGAATGTACTGCGCCCAGATCATGAACCACGTGCTACTCATCATATGCAGGATATTCTGAATATGGTGCAGACCCTGATTGAAAAAGGTTTTGCTTATGCGGCAGATAACGGTGATGTCTATTATCGGGTTAATAAATTCGATGGTTACGGTAAGCTGACCAATCGTAATCTGGATGATATGCAGGCCGGTGCCCGTGTTGATGTGCAGGATGCCAAAGAGAATCCGATGGATTTTGTGCTCTGGAAAGCTGCCAAAGAGGGTGAGGTCAGTTGGGAATCACCTTGGGGGAATGGGCGTCCGGGTTGGCATATTGAGTGCTCAGCGATGTCCACTTGCTGTTTGGGTAATCATTTTGATATTCATGGCGGCGGTCCGGATCTCCCGTTCCCGCATCATGAGAATGAGATCGCCCAATCGGAAGCGGCTACCGGTGAAACCTATGCGAATACCTGGATGCATGCCGGTGCCGTACGTGTTGATCAGGAGAAAATGTCCAAGTCTTTGGGTAACTTTTTCACCATTCGGGATGTACTGGAAAAGTACAATCCTGAGGTGGTGCGTTACTTCCTGTTATCCAGCCATTACCGCAGTCCGATCAATTACTCGGAAGATGGTTTGAAGTCTGCTCGCCAATCTTTGGAGCGTTTTTATACAGCGCTGCAGGGGGTTGAAGCGGCAGATATTAAACCTGAAAGCGAGTGGGTTGAACGCTTTAAAACGGCAATGGACGATGACTTTAATACGGCGGAAGCCTTTGCTGTGTTATTTGATCTGGCTAAGCATCTGAATATTGCCAAAAAAGAGGGTGATATGGCGGCGGCTGCTCAGCTGGCTGGTACGCTTCGCTTATTTGGTGATGTGCTGGGGCTTTTTTGGCAGGATGCGGATGCTTTCCTGAAGGGTGAGCCGCAAAGCGGAGGCTTAACGGAAGAGTATATCGAAGCTCAGATTGAGGCTCGTAAGCAGGCGCGTAAGAATAAAGACTTTGCCGAGTCGGATCGCATTCGTGATGCGCTGGCTGAGCAAGGGGTTATTCTGAAAGACTCCCGTGAAGGTACAGCCTGGGTGAGAGAGTAATCTTACTGGTTTGTTTTTTTCTGAACTCAGTACTGAGTGCTGGGGTTGGGTTGTAATGAAAAAAGGGATGCCGGGCTGGCATCCCTTTTTTGTGAGACTGAAGGCTTATTCAGTATCATGCATCTCGGCGGCCTGAAGTGTGTTTTCAAGCAGCGCGGCCCGGGTCATCGGGCCCACTCCGCCTGGAACCGGAGTGATCCAGCCTGCCCGTGCGGCTGCAGGTTCAAATTCAACGTCGCCAATCAGTTTGCCGTCATCCTGGCGGTTAATGCCAACATCGATAACAATGGCTCCTTCTTTAACCCACTCGCCTTTAACAAGCCCGGGTTTGCCAACAGCAACAACCAGTACATCGGCTTCAGAGACTTCTTTTTGCAGGTCTTTGGTGAAACGATGGGTCACTGTAACGGTGCAGCCTGCCAGCAGTAGCTCTAGAGCCATGGGTCTGCCAACAATATTGGATGCGCCAACAATGGTCGCTTTCAGGCCGTGCATATCGCGACCAGTGCTGTTTAGGAGTGTGATAATTCCTTTTGGCGTACATGGGCGCAGAACAGGCAGGCGTTGTGCTAATCGACCCAGGTTGTAGGGATGGAATCCATCCACATCCTTATTGGGTTGAATCCGTTCAAGGATCAGGTCAGATTTGAGGTGTGCGGGTAAAGGCAGTTGCACCAGAATTCCATCAACTTCAGGATTGCTGTTCAGATCGTCAACTAGCTTCAGTAGCTCATCTTGCGAAGTGTTTGCAGGCAGGTCATAAGAAAATGATTTAAAGCCCGCTTTTTCGCAGTCAGCTTTCTTGTTGCGTACATAGACTTCCGAGGCTGGATCTTCACCAACCAATACAACGGCTAAGCCCGGTAGGCGTTTTCCATTATCTACACGTTTCTGTACTTTTTCAGAGATAGAATCCCGAATATTTTGCGCAATCTGTTTGCCATCGATAATTTTGGCGTTCATCGTTTGGAGGTGCTCCTGCCCATACTGTGTGACTGATATAGCTATTTTCGCATGTTCATCACTGCGGGGGAATATCCAAGGCTAATGTCTTGTATCTAAATGAAAATCTTAAATTTTTTTAATATTTTAGTTGACGTAAAATTCTAAGGTGTATAGAATGCGCCGCATGTTGAGGCGGCCACTCATGGAAGTCATCGAAGCATAAGTTAGTCGAAAGTAAGTCGGGATATAGCGCAGTCTGGTAGCGCGCCTGCTTTGGGAGCAGGATGTCGGGGGTTCGAATCCCTCTATCCCGACCATTTTTGAACTTGTAACGCGCCTATAGCTCAACCGGATAGAGCAACGGCCTTCTAAGCCGTAGGTTGCAGGTTCGAGTCCTGCTGGGCGCGCCAGTGTTCAGTTCGGCAGTCGCTGGATGTGTGAGCATTTAGTGTATGTGGTGAGCGTAGCTCAGTTGGTAGAGCCCCGGATTGTGATTCCGGTTGTCGTGGGTTCGAGCCCCATCGTTCACCCCATTTTTGATTGGATACTTTAAAGTATCAAAGCCTCTGTCAATTAGAGGTGTTTTAAGTCGGGATATAGCGCAGTCTGGTAGCGCGCCTGCTTTGGGAGCAGGATGTCGGGGGTTCGAATCCCTCTATCCCGACCATTATCATGCTTTTGTATGGTTTGTGGTGAGCGTAGCTCAGTTGGTAGAGCCCCGGATTGTGATTCCGGTTGTCGTGGGTTCGAGCCCCATCGTTCACCCCAGTTCTCTTCGGGATCTGGTTTTTGTATGTCGGGATATAGCGCAGTCTGGTAGCGCGCCTGCTTTGGGAGCAGGATGTCGGGGGTTCGAATCCCTCTATCCCGACCATTTCTCTTTCTCTTCTCTTTTGGTTTTCTCCTAGTGTAACTCTTTGAATTTTATTGTTTTTATTTACTTTTTAGTGAATAGTGTTGCTAGAATGTCTAGAGTTAACATTTTTTGTATTTCTTTTGTCATCTTATGACCTGTAAGAGCGATAACCGCTTGCTTGCGAGTGTTTCTGCTCTTAAAATCTCATTCTTTCAGCTTATCTATAAAGAAGCATTAAAGTATTGCGAGGATTTTTCATGCAAGTTTCCGTTGAAACGACTTCTGGTCTTGAGCGTCGCGTCACAATTCAGGTGCCAGCAGCGCAAATTGATGAAGCAGTTGAGGAGCGTCTTAAACAGACTGCTAAAAGCGCACGTATCAACGGCTTTCGTCGTGGCAAGGTGCCAATGAGCCACCTGCGTCGTCAGTATGGCAGCGAAGTACGTGCTGAGGTTGTTTCTGAAGTTATGCGTACCCAGTACGTTGAAGCAATCACACAGGAAAAACTGAACCCAGCCGGTTACCCTGAAATTGATGCTTCTGTAAATGAAGCAGGCAAAGACCTGGAATTTGTTGCAACTCTGGAAGTTTACCCGGAAGTTGAAGTTGGTTCTGTTGCGGATCTGTCAGTTGAGAAGCCTGTTGCTTCAGTTTCTGACGAAGATCTGGACAAAATGATTGAAGTTCTGCGTGAGCAACAAGCTAAGTGGAGCGAAGTTGATCGTGCCGCTACTGAGCAGGATCAGGTGAATATCGATTTTGAAGGCTTTATCGATGGTGAAGCATTCGAAGGTGGTAAAGCGGAAGGTCATGACCTGGGTCTGTCCTCCGGTACGTTTATCCCTGGTTTTGAAGCGCAGTTGGTGGGTGCTAAAGCCGGTGATGAGAAAGATGTAAACGTTACCTTCCCTGAAGATTACCAGGCTGAACAGCTGAAAGGTAAAGATGCAGTATTCAAAGTTAAAGTGAATAAAGTATCTGAGCAGCAGAAGCCTGAGCTGGATGATGACTTCTTCAAGCTTTATGGCGTAGAGGAAGGTGGTCTGGAAGCGTTCCGTGCTGATGTTAAGAAAAACATGGAGCGTGAACTGGAGCAGACTGTTAAGAGCAAAGTCAAAGAGCAGGTTGTTACCGCTCTGGTTGAACGTAACGAGTTCGATGTGCCTAAAGCTCTTGTCAGCAATGAGATTGATGCTCTGCGCCAACAGGCGGTACAACAATTCGGTGGCCCATCAAACTTTGATGCTTCTGCGTTGCCAGCAGAGCTGTTCCAGGAGCAAGCTGAAAAGCGTGTTAAACTGGGTCTGCTGATGGCTGCTGTTGTTGAAGCGAAAGAGCTGAAAGCTGATGATACTGCGCTTCGTGCGTACGTTGAGAAGCTGGCTGAGTCTTACCAGGATCCTCAGCAGGTTGTCGATTACTACATGAACAATGAGCAGATGCGTCAGCAACTGGAATCGGCAGTTCTGGAAGAGCAGGTTGTTGAAAACCTGCTGAATGAAGCAACTGTAAATGAAGTAGCAATGTCCTACGATGATGCTATTAAGCCAGCTGAGCAGAATGCTGAAGCCGCTTAATCCGCAAAGATCGTTTTGACGACTTCATAGCCTGGCCTCTATTATGGGGGTCAGGCATTTTTACGAAGGGTATATGCATATGAGCAATCCGCACGAGATTATGAATTCTGGCCTAGTGCCAATGGTTGTTGAGCAATCATCACGGGGCGAACGTGCATACGATATCTATTCACGTCTTTTAAAAGAGCGTGTTATTTTTCTTGTGGGCCCTGTTGAAGATCACATGGCCAATTTAGTCGTCGCTCAATTGCTGTTTTTAGAGTCAGAAAACCCGGATAAAGATATTCACCTGTATATCAACTCCCCAGGTGGATCTGTGACGGCTGGTATGTCTATTTATGACACCATGCAGTTTATCAAGCCGGATGTCAGTACGATGTGTATCGGCCAGGCTGCCAGCATGGGAGCCCTTCTTTTAACCGGTGGCGCGGAAGGTAAACGTTACTGTCTGCCTCACTCCCGAATGATGATTCATCAGCCGCTGGGTGGCTTCCAGGGACAGGCAACAGATATTGAAATTCATACTCGTGAGATTCTGACAATTCGCGAGAAACTGAATAAAGTCCTTTCTCATCACACGGGCAAACCGATCGATGAGATCGCTAAAGATACTGACCGTGATAACTTTATGGATGGTGAGACGGCAGTAGAATACGGGCTGATCGATAAAGTTCTGGATCAGCGAGTGCAGGGCTGATTAAGCGCTGTTGAATTTTAGTGGTGGCCCGAGGGTTGCCATGATTAAGTAAACCGAGGTAACGAATGGGCCAAAATGATTCCGGTAATGATGGCGGCAAGCTGTTGTACTGCTCATTCTGCGGAAAAAATCAGAATGAAGTTCGCAAGCTGATTGCCGGCCCTTCTGTTTATATCTGCGATGAATGCGTTGACCTGTGCAATGATATTATTCGTGAAGAGATCGCTGAAGATACCCCAGAGACTGAATCTGAGCGCCTTCCTGTACCGCAAGAGATTCGCTCAACTCTCGATGATTACGTTATTGGCCAGCCAAAAGCTAAGATGACGCTGTCTGTTGCTGTTTATAATCATTATAAGCGCCTGCGTCATGGTGGTCGGGCTAAGAGTGATGTTGAACTCGGCAAAAGTAACATTCTGCTGATTGGTCCTACCGGTAGTGGTAAAACCTTGCTGGCTGAGACCTTGGCACGGCAGTTAAATGTTCCTTTTACCATTGCTGATGCTACGACACTCACGGAAGCGGGTTATGTTGGTGAAGATGTTGAGAACATCATTCAGAAATTGCTCCAGAAGTGCGATTACGACGTAGAGAAAGCTCAACGGGGTATCGTTTATATCGATGAGATCGATAAGATCTCCCGTAAATCCGATAACCCGTCGATCACCCGTGATGTTTCCGGTGAGGGTGTTCAGCAGGCATTGCTGAAGCTGATTGAAGGCACGGTTGCTTCTGTCCCGCCTCAAGGTGGTCGCAAGCATCCGCAACAGGAGTTTTTGCAGGTTGATACCTCAAACATTCTGTTCATCTGTGGCGGTGCTTTTGCTGGGCTTGAAAAAGTGATCCAAGAGCGTTCATCCAAAGGGGGTATCGGTTTCTCAGCTGAGGTACAAAGCAAAGAAATTGATAAATCAGTTGGTGCTATGCTTCAGGATGTCGAGCCGGAAGATCTTGTTCGTTTTGGTTTAATCCCCGAGTTTGTGGGGCGTCTGCCTGTTGTTGCTACATTACAGGAATTAGACGAAGAAGCACTGGTCAAAATTCTGAGTGAACCCAAGAATGCGCTGACCAAGCAGTATGCTAAACTATTCGAAATGGAAGATGTTGAGCTAGAGTTTCGTAGTGAAGCTCTCAAAGCTGTGGCTCAGAAAGCGATGGAGCGGAAAACAGGCGCTCGAGGCCTGCGTTCTATCCTAGAGTCTGTGCTTTTGCCAACCATGTATGATATCCCTTCTGCGCAAGGCGTCAGCAAAGTTGTTGTTGATGATAATGTCATTAAAGGTGAATCAGAACCTCTGCTGATTTACAGCAATGATGATACTGATCTGGCTTCTGGTGATAAGGGCTAGATTCCGTATTCTAAAGGGGCCCTCTGGGCCCTTTTTTTTTGATTTCATGTTGCACCGCTTGCGTAGGACAAATAGTTGCTATCGTATTACAGTGAAGCTGTGCATTATTTTCTAAGTCAGATCAAAGGGTTGTATTATTTATTTACGACCCCATCTGCAAAAGATAAGTTTTTAACGTATTGGATTGGCCGGTACGTTCCGGTTTAGAGGTGGTTCTGCTATGGAGCAGAAACAAGCAAACGAAGTATTAGATACGCAGACCCTACCGCTTTTACCTTTGCGGGATGTGGTGGTTTTTCCGCAGATGGTTCTGCCTTTATTTGTGGGTCGTGAGCGCTCAATTCAGGCGCTTGAAGCCGCTATGGCTGATGGTAAGAAAGTCTTTCTGGCGGCACAGAAAGAAGCGGGTGTTGACGAGCCTTCCTCCGGCGATCTATACCGTGTAGGTACAGTGGCATCAGTACTGCAGCTGCTTAAACTTCCTGACGGTACAGTTAAGGTATTGATTGAAGGTGAAGCCCGCGCTGAGCTTAACCAGATTAACGATACTGGGGAGTTTCTTGAGGCTGAAGTCTCTTTGCATGCGCTGGATGCGCTAAGCGAGCGGGAAGCCGAGAGCTTGTGCCATGTACTGATGAACCAGTTTGAGCAGTACACTAAGCTCAGCAAAAAGGTTCCGGCAGAAGTTCTGACATCACTGAAAAACATTACAGACCCAAGTCGGCTGGTCGATACGATGTCGGCACACCTTTCTCTGAATGTCGCTGAAAAACAGAAGTTGCTCGAATCTGAAAGTGTGCGGGATCGCATTGAGCAGCTGATGACCTATATCGAGACTGAAATAGATCTGCTTGAGGTTGAGAAGCGTGTTCGTGGCCGTGTTAAGCAGCAGATGGAGAAAAATCAGCGCGAGTACTATCTGAATGAGCAGATGAAAGCAATTCAGAAAGAGATGGGTGACCTGGAAAATGGCGCATCTGAAGTTGATGAGCTAGCTGACCGGATTGAGAAAGCCGGGATGCCAAAAGACGCAAAAGATAAGGCGTCTGCTGAGCTTAAAAAACTGAAGATGATGTCGACTATGTCTGCAGAAGCAACTGTGGTGCGTAGTTATATTGATTGGATGGTAAGCCTGCCATGGAAGAAACGCTCGAAAGTTTCCCATGATATGGAGAAGGCGGAAGAAGTTCTTGAAGCGGATCACTATGGTCTGGAAGAAGTGAAAGAGCGAATTCTGGATTACCTGGCGGTACAGAAGCGTGTTAAGAAGCTGAAAGGGCCTGTTCTTTGTTTAGTGGGACCTCCAGGTGTAGGTAAGACCTCTCTGGGGCAGTCTATCGCCAAAGCCACCAACCGCAAATATGTCCGCATGGCTCTGGGTGGGGTGCGTGATGAATCTGAGATTCGCGGCCACCGACGTACCTATATCGGTTCTATGCCCGGTAAGCTGTTGCAGAAAATGTCCAAAGTTGGCGTAAAAAACCCGCTCTTCCTGTTGGATGAGATTGATAAAATGGGTATGGATCACCGTGGTGATCCGGCCTCGGCTCTGCTTGAAGTTTTGGATCCTGAGCAGAACAGCAAATTTAATGATCACTACCTGGAGGTTGATTACGACCTGTCTGATGTGATGTTTGTTTGTACGTCTAACTCAATGAATATTCCGGGCCCTTTGCTGGATCGTATGGAAGTGATTCGTCTGCCGGGTTATACCGAAGATGAAAAACTGGCAATTTCAGAGCGTTATTTGGTCAAGAAGCAGTTTGAGCAGAACGGTCTGACAGAAAAAGAGCTTTCTTTTGACAAAGATGCCCTGCTTGAGTTAATTCGCTATTACACCCGTGAAGCAGGCGTGCGTGCCCTTGAGCGCGAGATCGCTAAGGTTTGCCGTAAAGCTGTGCGTGAAATTATCAAGCGTGGCTCTGAAGGCTTCAGTGACCCGATTGTACTGACTCAGGAAAAAATTGAAGAATATTGTGGGGTTCGCAAATTCAGTTACGGACTGGCTGATGAAGATAATCAGGTTGGTCGTGTGACAGGACTTGCCTGGACACAGGTTGGTGGTGAGCTGCTGAACCTTGAAGCGGCTTCAGTTCCGGGTAAAGGTCGCACGATTCATACCGGTTCCCTGGGAGACGTGATGAAAGAGTCTATCCAGGCGGCGATGACGGTTGTCCGTGGCCGTGCTCAGGGCTGGGGTATCGACCCGCAGTTTTATGAGAAACGTGATATTCATGTTCACGTGCCAGAAGGGGCTACCCCAAAAGATGGCCCAAGCGCTGGTATTGGCATGTGCACCGCACTGATTTCTGTTCTTTCGGGAATTCCGGTTAAAAGTACTGTGGCGATGACGGGTGAGATTACACTTCGTGGTGAAGTCCTCCCTATTGGTGGCCTGAAAGAAAAATTGCTGGCTGCCCGTCGTGGTGGTATAAAAACGGTAGTTATTCCTGAAGAGAACCGTAAGGACCTGAAAGAAGTTCCCGATTCTATTAAAGGGGAGCTTGACATTCGTCCTGTGAAATGGATCGATGAGGTGTTGGAGGTTGCTTTGGCAGAAGAACCGGTGCCTTTTGTCGCCCCTTTGGTTCCGGAAGAGGCCGCAAAGGGAAAAGATAAAGGTTCTCAGGCAAGTACTCATTAGATTACTTGACGCTACGAAGGTGTATTGGTATAAATTGCGCCTGTTTTTTTGCGTAAGCCACCAATAATCTGCGCATTTGTTTTTGGCCGCATTGGCCGTATTGTTAAGGGGTGAAGAGTGAATAAGTCTGAACTGATTGATGCGATTGCAGCGTCTGCTGATATTCCTAAAGCTGCTGCCGGTCGTGCACTGGACGCAATGATCGAAACTGTTTCTGAATCTCTGCAAAAGGGTGATTCAGTAGTATTGGTTGGCTTTGGTACTTTCTCTGTAAAAGAGCGTGCAGCCCGTACGGGTCGTAACCCTCAAACAGGTGATCCAATCGAAATTAAAGCAGCGAAAGTGCCTAGCTTTAAGCCAGGCAAAGCTTTAAAAGATGCTGTAAACTAAGGTTCACTTTAGTTTAAGAGATTTGGATCGGTAGTTCAGTTGGTTAGAATACCGGCCTGTCACGCCGGGGGTCGCGGGTTCGAGTCCCGTCCGATCCGCCAAATCGAAAAAAGCACATCTTCGGATGTGCTTTTTTTTTGTCTGAAAACTGAATCATCAGACCTGTAACTTTTTAATCCTATGAATTTGTTCGGCTAATTATTGTCTCAGCATTTTGTATTGCTGCTCAGGCAGTTATAATTAAGCTAATTTCAGCTTAAGAATTCACATTAAAACCCACAAGAGACATTTAAATGCTTCAGAACATCAGGGACAAGTCATCCAGCTGGGTGGTAAAAGTCATCGTAGGTTTTATCATTTTGACCTTTGCAATGTTTGGTCTTGACGCCATTGTTGGCGCATTCACCGGAGGGGGCGATGAAGTTGCTACGGTTAATGACAGTAAAATAAGCCGCTATGAGCTGGAGATCTCCACTCAGCGTCAGGTTCGCCAGGTTTTATCTCAAATGGGACCGGATGCGGATCCTTCTGAGTTAAATGAAAATCTGATTCGTCAGCGAGCTCTGCAGACATTAGTGAATCGCGAAGCAGCACTTCAGGCTGCAGAAGATGGTGGTCTGACAGTGAGTGAATTGCAGATTGACCGTTTGATTCTGGCTACGCCTGAATTCCGGGGCCCCGATGGCCAGTTCAGCGCTGATCAGTTCCAGGTGATGTTGCGAAATGTGGGGCTTGCTCCCCGTCAGTTCCGCGAAGAGCTTCGTAAAGATGTACTGATTAATCAGTTACAGGGTGGCGTTAGCCTGAGTGAATTTATGCCTGAGAAATATATTCGTCAGGTCATTGCTCTGGACAGTCAGACCCGTGATCTGCGTTATATCGCTTTGAAGGCAGACCAGCAGAAAGGCGTTTCGGTCTCTGAGACTGAAATAGAAACCTACTACCAGAATAATCAATCGTCTTTTGCTCTGCCAGAACGGGTGAAACTGGATTATATCCAAATCAGTCAGGATGATTTTATCTCTGATACTGAGATATCGGAAGAGGCTCTGCAGAGTGCGTATGCCAGTTACCAGCAGCGTAATGCGACCCAGGCAAGTTATTATGCGTCCCATATTTTATTGGATACCGATAGTCGTTCAGAAGAAGAAGCCGTCGCCGAGCTTGAGAGTATTAAAACACGTGTAGAGCAAGGGGAATCCTTTGCCGCATTGGCAAAAGAATTTTCTGAGGATGTGGGCTCTTCCGCAGATGGCGGTAAGTTGGGACTTGTTGAACCCGATAGCTTTGATGCTGACTTTGAGAATGCTCTTTTTGCACTCGAAGAGGGTGGTGTTTCAGAGCCTGTGGTTACTGAATTTGGTGTTCACCTCGTTTATCTTGACAAAAAAGAGACAGTTAAACAGGCATCCTACGAAGAGATGCGGCCTACCTTATTGGCGGATCTGGAGGCGAAAGAAGCGGCAGATAAATACCTGTTGATGACCGAAGAGCTGGCAAATGCAAGTTTTGCTTCTCAGGATCTTCAGGAACCGGCCTCTGAACTGAATCTGACCGTTAAATCTACGGACTTTTTCTCTGTTCAGGGTGGCGAAGGTGTTGCTTCTCATCCTGCGGTAGTTCGCGCTGCTTTTTCTGGTCTGGTGAAAGAAGAAGGCTCAAACAGTGACCTTATTGAGCTTGATGATCACAATGCTGTGGTAATTCGGGCTGTTGATGTCAAAGAGCCTTCTATTCGTCCTCTGGTAGAAGTCTCTGAGCAGATTCGTCAGACCCTGATGGTTGAGAAGCAGGTTGCCGCTGTAGAAAAAGTGGCGACTGAGCTGATCGAGAAAGCTGAAGTATCTGATCTGGCTGAAGCTGCTAAAGCCTCGAACCATGCAGTTACCTCTGCTGAGGCTGTATCGCGAGTATCGCAGGAAGTCCCTCGGGCAGTAGTTCAGCAGGCTTTTGCACAGCCTGAAGGCCGTGTTGAGAAAGTGGTTGCAGGGGATACGGTTTATCTGGTTCAGGTAACAGGTATTGAGCAGCCGGAGATGTCAGAAGAGATTGTTGCTTTCTATCAGCAAGCTATTCAGTTATCCCAGGCCCGTAACACGACCCAGCAACTTCGGGCTGCCATTACTGGCAAAGCTGAAGTGACGTACCTGTAATAATCTGAATAACAGCGTGACAAATGCCGGGGTCAGGCTTCAGCTGGCTCCGCTTTGATGAGTATAAAAAAGGAAGCCGAAGTGGCTTCCTTTTTTGTTTCTCAGCCTTGAGAGGTCTCTGCTTGACCCGTGTTAAGGTAGCAGGTGAGGGTGGCGTGTTACGGATGCTAAAAGCGGCCGTATCACGCCTCAGACTGGTATGTGAGTGCTTTCCCCATCAAGATGAATCACCTTATGACACATGGATTGAGTGATAGCTGGATCATGAGTAATCAATATATAGCTGATGCGATGCCTGACCTGAAGTGATTTCAGGAGTTCTACCACCTGTTTTTGTACGCTTTTATCCAGAGCTGATGTAGGTTCATCCAGAATGATCAGCTTGGGACGAAGGATAAGTGCCCGGGCGATAGCCACCCTTTGGCGTTGTCCTCCTGAAAATTCATGAGGGTAGCGATGTCGGGTATCCGGATCAAGGCCAACCTCTTGCATAACGTTTATGACTGACGTTTTAATTTCAGAATCTGAAGCCGGATAGTGTACTTTTAATCCCTCAGCAATAATCTCACCTATGGCCATACGTGGACTAAGGCTGCCAAAAGGATCCTGTAGAACGACCTGGATTTTCTTCCGGATTTTTCTGAGTGCTTCAGGTGAAAGCTGATTAAGATCCTGCCCATCAAAGCGGATTTCTCCCTGACTGTCTATCAAACGGAGAATCGCCATTCCAAGTGAAGTTTTTCCTGAGCCGCTGGCTCCCAAAAAACCGATACATTCTCCCTGGCAGAGGTCAAATTCGGCACCGGTTACTGCTTTGATGTGACCGGTTACTCGCTTCATAAGGCCTGTACGAATTGGGTACCAGACATTGAGTTGCTTGACGGTGAGCAGGTTGTACGCATCGCTCTCAAGAGGGACCGGTTTTCCATCAGGGTCGGCTGCGAGGAGCATTCGGGTATACTCTTGTTTCGGATCAGAAAAAACAGATCCGGTATCGGCCGTTTCAATAACTTTACCCTGTTGCATGACGCACACCCGGTCTGCGTAGTCGCGAACGATATTCAGATCGTGGGTGATAAGAAGAACTGCCATCTGATACTTCTTCTGTAGCGTTTGAATCAGGTCCAGAATCTGCTTCTGGATCTGCTGATCTAATGCTGTTGTTGGTTCGTCGGCAATCAGGAGATCCGGTTCGTTAGCGATTGCCATGGCGATCATCACCCGTTGGCGCTGTCCGCCAGAGAGTTGGTGAGGTAGGGCATGGTAGCGCTGTTCTGGATGTTCGATACCGACTTCATTCAATCGTTTGACAGTTTCGTCAAACAGCTCATGCTTGTTAAGAGGGCGGTGCAGCCTGATGATTTCTGAAATCTGCTTGCCGATACTATGCAGGGGGTTCAGAGATGACATTGGCTCCTGAAAAATCACTGAAATACGGTTGCCCCGCAAGGCCATCAGCTGTTTTTCATTAAGCTGGCTCATATCTTCGCCGTCAAACCAGACTTGTCCATTGAGCTGCTGGGCTGCAGAGGGTAGCAGGCGTGGAATACTGAGAGCTGACAAGGATTTACCTGAACCACTTTCTCCGACGATACCAAGAGTTTCGCCTCGTTGTACGTAAAATGAGACCCGGTCGACCACAGGATTCCTGCGGTCAAAAGCTAATGTCAGTTGCTCAACCTGTAGTAATGGGGCTTCAGCTCTATCCGTTGTCGCTGTTTGTTGTTCGGAACAGCTCATTACAGGCCTCCTGTATGGCGTGGGTCGAAGGCATCCCGCACGCCCTCACCGATAAATACCAGTAGTGTCAGCATGCCGGAAAGCACGACAAAAGCGGTGATGCCTAGCCAGGGAGCGTGCAGATTAGATTTGCCCTGAGCGACCAGCTCGCCCAGAGATGGTGAGCCTGGAGGAAGCCCAAAGCCAAGAAAGTCCAGAGCTGTCAGGGTGGTTACACCACCGGTAAATATGAAGGGCATAAAGGTCATTGTGGCGACCATGGCATTGGGTAGCATATGCCGCCACATAATCAGCCGATTGGGTACACCCAGTGCTTTAGCGGCCGTAATGTATTCAAGGTTACGACAGCGTAGAAATTCGGCCCGAACAACATCTACTAGAGCCATCCAACTAAATAGCAGCATAATGCCCAGTAGCCACCAGAAGTTGGGCTCAACAATGCTGGAGAGAATAATCAGGATAAACAGCGTTGGTAGTCCTGACCAGATCTCGATAAAACGTTGGCCAAGCAGATCCGTTTTGCCACCAAAAAAACCCTGAACAGCACCGATAAATACACCAACTAAAGTACTGCCAATCGTCAGGGTAATGGCAAACAGCAGAGAGATACGGAAACCATAAATAACCCTTGCCAGTACATCACGTCCCTGGTCGTCAGTGCCCAGCCAGTTTACAGTTGTTGGCGGACTTGGAGCTGGCTGGTCCAGCTGATAATTGATGGTGTCGTAACTGAAAGGGATCAGTGGCCAGAGTATCCAGCCTTTTTCTTCTATCAGCTCCTGAATATAGGGGTCTGTGTATTCCGCTTCGGTGGTGAAGTCACCACCAAAACGTGTCTCAGGGTAAACCTCCAGCACGGGTACAAACCATTCACCCTGATAGCGGATCAGAAGAGGCTTGTCATTGGCAACCACTTCAGCAAACAGGGTCAGTACAAACAATAGACTGAATATGATCAGAGCCCAGTAGCTGCGTCGGTTTTGCCGGAAGCTTCTAATACGCCGCTGGGCAATGGGTGAGGGCTGCCAGAGCTGCTTTCTTTGTGATGTCGTATTTGTCAGGCTCATATCAGCGATTCTGTCCTTCAAAGCTGATTCTTGGGTCTACCATAATGTAGGTGATGTCACTGATCAGTTTCAGCAGGAGGCCGATCAGGGTAAAAATGTAGAGCGTGCCGAAGATAACCGGATAATCCCGCTGCATAACAGCCTCGAACCCAAGCAGTCCAAGACCATCCAGGGAAAAGATAACTTCAATCAGCAGGGAGCTGGAGAAAAAGATGCCAATAAGAGCAGCAGGCATACCGGCTATAATCAGCAACATGGCATTGCGGAAGATATGGCCGTACAGGACGCGTTTCTCAGAAGCTCCTTTGGCTCTGGCTGTCATCACGTACTGCTTGTTAATCTCATCGAGGAAGCTGTTTTTGGTCAGCATGGTCAGAGTTGCGAAGCTTGAGATAACAGAGGCCAGAACCGGCAGGGTGATATGCCATAGATAATCGGTGATCTGACTGTACCAGGGAAGCTGATCAAAATTTTCCGAGGTCAGGCCCCGAAGAGGGAACCAGTCGAGGTAGCTGCCACCGGCAAATACCACAATTAATAGAATGGCAAACAGAAAGTTAGGAATCGCATACCCCACAATGATGATGCTTGAAGACCAGACATCGAAAGGTGAGCCGTGCTGTAAAGCCTTGCGGATACCCAGTGGAATGGATACCCCGTATACAATCAGTGTTGTCCAAAGGCCTAAAGAGATGGAAACCGGCATTTTTTCCAGTATCAGATCCAGAACAGGCTTATCCCGAAAAAAACTATCACCAAAATCAAAGGTCAGGTATTGAGTTATCATCTGAAAAAAGCGTTCGTGGGCAGGCTTGTCGAAACCAAACTGCTGTTCTATTTCTTTGATCAGAGCAGGATCAACCCCCTGGGCCCCTCTGTAGTCTGAGTTTGAGCCTTGAGACTGGAGTTCAGTCTGCTCTCCAGAGCCGATACGCGTACTGGACTGACTATCCATGCCGTCCAGTTGGGCCAGAACCTGCTCTACAGGCCCACCTGGTGCTGCCTGAACAATAATAAAATTGAGCAGCATAATACCAAAAAGTGTTGGAATCATTAGCAGCAGGCGACGGGTAATATAGCTCCACATGGGATTTCCTAATCAGGTGCTGTTATGGATCAATAGGGTTGCACCTTGCCGGATACTTGTCATTAGCTGACGGCAAGGCGCTCTGATTACCGGATTACTTCTTCTGGTGCCACCAGGTATCCGTTGCCAGTTGGTAGGGCGGTGTCACGGTAGGGTGCATAATCTTATGATCGTAAGCGACGCGATACTGAGTAATTCCCCAGTGAGGAACAACATAGTGTCCCCACAGAAGAACTCTATCCAGTGCCCGGGTTGCTGTGACCAGTGCCGGACGATCTTTTGCTGTGATGACAGCCTCAACTAATGCGTCAACCACCGGGCTTTTGATACCGATGACATTACTGGCATTTTGCTTGTCCGCATACTCTGAATGCCAGAACTCCCTTTGCTCATTACCCGGAGAGTTCGATTGTCCGATGCTATAGACGATCATATCAAAATCGAAACCTCGGACCCGATTGATATACTGGGTCGTATCAACAATCCGGGTGTTCAATGTAATACCTAAGCGCTCAAGATTTTTCTTGTAAGGGTGCACGACACGCTCGAAGGTTGAATCATAGAGCAGCATCTCTATGACGACGGGGTCACCGTTCTGATCGACCCGTTTACCATCCTTTACCGTCCAGCCAGCCTGTTTCAGTAGACGTGAGGCCTGGCGTAGTTCATTTCGAATATTGCCATCTCCCTGTGTTTTGTTCAGGCTAAAGGTTTTTGTAAACACTTCCACTGGCAGTTGTGCCCGATAGGGTTCCAGTAACTGTTTTTCATGCTCTGATGGTAAGCCTTTGGCCGCCAGCTCGGAGTTTGAGAAATAGCTCTCAGTCCGGCTATAGGCTCCGTAGAAAAGATTCTGATTTGTCCATTCAAAGTCAAAAGCGAGGTTGAGTGCTTTTCGAACCCTGATATCCTGAAACTTATTCCGGCGCAGATTGAAAATGAATGCCTGCATGCCTGTTGGGTTTTTGTGGGCGATACTCTCTTTGATAATACGGCCTTCGCTGAGGGCAGGGGAGTCGTAAGATGTGGCCCAGAACTTGGAACTGTTTTCACGGCGGAAATTAAGATCGCCTGACTTAAATGCTTCAAGGGCAACCGTACTGTCACGATAATATTCAAATGCCATCAGATCGAAGTTATGGCGTCCTTGGTTGATTGGCAGATTTCTCCCCCAGTAATTGCTATCCCGCTGATAATGGATCGAGCGTCCGCTATCGACTTTGGATATTTTATAGGGGCCGGAACCTACAGGTGGCGTTAAGGTTGTTTTAGTGAAGTCTTTATCCTGCCAGTAATGTTTTGGCAGCACAGGAACCTGACCAATAATCAGAGGTAACTCACGGTTCTCAGTGGACTTAAAGTTGAAGCGAACGGAGTGCTCCCCTGTTTTTACGATATTACTGATGTCAGCGTAATAAGCCCGATAAAAAGGGCGGCCTTTTTCTCTCAGCGTATTGAAGGTGAAAATAACATCTTCTGGCGTTACGGGTTTGCCGTCATGAAAACGAGCGCTGGGCCGTAATGTAAACTCTACCCAGCTATTATCCTCTGCCCTGGTGACGCTTTCAGCCAGTAGGCCGTATTGGGAGAAAGGCTCATCAGCGGAAGACTCCATCAGGGTATCGTAGATAAGCCCTATACCAGATGCTGGTACCCCTTTGATAATAAAAGGGTTCAGGGAGTCAAAGGTACCTACTGCCGCTTGTCTGAATGCACCGCCTTTGGGGGCTGATGGGTTGACGTAATCAAAGTGGCTAAAGTCCGATGGATACTTAAGATCGCCGTGCATCGCGATACCATGCTGTGGCGATGCGGCAAAAGAGAGCGCTGAAGTGGTCAGTGCAAGCCAGGTGAAAGCGGTACAGGTGAGTTGCCTGATTGGCGTTCGGCGGCTGATGAAGGTCGTCTGCTTAAGGGCGTTCAGCATAATAGAGGGCTCCTGCCAAATTTTCTTATATTCTTCAATAGGCTACGAATAAATTGTTTATGTCAGAGAATACGGATCTTATCGGGATAGGCAACAAAAAAGGGGTGCGTTGCACCCCTTTTTTGTCTTCAGAATCATCAGTGATCCGTTCTGATAATTAAGACCGAAAGATGTATGACGAGTTCAATCAATGGCTACGGGTTACATCGACATACAAGGTCAGGCTCTGACCTGGTTGTAGATATTTACGCTTATCAATCTTATTCCAGCTGACAATCTGATTTACGCTGACGTTAAACTTACCGGCGATCCTTGCCAGAGAGTCACCGCGGCGTACTTTGTAGCCTACACGGCGGATAATTTTACGATTCTTTGTACCCGTACTCACCGCCTGGTCTGCCTTTGACCAGATCACCAGTTTCTTTCCGGGCATCAGGGGGTCATTAGGCGCCATACCGTTCCAGCGCGCGAGTTCACGAATACTGACCTTATGCTTGCGGGATAATAGCCAAAAACTATCACCGGACTGGACATAGTGGACGATTTTATTGCCGCCGGTATTGCTGCGGTCATAACTCTGTTTGCGCTTTAGCCGCTGGCTCGAACTCAGCGCATAATGGCTGGCATTGGCTTTTGGAATGGGAATCAGCAAGCGGCTGCCTGCCCGAATAGAGTTGCCGCGTATCTGATTGGCATCACGAATCAGAGCCGGTGTTGTGCGGAAGCGTTTGGCGATACTGATCAGGCTGTCACCGGACTCAACCTTGTAACGTTGCCAGGCGATCCGTTTTTGCGGAGGGACTTTGGACAGGTTCTCTTTGAATGTGTCTGTATTCTCAACGGGCACCAGCAGGCGGTGAGGGCCATTTGGTGAGGTTGCCCATTGGCTGTAACCGGGGTTGAGAAGGTACAGTTCATTGATGGTAATATCGGCCATTTTTGCCGCCTGGGCCAGATCGATCTGAGCTTCAGTATTTACGGCAGAAAAGTAGGGCTCATTAGGTATATGGCGCAGCTTGATACCGTACTCTTCAGCATGTTTCACGAGCTTAGCCAATGCGATCAGCTTGGGAACATATGCTTTCGTTTCAGCAGGAAGCCTCAATGCCCAATAGTGTGTCGGTTTGCCGGCTTCACGGTTCTTTCGAATGGCTTTATTTACTGTGCCGCCACCTGAGTTGTAGGCTGCCAGTGCATGCATCCAATCACCATCGAAACGTCTTGCCAGACGATCAAGATAGGTCAGAGCTGCATCGGTAGAGTCCAGCACATCACGACGCCCGTCATACCACCAGTCATTCTTGATGCCGAAATAGCGAGCCGTTGACGGGATAAACTGCCACATGCCGGATGCGCGCCCATGGGAGTATGCGAAGGGGTCGTAAGCACTCTCAACAATCGGTAGTAACGCTAATTCACCGGGCAGGTTGCGGGCTTCTACCTCTTTAACAACGTGGAACATGTAACGTTCAGCACGGGTAAATACACGCTCAAGATAATGAGGGTGGCGCTTATACCAGTTTAGTTGTGCTGCGATACGCGGGTTGTCGATCTCAAGATCAAGCTTGAAGCTCTGCAGCAGACGATCCCAAAGGTTAAACTCAGGAAGAGAAGGGTTGTCCCATGAGCGCCATTCAGTTCCAGGGCTCTCGATGTCGGTATGGGAGAGACGGAGATCCTGAATTGTCTGCTCACTCTGGGCACGATAGGTATTCAGTGAAATAAAATGTTCATCTGCCGGGGCCACTGCAGAACGGGTGGCAGATTGTTCGGATGTTGGCTTTGTATTGATGCAGCCGGTTAATGCCAATGAAAAGGTGAAGGGTAAGAGGCAAATACCGGCTTTTTTGATTTTGGTGACTATCATAGATTTTATGGGTACTAAGTTCGGTCCTGATTAAAAACAGTTTTTCCACTGGCGGATAGCCGTAAAAACTTTAACAGGATCAACAACTAATGTGCCCGATTGCTCTGTAGCAGCAGCGATAACCGGGGGCTGGTGACTTCTGAGGAACGGATTATGACATTTTTCATCGCCAATTGTCGTGGGTAACGTCGGTAAATTACTGTTACGGACCCGATCTGCTTCACGGCTGGCTTTGAGTACATAGGGGCTGTCCGGCTCCACCGCTGCGGCAAATTTCAGGTTAGCTTGGGTGTACTCATGGGTAGGGTAAACCCGGGTTTCATCAGGGAGTGCTGCAAGCTTCATAAGTGATGTGTACATCTGTTCCGGTGTGCCTTCAAAAATTCTGCCACAACCGGCGAAAAACAGTGTGTCACCACAGAACAGCACTTGCTCTTCTTCTGAATAAAAACCAACATGATCCAGTGTGTGTCCGGGTATAGAAAGAGTCCTGAAACAGCTTCCCAGCACATCGACCGTTTCACCTTCAGTTAGCACATTGTCGGTGCAGCGCGCCACATCAGCGCCGTACGCCTGTACATCATAGATCTGTTTCAGTTGGTCAACACCGCCGGTGTGATCCATGTGGTGGTGGGTTATCAGAATTCCTCGTAACTGGAGCTTTTCATCGTTTAGGTGGTCTATTACCGGAAGGGCGTCGCCAGGATCAACGACCCAGGCTTCAGATTTATTGTTGGTCAGCAACCAAATATAGTTATCGTTGAATGCCGGAATCGGTTTAATCTTTAGCATAATGCGCTTTCCTGATAATTATTTTGCCCAGTGACACGTGATTGTTATGTGGTCAGTGCCTGCCTTATCGGTCATGTGCTGACAGGTAAGTGGAGCGTACAGTGCCCAAATATAGAAGCCAGTCCGCTATTTTCTAACATAATGACCCAGAAAAAGCTGTTATTTCAATACGCGGGTATCTGTTTGGCCTGCCAGTATTAAATGAGTTCTGCTCCGCTAAGGCTTCATCACGTCGAGGAAGGAAATTGACGGATGTTGTTGATTTAAAAGCGATGATCAGATTTTACAGTGGTATTACACAGAAGGTAAGTTAGCAATACGGGAGTTGATGTGAAATTTGCTGGTTTTAGACAAGACAAAAGAGCTCTTTCAGATTTTTCAGAGGCACTGGAGCTTTGGTGGCGACAGCCGCTGGGGCGTGAGCTTTTCGAGGCGGAGTCTGCGCAGCTGGAGCCTTTTTTGGCAAAAACATTTGGCTATCATTTCCTTAACTTGGGTGTGTCTCCTCATGTCAGCCTCGAGCATTTGAGCCCTATTAAGCATCCGATGGTCTGGAGTCCCAAGTTGGTGACCGACGCCGGGGACTCTGTTTTGGTCTCTCAGCCCGATGCTTTGCCACTCCCTGATGACAGTATTGATGTGGTTTTGCTGCATCATCTGCTTGATTTTGTCGAAACGCCGCACCTGGTTTTGCGGGAAGCAGCCCGGGTAACTCAGCATAAGGGCCATCTGGTGATCGTGGGCTTTAACCCGTTAAGTAGCTGGGGGGCCTGCCGTTTTGTACACTCCCGACGGAGAGTTCCCTGGGGAGGGCGATTTATCGGTCTGAGCCGGTTGAACGATTGGCTGACATTGCTTGATTATCGTATTGAGGATGTTGAAACTGTTATGTGTCGCCCTGCGGTTAATAGTCGCAGCTGGCTGGAAAAAAGCCGTTGGCTTGAGTCTGCTGGTATGCTGGATCGTTTTGGGGCGGCTTATATCGTTTGGGCTAAAAAAGAAGTCGGTTGTTCAACGCCGGTTCGTAAGCCCTGGCAGCAAAAACAGTTTATTCCAGGGGTTGTGTCGCCGGCATCGAATAAAGGGATGGGGCGAATGAGATTGCGTCGTCCGGACAACAAGAATTGAGAACTCCATTGATTGGTAGTGCTGGCTGATCGGCCTGTTTCATCCGGCTAAGCTGAGATTTTATCCGCTTTGGTCGTTTACTTTCTGCTAGAATTCACCGCTTTGGCCGAAGCATCAGGGTGTTTCGGATGATTTACATGCTCCCTGGTAAAGGGATTATGGATTTATGAGAGGTTGTTTTGAGTAACCAGTTGGTGCGCATATTTACCGATGGTGGTTGTAAAGGAAACCCCGGCCCGGGCGGTTGGGGTGCGATACTCTACTATGGCGATGCAAAAAAAGAGATTAAAGGTTCTGAAAAAGAAACAACAAATAACCGTATGGAGTTGATGGCGGCTATTCAGGCTTTAGAGCTACTGAAGCGTCCTTGTGAAATTGAGCTGACAACCGACTCCCAATATCTGCGGCAGGGCATCACGCAGTGGATCCACAACTGGAAAAAGCGAGGCTGGAAAACAGCTGATAAGAAGCCGGTTAAGAATCAGGATCTTTGGCAACGGCTTGATGCGGCTGTCGGGCAGCATAAAGTGACATGGTCCTGGGTGAAAGGGCATGCCGGTCATCCGGATAATGAACGCGCGGATGAGCTGGCTAATGAAGCGATATCTGAGTTGCTAACAGGGCAGTAAATGGATGGTCAGCCATGGTTTGATGAATAGCCAGCCGGGATTTGATTGCCGTCCCCGTTCCATTATGCTTTCGTCCTGCTATGATTCTGCGTTTTTGTTTTTATACATCGTGAGAAGACAGTTCCATGAGACAAGTTGTACTGGATACGGAAACGACAGGCCTTGAGGCTTCCCGTGGCCATAGAATTATCGAAATTGGTTGCGTAGAGCTGATTAACCGTAAGTTTACCGGCCGCACTTACCATCAATACATTCATCCTGAGCGGGAAATTGATGCAGAAGCGGAAGAAGTACATGGTATCTCTCTCGACTTCCTGAGCGACAAGCCGGTATTTGCCAAAATTGCCCAGGAATTTTTCGACTTTATCCGTGGCAGTCAACTGGTTATTCATAATGCGCCTTTCGATGTAGGCTTTATGGATCACGAGTTTAAATGGTTGGATGAGGCGACCGGCTCGACCTTTGGTAAAACGGAGGATCATTGTCAGATCCTTGATACCCTTGTTATGTCCCGTCAGATGCATCCCGGCTCCCGCCATTCTTTGGATGCGCTTTGTAAAAAGTACGATATCGATAACTCCCATCGTGAGCTGCACGGCGCATTGCTTGATGCTGAAATTCTTGCCGATGTTTATCTGAGAATGACCGGTGGTCAGACCGACCTGAAGCTGGTGGCTGAAAGCGAAGAAAATGGTAACGATCATTCTGATGTGACGGCGATTCACCGCCTAAACTCCAATCGTAATCCACTTCCCGTTATCACTGCTTCTGACGATGAGTTGTTGGCTCACCAGGAGAAAATATCCAATATCGATGGCCTGTGGGATCGACTGAGCTAGAAAAGGGTTGTATGAGTCAACGCGGCGTTTTTTTTTCCAGAAAATGGGTGAAATTTATTTTGCCCATAGCTTTCTTTTTAGGGCTAATGGCAAACTTTCCGGCGAAAGTGGCTTGGGGCTATGTCGAGAAATCCTTAAAGCTTCCTGAGAAGCTGTCCCTGGTATCCATTGGGGGAACGGCCTGGGACGGCCACTCTGTACTGTCCATTTCCAATAAAGATCAGCTGCTTCAGTTTAAGGTTGATTGGCAGCTTGGTTTGCCTGCTTTGTGGAGACATGGCCGTTTCTTTTCAGTGTCATTGAGTCACCCTGGTACAAAGCTAGAGCTTACAGCGACCCCAAACTGGAGGCTGACAGGTTTTAAAGGTCAGGTGGCGGGGCATATTCACCCTCTGCTACTGAACCCTTTTCTGAAACAAAATAAAGCCTGGATATCCGGTACGGCTTCAGTGAACCGGTTGGATTTCAGTTTTGTTGATGGTAAACCTGAAGCTTTATCCGGTGCTATCGTCTGGCAAGGTGGTGATACCTATTTCTTACCACCCGGAGGGCGCTCTCCTCAGCTCATTCGTTACCCTCAATTAGCGATTCGGGTATCAACCCAGAGTCAAACCGGTGATATTCATGCCACTGTTACCCGATTGGGTGAAGATGGTGCTCTTGTTTCGGGAGCATTGAGTCAGGATGGCTGGTTGGCTGTTCGGGTGAACGGTCGCCTGAAAGAGGCGGTACCTGATTTACCTGTCCCCAGAAAACCAGCAGACCAAGCTTTGATTAAATACAAAGAGAAGGTGTTCTGATGATGCTATGGCATAGGCTTCAGGCAGCTCTGGCACCTCTGACAGGTGCTTTTCTGACCTGTGTTGTGGGATGGCAATTGGGAGCATTTGCTGCTCTGCAGTTTTCTGACGCAGACAGTGTGGTGCTTTCTAATCAGGTTGTTGAGTCCTGGCTAATTGCAGGTCAGCGGCCAGATCTTGTTCCTTCTGAATTAGCATATCAGCGCCTTTTTGATCAGGAAGATATGGTGCAGGAGCCGGTGAAGGCTCCGTCTACACCTCTGAAAATGGTACTGAGAGCTGTTTTTGTTGCCCCGGATAATGCTGACTCTGGCGCTATCATTGCGACGTTGAATAAAAAAGCCCGTTATTACAAGACTGGTGACGAGGTTGAATCCGGTATTTACCTGAAAACGGTATACGATGACCGCGTGCTATTGAACCGTAAAGGTCACTCAGAGGTGCTGTACTTCCGTAAATCAGGTAGTTCTACGATATTATCATCTGTTCAGCGCTTACCGGAACCAAAGGTATCTGTCGCTCAGCGGACTATTACCTCTTCACCCCCTTCACGCCCTGCGCCCGGTGTTGTTCAGAACCTTCCTCAAACAGAATTGGGCAGCGATATACGTAGACTGAATGCAGCGGCCTTTATGCGCAAATACCAGAAGAAGATGCAGGAAGATCCTGTGAGGCTTCTGAGTGAAGCAGGAATAACACCTGCGGCTAATGGTGGCTATCAGGTAGGGGATAGTCCGTATGCCTCCCTGTTGACTTCCGCAGGGCTGGAGATGGGGGATGTAATCTTATCGGTTAACGGAACATCCCTGGGTGATCCTCAATCTGATGCGCAGCTGCTGGGAACGCTTTCTCAAAAGCAGGAGGTGGAAGTGATGATTCAGCGCGGCTCCCGGCAGTTTGCTGTTACTTTTCCTGTAACACGTTAAAAGTATTAAATTTTTCCTTAAATAAGGTTTCTGAGAATCGTTATTGTTTGTGTTTTAAGGTATTCTTGCCACTGGCTGGACATCCTGAAATCAAACATTGGCAACAGACAGGCTCACAGATAAAAATGGAGTTTCGGTGTTTAAAAAAATAATACTCATTAGCGTTCTGATTTTTTCACTGCCGGTATTTGCCGGGCAGTGGAAAGTGAATATTAAAGATGCCGAAATTGATGCTTTTATCAGTCAGATCGCCGATTTCACCGGTAAAAGCTTTATTGTGGACCCCAGAGTTAAAGGGCGGGTCACGGTTATTTCCAAGGCATCAATGGATGATGAGGCTGTATATCAACTCTTTCTTTCTGTCCTGAATGTTCATGGCTTTGTTGCTGTTGAGACGGATGACGGGGCGATCAAAATTATTCCAAATGCAACGAGTAAGCAGGAAGGTAACCGTTCTGCAATTCGTACCGGTGATAGCTTCCTTACTGAGGTCATTCAATTAAAGTCTGCAACAGTATCGGAAGTTGTTCCCGTACTGCGGCCGTTGGTTCCTCAGTATGGTCATCTGGCAGGGGTTCAGTCGTCTAATGCACTGATTATCTCTGATCATGGGGCTAACATTGAACGTCTGAAGAGGATTATCTCAAGGATAGATGCGGGCAAAGATGAGCAGATTGAAGTGATCAGTCTGCAGCATGCCTGGGTTGGTGATTTGGCAACCCTGATTGAAGAGTTAGAATCTGCGCAGTCTGGCAGTAAAGCTAAAAACCAGGATGGTCGCTTTACTATTGTGGCAGATGAACGCTCCAACCGACTGATACTTAAGGGGAGTGACCCTGACCGTCAGCGCATAAAGAACCTGATAGCTAAACTGGATAAGCCCTTTGAAAGCAAGGGTGTTACTCAGGTTATCCAGTTGAATTATGCTGAGGCCGTCAAAGTGGCTGAGTTATTGGATAAGGTGATTAATGATACATCACCAGCCTCTGAGAAAGCCCCTATGACGGTAACAAAAGCTCAGTTTCAGGCTGATGAATCTTTAAATGCCCTTGTGATTCGAGCCGAACCTATAGTGATGTCTGAAGTAAAAAGCCTGGTTTCTCAGCTGGATATCCGCCGGTCGCAGGTGTTAATTGAGGCGGTTATTGTGGAGGTTAGTGGCAGTAATGGTGAGCAACTGGGCGTCCAGTGGCTTGTGGGTGATTTTGAGAACGGGCCCGTTGGCGGAACCAGCTTTGGTACTGCGGGGGTTTCCGGCGCCAGCTTAATCTCTGATGCGGTAACAACCGGGGGTGCGGCGACAATAGGCAAAATCAAGGGTGCTTTTTTAGGTGGCAGTGGTTCTGTTGATGGGCAGGATTTAGGGCTTCTGGTTCAGGCTCTGGCGACAACGTCGAATGCGAACCTACTTTCAACGCCGAGTGTTATGACTCTGGATAATGAAGAAGCAGAGTTTGTTGTTGGTCAGAATGTTCCTTTTCTGACCGGTACAACGACCAGTTCAACCACTACAAACCCTTTTACCACTATCAGTCGGGAAGATGTGGGGGTAACTCTTAAAGTTAAACCTCAAATCAATGATGATGATAGTGTGCGTCTCGAGGTTTTGCAGGAGGTTTCGTCATTAGTGCCTTCTGACAATCCATTGGCCACAGGGGCAGCCGACCGTATTACGAATAAACGCTCCATTGATACTACGATTCTGGTCTCTGACGGTGAAACGATTGTGTTAGGCGGTTTGATTCAGGATGATATTCAGGAATCCGTCAGTAAAGTTCCGCTTTTAGGTGATATTCCTCTTATCGGTGCGCTTTTTCGCAGCACCCAGATCACAAAAACAAAGCGCAATCTGCTGGTATTTCTGCGCCCTAAAATTATTCGCGACAGCAACCGCCTGAAAGCCATTGCTGATGCAAAATATCAAGGGATATACCGTGTTGATGCCTATAACGGCGAGCTGCATGACAGGCAAAGTGTTGGCCCAGTGAAGCGGAATCAAGGGAGTGTTGAGCAGTTATTTGAGGGTGGGAAGGATTGATATGTGCCCGGATTTTCCTGCAACTCAAGTATCACCGGATACCTCTGTAGAGGGGGTACCGACCCTCTCAGAAAGTGCAAAGGCACTGCCTTTTTTATCCGGTCTGACGGCTTTTACAGCGCTTCCTTTTACCTTTGCCAAGAAACAGGGGGTTTTGATTACTCCCACTGAACGCGGTTTGATTTGCTATGCCCGTGAACCTTTGAATACGACGGCTTTAGGTGAAGCGATTCGCGTCTGCGGTACGCCGGATGCGCTTGAGATGTTGACTCCAGAGATATTTGAGCAGCAGCTCACCCAAAGTTACCAGTCAGACTCTTCTGAAACACTGCAGATGGTGCAGGGTATCGGCGACCAAATGGATCTGGCCAGTCTTGCGGACTCCGTTTCTGAAACAGAAGACCTGCTGGATCAGCAGGATGATGCTCCTATTATTCGCCTGATTAACGGCCTGTTACAGGAAGCCATTCGCGATGGCGTCTCTGATATTCATATTGAGACGTTTGAAAAGCGCCTTGTCGTCCGTTTTCGTGTGGATGGTATTTTGCGACCTGTCGTCGAGCCAAAGCGAGCACTGGCCCCGCTACTTATCTCACGTATTAAGGTGATGGCCAAACTGGATATTGCCGAAAAACGGGTGCCGCAGGATGGGCGTATATCACTGCGCTTGGGTGGCCGTGAAGTGGATGTTCGCGTTTCAACGTTACCCTCCAGTAATGGTGAGCGAGTGGTGCTGCGTATTCTGGATAAGAACGCCGGACGTATGGATCTGGCGCAGCTGGGTATGTCGAAACAGGTCCACGCTGGGCTGAAAACCCTGTTGGCTAAGCCCCATGGTATTTTCCTGGTGACAGGGCCAACCGGCTCAGGTAAAACCACCACGCTCTATGCATCCCTGACCGCTTTGAATGATTCCAGCCGTAATATTATGACGGTGGAAGATCCTATTGAGTACAACCTGGAAGGTGTGGGTCAGACACAGGTCAACCCCAAGGTTGATATGACTTTTGCCCGGGGTCTTCGTGCCATGTTGCGACAGGATCCTGACGTGGTGATGGTGGGTGAAATTCGGGATATTGAAACCGCTGAGATAGCTGTGCAGGCCAGTCTTACCGGCCACCTTGTTTTGTCTACCCTGCACACTAATACTGCCGCTGGCGCGGTGACCCGTTTGCAGGACATGGGAGTTGAGCCCTTTCTGCTGGCCTCAAGCTTGTTAGGCGTCCTGGCACAGCGCCTGGTTCGTGTGCTCTGCACCGAGTGCCGTTCACCCTACGAGCCGGATGATACCGAGCGCAGATTGATGGGGCTGACGGATTCAGACGCGGTAACTCTCTATCATGCGCAGGGGTGTCCACACTGTAACCAACAGGGTTATCGGGGGCGAACCGGTATTTATGAGCTGTTAGCGATAGATGAAGATGTCCGACGCCTGATTCATCAACAAGCAGGTGAGCAGGAAATTGAGCATTATCTGAAGCAGGCAACAGCCCTGAATGGTGAGTCTTATCAGACGATCCGGCAAGATGGCCTGCGCCTGGTGCGGGCTGGTGTTACCACCGTTGAAGAGGTGCTGCGTGTGACCCGGGATGATTGATCATGGCTGCTTTTAATTATCAGGCTGTCACCACCTCAGGGGCGAAAAAGAAAGGTGTTATGGAGGGCGAAAGCCCTCGCCATATTCGCCAGCTGCTTCGTGATCAGGGGTTGATTGCGGTATCTGTTGAGCCCGTTGTTAATGCCGGAAATAAGCCCAGCCGATTTCTTTCCGGACCTGGCATGTCGGTTAAAGAGCTAGCGCTCTGCACCCGTCAAATGGCGACGTTGGTACAGGCGGCAATGCCGTTGGAAGAGGTGCTTCAGGCGGTCGCTGCACAGTCTGAGCGGCCAAAGGTGAAAAGTTTGTTACTGGGTGTCCGGTCACGAGTACTGGAAGGTCACACCCTTGCTGATGGCATGGCAGGCTTTCCGAATGCCTTCCCTGAAATGTATCGGTCAACCGTTGCAGCAGGTGAGCATGCGGGACATCTGGATCTGGTGCTGAATGAGCTGGCGGATTATACCGAACAGCGGGAACAGGCGCGTCAGAAAATCCAGCTGGCGCTGCTTTATCCCGGACTGTTAACCGTCACTTCTATCGCTATTGTCAGCTTTCTTCTGGCGGTGGTTGTGCCGGATGTTGTGAAGGTGTTTACCCGTACCGGGAATGACCTGCCGCCACTAACGGCCGGGCTGATTGCAGTGAGTGATTTTCTGAACCAGTTTGGCCTGCATCTTCTTTTGCTGCTTTGCCTGGGGTTTCTTGGCTTTTCTTCTGCTTACCGCAAGCCGGGATTTCGTTTACAGGTTGACCGCTGGCTGACGGATTTTCGTCTGACTCGCAGAATCAGTCGCGGTATTAATGCTTCCCGGTTTGCGGGAACCCTGAGTATCTTATCCCGTAGCGGCGTCCCTCTGGTCGAGGGGCTTAGTATCGCCGCTGCCGTAATGCCGAATCATTTTATGCGTCAGCAGGTCAGTGAGATCGCCGGTAAAGTGAAGGAGGGAACCTCGCTGTTTAAAGCGTTAGAGCAAAGTGGGCGCTTTCCTCCCATGATGCTCTACATGATCGCCAGTGGGGAGCGCAGTGGGGAGCTGGAGAGTATGCTGGATCGTGCGGCGAAACAGCAGCAGCAAACACTGGAAGCACTGGTAGCCACCGTTGTTGGTCTTTTTGAACCCGTTGTCCTTATTGCGATGGGCGGGGTTGTATTGACCATTGTACTGGCGATCCTGTTACCGATTTTGAATATGAATCAGCTGATTGGCTGATTCTGTTTAGATAATATATAGCGAATATTGAAGGAACTTTTATGAACGCTCAGGACATACAGATTCAAGACGAGATCTGCTCAAAAAACATCGCTTCGGCGCAGCGTAACCGTCATAAACAACAGGGCTTTACCCTTATCGAAATTATGGTGGTGGTGGTTATTCTGGGAATTCTGGGGGCTTTGGTTGCGCCTTCGATTCTGGGGCGCCCGGATGAAGCGCGGGTAACGGTTGCTAAGAATGATATTCGTTCTATCAGTAATGCCCTGGATATGTACAAGCTGGATAACCTCCGTTACCCGACCAATGAGGAAGGCCTGAGAGCTTTGGTTGAAAAACCGACTACCGCGAAAAACTGGAACCCGGATGGTTATCTGCCTCAGATGCCGGAAGATCCCTGGGGCAGTGCTTATATTTATAAGCGCCCCGGTGAAAAAAGCCGCCATTTTGACCTCTATTCGCTGGGGGCTGATGGTCAGGTAGGCGGTGAAGGTACCGATGCGGATATTGGCAATTGGGACAAGTAATTCCCTGTGAAACCCGGTAACCATCAACAGGGTTTTACCCTAATTGAAATTCTGGTCGTTGTTGTCATTATCGGTGTTTTACTGACAGCGGCGGTTGCCCTCAGGGGTGACCACTCCGGCCAGAGGGCGCTGATCGCTGAAGGTGAACGTCTGCGTGCTGTTTTTATCTCCGCACAAGAAGAAGCGATTCGTAGTGGTCTGCCTTTGAATTTTGTAGCAGCGACTGACGGTTATGGTTTCAAGGTATTTCAGCCAGAATATGGTGAAGATCCGATTACCGTTTCAGAAGGGCTTGTTCCTTCTGCGGGCATTGAACTGATGGTATTGAAACGTCAGCCTGTCGGGCAATGGTCTGAGCCGCAGCTTCGCTCTCTGGGTGAGTATCAGCCGGAACGAGCAATACATGTTTCGTTGCGGGTATCAGGTAAGTCTGCCACTGAACTGCTGCTTCCGTCGTCAGGCCTGACGCAGCCATTTTCAGTGGCACTTTACTTCCCTGATAACCCGGATCAGGTCCTTACCCTATCTGGTGATGGTGTCGGGCTACCGGATTATCAGCTGTACTCAGTGCAGGCGCGTGATAAGGGGTAATGGGCTTGGGTTGTGACACCGCAGGGCTGGTGTCAGAAAAAACATGGCTAGATAAAGTCGGTTAATGTAGAGCAAAGGAAAGAGGCATTTGATGGTGTTAAATCGGAATATAGCTGCAGATTTTGGCCGCAAAGTCACTTTTCTGATGGCACAGGCGCCGGTTTTGATTTCTGCGTATCTGCCCGGCTCTGTGAAGTCCGGCTGGAATAAATTGCCTGAACGTGATCGCAGTGCATTAAAGTTACTGTTCGCCGTGCTGTTGCTGACGCTACTCTATTTGCTGGTTTGGCAACCGGTGATGCAAAAAGTTGAGCAGCGTAAGAGCTGGCAACAAAAGCAGTCAGTACGACTGGAGCAGGCCCAGTTGGCGGCATATAACCGGTTAAATCAGTTTGGTATGATCGATCTGTTACCGCTGGATATCTGGTTAAAGCAGGCGCTACCAGGTTATCGTCTGAGCTTGATTCAACACAAGGCGGGTGCAGACTCTAAGCAATCGGGACAACTTCAGTTTCGTTACAGTGATAGCAGAAACGCGCAGCACTTCCTTATTGCGATGAGTCGTTTTGCTGAACTCAGTCAGATCAAGGTTGATCAGCCCCGGCGAACGATCACATTACGCTACCGCGCTGATCCCCGGTACGTGAATATGGTGCAATAGCCACCTATGTACAACATCTCCCCTTATGCTAAGAAACCGCAACATTTGCCGTGCCGATCACTGTCCCAGCAGGGCTTTACACTGCTTGAGGTGATGATCGCATTGGCGATTCTGGCTGTTGCTTCGGCGGGGTTGCTTACTGCCAGTAGCGGCTACGTGCGTCAGAGTAGTCAATTGGAGCAGCGGGTGATCGCA
The DNA here is from genome assembly GCF_048265165.1 of Oceanospirillum sp. Classification (GTDB taxonomy): domain Bacteria; phylum Pseudomonadota; class Gammaproteobacteria; order Pseudomonadales; family Halomonadaceae; genus Oceanospirillum. The sequence continues at coordinate 525,380 of NZ_JBLXCD010000001.1, read as the reverse complement.
AACTGGGTTGCCCAAAACAAAATAAATGAACTGCGCTTGGCTGGCTCACCACCTGGAATAGGTGAAAGCAGGAGTGAGACAGAGCTGGCTGGGCGGCACTTTCTTCTGAAAACCCAGATATTTTCCACGGAATCGCCATTTTTAGTGCGGGTTGAGCTGGAGGTATATCGCCATGAAAAAGGTGATGATGCCAGCACGAAAAACTTTGCTTTAGCCCAGCTCACCAGTTTTTTGCGAACGGAGCTATAGGTCGTGGGTTTTATAACAGATCAGCCTGCCTCTGATTTGAAAAGAGGTGGAAAAAGTCTGCAGTCGGGCTTTACTTTACTGGAGCTGCTAATTGCTGTTGCTATTTTTGCGCTGATTGGGCTTGCGGGTTATAAGTTACTCAATAGTGTCATCCGCACTTATGAACACACCCGTGAGCATTCCGATAGCTTCAGTCAGTTGCAAAAGGCTGTTTCCGTTATTGACCAAGACCTGAAGCAGTTATCCCGTCGCCCCATTCGAGATGAATTAGGCGATCCTTTCCCTGCTTTTGCTGTGAATTATCAGGGAGGACTGCCTCTGGAGTTCACCCGTAGTGCGGGCTGGTTAACAGTGGTTTCATCCGGGGATAGCGCTATAGCATCTGGTGCTGCTCCTTTAACAGGTGTAAAGGAGCGTGTTAGTTATCGTTTGTTAGATGGCGAGCTTCAGCGGCTACTCTGGCCTGTACTGGACAGAGCACAGGATACGGAGCCCTATGTACAGGTACTATTGACCAACGTAACTCATTTCAATGTGCGTGTGGTGGCTGACGGCACTTGGCAGATGTTTTGGCCAGTAGAAAGCCAGCAGGGTATGACGGATTTATTTCGTCTGCCTGACGGTATTGAAATCCAATTTAACCATAAAACTTATGGCACGATTCGGCGTGTTTTTGCCTGGACGGGGATCTGATGAAATCATCTGTGATCCGTAATTCATCTGCCCAGGCAGGTCACAGGCAGTCTGGCGTTGCTTTGATCAGCGTTTTGCTGATTTTTGCTATCGCGGCGATTCTGGCTGCGCGTATGATGAGCCAGGGGAGTATCCGGGCAGAGCAAACCGGAGCCTACCAACTGCAACAGCAGCTTGAGGCCTATGCACGTGGTGGTGAAACTTATGCGATTGCGCTGTTAAAAGAAGACTGGCGGCAGGATCAGGCTGCAGGAGAGCAGGCCTACGATCACCCTTCGGAACCTTGGGGACAGCTCGACCGTTTCGCGTTGAATACCGGCCATGATACGCCTGACGAGGGCAGTCTGCGCATCCGTATTTTGCCAATGGATGGTTTCCTGAATATCAACAACTTGCTGAAAGAGGACGGTGGGCATTCCGATGTTCGTTATCTTACCAGCTTGCGGCAACTGCTGAATGGCAATGGTGTTCCAGAGGTTCTGGCGGATCAGGCTCTGGACTGGATCGACCGTAATAATATACCAACAGGCCTGACAGGTGCTGAAGATAATGACTACCTGTTACAGACGCCTGCGTACCGGACCTCAGACCAGAATCTTCTGGATACCGATGAGCTGATGTTGCTGGCAGCGGGATCTTCGGAAGACCGCCTTCGGATGAGTGAAATGCTGGTGGGGCTTCCGTCACATACCCGCATCAACCTTAACGCTGCCAACCCCGATGCCCTTGCAGCCTTGCTTGGACAAACAAAGGATCAGGCCAGGTCCTTATTGGTGGGGACTGAATATGTGCCAATCCAATCTGTGACAAAGTTTCTGACGGAACGCTCTATACCTTTGGAATTAGCGGAGCTTTTTTCAATCCGCAGCCGGTTTTTTATGATTACCACCCAAGTTGACTGGCAGGCGCAACGCTTAGCTTTGACCACCTTGCTGGAACGGGATCTGGATACCGGCCATGTATCTGTTTTACAGCGTCGCTTTCAACCGGTTTCTCAGCAGCGCTTTATACGACAGGCTGAAAAGTGATGACCGCAACAATGAATAATCAACGTTCAGGCAAGGAGTTTGAGCTATGCCGTGTAACCTGGTTGTAATTTACCAGCCGTATCGGGACCCTGAAAACCCTCTGGTTTGGTTTCCATTGGATCAGTTGGAATTATCAGGTAACGGAGATGAGCCTGCTCAGAGTGCTATGCAGGGGAATTTCTCAGATTTTCATGAGACTTTAGCTGCAGAAAGTCCCGCGGCTAACTTGTATCTCTTTTTGGCGGATGAGTTACTGAGCTTTCATCGGGTCGATGTGCCTCAAGGGGTAAAGCGGAGTTTACAGAAACTGCTGCCGGTTTTACTGGAGGAGCAACTGGCTCAGGATATCGAGCAAATTGGGGTGCATTACGTGGATGCCCAGTATGATGATTCCGTATCGGAAACGATCATGTGTAATACGGCCGTTTGGGATCGACAAAGTCTTGAAGCCCTCATGACGAGGCTGAAAGCGCCAGGGCAGCCTGATAAAGAAAACAACAATGCCCCTACTATCCGGCTGAAAGCGTGCTTGCCGTGCTCTGTTTGTCCGCTATTGGATGAAGCCATTCGGGCTCAACCCCGGCCGGATTTCTGGCAGATAATTCCCCGGTTACCTCCTGCTTATCAGCTTCAGATTACCGGCAGGACTGATAACGTAGCATTGCAACTGGAAACCCATCAATGGAACTTAATAACACCGGAACACAGTGAGGTGAATCCTATGCTGGGGGTTTTTGCTGTGGGCATGTTGGCGGCGGGATTGTATCTGTTAAATCAATGGCTATCGGTTTTTTAGCCAAAACAGCCAGTGCGTATACGTCTCAGGACCTTGGCTATCAATGATAAATCTACCCTGGAATCAGATTGTCAGCATGCTTTGGCCCGCGTACTGAGAAATACGCAGACCAGATTCATAAATCGAGAATAAGGTTAGTTATCTTCCGGATACTGATCGTCTTCAAACGGGTCTGCTGCTTCATGCTGCCGGACGCTGCCAGGGGTACTCTCGATGCCATCGTTTATTGGCTCAGGTTCTTCTTCACGCTCAACAAAAACCCGGTTTGCAGGTACGGCGATAATTTCGAGATAAAAACTCTGCCACTGCTCTGTTTCGGCATAGCTGAGTTTCTCATTGATTTGTGTAACATGGATCTCTTGTGCGCTTTCGGCATCTGCTCCGAATTTGCAGGAAAAGTCCCAAAAATCGAAGCCTTTAGGTAAAACTTTGTTGCGTTCTCGCTTAAGATATTTTTTTGCTTCGTTTTTGGCCGACTCGATCATGCGCGGATATTTGATCTTCGGGTGGGAAAGCTTAAATGTTTTTTTCATTGGAATCCTGATACTTGATATGAGGTGATAAGCGATACACGCAGTATTGGGCTTATCCCCTGAAATGCGCGGGCATCATAACGGATTTGCTCCTGAGCAGCTATCAGAACTTCAATGGAGGGTACGTTTGTTTTTTCAGAAAGCAGAGGTTCGTGGCGCGGCTTTATTTTTGTCAGGGCTTAGGTTTATCGTTAGTTTAGGCGATAGGTTTTTTCTTTAGCCTTCTTTTAAATCAGTGGGTTAGATTATTTTCCTGCAAAACATTTCAATAAAAGAGGTTTTTAATTCATTCATACGGTGCGTATAGTAAGGTGCTTTAGATTTAAGTTTAATAAAAGGCGTTCTTATGAACTCAAAAACTAATCTTCTGATACGTACATCTTTTGCAAAACTCTTCTCAATTATTTTTCTGGTTTTGGCCCTTGCAATTGTTTTTTCTCTGATTTTCGACATTTTTAACGACTTGGTTGATGGTGTCGGGTTTATGCAGATCTTTTTGGGGAGTATTAACACGGGCATTATCGCGCTGGCTGTTTTCGAATTAGCCCTGGTTATTCATAAAGAATACTCTGGCGAAGAAGCAGAGGATGAAGACCCGGTAGCGGCTTTAAGAAGGACGATTCCCCGCTTTATCGGAACCGTATGCGTTGCGTTGTCACTGGAGGGATTGATCATGGTGATCAAATACAGTCAGTTTGATCTGGCCGGAAACCTCTACTACCCGGTCGCTATTATCAGCAGTACAGCCTTTTTACTGATTGCACTGGGCGTGTTTATTTTTCTGAGTGACAAATCCACCCGCGCTCTTTCAGTTGAGTCTCAGTCAAAACTGCTGGAAAGCGCTTCCGCCACCGGACAGGAGACAGGCGAGCTTCATGCCGCCAGTTTTGCGCCGGATGCTAAAAAAGCGGCGTCTTAGCTGAATCTGCGCTAATTTTTGTCGGCAGTTACTTGCAGTTACTTAAGGAATATGACATTAGGTTGCTTCTTGACGATCTGAATAGTTTAATACTGGGCTGCATGAGGGGTGTTAACCTGATTTTGGGGCATGTGATTGTCGCATGCCGCCACTAATCTCTGAGTGACAAGAATGCAGTTTTCTTATCCTTATTTATGATCTTCAAGGTTGCAGCCCCCAATGATTTTCCTGACGAGCCAGGCCCAGACTTTTTCAGACAAAGAGTTGTTTGAAGATCTGCTCTTTCCCTGACTCGTTATATGGCCTTTGATTTTATCAGGGCTAACCAGAACTCAGTCCTGTGACTGTGTTGAAAAAAGTGAGGTTACTTTGAAACCTAAATCGATCAAGCCGACACAGATCGAGCGAAAAATGCGCCCGGAAGACTTTATTGTTTCCAAGACTGATGCTAAAGGGCGGATAACATACTGCAACCCGATTTTTCTTGAGTTTTCCGGTTATACAGAACAAGAACTCCTGGGAGTCCAGCATAATATTATCCGGCACCCGGATATGCCAAGAACGGCTTTTAAGCTGGCTTGGGATACGATTCAGTCCGGTAAAGAATTTTTTGCTTATGTGAAGAATATGAGTAAAGACGGTAGTTTTTACTGGGTACTGGCTCATATGACACCTGATACCGGAAGCAATGGACAGCCGATAGGCTATACCTCCGTACGGCGTTGCCCACGGCCTGAAGCTCTAGACGCGATAACCCCCATTTATGACCAGTTACTGTCAGCAGAGAAAGGGGCTGGGGCTCGTGATGCTTTGGATGCGGGCTTTCAGGTTCTCGATAAAATATTAGAGCAGGAGGGTAAGACTTATGAAGAGCTGGTTCTCACAATCTAATCAGTATTTGCTTCCTGTACTGTTGTTACTGTTGGGTGTGGTAGCTTCTGTCTGGCAGCCGCAGGCAGCGGTTGCTGGCAGTGTTCTGGCTGCCATTTGGCTGTTAGGCTTATCGATGAAACCTCGTCAGAATCCTGAGGTGGCTCAGATCCGGTCTCTGTTTCAGAAGGTTGCGGATGGCCGATTGGAACAACGATTACCGAACACGCTGAATGACCCGGAGCTTGATCAGCTGCGAATCAGTATCAATTCCGCTCTTGATCAGACTGAGACGGCTTTTCGTGAAATTCTGGGAGCGATTCGGGCGTCCGGTAATGGTCAGTATTTTCGAAAACTACAGGTAACCGGACTACATGGGACGTTTCGAGGCGTGCTTGAAGAGATTCAGCAGGTACTTGATGAGGTCCATCGCACTCAGGAGATTGTTGATCGTGAGTCTCTGCTGTCCCGGATCTTTCTGCGATCAGAGCGCGGTATGTCTTCGGCAATGGACACAACAAATGCGACACTGGAAAATGTAAATGAGCAAGCAGGTTATATTGCCGATTTCTCACACAGTTTTTCTGAAACGGCGAGTGACATGGTTCAGGCTGCAGAGAAGATGTCTGCGGCTCTGATGGATGCTGGTCAATCTGCGGAATCCAGCTTTTCTGCGCTACAGGCACTGACTGATGCCGCAACGGATATCCGGAATCGCAGCTCTCAAATTGATGAGCTGGCTTCACAGACAAACCTTTTGGCTCTTAATGCAGCCATTGAAGCGGCCCGGGCCGGAGAAGTGGGCCGAGGCTTTGCTGTTGTTGCGGATGAGGTGCGAAGCCTGGCGGATCAGTCTCAGGGAACGGCGCAGCAGATCTCATCATCCATCAGGGTTATGATGGATACGCTATCTTCCATGGTATCCCGGTTTGAAGTACTGCGTGAGGCGGTTGACGAAGCTCGTGAGACTTCCGGGATTTTTGGTAAAACACTAAAAGAGTCTGCTGAATCTGCCTGCACTGTCGATCAGCAGGCAGGTCAAATCAGTAAGCTTGCTGACGTAATGGAGGGCTCCATGAGACTTCTGCGCAGTGCTCAGAAAGCCCGGGCTGATGTGAACTCAATTCTGAATGGGAAGCCAATAGAGATCGGTAATCTGTCTGATATTGAACAGAAAGCGATTGATATGGCTGAAGAAGGGCGTTGGTCAAAAGACAGTAATGACCGGGAAGCTCTGGTGAGTATTTACGATCAGGTATTTACTGATATTGAACGTCAGTTGAATGGTCTTCGCTAACGTTTTTCGTAGGAGATCAGGTAGGTCGGAGGAGATCAGATAGGAGTGAGTTGGCCGTATGGCTTGGTCTATCTATCTGCTCCTCCGCCTGTTTGCTCAGAGTGATGTTGCTACCAGCATTTCGCTGCTAATCTCATTAAAACGATCACAGCTTTGAATCAGGCTATTGGCCGTCAGAGAAGCAACACCATAAACCTCAGTTTGTGTGCCAAATCTGTTTTTTACCCGCTCCAGTAACTGATCAAAATCCCCATCTCCAGATAGTAGGATCACCTTGTCCACATCAGGTGCCTGCTCATAGAGATCCAGTGTGATCCCAACATCCCAGTCACCTTTGGCAGAACCATCCCTTCTTTGGATAAACGGCTTTAGCTTTACCGTAAAGCCGATATGCTTCAGGGCTTGCTGGAACTTCTGTTGTCCCAGGTCCTGGCTGTTGATGGCATAAGCTGTGGCGCTGACAATATCTCCTTCCCGGGTTACCTGCTGCCAAAATTGACGATAATCGAACGAGCGTCCGTACACCTGACGGGTCGTGTAGTAAATGTTCTGAATGTCGACAAAAATTGCGATCCGGGGCATGGTCAACCTTAGGGTTTTATAGTGAGGGGAACCAAGGTACAGGATCTTTCTTGCGGATTAAACCTTGCGGTCTTACCTGTGTAGGGACACCTCTGATTTAGTGCTAAAATACGGGCATTTTACGCTGCTATCTATATTGGCTCTATTGAGGATGTATTGTGATTATTCATAAAAGGGTTGGGTTTCTCACTCTCTTATTCACCGTGCGCGGCTCTGTTGTTCCCCGTGTTTTGCCGCAAATGACCCTGCTGGCTCTTTTCTCAAGTGGTATCGTTTTTATTTACCAGTATCACACCATTGAACTACCGGAATTTAGCCTGACACCGTTTACATTGCTGGGGATTGCCCTGTCGCTTTTTTTGGGATTTCGCAACAATGCAGCCTATGATCGCTGGTGGGAAGGGCGCAAGCTCTGGGGGAGCCTTGTCTATGAAACCCGGGCAATTGGTCGGGCTACAGAGTTGCTTCTGATGCCTGATAGTGCCCGGCGTCCTTTGCTTAAACTGACCGCTGCCTTTTCTCACAGTATGCGCCAAAGTCTTCGTCCTGAGTCGGATACCGGCCCGGCTATCGCAAGTTTGCTGGATGCTAAAACCACATCAAGGCTGTTGCAGTCGGCAAACCCCGCCGATGCCATTTTACGGGAGATGGCCCGGATCATCGCTAAAGAGCATGAATTAAATCGGTTGGATACAATGGCCGTTAATATGCTGGACCAGCATCTGACAACACTGGCTGGAGTTCAGGCCGGGTTAGAGCGTTTGGCAAACACACCCATGCCGTTTGCCTTTACATTATTGGCGCATCGTACCGCTTATATTTACTGCTTTTTATTACCCCTGGGTTTGGTGGGAAATGCGCTTTGGTTGACGCCATTTTTTACAACTCTGGTGGCGTATTGCTTCTTTGGTCTGGATGCTTTGTCAGAAGAACTTGAATACCCGTTTACTAAAGAAGGGGCAAATCACCTGCCCTTGGAGGCGATGTGTCGGGTGAATGAGATCTCAGTGGCAGAAGCCTTAGGTGACAAACCGCCAAAGCCTCTTCAGCCGGTTAAGCATATTTTGAGTTAACCCATTTATGCATAAAGCAGTAGATTCAGACTTAAACCTGTACTTATTAAGAGTACAAACAGTAGCGCCGCAAGTAGGATAGGCTTCAAACCTGCCTCCCGTAAGGTGCTCCAGCGTGTGTTGTAACCCATAGCGGCCATGGCGATGGTAAGACTGAACTGGCTGATAAGGCTGATCACTCCGTGGACTGCTTCCGGTAGTTGGAAAAGACTGTTTACCAGCACTGCCAAAACGAAGAAGCCGATAAAGCGGGGGAAGGTTACTGGTAGTTTTCGGCTCCGGTCTTTGCTTTCATTGCAGGCTTGCTTATCTCTGAACAGTAGTAGGCCCAATGCAATCACCACAGGGGCAAGACACAATACCCGGATCAACTTGGTCATGATGGCCGTTTGCAGCGCTTCGGGACCTATGGTCTGGCCCGCCGCGACGGCCTGAGCCACCTCATGCACGGTGCTGCCGATAAAAATACCGTACTGCTCTGAAGGGATGTGCAGAATAGTAAAGAGTACCGGGTAGAGTAGCAGAGACAAACTGCCAAAAAGCACGACGGTTGCAACGGCCACAGAGACCTGACGATGGCCGCCTTTTACCACAGGCTCTGTTGCCATAATTGCTGCTGCACCACAGACGGCGCTGCCGACACTGGTCAACACCGCCAGCTCACGGCTCATACCCAGACAATGAATGCCTACGCTAATACCGATCAGAAGAACCAGTGTGATAATGGCCAGATCGATTACCAGAGCTTGCCAGCCCAGCTGGGCAACTTGTTGGAATGTCAGACCAAATCCAAGCAGAATAATACCAAGGCGTAACAGTTTCTGTTGGCAGAACAGGCTGCTGGTCGATGGTGTGCTATCTGTGGATGCAAAACCCAACCCTCGAAAGAAAGCACCTGATAGCATACCTAGCACAATCGCCAGCGGGAGGCTGCCAAGGCCAAGTTCGTTAAACAAAGGTTGTTTAGCAATAACAATCGCAAGTAGGGTGATGATCAGCAGATGGAGCATAGGTAAGCCCTGAGTCACAAAAATGTGTGGCTATTATGGCGCTGCAATTAAATCTGGAAAGTGAATTAAATTTATATTAATTATCGGTTTTATCGATATATAGTGCTGATTGTTAGTTATTACCTTACTGGGCGACAGATAAGCGTATAAAAGCAATGTCGGTCAGGCAGGTCATGTAATATTTGTCATGATTTGCCTGAAAGATATTCCACATACTGCCGGATGAGCTGCTTTATAAATCTGTTTGGCCCGGTTACGCAAATCTCTGGCTTTTGTTAATCTGCATTATCTTTTTTTCATACCCCGCTTTGGGGGTATAACACTGCGATTTATGGACTATAGAGGCTCTCTGTGAAAATTAAATTCTCGCAAGTCGCTGCGGCAGTTGCTGTTGTGGGCTTTGTAGGTTGGGTATTGACAGCTCGGATCGATACGGCGCTGGCAGAGGCCCCTGATGCAGCCGAGGACTCTAAGCCTTCGATTAATGTGCCTCAGGTTGAGGTTAAGTACTCGAAAGCAAGTCTCTATGACCGCCAAACGGTTTTGCAGGGGCAGATTGAGCCCTGGCGAAGTGTCCGGCTGCGTACACAGGTTGCCGGAACAGTAGAGTCGCTGCTAGTGGAGCAGGGTGCCCGTGTCTCCCGGGGCCAGCCGCTTATTCATTTGTCCCAGAGTGAATATCAGGCCCAGTTAAATAGCGCTAAGGCCAGTGTACGCCTGAAAGAAGCTGAATTAAAAGCTGCCCGTAAGCTCTATAAAACTAACCTGCAAACTGAGACTGCCGTTCTGAGCCTTGAAAGTGAACTGGAAAGTGCGCGTTCAGGCCTGGTTCTGGCACAGCAGCAATTAGATCATGTTGTTCCAAAAGCGCCTTTTGATGGTGTTGTGGATCAGCTGGATGCAGAGCTGGGTCAATATATGACGCCAGGTGAAGAGTGGGGATTGCTGGTTAATATTGACCGCCTGAAGGTTACCGCTCAGGTGCCGCAGCAGGATGTGATCCATGTGGCTGTAGGTCAGCCTGTTGAAGTCGCACTGTTAGATGGGCGTGAGCTTGCGGGCTACGTCAGTTTTGTGGCAAGTGCTGCAGACCCTTTAACCCGGGGGTTTCCTATTGAAGTGGCACTGGAAAACCCGGAGCAGCTTCGGATAGCGGGTGCCAGCGCAACATTGAAAATTCATCTGGGAAGCATACCTGCCCATAAACTATCGCCGGCATTACTGAGCCTGAATGAAAAAGGTGTTTTGGGGGTTAAGTGGATCGATGCACAGAATAAAGTGATGTTTTCCCCGGTTAATCTCCTGAGTACCGGTACGGACGGAGCCTGGATCACCGGTCTGCCTGACAATGTAGCTGTGATCAGCTTAGGTGGTGGATTTGTTCATCCGGGCCAGACGGTTTCTGTGGTCAGTATTTCCGGTACTGATAGCCCGGTCACTGACTATAATCCTGGCGATTCTGCGCTAGTGACTGCACACGGAGCAAACTGATATGGAAACCCTGATTCGGGCGGCGATGAATCGAAGCCGGGCCACGCTTTTTGTTTTGATGATGTTGGTTGTAGGTGGTATCGCGTCCTATCAGACGATTCCCAAGGAAGCCAACCCTGACGTTACTATTCCCATTATCTATATTTCCATGACCCTTAGCGGCATTAGTCCGGCTGATTCTGAGCGTCTTTTAGCCCGCCCCATGGAGCAGGAACTACGCTCACTGGAAGGGATTAAGAAGATGACTTCCATCGCAGGAGAGGGCCATGCCTCTGTCACCCTGGAGTTTGATGCAGGTTTCGATCCTAAGACCGCACTGCAGGATGTTCGGGAGAAAGTTGACAGTGCGCAATCAAAACTTCCTGCGGAAGCGGATGAAGCGACAGTCCATGAGATCAATGTGGCGCTCTTTCCGGTGATGTCTGTCGGCCTGTCCGGGCCGGTTAATCAGAAACAGCTGATATATATTGCTCGTCGCCTGCAACTGGAGCTGGAGGGTATTCCTGAAGTACTTGAGGTTGATATCGCCGGAGATCGGGAAGACCTGCTGGAGATCGTAGTAGACCCTCAGGCGATGGACAGCTACAACCTGGACTACGCCGATCTGTATTCTCTGGTGAGCAATAACAACAAGCTGGTTGCTGCCGGAAGTCTGGACACCGGTGCTGGCCGTATGACTCTGAAGATCCCCGGTGTGATCGAGAATCTTGAAGATGTGATGAATATGCCGATCAAGGTTTCCGGTCAGACGGTGGTGACCTTTAAAGAGGTGGCGACGATCCGTCGCACCTTTACCGATCCGGAAGGGTTTGCCCGAATCAATGGTCAGCCGGGGGTGGTGCTGGAGATTAAGAAGCGCGCCGGAGCTAATATTATCAATACCGTTGATAAGGTGCGGGCTCTCTTTAAAGCTGCAGAACCTCAATTACCGAAAGATTTGCAGGTACGCTACCTGATGGACCAGTCCTCAGAAGTGAAGAGCATGTTGTCGGATCTGCTCAATAATGTGATGACCGCTGTCATTCTGGTTCTGATTATTATGCTGGCGGCAATGGGAGCCCGTGCTGCTTTTCTGGTGGGCCTGACGATTCCCGGAGCCTTCCTGACCGGGATTCTGGTGGTGTCATCTTTGGGTTTCACCATGAATATTATTGTTCTTTTCTCTCTGATCCTGGTGGCGGGGATGCTGGTGGACGGAGCCATTGTGGTATCAGAACTGGCAGACCGTCATCAAAAAGAAGGTTTTTCACGTAACGATGCCTGGGCCCATGCCGCCAGTCGCATGGCATGGCCGATTATCGCCTCGACGCTCACCACCATTATGGTCTTTCTGCCCTTACTTTTCTGGCCGGGAGTGATGGGAGAGTTTATGCAATACCTGCCTGCAACCGTCATGATCTGTCTGTTTGCTTCATTGGCGATGGCGCTGATCTTTTTGCCGGTAATGGGTAAGGTCTTCGGTAAACGGGAACCGCTGGATAGGGATAAGCGTCCTGCGGTTAGTGATATCGATATGAATCATGTACAGAATCAATCCGCTGGTGGTAAGGCTTATCGCCGCATTCTGAATCTTTGCCTGAATTTTCCCGCATCTACTCTGGTTTTGATGCTGGTTCTTATGGGAGGTATTTATGCCGCCTACGGTAAGTTTAACCACGGTATGGAATTTTTCCCTGATGTTGAGCCTGAATCCGCCCAGCTTCAGGTGCGTACTCTGGGGGATTTTTCTGTTTATGAGAAAGATGCACTGCTGCAGCGAATTGAAAACCGTTTGTATGGTATGCCAGAGGTCGAGGCGATGTATGCCCGCTCCTTTGCTGCGGCTGGTGGTCAACTGGCAGAAGATGTGATCGGTGTGATTCAGTTCCGCTTTACCGACTGGGAAACACGACGACCGGCGAACCTGATATTGGATGAGATGCGCGAGCGTACCCAGGATATTCCGGGAGTGATTCTGGAGTTCCGTAAGCAAGAAGGGGGGCCGCCATCCGGTAAGCCGGTTGAGCTGCGTATCAGTGGCAATGCCCCTGAAGAGATTAATTCAGCGGTGGCCCAAATCCGTCGGATAATGGATGAGTTAGGTGGTTTTGCCGATGTGAACGATGACCGGGCACTACCGGGTATTGAGTGGCTTTTCGAAGTTGACCGGGCTAAAGCAGCTCAATACGGTGCAACCATATCCAGTGTGGGTAATGCGGTTCAGCTGGTCAGTAATGGCCTGAAACTGGCAAGTTACCGACCTGAGGATGCCAGTGATGAAGTGGATATACGTATTCGTCTGCCGGAGTATGCCCGTACCCTGGATCAGTTGAATCGACAGAGTCTTAATACCCCCTATGGTCAGGTACCTCTGAGCAATTTTGTCACCCTGACTCCGGCTCCCAAAACCGGAATTCTGCGCCGCCTGGATGGCAAACGTACGATTACCATCTCCGGTGATGTAGCGGAAGGTGAACAAGTGAATGAGCGCCTGACTGCGCTAAAGGGACGTCTGGGTGAGCTATCGGATACCGTATCCGTGACCTTTGGCGGTGAAGATGCGGATCAGAAAGAATCTATGGTCTTTCTGATGGGGGCCTTTTTAGTGGCCATCCTGCTGATGATGCTGATTCTGATTATTCAGTTCAACAGCATTTATCAGACCCTGCTGGTGCTGTCTGCCATTATTTTTTCAACGGCAGGTGTTCTGCTCGGACTTTTGATTAACGGTCAGGCTTTCGGTGTTGTGATGGTAGGTATGGGCATTATCGCCCTGGCTGGCATTGTGGTGAATAACAATATCGTATTGATCGATACCTATAACCGTATTCGTGCCGGAGGTCTGGGAGCGTTTGAAGCGGCTCTGGAAACCGGATGTATGCGTTTGCGGCCGGTACTACTTACTGCTCTGACGACGGTGCTTGGTCTGATGCCGATGGTGTTAGGTGTGAATGTTAACCTGGTGGAGCATAGCCTGGGTTGGGGGGCGCCATCGACCCAGTGGTGGACACAGCTGTCCAGCGCCATTGCTGGTGGCTTGACCTTTGCCACGGTTCTGACTCTGTTACTGACCCCTTGTATGCTGGTGTTAGGTGATGGTTTTGCGGATAACCGTGTTTTCCGGCTGTTTCGCAGGCTTTTTTCACGGAAAACCACAAAAACGCTAACCTCATCGCACTAGCCCTTTACAGGACTGGTCTGGTGTTCTTTCTACCTAAAGGCAGGCTTAAAAACCTGCCTTTAATGACTTTGGTTCGACTGGCAGAGGGATATTTCTCTCAGTGATATCTGCTTTTATCCCATCGCTGCCTGATAACTGATAGAATCCCGCTCTTTTCAGGTGTCCGGCTGTCAATTTTTACCGGATGCCTTGGCTGTTCTGCAAGGGCTTTTCATGTATCTCGATCCAAACTGGCGTATTCTCACCGTAGGTGATGGCGATCTCTCTTTTTCATTGTCACTGAATCAGATGCAGTCACAGACGGCTGGTTGTCTGGGCTTAGTCACCGCCAGTGTATTGGATCAGCAGGCAGAACTGCTCGCCAAATATCAGGATTGTGCTTTTTTTGAGCTGAAACAGCAGGGTAGTGAGGTGGCCACTGGTCTGGATATCATCAACCGTGATACCTGGCCGGAGAGTTTGAAAGGCCGCTTTGATGCGCTGATTTTTCAGTTTCCCCTGATTCCTTCCTTTACCAGTAAAGCAGAGTTTGAACAGGCCGGTGGCCTGACCACCAATCTGCTGAATCGCCGTCTGCTGCGCCTCTATCTGCAACACGCCTTCAGCTTCTTTCTTGACCCTGATGGAGCACAGCTGGCGCTGATCAGCTCCAAAGACCTGAAACCCTACAGCCAGTGGGATCTGGAATGCGGTATTCATCTTGGGCTGGAGCATCAGGGCAAGCCGGTTGAGCTGCTGGGCATGTGCCCGTTTCAGCAAAGTGCTTTTGAGGGTTACCGGATTCGTAACGTGGATCGTGATAAACAGATTCGAGGCACGAAAGGAACCACTTACTACTGGAGTGTAAAGCCTGTGGCTTCCCACCCGGATCAGCAGCTGATGGAACAGCTCACGCCGCCAACGCATCCCGTGGGAGAACCGGTATCTGAGCACTACTGCAACTGGTGCAAAACCGGCCCTTTTGCCTCACCGGAAGACCGTCAGGGACACCTTGAATCCCGCCGTCACCGCAATATGCAGGCGCTGGATGATGACTGGCGGGCGTTTTTGCTGGGGCGTTACAAAGTCTAAGACGTATAATAGGGACAGAATAGTGCGCTTGTGCACCAGTCTGGGGCGGTTTCGCTGGCTCAGAGGGGTGCTGAAACCCTCAAAATACGATCTAGTCATCTGATTTTAAAGCTTTTTTAAAAATCTGGTATAAGCCGTGCAATAGGTAGGACAAAGCAACCGATCTTCTGTGCAGTTCGCTGAACAGAAACAGGCTGCATAAAAACTGGATCTACCTTATTGAACAAAGGCGTTCATCACACATGATTTCATGTGGTCGATGAGCGCTTTTTTTTTGCCTGCTGTTTGGCTTTTCAGACCTGGCAGCACGAAAAAAGGCGAGACGTGATGATTAACACAGTGCATACAACGACAGATCAGACAAAGAAAGCGGCTTTTAAGGTTCTTGTGGTGGGTAACGGCATGGTGGGCCACCATTTTGTTGAGTCTCTGCTGGAGCAGACTCAGGCGTTAGCCGTTAAGAACCTTGACGTCAGTGTTTTCGGTGAAGAGCCCCATCGTGCTTATGACCGTGTTCATCTCTCCGAGTATTTTACCGGTAAAGATGCCGAGTCACTGGCGCTGTGTGAGCCGGGATTCTATCAGGAGCAGGGCGTTCACTTTTATCCCGGTGAGAAGGTGATGACCATCGACCGGGCGGGCAAAAAAGTGACTACAGATAAGGGCCGTAACTACGCATACGATGCTCTGGTGCTGGCAACGGGTTCTTATCCGTTTGTACCGCCCATTCCCGGTAAAGATCGTGATGCCTGCCTTGTTTATCGGACACTGGAAGATCTGGATCAGATTCGGGATTACGCCAGAGACGGGCGTAAAGGGGTGGTCATTGGCGGCGGTCTGTTGGGCCTTGAAGCGGCTAATGCCCTGCGTGAACTTGACCTTGAAACCCATGTGGTGGAGTTTGCGCCTCGTCTGATGCCGGTTCAGCTGGATGATGAAGGTGGTGCCGCTCTGAAACAGCGCATTACCGATCTGGGGGTTCAGGTGCATACCAGCATGCAGACCCAAGAGATTGTTGCTGGTGAAGGGTGTCGCCACCGCATGAACTTTGCCGATGGCTCCCATCTGGAAACGGATCTGATCGTTTTCTCTGCCGGTATTCGTCCCCAGGATGAGCTGGCCCGAAGCTCCGGTCTGACGGTGGGGGAGCGCGGCGGTATCGAGATTAATTCAGAGTGCCTGACCTCCGACCCTTCGATTCTGGCAATTGGGGAGTGTGCGCTCTGGGGCGGCCAGATTTTCGGTTTGGTGGCACCGGGCTACCAGATGGCAAAGGTCGCCGCTCACCATCTGTTGGATCAGGTTGTACCTGCGGGTACGTTGACGCCGGAAGCGCCAACCTTTACCGGTGCAGATATGAGCACCAAGCTGAAGCTTCTGGGGGTGGATGTGGGCTCCATTGGTGATGCCCATGCCCGCACGTCAGGGGCGAAAACCTACCGTTATCAGGATGAAGATGCTCAGGTATACCGTAAAATTGTGGTTTCTGAGAATAAGAAAGAACTGCTTGGTGCGGTGCTCGTCGGGGACAACAGCCGTTATGACACCCTGCTGCAGTACGCCCTGAACGGTATCGAACTACCCGCGGAACCCGCTGGGCTGATTCTGCCGGAATCCTCCGGTGCTGCCCCGATGTTGGGTGTAGATGCTTTGCCGGATAGCGCCAGCATCTGCTCCTGCCTCAATGTGACCAAAGGTCAGATTACCGATGCCGTGGCTTCCGGCTGCTGCTCGGTAGCGGAAGTCAAAGACGCTACCAAAGCCAGTACCGGTTGTGGCGGTTGTGCGGCCTTGCTGAAAGATGTGGTAAACGCCGAGCTTGCTAACCAGGGCATCGAGGTGAATACCGATCTTTGTGAACACTTCGCTTATACCCGTCAGGAACTGTTTCATCTGATCCGCGTAGGCGGTATCAAAACCTTTGATGAGTTGCTGGAAAAATACGGTAAAGGTTTAGGATGTGAGATCTGTAAGCCGACTGCGGGCTCCATCTTGGCTTCGGTCTGGAACGAGCATGTTCTTGAATCCCCCCACGTCAGTCTGCAGGACACCAACGACGCCTTTATGGCCAACATGCAGAAAGATGGTACTTATTCTGTGGTTCCCCGTATTGCTGGTGGTGAGATCACACCGGACAAACTGATTGTGATTGGCGAAGTCGCCCGTGACTTTAATCTATACACCAAGATTACCGGTGGTCAGCGGGTGGATCTGTTTGGTGCCCGCCTGGAACAGCTACCCCCGATCTGGAAACGTCTGGTGGACGCAGGCTTTGAAACCGGTCATGCCTACGGGAAGTCCCTGCGCACCGTAAAATCCTGTGTTGGTAGTACCTGGTGCCGTTATGGCGTGCAGGACAGTGTCGGTATGGCGATTTTACTGGAGGATCGCTACAAAGGCCTGCGCGCGCCCCATAAAATCAAATTAGCGGTCTCCGGCTGTACACGGGAGTGTGCAGAGGCCCAGAGTAAAGACTTTGGTGTTATCGCGACGGAAAATGGCTGGAATCTTTATACCTGCGGTAACGGTGGGATGAAGCCTCGCCATGGAGACCTGTTTGCCACTGATCTGAGCGATGATGAGCTGATTCGTATTATTGATCGTTTGATGATGTTCTATGTGCATACTGCGGATCGTTTGCAGCGTACGGCGCGCTGGATGGAAAACATGGAGGGTGGCCTGGATTATCTGCAGAGTGTGGTTCTGAAGGATAGCCTGGGCATTGCAGAGACACTAGAAGCTGATATGCAGCGCGTGGTGGATCGCTATCAGTGTGAATGGAAGAGCACACTGGAGAATCCGGAAAAACTGAAACGCTTCCGCCCGTTTGTGAACAGTGGTGTGGCGGACCCTCATATTCAGTTTGTTGAGGAGCGTCAGCAGATCCGCCCCGCCCGTCCTGAAGAAAAAGTAACCCGGTTAATTCCTGTTGAGGAGGTAGCATCATGATCAAGGTTCATAATAGTGCTCTTTGGCAAACGCTTTGTAAGACGGGCGACCTGGTCGCTAACTCCGGAGTGGCTGCTTTGCTGCCATCACCCTGTGGCACCAATGCGATACAGGTTGCTCTGTTTTGGTTGCCGGCCATGAATAGAGTTTATGCGGTAGAAAACTATGACCCCCTCAGTGATACCTTTCTCAACGCCAGAGGGCTAATTGGAGACCGCCATGGCGAGCCTTTTTTGGCGACACCGCTTTATAAGCATCATTACCGTTTAAGTGATGGTGTTTGCCTGGAGGATAATAATATCAGTCTGAAAACTTGGGTCGCAAAGATTGAGCAAGGTGAGGTCCGGCTTAAGGTTTAGATGGGATAACATCTGCTAGTAACAGAATAACCCGCAATAATCCGCAAGAGCCGGTATCGATCAAAGATCCGGCTTTTCTGATCATCGGTAACAAGATCAACCCTGTTCCATTGAGAGAGGTCCATCATGATCAGTATTTTGGCTCAACAAGGTATTCGATCTCTGCAATATCGTGTTCATGGCCTCGGTTACCTCTTTTATATTCTGATAACCCTGTTGCTGATTTTTAGCCCACCGGTCAAAGCCGAAGAGGTTCGGGTTGCGGTTGCGGCGAATTTTCTCAGTACGCTTCAGCAGCTGGCGGCGGTTTATCACAATCAGCAGAGTGACCGCCTGATGATTATCAGTGGTTCCAGTGGTGGCCTTTATGCTCAGATCCGTCATGGTGCCCCTTACGATCTGTTTTTATCGGCGGATCAGAGTCGTCCCGAACGTCTGGAGGAGGAGGGTTTTATTCTTCCTGGTTCCCGTTTTACCTATGCCAGAGGGCTACTGGCGCTCTGGTCTGATGATCCTTTACAGGTGGACCGCGAAGGTGCTGTGCTGCACTCAGGGACGTTTCAGCACCTGTCGCTACCCAATCCGGTTAATGCCCCTTATGGCCTGGCGGCTCAGCAACTGCTGAGTAAGCAGGGTCTCTGGCGGACGCTGGATGATCAAAAGCGGCTTATTCGTACCGGTAACGTCCGTCAGACACTGTTTCAGGTGGTCTCCGGGGCGGCACCTCTGGGTTTTATTGCCCTGTCTCAGGCACGTCATCCTTTCATCTCGGGTAAGGGCTCTCTTTGGGTCCCCGATCCTTCGCTTTACCCGCCGATTATTCAGCAGGGGGTTGTGCTGGCGCGAAGTCGACAGCCGCAAGCGGCACTCCGTTTTATGCGTTGGCTGCAAAGCCAGCAGGCCCGGACGCTAATCGCAGCTTCGGGCTATCAGGTTGGTCAGAAAGATCTGTTGCTGGCGGGCGGTTTTCCTAAGGCCGTATGGTAATGCTGCTTTTTGCTGAAACGCGCCGTGCCAAGAGGAGGTGTTTGCCATGGGGCTGAACGCTATGGTGTTGAGTCCACAGGATCTGAATGCGCTATGGCTAACCATTAAGCTTGCGGTGATCAGTACCGGGCTGTTATTGGTGTTATCGGCACCTTTGGCCTGGTGGCTGGCCCACAGCCGTTCGCCGCTTAAGGTTCTGGTTGAAGCCCTTGTCACGTTGCCGATGGTTTTACCACCGACGGTGATGGGCTTTTATCTGCTGATGTTTTTAGGGCCGGAGGGTTGGTTGGGGCGGGTTCTGGAGCAATGGGGAATTGGGCACCTGGCGTTCAGCTTTAGCGGTATGGTACTGGCATCAATGATCTTCTCACTACCCTTTGTGGTGCAGCCAATGCAGAATGCCTTTGCCAGTGCCGGAGGTCGTCTGCTTGAACTGGCGGCAACCCTGGGGGCCAGCCGGATGGATCGTTTCCGGCATGTGGCGCTGCCTCTGTCTCGCCGTGGGATTCTAACCGCTGGTGTGCTCTCTTTTGCGCATACGCTGGGTGAGTTTGGCATGATTCTGATGATTGGGGGCAATATTCCCGGCAGCACCCAGGTCGCTTCTATTGTCATTTATGATCATGTGGAGTCGATGAATTATGCGGCTGCTCACACTCTGTCCCTGGTACTGATTCTGCTATCGCTACTGCTGTTACTGGCCATCTTTGCGCTGAATCGTCGCGCGCCTCCTTTGGCGGCAGGATAACTTAGCATGACGATATTCTGCAGAATCCATCTTCAACGGGCGGAGTTCAGCCTGAGTGCCGATTTTGAACTGCCCGGTGGCGGTGGCGTAACTATTTTATTTGGCCGCTCCGGCTGTGGAAAAACAAGCCTGCTCAGGGCGATAGCCGGACTGGAGCCTGATGCGGTCGGGCAGGTTTGTGTCAACGGTCAGTCCTGGCTGAATGGCCGGGATACCCGACCGGTGCATCAAAGGTCTCTTGGCTATGTGTTTCAGGAAGCAAGCCTTTTCCCTCACTTGAATGTTCGCGCCAATCTTCTGTTTGGTTATCAGCGGGTCCCGGCAGGTCAGCGGCAGATATCACCTGATGAACTGATTGAACTGCTGCAACTGGAATCTCTGCTTGGACGCTATCCGGCTGAACTCTCCGGGGGCGAGCGCCAGCGGGTTGCTATTGCGGCGGCCTTGCTGACCAGTCCTGATCTGCTTTTAATGGATGAACCTTTGGCTGCGCTGGATAGTACGGCTAAGGGGGAGGTTTTATTCTACCTGAATCGACTTCGCAGCCGGTTTGCTATTCCCGTGATCTATGTGACCCACTCGGTTGAGGAAGCGATCGCCTTAGGTGATCAGATGTTGCTAATGGAGGCGGGGAGAATCGTGGCGAGAGGAGGCATTACAGAGCTGTTGCGCCGTACTGAGTTGCCGGGTATGACGGGAGAAATGATCCCCAACTTGCTGGACGGGATTGTTACCCCTGATACCGGTTCCCTTGCGGTTGATTGCTGCAGCGACCGGTCCCTGTTTGCCCTGAGGCTGAAGGGAAGCTCTCAACAGCTTTATGTGGTCCCTGATGATAAAGCTTGTGATTCTGCTGTTTGTGGTCAGGTTCAGTCGCTGGAACAAGATGGTATCCAAGCTGGAACTGAGCTGCGGGTTCGTATCGATGCCCGTGATCTGATGTTGTCACACCGTCGCCTTGACGCTGTCAGCTGTGACAATCAGTTGGCGGTGCGGATTGATCGTATTGAAGCGGAACAAACCAGTGGCAATCAGACGGGATGCTTCTATCGTATTCTTGTGAGTCTGCAGGCTTCAGCATTTGATCTCTCTTCAGAATCGGAGACGGAGTCGGCAGGTGTTTTTACCGCAAGTATATTGCCCCGTGGTGGCTTGTTTCCTGCCCAGAACCTGCTGCTGCGTCTGACACGGCAGCAGATTCAGAAAATGGCACTTAAAGAGGGACAGACGGCGTGGGTGTTGGTCAATAAGCTGACCTTGCTCTGATCTCAGGCGGTGCTGGCTTCTTTCTCCTGCGATAACACTGCTTGCCCGGCGATGATCGCTTTCAGCTCTGGGATACAGGAACCGCAGTTGGTGCCGCATTTTAACCGTTTTCCCAGTGACTCTGCACTGTCACAACCGGCTATAATCGCTTCACGGATTTTGTGTTCACCCACCTGAAAACAGGCGCACACCGTAGCCCCCTGAGCCTGGCCTTCACTCTGGCGGCCTGAAAGCAAAGCCAGCCGCTGGGAGGGGGTGACCGCTTGCCCGATCAGGCTATTGATCCATTCCCGATCCGGCAGATGCTCCATCCGATGGGCACAGATCAGCACCTGTATCAGGGTGTCACCGTCAAAGCAGGCGGCACGATAGATACCCTGACTCGGGTCTTCGTAGTGCAGCCAGTCACCTTCTGTCTGAAGCAGCTGCTGCCAGTGTGAGGTTTTCTGTAACGCTGTGGTATGAGCCACCTCAAAGCAGTTGCCCCGATCGAGGGGGGTTCTGCTCCAGTAGTCCAGCTCATGGGGAAGGGTACCGCTCTGCAGAGCGATAAAGCCAAAGCTATGCATCCGGGTTTTCTCAACTTGCACGGGTGCATGTTTCGACTCTGGCTGGCCGGAGATCGGGTCCGTTAACGCATTAACCAGACTGTCAATTTTGCCCGCTTTGGTATAGCGGTTATTCCAGTGTATGGGGGCAAACAGAGAGCCCGGTTTCAGCTGGCTGCTGATTTTTACACGCCCAAGAAATTCACCTTGATGGCCCTGCAAGCGGATAAGCTGGTTCTGTTCCAGCCCCAGACGATGGGCGTCCCCTGTTTCGACTTCGACAAAGGGCTCGCTGATATGGGCCATCAATCGCGGGCTACGGGCGGTTCGGGTCATGGTATGCCATTGATCCCGTACTCGGCCGGTATTGAGAATAAAAGGATAATCTTTATCCGGCGCGATAGCCGGTTTTTGGGGGCTGATACGGACAAAGCGAGCCTTGCCCGATGGTGTAAAAAAGCGTTGGTCGGTGAACAGTCGAGGCGTACCCATTGGATAGGCGTGATTAACCGGCCATTGCACCGGCTTCAGTGTGTTGTACGCGTCATCATTAAGAGACGCCAGTAGGCTGATATCAAAATCCCGTGCCCCCGGTTGCCCCTGAACATTCTCGAAGCCGGACAAGGCTGCATGTTCCCGAAAAATATCCGCTGGGGAAGTATAATTAAAGGCGTCCTGATACCCCATTCTCTGGGCCACCTGGGCGATCAGCCACCAGTCTGGCTGAATATCACCTTCAGGTTTTGTAAAAGCCCGCTGGCGGGAGATGCACCGTTCTGAATTGGTTACGGTGCCGTCTTTTTCACTCCAGCCTGCAGCGGGAAGTACGACATCGGCATAATCCAGCGTCTCGGCATCTTCAAAGCACTCAGATACCACCACCAGTGGACAGGCTTTCAGCGCCCGCTCAATCTGCTCGGTATCCGGCAGGCTCACAACAGGGTTGGTAGCCATAATCCAGATCGCCTTAATGCTGCCGGACTCAACCGCTTTAAACAGGTCAACGGCTTTCATACCCGGTTGGGTTGCCATTTTCCTGCTGTTCCAGAACCGTCCGACCCGGTCGATACTTTCCGGGGTGAAATCCATATGCGCCGCCAGCTGGTTGGACAGGCCGCCGACTTCACGGCCACCCATGGCGTTAGGCTGGCCGGTCAGAGAGAAGGGGCCCATACCCGGTGCGCCGATACGCCCTGTTGCCAGATGGCAGTTGATAATACTGTTGCACTTATCGACGCCTGTGGTGGACTGGTTGACTCCCTGGGAGTAGAGGGTTACGGTGCGCCGATGCTGGGCGTATAGCTCAAAGAAGCGGGCAATTTTTGCTTCGGCAACACCGGTTGTCCGTGCGGTGTCCTTAACAGGATTGGGGAACTCAAGGCAGACCTGTGCCAAGGTTTGTTCTGCGTTTTCGGTATGATGACGGATAAAATCCTTGTCCAGCCCCTTGTTCTGGGCTAGATAAGCCAGTAAACCATTAAACAGAAAGGCATCGGTTCCGGGATCGATATCCAGATAAAGGTCTGCTTCATCACAGGTGGCGGTCTGTCGCGGGTCGATAACAACGGTCAGGAGGCCAGAACGCTGCCGTTTGGCCCGGCTCAGGCGTTGATAGGCAACCGGATGTGTCCATGCGGCGTTGGAGCCGACCAGAATCACCAGATCTGCCAGCTCAATATCTTCATAACTGCAGGGCACACTGTCGCTGCCAAAGGCGCGTTTATAGGCCGCAACGGCAGAGGACATGCAAAGCCGGGAGTTGGTGTCGATATTGCCACTGCCGATAAACCCTTTCATCAGCTTGTTGGCTGCATAGTAGTCTTCGGTCAGTAACTGGCCGGAGACATAAAAGGCCACGGCGTCCGGGCCATACTCATCTATCGTTTGTCTGAAGCCATCGGCAACCCGGTCCAGTGCCTTCGCCAGTGCCACGGGCTGCTGATCGATCAGCGCCCTTTGCAGCCGGCCCTCCATGCCCAGTGTTTCATGCAGGGCTGAGCCTTTAACGCAGAGACGGCCATGATTGGCCGGATGGCCCTGTGTCCCCTTAACAGGGTTGATGCTTTCGTCTGTACCGGACAGGTCAACACCGCAGCCGACACCGCAGTATGGGCAGGTGGTACTGGTTTGCCACGGGCCGGCTCCGGCTTCCGCTATCGCTGAAGGGGTAATATCCACGGATGGAATCGATTTACTCATAGCCGTTCTCCATGTTTTTCCCGGATATCGTCAGGGTTCCGGTCATCAATAAGGGGATCAATAAAAAGCCGGACAGATGCGTTATTGCGGGTGTAGCGGTTTGATCTGTCTGGTGTAAAAGGTTTCAATTCAGGCCGCCACCGTGGGTTGTGGTAAGTGATGATCCAGGGTGCCAAACAGGAGTTGCTGACGAATGTCCGAGGTATCGGTGTTGTTCTGCATCAGATCGAACAGGGTGTTGCCTTCACGAATATCACCGTAAAGTAAAATCCCTGAGATGCGGTTGTCGCGCATGATCAGGCGGCGATAGTGTTGTTGAGCCGGGTCGTTCCAGCAGAGCACTTCAGCCCCTTCCTGTGGGATGACTTCACCGGCAGAGAAAAGGTCAATGCCGGATATTTTCAGGCGGGTAGCACTCCGGGTGCCGGAATAAATGGATTGAGGCGTATCCGGCTGGCGCTGCTGGTTTGCTAGATTCTGCCCCAGAATTTCAGCCTGCTCCCAAACCGGAGCAACCAGCCCGTAGCATTCGCCTCTGTGCTGACAGCATTCTCCCAAAGCAAAAATATGTCGGTCGGTGGTTTGCAGCTGATCATTGACCAGAATGCCTCGCTCATAATCCAGACCTGCTGTTTTAGCCAGCGTGATCTCCGGCGTGATACCGGCTGCGGTGATCAGAAGATCGCAGGGCAGAAGGCTGTCATCATCCAGCCGCAGCTGATGCACACGCCCTTCTGACTCATAAACATCTTTTATCTGACGGTTGAGACGAAAGTGGATGTCCCGTTTCTCCAGTTCCTGCTGCAGATAACCGGCGGATACCTTGTCCAGCTGTCGGTTGAGAATCCAGCCGCTCCGGTGCAGTAGGGTGGTTTGCATCCCTTTTTTAGCAAGGCCCGCCGCAGCCTCAAGGCCCAGCAGACCGCCACCAACAATCACTGCATGATGGTAGGTTTTAGCGGTGTCTTGCATTCGGTGGACATCATCCAGTGTCCGAAACCCCATAATGCCGTCAAGGCTCTCGTTGGGCAGACGTAATGATGCCGGTTTGGAGCCGGTGGCCAGAATCAGCTGATCGTATTCAAAGTGCTGGCCGGAATAGCAGATCACCCTTTTCTGCTCGCGGTCGATGGCGATTGCCGGATCGGACAGGTGCAGATCTATGTGGTGTTCCCGATACCAGTTAAGGGGATTAAGTACGATGTCTTTGAAATGGGTTTCGTCCGCCAGCAAAGGTGACAGCATGATACGGTTGTAGTTGGGGTGGGCTTCTTCACCGATCACAGTGATCTGGAAAAATTCAGCCCCCTGATGAGCGATCAAAGATTCTATCGCCTTGATACCTGCCATGCCGTTGCCGACGACCACAAGTTTCTGTTTCATCTGTGTCACCCTTTCTCACCCTGAGGGTTTTTCTTCAGGCATAAAAAAAGGCGTTCATTAACCGGTGTTAAACCCGTAAATGAACGCCATTGCTCAAAATAATTTTTTGTAGATCGTGATCGTTAGGGATCACTTTTTGTTAATCATGTTTTTGCATATGTTATGCCAGTTATAAAAAGTCTATTAATAACAGTGTGTTATTTTATTATGGCAGCACCTTACCTTAATGTTGATCTCCTGATGCTGACACTGGAGTTCCTTGCTGGTGCAGCGTGCACTGATATGGGTTCAAAAAAGGGCAGCCTTGTGTACCGGCATAACGTATGCAATAACAAAGTTGATACTTAACGGCTAAGCGACCTCGACACCTTTCCGGGTGGTTTTTGTGCTGCCATCACTATTCTTCTTCTGATCCATCGGCTCTATTTTGCGCTGTTTTTCATATAGGAAACTCAGTACCTGACTGCGGTAGTGGTTGTATTGCGCATCGTCTGCCAGCGTCAGGCGGTCACGGGGCCGTTCAAGCTCTACCTTAAGGATCTCACCGACGGTGGCGGCGGGGCCGTTGGTCATCATCACAATCCGATCAGAGAGCAATACCGCTTCATCCACATCGTGGGTGATCATAATCACGGTATTGTTGAGATCATTTTGAATCTCCATCAGAGAGTCCTGCAGATGGGCCCGGGTGAGAGCATCCAATGCACCGAAGGGCTCGTCCATCAGCAGAACGGTTGGCTCCATTGCCAGGGCTCGGGCGATACCGACACGCTGCTTCATGCCCCCTGATATCTCATCCGGGCGCTTGTGCATGGCGTGGGTCATATGGACCAACTCAAGGTTATGTTCGATCCAGGCTTTTATTTCCGATTTGCTTTTCTGGCCTTTAAACACCTGCTTAACCGCCAGCTCAACATTCTGATAAGCGGTCAGCCACGGCAGTAGTGAGTGATTCTGGAACACCACGGCTCGCTCTGGCCCGGGTTCGTTCACTTCGCGT
Source organism: Oceanospirillum sp. (assembly GCF_048265165.1). Taxonomy (GTDB): domain Bacteria; phylum Pseudomonadota; class Gammaproteobacteria; order Pseudomonadales; family Halomonadaceae; genus Oceanospirillum. The sequence continues at coordinate 499,169 of NZ_JBLXCD010000001.1, read as the reverse complement.
CCGTTAAGCAATACGCCCCCTTCAGTGGCCTGATGCAGGCCAGCGACAATATTCAGTACCGTGGATTTACCGCAGCCGGAATGCCCGATCAAAGAGACAAACTCACCCCGTTCTATTTTTAAATTAACACCCTGCAGAGCCCTGAAGCTGCCTTTAGGGGTTGGAAATTCGATACCGACGCCGGTCAGCTCAAGATGTGTGCGGTTCATAATAGTATTCTCCGTATTCTTATCTGTTTCTTATCTGTTTCTTATCTGTTTCTTATCTGTCGGTTCGGGTGGATCAGCGCATGACCGCTGTTTTGTCCCAGCTGGCCCAGCGTTGAATCAGCAGCATCGTGCGGTCCAGCAGATAACCGATTAGGCCGATTACAATAACGGCCACCATAATGCGCCCTAATGAACTTGAGCTGCCGTTTTGGAACTCATCCCAGACGAATTTACCCAGCCCTGGATTCTGAGCCAGCATCTCTGCCGCGATCAGTACCATCCAGGCGATGCCCAGGGAAAGGCGAAGTCCGGTAAATACCATAGGGATGGAAGAGGGCAGTACGATCTTGATGACGTGGGTCAGCCAGTTGAGCCGCAGCACATGGCTGACATTTTTCAGATCCTGCGGAATAGCGGCGACACCAACGGCGGTGTTGATCAATGTTGGCCAGAGACTGCACAGGGTCACGGTGATCATGGAGGTCAGGAATGATTTGGAAACCAGAGGGTCATCACTGACATAAACAGCACTTACCACCATGGTCACCAAGGGGAGCCATGCCAATGGCGATACGGGTTTAAAGAGCTGGATTAACGGATTGGCCGCTGTATATAGCGGGCTGCTGAGACCGATAATAATACCCACTGGGACAGCGATCAGTGTGGCAACGGCAAACCCCGCCAGAACCGTGATCAGGCTGGTGATAATCTGATCGAAAAAAGTGGGCTTTCCTGTATAGCTGCGGATTTTAGGCTCGTAAGTCGGGTCTTTAGCAACGCGATCAGCATTACGCTTCTCCTGACGTTCATAGAAGGCATCTTCTTTAATACGGGATGCCTGATGCTCTTCAACCAACCCCTCAAATTGACTCCAGACCTGTGCTGGCCCAGGAAATTCTCCCAGTGAGGTGATGACCCTTGGGGCCGATATAGACCAGATCATCAGAAAGACCAGCATACCAATGGTGGGCAGGATGATATCTTTGGCGCTCTGGCTGAGCAGGTCAGCCAGTGAGCGATCCTGAGTGACTTTTCTAAGCCATCCGGTTGGTTTGTTTTGATTTATCGATAGGGCCATCTTGCTATCCTCCTGTCCGGGGGGAGGAACGCGCCCCCGGAAGCAATGCTCGCTTTTAAGTGCTGGATCTGTTTATGGGTTCTGTTACAGCTTGTCCTGACCTTTCAGGCCGATGGTGAATTTTTCCAGATAGGCGTTCGGTTGCTGGCCGTCATAGACGATATTGTCGATAAAGTGCTTCTGTGGTGCGCGGAAGCCGCTTTCCTGACTCAGATCCGGGAAGTCGGAGGCTTTCATCTGACCTTCATCGATCAGGGCGGCTACCGCCTGTTGGTAGATATCCGGGCGATAGACTTTTTTAGCGATCTCTTTGTACCAGCTGTCCGGTTTGGCATCGGAAATCTGGCCCCAGCGACGCATCTGAGTCAGATACCAGATCGCATCAGAGTAGTAGGGATAAGTGGCGTTGTAGCGGAAGAAGACGTTGAAATCCGGTACCTCCCGTTTATCACCCTTTTCATACTCAAAGGTGCCTGTCATGGAGTTGGCAATAACATCATAGTCGGCACCGACGTAGGATGATTTTGCCAGAATTTTCACGGCTTCCTGTCGGTTGGCATTGTTGTTGGCATCCAGCCAGTGTGCTGCCCGGATCATGGCTTTCACCACGCGGATATGAGTGTTCGGGTTCTTTTCAGCCCACTGACGGGAAACGCCAAAGACTTTTTCCGGGTTGTTCTTCCAGATCTCGTAGTCGGTGACCACGGGGACACCTATTCCCTTGAATACAGCCTGCTGATTCCACGGCTCGCCCACACAGTAGCCATAAATTGTTCCGGCTTCCATGGTGGCAGGCATTTGAGGCGGAGGAGTTACCGATAAGAGTGCTTCTGCATCCAGCTGGCCGGAAGTATCTCCTTTGTGGGGAGCGTAGTAGCCCGGATGTATGCCCCCGGCTGCCAGCCAGTAGCGCAATTCGTAGTTGTGAGTAGAGACCGGAAATACCATCCCCATATTAAATGCCTTACCCTCGTCGCGATATTGCTCAATAACAGGCTTGAGGGCATCGGCTTTGATGGGGTGTACTGGCTTACCGTTTTCATGGGGGATATTCTTTTTCATATCGGCCCATACATCGTTGGAAACCGTAATCGCGTTGCCGTTAAGGTCCATGCTGAAGGCGGTTATGATATCTGCCTTGGTGCCATAGCCAATGGTGGCACCCAGAGGCTGGCCAGCCAGCATATGAGCACCATCAAGCTGACCATCAATAACCCGGTCAAGTAGCACTTTCCAGTTGGCCTGAGCCTCCAGAGTGACGTACAGACCCTCATCTTCGAAGTAGCCTTTTTCATAGGCGATTGCCAGAGGTGCCATATCCGTTAGCTTGATAAAACCGAATTTCAGCTCTTCCTTTTCAGGGTAATCCAGAGAGCTGGCCTGGCTGGCGCTCAGACTCAGCAGAGAGCCAAGAACCGCAACGGCGGTCCGTACCCAGAGTTTCCTGTTAACGCTGGGGTGTTTGCTGATAGCACCGGAATGTTTGCCAGCGGTTCCGGTTGAGCGCTCAGCGGTAGATAAAGGCTTATTTTTTCGGATCATCATCTGTTCTCCAATCGCTAAAATAAAAAAAGGCGCTTGTACACTCCGGCCTTTAAAAAAGGGGAGGTACAAGCGCCTTTGCTTGTCTCAATCGCACGCAAATAATCTGTATTTGCCTGAGCCAATATGTCTTTACATCTGCATTAGACGTGCCATGGTTTGAAAATCTTTATAAATCATGGTGTTATATCCTGATTGCTTGGCCGGTCTTTTGTGGGCCCAATCAAGGTTGGGCCGCTATGGTGCAGATCTGAGTCTGGGTGAGGGTATTTGGTGCGTATTTTAGTGGGGTAGTCGATAATTTTAGGATAGAGGGTATAACAATGTTGTCTCTCAGGCGTCCAGTGGTGTCAGGCAAGCCTTTTATGAGCCTGGTCATGGGTTGAAAAGAGGGAAGGGAGTGCCTTTGGTCCGCTTCTTGCTGTTTTGTTCTTGAACAGAGTGCGATGTACAGAGGCGGTCGTTTTACTTTTTTGGCCATTGCATGTTATCGGTTTCTGTATGTTATTGGTTTAGGAGCGGACTTCTCTATGACAGCTGACACCCTGGCGATTGATTACTTTCTTGCAGCCCACCAAAGCGAACTTAAGCAGTTAAATGAGTTAAGTGAGAGCTGTCATCTGGTAACTGTACTAACTGAACTTGTCCATGAACTGCAGAAAGAGCGGGGGCTGAGCAATATCTATCTGGTTACAGAAGGGCAGCGTTTTGCACAGGAAAGAGAGCAGCAGCTGCATGAGTCGGTTCAGGCCGAAGGGACGTTAAGACGTTTGCTGAAGAACTTCTCCTTTGGTTTACACCATAAAGCTTCTTTTTACAGCCGGGTGGCATTTGCTTTGAATGGTCTTGACCAGTTGCGACTGATTCGACCGGTTGTGACTCAGTATCGGATCAAAGCTCTGGAGGCGTCGGGCCACTTTAGTCAGGTGATCTCTAAACTATTACAGGTGGTTTTTGAGATTGCGGACCGTTCCACCTGCCCCGAAACAGCCCGGGCGTTAATCGCGCTGTTTAATCTGCTGCAGGGAAAAGAGTACGCAGGACAGGAGCGTGCCTGTGGTGCCATAGGTTTTGCCGCGGGTGAATTTGACCCCGAGCGGTTGGAGCAACTGGATCTTTTAAGGGATGCCCAGGCAAGTTGCTTTGATCTTTTTCTCAGTCATAGTGACCGGTCTCATGTTGCCCGGTGGCGTGAGATTGAGGCTTTGGATTGCAGCCATGAACTTATTAAACTGCGTCAGCTCTGCCAGACCGCTGGAGAGGCGGGTATTCCGGGGTCTTTAACTGAAATTTGGTTTGAAGTGGCCACGGCCCGAATCAACAGAATGCAGGAGCTGGAGCATCTGCTGTTATCGGATCTTATTGGTTTAACTCAGCAGCAGGTGCAGAAAGCTGAAGAGGAGTTTGAAGCGAATCATGACAACCTTGAAGCCCTGATCCACTGTAAAGCTGAACGCGAGCCTGAAGATGGCCTGGCTTCAGATACGGAAAAACGGGCTCTGAATGACCCCGGAGCCCTAGGAAGCTTGTTCGAGCTGATTCAGCAGCAGGCCAGCCGTTTACAGCAATTGAACACTGAATTAAATGAAGTGCGCCAGTCGCTGGGAGATCGGAAAGTGATTGAACAGGCAAAAGGCCTGTTAATGCAGAAACATGGTGTGTCAGAGGATAAGGCGTATCAGAGCCTGAGACGGGTGGCGATGAATAAAAATACCAGCCTGATACAGATCGCTGAGCAAACCGTCGCATCGCTCTCTGATTGAGACTGCTGTTTAAGGCCCTGATACCGTCTTATGCGGAGAATAGGCTTTCCGATATCAACTTCACTCCGGTCACAAACAGTAGTCCATAGCAAGCCATGTAAAACCAGAAATCACTGACCCGTTTGTGCAGGTACATACCAAAATAAACGCCTATTGGTGCAAATATCAGCAATGCCAGTGACGTCATCAGGTTGGCGCTGTCGAATAAGCCTAACCATGCGTAGGGTATCAGTTTGGTGAAATTGACGACGGCAAAGAAGATAACCGTTGTACCGACAAACAGAGTTTTATCCAGCTTTTGCGGCAGCATATAGATATTCATTGGCGGGCCACCGGCATGAACACTGAAGCTGGTAAATCCTGCCAACGCGCCCCAGAAAGAGCCTTTTACCGCATCAGCCTGGGTGACCTTCTCCGGCTTACGGTGCAGCTTCTGCCAGGCATAGTTCAGAGTAAACAAGGTTGCGATCAGGCCGATCATCAGCTTGATATGCTGTTCCGTCAGATAGCTGAAACTTAGTGCCCCCAGCAGGATACCCAGTACCGCAGCGGGCAGCAGAATTCTGAGATTGGTCTTATCGTACTTGCCCCGAAAGCCCCAAAGCCCGATCAGATCCATTACACAGAGAATTGGCAGCATGATCGCTGCCGCCTGAAAGGGGGGGATCGCCAGGGACATAATTGGTACCGCCACCATCCCAAGACCGCCTCCCATCCCCCCTTTTGAGATGCCCACGATAAGTACCGCAGGAATTGCCACGAGATAAAACAGAGGGTCATCAATCATAAAGCGTCCTTGATGGTGAATGTGGGTGGGGTTGAATTGGTGATCAGTTTAGAGAGTAGAGTTGAGGAGAGATAGGCGGAGTAAACTATATAAGCTATAAGTAGTGCTTATGAATGATGAGAAACCAAAGGTGGCTTTACCCGCGATTACAGTAGCTCTTGAGCTGATCAATAAAACACTGGGTGATCGGCTGTATCGCTTTGCCGTAGCGGGTGACCAGCATCAGAGATAGGGTTATATCCAGATTGTTCACTTCGGCGAAGGCCAGGCCTGCTTGTTGTTCGGCAACGTAACGTGGCGCGAAGCAGATTCCCGAGCCTCGACGTACCAGATTGAGCATGGCATCCACGGTTTCCACTTCGATGGCGACATTTAGTGGCTGATTGGCAAAGGCGCTATCGACGGCTCGTCGCAGGGCGTAGCCTTTCGGGAAAAGCAGTGTTGGTGTGTTGGCGGGCAGTTCACCAGCACTCTGCAGCTTAGAGGCAGCAGGGTGATCCTCTGCAAAGATCGCCACCAGTTTTTCATCATGAATCAGCTCTCCATCCAGTTCAGGCGGCAATACCATGGTGCTGTGTACCAGCCCGAAATCCACTGTGCGGTTGTAGGTTAGCTGAATCACTTCCTGGCTGCTGCGGGCGTGCAGCTGAAAGCGCACATCGGGGTTTTCAGTGGCGTGCTGACTGATAAGCGGCGTTAATAGATAGGACAGTGCGGTATGGGGGCCGGCAATAGCGATGGTGCCTTCAATAACGCCTTCCTGAAACTGCAGCTCACGGATCGCCTGATCCACATCACTGAACAGAGGCTGCACTTTACCCCACAGCTGGCGACCGGCTGCGGTCAGCTGAATGCCCCGGCCAATACGGGTGAAGAGGGCGATACCCATTTCCTGCTCCAGCTTGCGGATCTGCTGACTCAGTGCCGGTTGAGATAGGCCCAGCCGATCTGCGGCACCGGTAAAACTGCCTTCTTCGGCACAGACCAGGAAATAACGCAGTTGCAGGTCAGACATCAGAACTCCTTTTCGCTGTGACGGTTAAGGTTGAGGTTTTAAGCGGTTAAGCCTGTTAGTGGTTAAAAGACAAAGGCTGCCAGCAGGCTGATGGCTGCACCAGAGGAGAGCCATAGGCGTAACTGTATAAACTGATCGCCATAATCGCTACTGAGTACCCGGCGTTCATAAAGCCAGAGCAGGACGAAGGATAAGCCAGCGATACCTGACCAATCAATGCCGGAGAAGAGTATCCAGCACCAGCTCCAGAGCATTCCGCCCAGGGCCACTAAAGCGATATGGCCATTTTGCGGGCGTTTCAGACTGACAAACCAGACGACACCGCAAAGAAAGCTGAAGATCAGCGCGGCATAGCTGATCAGTGCTGCAAGGGCAAAGTTTAAGTCTGCAACAGTTAGAAGACTCAGGCTGATAAAGGGGATCAGGCCGGTATAACCGCCCCAGCGATGCCAGAAACTGAGGGTGACAGACGATGATTCTGAAGATTCGGTGGTGCGGGAAGTTGAAGGTGTATCCTGCATGGTAGGTGTCGCTCCGATTGATCCATTTCAGCTGCTTACGGAGCAGGCGAGGAATGGATCAACCGGAGGATGATTAAAGCGCTTGGATACGAGGGCTACTCTTGCTTCTACTCTTGCTCTTTATCCTGACCTTTATCGGCTAGTTCGTCCGTTTTTCTGCATTCAGGTCATCATCAAGATTGTCGGCCAAAGTGTCACCGAGTACTTCAGGATCTTCAGCGTCCTCATCAGGTTCAAATTCTGTGCGAGGCAGCTGCGCCTGATCTGCCGGAACATCCCAGCTGATCTCTGACCATTCCAGATGTTCTTCAGGGATCATAAAGCTCCAGGCCAGAATACGGCTCACCTTATTACCGTGGGCCATCTCCAGTACCTTGGATTGGGCCACGCCAGCATCGGCTAACATCTGCTGCAGCTCCGGTAGATTCTCTTTACGGGATACCAGACTGGTAAACCAGAGGCACTGACCGGCAAAATCTTTGCTCTCTTCGATCATGGTCTTCAGGAAGCCCACTTCGCCGCCGTTGCACCACAACTCCGGCTGTTGGCCGCCAAAGTTCAGCGGGGCTTTACCGATTTCGTTCAGCTCTGCATCGTCCTTGGCCAGATTGTCGACTTTACGCTGGCTGGCGGCCTGAGCATCTTCCGCAGAGGCGTGAAAAGGCGGGTTGCAGATGGTGAGGTCAAATACCTCTTTCTTTTTGATCACGCCGTGAAAGATATGTGATTCATCCTGCTGTTTGCGGCAGCGCACACGGCCGGACAGATTACGGTTCATCTTCACCAATTGTTTCGAGGTGTTAAAGGCGATATCGCTGCTATCGGATGCCACAAATGACCAGCCATAGGCCTGACTTCCGATGATCGGATAGATACAGTTGGCTCCGGTACCAATATCCAGCACCGTAATTTTTTTGCCTTTAGGTGGTTCATTGCGCTGGCCGGAGGCCATCAGAAGGTCTGCGACGTTGTGAATATAGTCGGCCCGGCCCGGTACGGCAGGACAGAGGTAGCCAGGGGGAATATCCCAGAACTGAATACCATAAAACTGGTAGAGCAAACCCGCGTTAAGCATTTTGACCGCGTCGGGATCGCTGAAGTCGATTGACGTATCGCCACGGGGCGTAGTGGTTAGCTTTTCTTTCAGTCCTGGCATCAGTTGGCAGAGTCGATCAAAGTCATATTTGTCGCTTTTTCCTTCTGTACCCCGGTGGGGGTTACGGGGGTGCAGGCCATTGGCTTTGGCCTGGTGTTTTTTGATGGCTTTTTCTTTAGCGGCTTTAGCCTGCTGCCAGGGGTTTGCTTTTGATGACGAGGTGTTCTTTTGGGATGCAGGCATAAAAAGTGTTCCGTTACAGCACTGAAAAATGGATGGTGATTCTGTTGAAAGGTATTTTACCCCAGATGCTGTAAAGAAACTGCAGTTGTATCTACGACCCGTTTCATGACAAAGCTTGAATGAACACCGGTTACACCGGGAATCTGGGTGATGGTGTTCAGAAGAAATGCCTGAAAGTATTCCATATCCGGTACAACAACTTTAACGGTGTAGTCAGCACTCTGGCCGGTCACCAGATAACACTCCACCACTTCCGGGCAACGGCTGACAACTTTATCAAAGGCTTCAAAGCGATCAGGTGTATGACGATCCAGTGCGATCTGTATATAGGCGGTTAGCTTCAGGCCCAGTTTTGAGCGGTTCAACTGCGCCACATAACGATCAATAAAACCGGCTTCTTCAAGCTGTTTTACGCGCCGTGAACATGGGGAGGGTGACAGGCCGACTTTTTCCGCCAGATCCTGATTACTGATCCGGCTATCCTGCTGCAGGGCTTCGAGGATTCGGCGGTCGGTACGGTCAAGCTTGATCATAAGATAGCTCCCAGGGAATATCGGATGGAAGATTTTAAATTGCGGGATTACACCTAATATTAATGCTCAGGCTTGCTATAAAGTATTACATAAAAATAAAATTGCTCAAATCCATTATTAATTGAAATAATATTGCTAAATTTTATTTTTTTGGCGCATTTTAGCAATCCTGATGCAGTGCAAATTTTATATACTGGTTTCCGTTGGCAGCACTGGGCCTCGTTCTGTTATCGTTGTGCATTTATTGCTCGGCGTATCAGGAGCTTACCTCAAAAGGGATACCATCTTGTGCAATGCAGCGCTTCACAAGAGCCAGCTGATTAAGGGCAGCGTATTGCACCTGCCAACGCTTTCTTTACCCGGAATAGCGATAAAAAAAAGTGATTACAAATAAGCAGCGTGATAACTGAATAAGACTGGCCTGACGCCTCAACCCATAAGTGTTCAGGGCAAACACATGTAAGGAGCTCACCGTGAGCGGTTTTGACCATAAGAAATATCGTCCTTTTCCAACCATCAATCTGCCTGATCGCCAGTGGCCAAATCAGGTGCTCGACAAAGCGCCGACCTGGTGCAGTGTTGATCTGCGTGATGGTAACCAGGCACTGATCGACCCGATGACCGTTGCCCAGAAAAAACGACTGTTTCAGCTACTGGTTAAACTCGGCTTTAAAGAGATCGAAGTAGGTTTTCCGGCAGCCTCTCAGCCAGACTTTGATTTTGTACGGGCTTTGATTGAAGACAATATGATTCCCGATGATGTGACGGTTCAGGTTCTGACTCAAGCACGGGAAGCGCTGATTGACCGCACCATTGAGGCACTGAAAGGTGCTAAGAAAGCGATCGTTCACGTTTATAACTCCACCTCAACCGTACAGCGTGAGCAGGTTTTCTGCTTAGAGCGTAACCAGATTATTGATATCGCTGTAAATGGCGTGCGTATGGTAAAAGAGCGTGTTCAGAAACACACCGATACAGAATGGCGCTTAGAGTACTCACCTGAAAGTTTCACCGGCACCGAGCTGGATTTCGCGGTAGAGATCTGTGATGCCGTTGTTGAAGAGTGGGGGCCGAATCCTGAACAGAAGATCATTCTGAACCTGCCGGCAACGGTGGAGATGTCCACCCCCAATATATTTGCAGATCAGATCGAGTGGTTCTGCCGCAACATCAAACACCGCGAGTGCCTGGAAATCAGTATGCACACCCACAATGACCGGGGTTGTGCTGTTGCCGCCGCAGAGCTGGGTGTAATGGCAGGTGCAGACCGTGTTGAAGGCACTCTGATGGGCAATGGTGAGCGTACCGGTAACATGGACGTGATCACTATGGCGATGAACCTGTACAGTCAGGGCGTTGATCCTGAGCTGGACCTGGCGGATGTGACTGAGATTATTCAGGTTTATGAAGCCTGCACCAATCTGGAAGTACACCCGCGTCATCCATACATTGGTGAACTGGTTTATACCGCATTCTCCGGTAGCCACCAGGATGCGATTAAGAAGTGTCTGAGCAAGTACGATGCATCCAAGCCGTGGGAAGTGGCCTATTTGCCGATTGACCCGAAAGATCTGGGCCGCAGCTACGAGGCCGTTATTCGTATCAACAGTCAGTCCGGTAAAGGCGGTGTTGCCTATATTCTGGAGGCTGAACTGGGTCTTAAATTACCACGTTGGTTGCAGATCGAGTTTGCCGGAAAAGTACAGAAGTACACCGAAGAGCAGGCGCGCGAATTGAAGCAGCAGGAAATTATTGATCTGTTTCAGCAGCACTACCTGAACACCGAGCAGCAGTTTGAGCTGGTGACCTATAAACTGGAACGTAGTGATAATGACTTTTTAAATGCGACCATTCGCTGTGGCGATCAGATTATTGAACTGAGTGGTGATGGTAACGGCGCTATTCACGCTCTGACCGAGGCCCTGTCTGCCTATATTGAGCAGCCCGTGCAGATTGCAGAATACTCTGAACATGCTCTGTCTGCCGGAAGTGATGCAAAAGCGGTGACTTATGTACAGGTGAAGCTGGGGGATGCGGTCAATACCGGTGTTGCCATCAGCGAAGATACGGTCGCGGCGAACCTGAATGCAGTACTGGCTGCGGCAAGTGCCCTGATTCAGGACAAAGACCTGATAGCCGCTTAGGTATTTATTCCTGTTAGCTGTTTTGAATCGTCCGTACTTTAAAGCCCATTGCATAAATCTGTAATGGGCTTTATTTGTTTAATATAGATGGCAACGTGAACGTTGAATAAAAATAGCTTTGCTTTGTATGTTTTAATAAGATATTGGGATGGTTAAGCTGTGCATTATTCATAAGGGAGTCATATCTTGCTGAAGTATTTGCCTTGTCGTGTTTATGGAGCTGTTTTATGCCTTGTGTGCATGATATGGAGTACCTTACCGGCCACCGCAAATGAATCTCTGGCTTACACACAGAATCACGACCGCTTAACTCCAGTCGCGAAAGACAGCCCTGTGATTCGCTTTGCTCCTTTGCCCATGGCAAGCCTTGAGCAAGTTACCCTGGAATACCTTCCTTTTATTGATTTTCTTGAAAAAGAAACCGGCTATAACTTTGAGCTGGCCTGGCATGAGAATTATGAAGCTCTGATTGAATCTATCGCTTCGGGCCAGGTGGATATGGCTTATCTTGGGCCTTTGCCCTATGTTGCGGTCACTCAGAAAAGTCAGCATATTATACCCGTTGTACAGCTGCTGGACAGTAAAGGTCGTTCAGACTATACCTGTGCTATTGTGCACTTTGCTGACAGTGGTGCTTCTCTTAATCCTAATCAACATTATGATGTGGCGCTGACTCAGCCACTATCAACCTGTGGTTATCTGGCAACAGAAGATTACCTGCAACGGCAGGGGATGAGTCTGGAAGATAATACTTTCAGCTATGATTACACTGGCAGTCATGAACGTGTGGCGCTTGATGTGATTCTGGGTAAATATCAGTTTGGTGGTATGAAAACCCAGATTGCCCGACGCTATCATCATCTGGGACTACGAATTATCGATGAAACCCAGCCCGTCCCGGGTTTTGTACTGGTTGCAAATAGCAGTACATTGGCACCCGAGTTTATTGAGCAGGTTCGAGATGCCATGCTTCGCCTTGCACCTCAGGATAATAAAGCGCATCAGAAGATGATGCAGAGCTGGAGCCGTAACCTGCGATATGGCGCAAAACCCGTTGCCGACTCGGCCTATGATGCTATTCGTCAACAGTGGTATCAGCTTAAGATCAACCTGTTAGGGGCGGCGAAATGATTCAGAGTGCCCTGCTAAGATCTCTTTCAGGCTTTATGCTGCTGTCACTGCTTGGCTTGCTGGGTTTGCAGCTTATTATCCGTTACGAAGCAGACAATCAGATCCAGGCCCGGTTGATGCAAGAGCAGGTTGCCTACCGGTCCGTGGTTAATGGGCTGTCTGAAGTTGCTCAGACACTGTTTGATGAAACGATCAATACCCCGGAAATTACCGCCCTGATTCATGAAATCGCCGTAACAGAGGGTGATGCCCAGGACTTTGCACGGGGAATGTTGCTACGCAAGCTATATCCCTCATACTTACGCCTGAAAAAGCGGGGTGTACGCCAGTTACATTTCCATCATGCCAATGGGTTAAGCCTGTTACGCTTTCACCGACCCCTGAAATATGGTGATCCACTGTTTGATATCCGCCCTTCTGTCTACCGGGTAAATACAGAACATAAAGCAGTTAAAGGGTTTGAAACAGGGCGTTTATTTCATGGTTTCCGCTTTGTATTTCCTCTGTTTCACGAAGGTCAGCATATCGGTAGTGTTGAGAGTAGTGTTCCTTTTGATACTGTTGAGCAACAGTTAAAGACCTTAGTTCCCAATGAGCTTTTTGGCTTTGTACTTAATAAAGAACAGGTGTTCTCGCTGCTTTATCCCAGTGAACGCTCTATCTATAAAGACTATGCTCTTAACGATCATTTTCTGGTCGAAGATGTGGGAGCCAAATTCGGTTCTCCCCGGGAAATACCACCGCTGCAGAAAAGTATTGAATCTGTGATGCAGGAAGATACGCCTCACATCCGAAAGATGATGAACGCCGGAAGTGCGTTTGGTGTGAGCCACAAGCTAGAGGGGCAGCGTTATGCTGCGCTTTTTACTCCAGTCGATAACCTGGATGGTAAAACCGGGGCTTATATTATTAGTTTTACCCGGGCTGATGAACTGGAAGGGATTTACCGAACCGGTCTTATTATTCAGCTGATTTATCTGGCATTTATTGCAAGCCTTGCTGCAGGCTATTATCGCCACAAAACAGCGAATATAGCTGTGGCTAAAGAGCGAGAGACCCTGAAAGCAATCACAGAGCGTATGGCGGAGGGGCTTTTTGTTCAGGATAAAGATGGCTATGTGACCTTTATTAATGAGGCCGCCGAGCGAATTCTGGGCATACGTTCTGACGAGGCACTAGGACAGCGGGCCCACGATCTTTTTCATGTCCATTACGATAGCGGTGGAAAGCCAGTCGATATTGATCATTGCCCTATCCGGCTTGTGACAGCGGCAGGGAAAATTTATGAAAGTGAGGATGAGTTCTTTCGTCGCTTCTCCGATAACACCCTTGTGCCTGTACAGGTGACCAGCGCCCGGTTTCAGAGTCAGGATGAGGTTTCAGGCTCAATTACCATTTTTCGGGATATTACCCAGCGCAAGAAACATGATCATGAGCTGGAGTGCGCCCGTCAGGATGCACTGAAAAGTGCCCAGGCAAAATCTGAGTTCCTTGCCAATATGAGCCATGAAATCCGTACTCCAATGAATGGCATTTTGGGAATGCTGGATCTGTTGGCTCAGACACGGGTCGATGATGAACAAAGAGATTTCCTTAGCATTGCGCAGAATTCCAGTAAAACATTGCTATCCCTGCTGAACAGTATTCTTGATTTGGCGAAGTATGAAGCGGGCAAGGTCGATTTGGAGCAAATTGATTTTGACCTTCGGGAGAGTCTCGAAGAGACCGCTAAACTGTTTGCACCTCAGGCGCAGAGCAAGGGACTGGAAATTTCAGCTATGATCAGCGATCAGCTGCCAGCCTCCGTTCAGGGAGATCCTACCCGGCTTCGCCAGGTGCTGGCTAATTTGCTGGGCAATGCGATTAAATTTACCGAACAGGGAGAAATTACCCTGAGTACAGACCTTGAGGCTTTAGACGATGATGGGACGATAAAGCTGCATGTTACTGTAAAAGATACAGGGATAGGTATTTCAGCTGCTGCTCAGGATAAAATTTTTGATAGCTTCAGTCAGGCAGATGGCTCCACGACACGTAACTATGGTGGGACCGGATTAGGTTTAACACTGAGTCGTGAAATTATTGCCAGTATGGGAGGGGAGATTTGGCTTAAGTCTGAACAGGGAGAGGGTAGTTGTTTTCATTTTACCATTCCGCTTAAACCCTCATCGGTGGCGCTGGAAAGATTTACTGCCAACGAAGATCTTAGAGGTTTAAGAGCTCTCATTGTTGATGATAATGCCACAAACAGGTTGATTCTGGAGCAGTACTGCGCCAGTTGGGGTATTTTTTACCTGAGTACAGATCAGGGGCAGGACGCACTGGACATTCTTCTGCAGCATGCAGATAAAGGACGCCCTTTTGATATCGTGCTGACAGATATGATGATGCCCGGAATGGATGGTGTGCAGATGGCCAAAGAGATACGCCGTCATCCGGTTCTGTGTGATACCCGGATGATTTTGTTGACCTCTTATACAGGTCGAGCCCTGACTCAGCAGGCTGAAGGTGTTGAATTTGTCAGCCTGATTCCTAAGCCTTTCAGCCGCAATGAGCTGCACCGGGCCTTAGAAAAAGCCCTGCTGAAACCCGAACCCCTTCCTTTGGTTAAGGCTGTTCAGCCCGATAAATATCAACCACTGGATCTGTCAGATAAACATATCCTTCTGGTGGATGACAATGAGGTGAATCGTATCGTTGCAGCGGCTAATCTCCAGCAGTTTAACTGTCAGCTGACGACAGCGACCAATGGCCAGGAAGCGCTGGAGTTGCTTAAAACAAAGAACAGCTTTGACCTCGTTCTTATGGACTGCCAGATGCCGGTAATGGATGGCCTGGCTGCCACTCAGCTTTTCCGTGCCCACGAGAAAAAAAGCGAGCTGGACCGCTTGCCGATTATTGCCATGACCGCATACGTTACCAGACCGGAAATAGATCGTTGCCTTGAGGCGGGAATGGATGCTCATCTGCCTAAACCATTCGAACCCGGACAGCTTGGGTTATTGTTGCGCAGGTATTTTGAACCGTTAACGGTACCTTCGGGAGACGGAGCGGAGCAGGCGCAGCAAAAGGCACAGGGTATACCCGGTCAGCTAGGCCCTCTGCTGCCGGAAATTGACTTCTCGGACTTTCCAGTGATTAACCCTGTGCCTCTGGCCGCGCTTAACGAATTGTTTGATGGGGATATTACGCCGATATCCGATCACTTTTTTGAGCGAATTCCGAAGCTGATCAGTGAACTTCTTCAGGCAGTTCGCTCCGAGCAGTGGGAGGAACTGGCGATGGCAATTCATGCGTTAAAAGGTATTGCAGGTAACTTTGGCGCTGATCGTTTGGTTGCTTATGCCGGATGTATGGAGCAGCATCTTGATGCGGGCCAATATGATATAGCTAAGTCGCTGGCCATTCCGTTGGCTCAGGAAAGTGAACTTATGGTTTCCGCTCTGAGAGAAACCCTTGCTGAATAACAGGCCTTAGCATTGGCTCTGCTTCTCAGGCTGATTACTTTTTTTCAGATTCCGGTACGGTATGGTTCATCTGATGGTAACGGCGCAACACAGAGCTCATGACGACAAAACAAAGCAGAGAGTAACCGAACTGCTCCAGCGTAATTGTGACGGCAGCAACCATTAGCAGTGTGATATCAAACCACATCAGAGACTTTCCGGTATGTATCTGAAACTTATCTTCCAGCCAGAGTGAGAGAATATTAATTCCTCCCAGCGAGCTCTCTTCCCGAAAGACAACTAACAGCCCTACACCCACAAGTCCGCCTGCAGCAAGAGCCGCGATGACCTTAGGCAGCGTTTCCAGCTGTATATGCAAAATCATCAAATCGGTTAGTGTTGATACCATCAGCATCGCAAGCAGGGTTCTGAAAGCAAACGCAAGAGGTTTGGTTTTAAGTGCCAGAGCAAAGAAAGGCAGATTGATGATAAAGAATAGCGTGCCAAAACTGAGTTCCGGTATCCAGCGCATAAGTAATAGGGATAAACCAGCGGTTCCGCTGACCAGGAGTCCTGCGGATTTCAGAAACCAAATACCCAGAGCGACCAGAAAACAGCCCTCGAATAAACTGTAATAGCGTTTTGCAACCGACAGAGTGTCTGTCCGTCGAATGGGGCGGATTAAAGCAGATAACATGATGACCTCACTTAGCAGGGATTACCCGCCTCGTAAAAAGCCCCACCACCGGGATCGCCGGGGTGGGTAATAAGGAGCAACGATAGTCACGTTGTAAGTAGTAAAATGCAAGAGTTATGCCTGTTTTTTTAGGGTTTTATGCTGAGCATTATGGATTTTATGGTCTATTTTGGTGTCTTTTGGCTTATGTGTGCATTTTTTTGGTGCGATAGCAGCTGGTGGGTAGGGTGTCGTGGTAGCTCAAAAACCTTGTACAGGTCACTGTGAAAAAAGAGCAGGACTTCTGCTATGGTGAGCGAAGACATTGCCGGTCAAATGATATTGACGGGTAGATTGATAAGAGGAGTTCAGCTATGCATTTAAAACTCAGTCCATCTGTTATTTCGCTGTTGCTGCTGTTTTCAGTGAGCAGTGCTTTTGCAAATGAGATAACAGGCAGTAGCCGGAATAAAGACTATCAAGCAACCTTGGTCCATGAAGGGTTGAAACTACCCTGGGCGTTTGAGTTTGTTGATTCAGAGACGATGATTTTTACTGAAAGAGCAGGGCGTATCGGGCTTTATTCCCGAAGCCAGAGTGATGTTCGTTATCTGGCCGGTGTACCTGAGGTATATTTTGATGGGCAAGGAGGCTTACTGGATATTAAACCAAGCCCGGAATTTAAACAGGAACCCTGGGTTTATGTCACTTACAGTGCGCTGCCAGTGCAGGAGGTGAAGCAAAATGATGACAAGCCCGTTACTGTATTAGCGCGCTTTAAGTTAGCGGGTAACTCTTATGATCACTACCGTATTGAAGATTGGCAGGTGCTGGTTGAAACCCGCTCGGGGACCTCTAAAGATTATCATTTTGGCAGCCGAATCGCTTTTGATCCGGGGCGATATATTTACTTCTCAATAGGAGATCGTGGTGAGCGGCCAAATGGCCAGAACCGCAAGACCCATGCCGGGAGTATTCTCAGGGTGACCTTTACAGGCAAACCTTCCCGCCATAATCCTTTTTTTAATGAACGTGACGATGCGCTGCCGGAGATTTGGAGTTTCGGGCACCGAAATCCTCAGGGACTGGCCTATGATCCGGGCCGTAAACGCCTTTGGGCGATTGAGCATGGCCCGAGAGGTGGAGATGAGCTGAACGTGATTGAGCCGGGTAACAACTATGGTTGGCCGGAAGTATCCCAGGGTAAAGAGTATTGGGGGCCGATTTCTGTTGGGGTTGAGCATAAAGAGGGTATGGTTGACCCGGTACGTGTGTATATCCCTTCTATTGCACCTTCAAGTTTGCTGCTCTACAGCGGAGAGGCCTTTCCCCAGTGGCAGGGTGACCTGTTTGCCGGAGCTCTGGTAAAGCAGCATCTCAATCATATTCACCTGAATGAGGAGGGAGCGATTGTGGGAGAAACCCGAATGCTGGACTCTCTGAATGAGCGCATCCGGGATGTCAACCAAAGCCCCGAAGGGCTGCTGTACCTGGCAACAGATAGTGGAAAATTGTACCGGATCTCTCCATTGCCGGGTTCACCTGACGAAAAGTCATAACTTGCTCAGATGACAGTCAGAATATCCTTCAGCGGGCGGCGGGCTTTTTGAGCCCAGTTGCCTTTGGCCGCCTTGCCGATGGTAATGAGCATGACCGGCAGATCATCCTCATTAAGTGGGAAATGGCGTTTGAGCTGCTCGCCATCAAATCCCCCCATCGCCCCTGTGGCCAGCCCCATCTCTTCGGCCGCAAGCATCAGGGTCATTGCAGCCAGTGACGCAGAGCGAATGGCTTCATCCCGCTGCAGTTGATCATTACCTTCATGGCTCTGACGGGCAGCACCAACCCAGCTGTCTGCAATGGATTGCGGAATAATACCCGTGTCTACAGACTTGTTAAGGCGCTGTTCCAATGCTTTATGAGCTGCCAGCTGACCGCAAACGATAAAGGTTGCCGAAGCAGCTTCAACCTGGGGTTGTCCATAGGCCGCCTCTTTTAATCGTGTTTTCGCCTCCGGTGTAGTTACCGCGATAAAACGCCAGTTCTGCAGGTTATAGGCTGAGGGGGAATACCCGGCCAGACTCACCAGTTGCTCCAGTGTACCCTGATCTATAACATAATCCGGCTGGTATTTGCTGGTGGAGCGGCGTTGTAAAATTACATTTTCTACGGATGTCATGGTCGTTACCTTTTTGTGCTGAATAAATGTCATTAAATGCGAGTGTGTTTGTTGTGTTTGAGATCAGGCCTTAAGCGTTTGAAGGTTTCTGGTACCCAAGGAGCGAGCTGAACCGCCAGAATACTGACGATGACTAAAATCAGCCCTGTCATCGCCCAACCTTCAAGCGCCTGATCCAGGAAGACCCAACCCAGTGCTACGGCAGTAAGCGGGCTTAACAGTCCCAGTGTGGAAATCATCACCGCAGGCAATTTACGGACGCCCTGAAACCAGAGCAGATAAGCGATCAGGGTGCCAAACAGTGACAGATAGCCATAACCCAGAAGATTCTCTGTGCTCAGTGTTGGCAGAGCCGGTTCCAGAATCAGAGCCAGTGGCAGCAGCATCAGACCACCTAAGGTCAGTTGCCAGCCGGTAAGCGTGATCAGTGGAAGTTCTGCACTGTTATTCCGGGTTGGTTTGCCTTGCTCTGGCCCTGTTTTGTTCGTCCGGCCATAGCGGGAGAGATAAACTCCGAGTGCCATACTTAAAGCCCCCAAGGTGGCTGCACCGATACCGATCAGATCCCAGCTGACTTGTTCTCCACTTACTTCACCCTCTACCGGAGACAGAATCAGTAGTCCCATACCGATGATGGCTGTTATGCAGGCGGTAAAAGCAATTCTGCCCGGCGGCTGTTTCTGTAGTGCCCAGATCATCAGTAGCAGAATCAGGGGTTGAACCGCACCGATCACGGCCGCTAAACCACCCGGCAGACGGTAAGCGGCAACAAACAGCATCGCCTGAAAACAGCCGATATTCAGCGCAGACAGTAGCAATAGTCCTGGCCATTGTTGTCTGGTTGGTAACACCTTAGTGAAGAGCTTGCCTGAAAAGGACGACCTGCTGAGCAGATGGCTTAACGCGATCAGCAAAATCCCTGCCGGTAAACAACGGATCACAGCGGCGGTAAAGGGCATACCCTCGGGCAGAAACTCCGAGGTCACCAGATAGGTGCTGCCCCAGCTGGCGGGGCCGAGTGCTGTGAGTAACAGCAGTACAATTGGATTCATGGAATACCTCATTGTAAATCCCAGTATTTGTCTGGTAAGTGTCGACATCCACAGGAAAACAATTTACCTTGATGTCGAGATATATTTAGATTGAACCTGATTTATCTTGAGGTCAAGATAAATTTAAAGCCAGTGAGCTGACCTATGAGTGAAAAAGTGAAAAACGAAACAGATGCGGTTGATGCCATCATGGCCCAGTGGCAGCGTGAAAAGCCCGAGTTTGATCTGACTGCGATGGAGGTTTTGGGGCGACTGAAACGGGCTTCCGCGATGCTTTCGCCCAAAATAGAGAAGGTATTTCTGGAGTACGGTTTAAATCAGTCGGAGTTTGATGTTTTAGCAACGTTACGGCGTTCCGGTGCGCCTTATTGCCTGGCGCCAACGGAGCTTTTTTCTACTCTGATGGTAACGTCCGGCACTATGACCAATCGTATGGCACAGCTGGAAAAAAAAGGCCTTATTGAGCGGATGCCCAATCCCGATGATGCCCGTAGCAAGCTGGTGAAACTGAGCCCAAAAGGTTTTGAGCTGATCGAACAGGTTTTGCCCCATCATGTGCAGAATGGCCTGAACCTGATTGCCGGACTGGATGCGGAAGCTCTTTCTGTTTTGAATCAGAGCCTGAAGGATCTGTTAACAGCATTGGGGAGATCAGAGTCTGAATAGATCAGAAAGCGGTGGAAAATAGGATTTCTGACGAATCAATAGGATTAAGAGATGGCGGTCTGAGAGATTTCTCTGCGTAAATACGGTATAAATATCAGGCCCTTAGATCATTATAATCAAACCAAATTGACCTGAATGCAGGTCACAGAAAGAGGCGGTGTACCTATGCTCTCAATGCCCTTGGCAGAACTGAAGAATATCACGGCCTTTCGTGGGGAGCGCAAGGTTCTCGAAAGCTTTAATCTCACCCTGCATGATGGGGAGAGTGTTGCTATTCTTGGGCCTAATGGCTGCGGCAAGTCGACGCTGCTAAAGCTGCTCACCCGAGAGATCTACCATGTCCAGAGACCCGACAGCAGCCTTCTGATAAAAGGCCAGGAGCATATTAATCTGATGCAACTGCGGGAATGGCTGGGGGTTGTTTCTCAGGATCTGCAGGAGCTCTATACACCTTATACCTTGGGACGTGATGTAGTGGCTTCCGGTCTTTTAGGGGCCATTGGCGTGCATACGCATCTGCAATTGACAGATGCCCAGCAGGAGCGGGTAGATGAGGTGATTGATAAGTTAGGGCTTGCTTACTTGAATGATACTATGTTTCAAAGGCTTTCCACCGGCCAGCAGCGCCGCTTGCTGTTGGCTCGTGCCCTTATTCATAACCCCTCTACCGTGATTTTTGATGAGCCCACCAACAGCCTGGATCTTCAGGCATCGTTTGAGCTGATCGCAACAATGCGTGAACTGGTTCAGGCGGGGACAAACCTGCTGATTGCCACCCACCATGTACAGGAAGTGGTGCCTGAGATTGAACGTATTATCTTTATGAAGGCAGGCCAGATTATTGCCGATGGTGATAAAGAGTCATTGTTAACCGCAAATAACCTGAGTGACCTGTACGGTGTAAATTTAAAGCTGATGGTTCAGGATGGTTTTTATCATGCCTATCCGGCGTGATGGTCTGTTTTTACTGTCACGGTTGTCGCACGCTGCTTAGGGGCGCATCATGAAAGTGTTAGAGTTAAAAATTCCACCGCCAATCGTTGCTTTGTTGCTGGCAGCGGCTATCTATTACGCAGCGCCTGTTTTCCCGGCGTTACCACTGAATGATGACTGGCGGCTGATTCTGGCAGGGCTCTTTGCGGGCGTCGGGTTCAGTTGTGATCTGGCGGGGCTGTACAGCTTCCGTAAAGCTCATACCACCATCAACCCGTTAGCACCGAAAAAGTCATCGGTACTGGTGACCCGGGGTATCTATCGGTTTACCCGCAACCCTATGTACCTTGGACTGGCATTTCTGCTGCTGGCCTGGAGCTGTTATTGGGCATCTTCTGCAGTATTGATCGATCTGCCGCTGTTTATCGTTTATATCACCTTGTTTCAGATTAAGCCGGAAGAGCGGGTTTTGCTTGAGAAATTTCCGGATCAGTTTCCGGCCTATTGTCAGAAAGTCCGCCGCTGGATCTGATGGTTACCCAGCAGATGTTGTTGCTCCCAAACAAAAATTAAAGAAAGAAG
Source organism: Oceanospirillum sp. (assembly GCF_048265165.1). Taxonomy (GTDB): domain Bacteria; phylum Pseudomonadota; class Gammaproteobacteria; order Pseudomonadales; family Halomonadaceae; genus Oceanospirillum. Next base: position 477,573 of record NZ_JBLXCD010000001.1, on the reverse strand, counting down.
GATTCAGGAATGAAATGGCTGGAACTGAAAACCCCACCGGTTGTTGTCACCTTACTGTTTGGTTTACTGATGTGGGTGGTCACTTATCCGGTAAAGGGTACGCTGCTTATTCTGCCTATCTCACCTAAGGCGGCGATGGCTCTGACTGGGGGCTGTTTGTTGCTGGGGGCTGCTTTTTCTCTGTCTGGTGTAGTGAGTTTCCGGTTGGCGAAAACCACCTCAAACCCGCTAGACCCGCAAAAAGTTTCGACGCTGGTGCAAAGTGGTGTTTACCGTATTAGCCGTAACCCAATGTATGTGGGCTTTGCGCTTTTGTTATTGGCGTGGGCATTTTTCCTGCAGTCGGTTTTGGCTATTTTACTGATGCCGGTTTTTATCGCTTATCTGACGATGTTTCAGATTAAACCCGAAGAGCTGGCGCTGTATGCACTTTTTCCTGAAAGCTTTCCGGCCTATTGTCAGCAGGTACGCCGCTGGATCTGATACTTAATCTCTGACCGAGGAGGTTCCTTGGACGTTCTTATAATTACAGCGCCGATCTTTTTATTGATCGGGCTTGGTTTTTTCGCTGTCAGACAAGGCTTTACGCCCTCTGAGGCCATCCCTGGCATGGCCTCCTTTGTACTTTATTTTGCTATTCCTGCGGTAATCTTCAGCAATGTTGTCAGAATGGATTTTACAACTCTGTTTGATCCCCGCTTTATCGGTGTTTATGCCTCCGCCACATTGGGAAGCCTTTTTCTGGGGTTTGGGCTGGCACACTGGGGGATGAAACGTAAAAGCTTACACAGCGCCGTGTTAGCGGTCGGTATTGCTACGCCCAACAGTTTGTTTATCGGTTTGCCGGTTTTGGTGCAGGTTTTTGGTGAGGTCCCGACGGTATTCACGATGGCGGTGATGGTAGAAAATCTGCTGGTGGTTCCAACCGCTTTAATTCTGATGGAGCGGGCTGCCAACGATGGAACGTCAGGCGTCAACTGGCGGGCTGTAGGGGGGCGGGTGATTAAAAGTCCACTTATACTGTCAATTCTGGCCGGTGTTGTGGTTGCCTTATCAGGCGTGACGGTTCCGGTTATTTTAGACAAGATGCTTGCCATGCTGGCACAAGCCGCAGGAGCATTGGCTCTGTTTGTTATCGGAGGGTCACTGGTGGGTATGACGGTAAGGGAGGTGGGCACTGATACACTGCTGGTTTCTGGTGGCAAACTTATTCTGCAGCCGGCACTGGCCTTTCTTGTTCTGATGTGTGTGCCGGGACTGGATGATGTATCCCGTATTACGATTCTGTTGCTCTGTGCCGTGCCTATGTTCAGTATCTATCCGATTATTGGTGGTAACTATGGTTTTCGTCGCCAGTGTGCTGCGACTCTGCTGATTACGACGTTAACCTCTTTCTTTACATTGACCCTCTTATTGAGTTTTCTCCGGTGAGAATGTGGGGGCATTTAACATAACAGGCTAAAGATCGCTTCTTATGGCAATAAAAATGCCCAGTCTATAAAGGTTATAGGCTGGGCATTTTTTGTATCACTTATGTTCAATCAGTGATTTTTACATCAACCGCATCGAATGATCCGGCTTGACGTGATATTGATTAGCGCGCTACTTCGATGGTGCCGTTGTAGGTTTTGCTTACAAAGTCCTGAACCGCTTGTGATTGGAAAATCTCGACAACTTTTTTGTAGGTTTCATTTTCTTTGTCTTCCGCGCGAGCCGCAATCTGCATAACAGCGAACTCAGCATCTTCTGACTCCAGGTAGATGCCCTGTTCAGCAGGGTTTAAGCCGGAAGACATCACGTAATTCATGGTGATAACCGATGCGTCAACGTCATCTAAAGTACGCGGTAACTGTGCCGCTTCAACTTCTACAAACTCAAACTGTTTTGGGTTTTCAGCGATATCATAAGGTGTCGCTTTAGCCGCAGTATTTTCGTTGAGGGCAATCAATCCTGCATCAGCGAGTAGAATTAATGCCCGGCTACCATTGGTTGGATCATTCGGAATAGAGATACGTGCCTGATCAGGTAGGTCTGCAATGGACTGGTATTTAGATGAATAAATACCCATGCGCATCAGGATAGACTGACCCACTGATACCAGCTTCTGTTCGCTATTGGTATTGAAGTTATCGAGGAACGGCTGGTGCTGATAGCTGTTCATATCCAGACTGCCATCGGCTAATGCCGCATTGGGTGTGATGTAGTCAGAAAAGATAACAACTTCAACATTCAATCCCTGCTTTTCTGCTTCTACCGCAACAGCTTCTACTACTTCAGCATGGGGGCCAACGGTGGCACCAATTTTTATCGTTTTAGCTTCATCATTATTGCATGCCGCTAACCCTAATAATAAGGGAAGTGTGCATAATAGTTTTACAATTTTTTTACTTAGCATATCTGTTTCCTGGTCAATGGTGGCGCTATATGAATAAGGGTGATGTTGCCTAAATAAGAGTATGCTTATTAGCTAGGTTATTGATTACCAGCCTTTAACAACACCATCTTTAAACTCGTCCATCGCCACTTGGTACACTTCTTCAGACTGATATGCCTGAACGAATTTTTGTACATTCTCTGCATTAACATTGTCTTTGCGTGCGACAATTAAGTTCACATAAGGTGAATTCTTATCTTCTACAAAGACACCATCTTTCTCTGGCGACAGATTGATGTTGCTTGCATAGGTTGTATTGATAATCGCAAGTGTCACATCATCTAAAGAGCGAACCAGCTGAGGTGCTTCAAGCTCAACAATTTCTAAGTTTTTAGGGCTGCTGACAATATCCAATACTGTTGCTGTTAGACCAGCACCTTCTTTTAGCTGAATCAGCCCTTGCTGCTCAAGTAGCAATAGAGAGCGAGCTAGGTTTGTTGGGTCGTTAGGGACAGCGATCTGGTCACCTTCACTAAGCTCATCGATAGATGTCACTTTATTGGAATAACCTGCAATAGGGTAAACAAAGGAGTTGCCTGCGATGGCAAACTGGTAGCCCCGGTCTTTTATTTGCTGGTCAAGATAAGGCTTATGCTGGAAGGCGTTAGCATCAATAGAGCCTTCTTCTAATGCTGCATTGGGTGTTACGTAATCAGAAAAGATGATCAGTTCAACATCTAAGTTGTACTTCTCTTTGGCAACTTTAGCTGCAGCTTCTGCCACTTGGGCTTCAGAGCCCGCTATTACCCCAACTTTAACCTTGCTCATATCCACTTCAGTATCTTTGTCATTACAACCGGCAAGCAGTACGGTTAAGGTTAGACCTGTGACAGTAAGAAGACTTTTAATTTTACTCAGCATATTTACTCCTATATCAAAGATATCTGCCAAGAACTGTTGGGAATTGGGAATATAGTTGCTGACAAATATGCTTTGATTATTTAGTTATATATAATATTAGCGATGATCAACACGTTTCACTAAATAATCGCCTAATGATTGAATAGCTTGTACCAGTACAACCAGAATAACGATGGTGATCATCATAACGACAGCATCAAAACGCTGATAGCCATAGCGAATGCCCACATCACCTAAACCGCCGCCGCCAACAGTACCTGCCATGGCGGAATAACCCACCAGGGTGACAAGTGTAATGGTTGCTGAGTTTATAATGCCGGGTAACGCTTCTGGCAGCAGCACTTTTAATATGATCTGTTTGGGTTTAGCACCCATCGCTTGAGCGGCTTCAACTAATCCTGCAGGAACCTCTAATAAAGCACCTTCCACAAGTCGGGCGACAAAAGGAATCGCGGCTATGGTCAGTGGAACAATAGCGGCTGCAGTACCGATGGAGCTACCTACAATGATGCGTGTAAAGGGAATTATAGCGACCAGTAAAATAATAAATGGAATCGAACGACCAATATTAATCAGGGTTCCTAAAACTTTGTTGGTCGCTTTATTCGCTAATAACCCCGTTTCTTTTGTCAGATGGAGCAAGACACCTAAGGGGATACCAAAAATAAAACCGATCAAACCGGCGATAGCAACCATCGCAAGTGTTTGTCCCAGTGCGGTTATAAGCAGATCGATGAGACGGTCGTTGTTAACCCACCATTCAAGCAGCATATCAAGCGACATAGCCGAGCACCTCTACTTCAATTTTGTTCTCTTTCAGAAAGCTGATCGCTTGCTCTGTGGACTCCGGCGTGCCAAAAAACTCTGCCAGCATTAGGCCAAACTTAATACCACCGACATAATCCATATTGGAGCTAAGAATGCTGATATCGAGATTAAACTCTCTGGCGACCTGACTGATAATAGGCGCATCAACCGACGCACCAGTAAACTCTAGGCGCACCAGAGGGTAGCTGTTTTCAGTCTTGGTGTCTGACAAGCGGGCTGAATAATCTGCAGGAATCGAAAGGTCTAATGTGGAGCGAATAAACTGACGGGCAAGCTCCGTCTTAGGGTGGGCAAAAATATCGCCCACGGCACCTTGCTCGACAAGTTTACCATCGCCAATGATTGCTACATGGGAGCAGATGCTTTTAACAACGGCCATCTCATGGGTGATAAGCAAGATTGTCAGATTGAACTCTTTATTGATCTTGCGTAACAACTCAAGAATAGATTGGGTCGTGGCTGGATCCAGAGCGCTTGTTGCTTCATCACACAGCAGAACTTTAGGATCTGAGGCCAGGGCACGAGCAATCGCTACACGCTGCTTTTGCCCACCACTTAAATTGGCAGGGTAGCTCTCTTTTTTATCGCTTAAACCGACGAGCTCCAGCAGGCTGTCTACTTTGGTTTTAATGGCTTGCTTATTAACACCGGCTAACTCTAGCGGCAGGCCGATGTTATCAAAGACATTGCGCGAGGCCAGCAGGTTAAAGTGCTGAAAGATCATGCCTATTTTACGACGTGTTAAGGTCAGCTGGTTATTGGAAAGCGTGTTGAGATCAACGCCGTCAACCACAACGCTGCCTTCTGTAGGGTGCTCCAAGAGATTGACGCAGCGAATAAGCGTACTTTTTCCTGCCCCCGAAGACCCAATGACACCGTAAATCGCCCCTTCAGAGACGCTAAGGTTGATATCATCAAGGGCTTTTATAGCGCGCTTTCTCTGATGAAACACCTTATTTAAACTTCTAATTTCAATCATTGAGATTCCTGAAAATAATATACTCTTAAGTGGCCTAGCTTTGCTGAGATTGGCGAAAAAATGCACTGCTTTTCTTCGCAACAGAGGGGTAAATATCTATGAATCAGGCATGTTAAGCTTGTTTGTCTCTGGCCCGCTACAAAAAAGAGCGTACAGTAAGTCGTCTTGTCTGCTGAGTCAATACGGATAGGCGCTAGGAATGGGTCATGGTGTGATCCTTCATGACTTTACGAGCGCTTTGAGTCTGGATCAGGTGGCTGATTTTGGTAGGATTAATTATGGGGGCAGTTCAACTGACTGCCACGCCCTGTGTTAGTAGCTGAATTCTGTACAAACTCAGGAATAAATCTGGTTCCCACGCTCTGCGTGGTAATCTAATGGGCTCTCATTCGCCCCGAAAAGGATTTCACTATGGGCAGAAGCCGTTATCAGTTTTTGTCTCCTACTGAACCTCATTTTCTGACTCTGACGGTTCTGCATTGGATTCCGGTTTTTACCAGACCGGATACGGTCAATATTCTCTTAGACTCGCTTCGGTTTCTTCAGGGAGATGGCTTAACAGTCTATGCCTATGTGATTTTGGAGAATCACCTGCATCTTGTCGCTCAAAGTCCGCAACTGGATAAAGATATTGCGCGTTTTAAATCTTATACCGCTCGTCAGCTTATTAACTATCTACAGGAGAAGCGGGTTAAAACGATTCTTGATCAGTTAGCATTTTATAAAAAGGCGCATAAAGAAGATCGGGATTTTCAGTTCTGGCAGGAAGGCGTGCATCCTGAGTTTATTCAGGGTGAGGCGATGATGGTGCAGAAGATTCAGTATGTGCATCAGAATCCTGTTGAGCGCGGTTTTGTGGATTGTGCGGAACACTGGCGCTATTCCAGCGCACGGGATTATCAGGGTATTGAGGGGCTGTTAAAGATTGAACGGTATTGGTAGACCGGTATGCATTCCCACGCGGAGCGTGGGAACGAGTCGAGGTTCTTCTTGAGTGCGTAAAATGTACAGATAATAACCATCACTTTACCACGTTCTTTGCTGATGGAAACGGGGTAACGATTAACACATAAACACAACTGGCTCCCATGCTCCGCGTGGAAGCCCGAGGGACAGTTATGGATATGACAAAAGAAGACTTTGTTTATTTTTCTGATGAGATAAAGAGTTGTAATCGGTTGTTTTTATCTGATAGGTCAAATAATTTTTTAAAATGGATTGAGTTTATTTCCCGAAGTGCAGAGCATATTCTTGATAAAGGGTCTCAGGTTTATCGAGCTAGGGTGTGTGAAAAGAGTTTAGAGCCAATTGAAAAAGAGGGTATGAAGCCGATTAAAAATCTTGGTTCTGAAGGGCGCGCGAACGCATACAATATCAATATGCTTTATCTTGCAAGTACAGTCGATACTGCTATAGCAGAAGTCAGGCCAAGCCTATCTGAACCTGTAACTGTAGCGGAGTTTAATATAAAACAAGACTTAAGAATTTTTGATTTTGCCCGTTTATCTTATCAGGATGGCACACATGTGATGGTTGAGCTATTTAATCAAGATTCTGAATTAGGAGTGGGTAAAGAAGATAACCTATACCTACTGAGATATATAAGTCAGCAGTTTTCCAAACCGTATTCGCAGCGAGACCAGAGACGAGAGTATCTACCTACACAGGTTATAGCAGAGTATATAAAGTCTATCGGATTTGATGGTTTGTGCTATCAGTCTCAGTTTTTGTCACATGATGGTTCAGACTATAAAAGTGGGGTAAATTATGTGTTATTCGATCTTGATTCTGCTGATCCCGTGAACTGTAGTGTTTGGAAAATAGAAAAACAAATAATTGCTACAAAGCTTATATCTGGTCTACAACGTTACCGCTAGCTCCCACGCTCTGCGTGGTAGCTTGAATCCTGTGTGCATTCCCACGCGGAGCGTGGGAACGAGTTGGATGGTAGTAGAAAGTGCGGGTAGAGTGAGAAAACTCGGTAAGCAGGCACAAAAAAAGCGAGCCAGTCGGCTCGCTTTTGTTTTTAGCTCTGGGCTAAATCAGGTTTAAAACCCACCCAGACGATTAGTCTTCGTAGTTTTCGATGCCTGGGCAGGAGCAGATAAAGTTACGGTCGCCGTAAACGTTATCGACGCGGTTCACAGCCGGCCAGAACTTGCTGGCACGGGTGTGGGCGCTTGGGAACACCGCTTCTTCGCGGCTGTAGGGGCGATCCCAGTCGCTGATTAGGTCAACCTGTGAGTGCGGTGCATTTACCAGTGGGTTGTTCTCCAGTGGCCATTCGCCGCTCTGAACCTTAACCACTTCCGCCTTGATTTTAATCATGGCTTCGATAAAACGATCCAGTTCAACCTGAGACTCAGATTCAGTCGGTTCGATCATCAGTGTACCGGCTACCGGGAAGGACATGGTCGGTGCGTGGAAACCGTAGTCCATCAGGCGCTTGGCGATATCTTCTTCCGAGATACCGGATTCTGCTTTCAGAGGGCGAATATCGATAATGCACTCGTGAGCTACTTTGTCGTTGCGACCACGGAACAGAACCGGATAGTGCGCAGACAGCTTCTCTGCCACGTAGTTAGCATTCAGAATCGCAACTTCGGTGGAGCGTTTCAGGCCATCTTTACCCAGCATGCGGTTGTACATCCAGGTGATCGGCAGAATTGCTGCAGAGCCGTAAGGTGCTGCGGAAACTGCACCAATGCCTTCGCCTTCGATACCTTCAACACTGCTGACGGTATGGTTGGACAGGAAAGGTGCCAGATGCGCTTTAACACCGATAGGGCCCATACCCGGACCGCCGCCACCGTGTGGAATAGCGAAGGTTTTGTGCAGGTTCAGGTGAGATACGTCAGAACCGATATGGCCCGGCTTGGCGATACCCACCTGTGCGTTCATATTGGCGCCATCCATGTAAACCTGACCGCCAAACTTATGGATAATGTCGCAGATCTCGACGATATCTTCCTCATAAACACCATGAGTCGACGGGTAGGTTACCATCAGGGCAGATAAGCGATCGGCATGCTCTTCTGCTTTCGCTGCCAGATCTGCGATATCAACGTTACCGTTGTCATCACATTTGGTCACGATGATCTTCATACCCATCATGGCGGCGGTTGCCGGGTTAGTACCATGGGCAGAGGAAGGGATCAGACAGATATCGCGATGGCCTTCACCGATAGACTCCTGGTATTTGCGGATCGCAAGGATACCCGCATATTCACCGGATGCACCTGAGTTTGGTTGCATGGAGATTTTATCGTAGCCGGTGATCTCTTCCAGCTGCTCTTCCAGCTGACGGATCATTTCGAAGTAACCCGTTACCTGGTCCTTCGGCGCAAACGGGTGGATATCAGCAAACTCAGGCCAGGTGACGGGAATCATCTCGGCTGTTGCGTTCAGCTTCATGGTGCAGGAGCCCAGAGGGATCATGCCATGAACCAGTGAGTAGTCTTTGTTTTCCAGAGACTTCATGTAGCGCAGCATCTCAGTTTCTGAGTGGTGCGTGTTGAATACCGGGTGCGACAGGATAGCATCGTCACGACGCATCTCAGCGGTGATACCGGTGGCAGCACCGTTCACGATAGCGGCATCCAGTTCAGCCACATCCAGACCGTGACCTTCACCCAGAATGATGTCAAACAGTTGAGCAACATCAGCAGGCGTTGTGGTTTCATCCAGGCTCACACCCAGTTTGCCACCCTCTACGTTGCGGAAGTTACAGCCGTTATCCAGCGCGCGCTGGTAAACCGCTTCGTCAGCGTCAAAGGTTAGGGTGTCAAAGTAGGTGCTGTTGGTTTCAACGCCTTTGGCATTCAGGCCGTTGGCCAGAATCGCGGTCAGCCGATGGGTGCGTTCAGCAATGCGCTTCAGGCCCTCAGGGCCGTGATATACCGCGTAGAAGGCGGCCATATTGGCCAGCAGTGCCTGTGCGGTACAGATGTTAGAGGTCGCTTTCTCACGACGGATATGTTGCTCACGGGTCTGCATCGCCATACGCAGGGCCTGATTGCCCTTAACGTCGACCGATACACCGATGATACGACCCGGAACAGAGCGCTTCAGTTTCTCACTGGCTGCAAAATACGCCGCGTGAGGACCACCAAAGCCCATAGGTACGCCGAAGCGCTGGGTAGACCCCAGAACAACATCAGCGCCCAGCTCGCCAGGGGATTTCAGAACCACCAGCGAGAGCAGGTCAGCAGCAACTGCTACCATCGCTTTCTGTGCTTTAGCGGCATCGATGACGGCTTTGATGTCAGTAATGTCGCCGTAGGTGCCGGGGTACTGGATCAGAGCGCCAAATACGTCGTAGTTGCTTAAGTTTTCGGCATCATCCACGACAACGTCAAAGCCGAAGTATTCCGCACGGGTGTTGATCACATCCAGAGTCTGCGGGTGTACATCAGAAGCAACAAAGAACTGGTCGCTTTTCTTGCGGTTAGAACGTTTGCACAGGGTCATCGCCTCTGCAGCAGCAGTCGCTTCATCCAGCAGGGAGGCATTCGCCAGATCCATACCGGTCAGATCCATAACCATCTGCTGGTAGTTCAGCAGGGATTCCAGGCGACCTTGGGATATTTCAGGTTGATAAGGCGTATAGGCAGTGTACCAGCCCGGATTCTGCAGCACATTGCGCAGAATAACATTGGGTACGTGGGTTCCGTGGTAACCCATACCAATATAAGACTTGTTGACTTGGTTCTGGTCGGCCAGTGTTTTCAGCTCAGCTAAAGCTGCTACTTCGCTGATGCCGGTATCCATTGCCAGCGCGTCTTTCTGCAGGATAGTACCCGGTACGGTATCCGTGATCAGGTTATCCAGGGAGGAGGAACCCAGCGCAGACAGCATAGCGTTTTGCTCAGCTGCGTCAGGACCTACGTGACGATGAGTGAACTCATTATGTTGTTGAAGTTCGCTCAATGTGCGCGTATCAACTGCCATTTTTATCAACCTATAGTCAAAATAGTTAATCGGCTCAGGTGGGAGGCGATCAAAAGGGGATCCGGTCGGGGAGACCAGAGGTGTTCAGAGCCAATAAAACCGGCAAAGGCCGGTTTTATTGATCAGGCGTAGAGTTAGTCGTCTTCTGCTACGCGCTCTGCGTATGCTTCTGCGTCTAACAGGCCCTCAAGGTCAGAAGCGTCTGCCAGTTTGATTTTTGCGATCCAGCCATCTTCAAAGGCGTGCTCATTGATGGTTTCAGGTGCGCCTTCCAGCTCTTCGTTAACTTCTACGATCTCACCGGTAACCGGTGCGTAGATATCAGATGCAGCTTTTACAGATTCAACCAGAGAGAACTCTTCACCAGCATCCACTTCACGGCCAACTTCAGGCAGCTCAACGAAGACTACGTCGCCCAGTTGGTCCTGTGCGTGATCGGTGATACCAACAGTAACCGTACCGTCACCGTTGTCCAGAACCCACTCGTGAGAAGCGGTGTACTTCAGGTTGCCCGGAATATTGCTCATGTTCGATTCCTCAATCTTTGTCTGATTAGATCTAATTAAATGACTAAATGGCAGCAACCGGAACGGTTATCCGGCGCTGGCCGTGATTATCTTTAAATGCGTACGGGAAACAAAGCCCGGAAGCGATATTTCCCGTTTATTTTGTTCTATTTAAGGTTTTTTTCGCCTAAAGAAGGATTAGCAGTTGACCACATTAACTGCAAGGCCACCTCTTGAGGTTTCTTTATACTTGTCCTGCATATCGTGGCCGGTCTGACGCATCGTCTCTATCACGCTGTCCAGTGAGACCTGATGATGACCATCACCACGTATCGCTAAACGGGCGGCGTTGATCGCCTTGACCGCACCCATGGTATTGCGTTCGATGCAGGGCACCTGAACTAATCCTCCAATGGGGTCGCAGGTTAAGCCTAAATTGTGTTCCATGCCGATCTCGGCGGCATTCTCGATCTGTTCGTTTGTGCCGCCCATTACTGCGCATAAGGCTCCGGCGGCCATGGAGCAGGCGACGCCGATCTCACCCTGGCAGCCCACTTCCGCCGCTGAGATAGAGGCGTTCTCTTTATAGAGCATACCGATGGCGCTGGCGGTGGCTAAAAACTCAATAATGCCGGCTTCACTGGCGTTGGGCAGAAAGCGCACGTAATAGCTCAGAACTGCCGGTATAACACCAGCAGCACCGTTGGTCGGAGCGGTAACAACACGACCACCCGCAGCGTTCTCTTCATTAACAGCCATGGCAAACAGGTTGACCCAGTCCATCACTGTCAGTTGATCTTTCAGGGCGTTTTCAGGTTTTTCCGTCAGTTCTTTATAAAGCTCTGGTGCCCGGCGTTTAATATTCAGCCCACCCGGTAACTCACCGGTCTCTTTACAGCCTTTGCGAACACAGTTATCCATTACGTGCCAGATATTCATCAGCTGCTGTCGTATCGAGGCTTCGCATTGGCTTTCATCCGTTAATACCGGTGCTCGCAGTGCGATCTCATTATCCAACATCATCCGGGCGATGGTCTTACCGGAGGTTTTACCTCGGGCCAGTAACTCTTTGCCGCTTTTGAACGGGTAGGGACGCAGTTCGGCGGTATCTTGCTGCACTTCTTTAGGTAGTTGTGATGCGGTGCTGAGTTCCGGCTTGGCTTTTATCTCTTCTTCACTGAGAACAAAGCCACCGCCTACGGAGTAGTAGATACCTCTGCAGTAAACCATGCCTGCCTGATCAAAAGCACTGAAGCGCATACCGTTCGGGTGCTCCGGCAGTGAATCCTGAAAATGGAACACCAGATCCTGCACTTCGTTAAATTCAATATTGTGTTCGCCAGCCAATAAAAATTGCTTGTGATGGCGAATTGTGTCAATCACCTGGTCGACGCGGGAGGTGTCAACTGTATCTGGCTGTTCTCCCAATAACCCCAGCAACACGGCCGTATCGGTCGCATGCCCTTTGCCGGTGAGTGCCAGGGAGCCAAAAAGCTCAGTTTTTACCCGGCTGATCCGGTCCAGGCTGTTGTTATCTTCCGTCTGGCTTTTCAGCTGAGCGATAAACCGGTTTGCGGCAATCATAGGGCCGACAGTATGAGAACTTGAAGGGCCTATGCCTATTTTAAAAAGATCAAAGATGCTCAGTGACATAGCCTTCTCCTCGTCTTCCATCCAAAATCAGGTCGATGTTTCGTATCTGAGCTGTTTAAGCTGTGTGATATAAAAGCAGCTTAGCCTGTTTGGTGGTCTTTTTTTGTTGTTCTTGTTTTTGTTCAGATGTCTGGAGCAAAAAATGTTCTCCTGAACTCTTAGGCTGATTCTGTCCCAAGAGTTACATACCTAAAGCCTTTAGTTAACCTAGTCTGGCGGGCGTCAGATTATCAAATTGGCTTAAGGCAGTGCAATAAAAATTTCCAATTGGAAACAAGGGTTTCTTCATGGGGGAATTGCTCTCTGCTTGCTTTAAAAGGGCAAAGCCCTTGTGTAACATGCTTTATCTGTTGTGCTGTTATGACTGAGCTGTTGCTGCCGGTTGTGACTGCAGGAAAACCATATAGGGAATTACAATGCCAGAAGAACCGCATTTTCTGATCGAAGAAAAACAGCGTGAAGAAAAGATCCGGGTTGCCCGCGCTGAAGCCAATGCGGAGTCTTATGTTGAGCCTTTGGAGTTAGGCAAGCGGGTGCGTGAGATTCGGTTAAGTCAGAGCCTGACCCTTGAGGAGGCCAGTAAATTGACCGGGTTGGCCCGTTCTACGCTATCAAAGATAGAAAATGACCAGATCTCGCCGACCTTTTCTGTAGTGACAAAACTCGCCAAAGGGCTGGGGATCGATATGCCGCAGCTCTTTACCCGACCGAAAGAAGCTGTGGCTGCCACAGGGCGTCGGGATATTACCCGTTTGGGTGAGGGTAAACCACACCCAACGCCGACTTATGAGCATGAGTTGCTCAGTACTCAACTGACCAATAAGAAGATGATTCCCTACCGTACGGTGGTGCGTGCCAGATCGATTGATGAGTATCCTGAGTGGGTGCGGCATGAGGGGGAGGAGCTGCTTTACGTTTTGTCGGGTTCTGTGTTGCTCTATACAGAGTTTTACGAGCCGATTGAGTTGATGGAGGGGGATTCTGCCTACTACGATTGCGCTATGGGGCACTCTTTGGTTTCCACCAGCGCTGATGATGCGGTTGTGCTTTGGGTGACAGCCTGATCGCTGCTTTGATAGGGCATAATCTTTTCTTGCATCAGGTTTTCTATTTCGTTAGCTTTGTTTCCAATAGGAAACAATGATTGGGTTGGTTGTTATAATCAGCTGCCCACAACTTCCCTTTGGACTGCAGCTTGAAAATAGTTTGATCTGTTCAGAGGTTTTTGTCTTTGAAACGAGGTTTACGATGACGGACGCGCAGGGTGCTCTGAAAAAAACTCCTTTATTTGGTCTTCATAATGAATTGGGTGCTCGTATGGTGCCTTTTGCGGGCTTCGAGATGCCGGTTCAGTATCCACTGGGTGTTAAAAAAGAGCACATCCATACCCGTGAGAAGGCAGGTCTGTTTGATGTGTCTCATATGGGACAGGTGAAGCTTTTTGGTGCAAATGCAGCTAAAGCGCTGGAGACCCTGGTTCCTGTGGATATTATCGATCTGCCCGTGGGCAAGCAGCGTTATGCGCTGTTCACCAACGAGCAGGGCGGTGTTATGGATGATCTCATGGTGACCAATCATGGCGATTATATCTACGTTGTGGTTAATGCCGCCTGTAAAGAGCAGGATATTGCCCATATGCGTGCCAACCTGGGCGATGATGTTGAACTGGAAGTGATGGAGAATGCGGCGCTGGTGGCTCTGCAGGGCCCTACGGCGGCAGCTGTTATGGCGCGTTTTGCACCGGATACTACGGATATGGTGTTTATGGATGCCCGTGCCGTTAACGTCGATGGTGTTGAGTGTCTGGTGTCCCGCTCCGGTTACACCGGTGAAGACGGTTTTGAAATCTCTATCCCGTCAGCAGAAGCTGAGCGTATCTGCCGTCTGCTGTTGAATGAGTCGGAGGTGGAAGCGATTGGTCTGGGTGCTCGCGACTCTCTGCGCCTGGAGGCAGGTCTCTGTTTGTACGGCCACGATATCGACACCACGACCACGCCTCTGGAGGCAAGTCTGATCTGGGCGATCTCTAAAATTCGTCGCGCAGATGGTGAGCGTGCCGGTGGTTTCCCCGGCGCTGATATTATTTTGGGTCAGATTGCGAACAAAGATTGGACCCGTAAGCGTGTGGGGCTGGTTGCAGAGGGGCGTGCGCCGGTTCGAGAGGGTGCGGAGCTGTTTGATGCTGATGACAACAAGATAGGTGTTGTGACCAGTGGCACCTTTGGCCCGACCGCTGAGAAACCGGTGGCTATGGGATATGTGGCCACTGAGTTCTCTGCACTGGATACTCAGGTTTTTGCCAGCGTGCGTGGTAAAAAGTTACCCATGACGGTTGTGAAAATGCCATTGGTCGAACAGCGTTATTATAGGGGTTAGGGATTAAGCGCCAAGATTAGAATCTGGGCGATCTATAAAAAGTAAGGGAGCAAGTTCATTCTGGTTGATCATCATATCGGCAAGGGTGAACTGCTTCATGCTGGCGATAAAGGCTTGCATGGCGTCTTTTAAGGCGTGGCGCAGCTTGCAGCAAGGGGTTAGCTGGCAGGCTGGAGAGGCGCAGTCAACACCGTCTAAATGGTTTTCTAGCTGCTCTATCACTTCTCCAATATTGATCTCTTCCGGCGGCTTTGCTAGATGAATGCCGCCATTTTTCCCGCGTAACGCATGGATATAGCCGAGCTTTCGTAGTTGGCCGACAACTTTTACCAAATGGTTTTGCGATACATTATAAACCTTAGAGACTTCCTGCACGTTTGTTAGTGTCTCCGGCGGTAAACTGGCCAGGTAGATCAGTGTGCGTAAGCCGAAGTCGGTAAAGGTGGTGATGCGCATTGAGGATATCCTACGTCTCTATGTCGGGTCTTTATACTTTATAAGTTTCTTTATACTTTAATAAGTTTGGTTATTTATGGGTATTTCAGTGCGTTTTATAAGCGCTTCAGTGCTTGGGCGTGATGTTGCTCTAGCCATGGAAAAAGTGTTCGCTCTTCAAATCTTACATGCTGAATAAGCCGATCCGCAAAAGCAGTAATCCGCCGTGTGGCTTCTTGCGCTGAGCTAACGTCGATATTGATAAGTTGTGCGTCGGATTGCAAACAATGTAGAAGAAAAGCATGGTCTGACTCAAATTCTTGTTTTAGCTCTCCTTCAAGCAAAGCGCCAAAACGCTCCTCCTCTTCCGTAAAGTGCGGCAGCAGCTCCTGTAGAAAAAGATGTCGATTATTTTGCCAAAGAGTGATGGTCGACTGACTATCGGCTTGGGCGGCTGTTTTTAACTTTTTACCGATCACTAAAGCACCGTGATGTTCTTGGCTTAAGTTAATTAAAGCTGGGTGGCGTTTCATCGCATTGGCTCCGTTTGATGTTTATAATTTGCATTTGATTTACCTATTATATGTGCTTTAATTTGCATATCAAATGCAAATTAAGACAGGGGTGTATCATGATTGTCTGGAGTCCTGGTGAAATAGCGGTGTTTTCTGCAGTGGGCTTAATGATCGTGTTAAAACTATGGACAGTATGGCATGTGTCGATTAAGGCTAAAGCAAACCGAGAGGGAAAAATGATTTTTCTGGGTTTAATCGGTGGGCTGGCGTTATTCGGTATCGGCGCTAAGGTTTATATCGGTAGTATGATGGCGCTTTAATGGTCTGCTTTACGGGGGATGAAGGGTTATTTGCCGGTATTTGTTATTTTTTTGATAATAAACTTCGGTAACGGTTGAATTGTAGGTCGAAATTGAATCCAATAGCTCTCCCTGATCGGAGGCCTTAGCGTTAAAACATGCACAATATAGAAACAAAGTGGCTGGAAGACTTTCTGGCGTTGGCGAAAACCCAGAGTTTTTCCCAGGCTGCCCGTTTGCGCCATGTTACCCAGCCCGCCTTCAGTCGCCGTATTAAGACCTTGGAGCAGTCTGTTGGGGCGCAGCTTTTCGAACGTGATGTTCAACCGGTTCGGCTGAGTGATGCAGGGCAGCAGTTTCTGCCTACTGCGCGTAAGGTTCTGGCTCAATTGCAGGCTGCGGTGCGCCAGCTATCCCCTTCCGGCGGCTATCTTCCCCGAATTAACTTCTGCGCCGCCCATGCGCTCACCTTTACTCTGATGCCGGAGTTGGTGCGCTGGATTCGTCAGCAGGAAAGTGGCTTTATGGTGCGGACAGAGGCGGCCAATGTCGATGTTGGTCTGAATGCTCTGCGCAAAGGCGAGTGTGATTTTTTATTGGCATTTCATGACCCTCAGTCTTGGATTCGTCTTGATGAAACGCTTTTTCCTCATTGTCAGCTGGGATGGACGCGCCTTATGCCGGTGTGTAAGGCAACACGGCATGGTCAGGCGATCTATCGGTTAGGGGTGGATCAGGATGTGCCTTATCTGGCTTATACTTCGGAAGCGATGTTGGGTCAGGCTGTCCGGGAACGTCTGCGCTCTCAATTGGGTGACTTGAGCCTGAAAAAGGTATACGAAACGGCAATGGCTCAGGGGTTGAAACAGATGGTTCTGGCCGGAGAGGGGGTTGCCTGGCTACCGGAGGTCGCCATACAGCAGGAGCTTGAGTCGGGCGCCATTGTGCCTTGTGGCGCTGAGCAATGGGTTATTCCGTTGGCGATCTGCCTGTATCGTTCAGTCAGTGATGAAAAACCCATGGTGGATCGTTTATGGCAGTTGATTGGTGAGCGTTACGGTGCGGTCTGATCTGCATCGGAGATAGGTGCCTTGGGTGTAAGTCTCTGCTGATATTGTGCCCATGAATCCGCTATATTTCTGTTTTCACGTACTTTTTCCTGCCAATTTAGTTTAATTGTTTCTGATGGGCGGTGGAGTTGGTGCGGGGTCGGGTATATAATACTTCGCCTTATATGGCCGACAGAAATTTATACTGGGCTGATAAAGAATTAAGTTGGCGCTGGCAACCTACAATATGTGTTGCGGGCGCATTCGGCGTTCTGCCGCTAATGAATCATGGTTGCGGACTCGGCTTTTACTCTGAGTTCGCAGCTATAAAAGAGTACAACCGGAAAACAGGACATAATTATGCGCAGCCATTATTGCGGCGAACTGAATGAATCCCATATCGGCGAAACAGTCACACTTTGTGGTTGGGTTCACCGTCGTCGTGACCACGGTGGGGTTATTTTCTTAGATCTGCGTGATCGTGATGGTTTGACTCAGGTGGTTGTTGACCCTGATACAGTAGATGCTTTTGCTGCTGCGGATAAGAGCCGCAGTGAGTATGTATTGAAAATTGAAGGTCTGGTGCGTGCACGTCCTGAAGGCACGACCAATGCGAATATGCCAACCGGTATGATCGAAGTACTGGGTAAAGATGTTGAAGTGCTTAACACATCTGAAACCCCGCCATTCCCTTTGGATGAGCACGTTAAAGTGGGTGAGGACGTACGTCTGAAATACCGCTATGTTGACCTGCGTCGCCCGGAGATGCTGGAAAAACTGCGTTTCCGTTCCCGCATGACGCACACCATCCGCAATTATCTGGATGAGAAGGGCTTCCTGGACATTGAAACACCGATCCTGACCCGTGCTACCCCTGAAGGCGCTCGTGATTATCTTGTGCCAAGCCGTACCCACGCCGGCAGCTTCTTTGCTTTGCCTCAGTCGCCTCAGCTGTTCAAACAGCTGCTGATGGTATCCGGCATGGATCGCTACTACCAGATTGCTAAATGCTTCCGTGACGAAGATCTGCGTGCAGACCGTCAGCCTGAGTTTACTCAGATTGATATCGAAGCCTCTTTTGTAACCGATGAAGAGATCATGGGTCTGGCTGAAGGCATGACTCAGAAACTGTTCAAAGAAGTCCTGGATGTTGATCTGGGTGAATTCCCGCGTATGCCGTTTTCAGAAGCGATGCACCGCTTTGGTAGCGACAAGCCAGATCTGCGTATTCCACTGGAAATGGTGGATATGGGCGATTTGATGGCGCAGGTTGACTTCAAAGTATTCTCTGGTCCGGCAACTGATCCTAAAGGCCGTGTGGCTGCTCTGCGTGTTCCCGGTGGTGCGTCTCTGTCTCGCAAGCAGATTGATGAATACACTAAGTTCGTGGGTATTTATGGTGCCCGTGGTCTGGCGTGGATCAAGGTTAATGATCGCAAGGCGGGTCTGGAAGGTCTGCAGTCTCCGATCGTTAAGTTTATGGAAAATGTGATCGATGATGTGCTGGATCGTGTTGATGCACAGGATGGCGATATCATCTTCTTTGGCGCGGACACTGCTAAAGTTGTTAATGAAGCGATCGGTGCGCTGCGCTGTAAGCTGGGTGAAGATCTTGATCTTTACACTTGCCAGTGGGCACCGTTGTGGGTTGTTGACTTCCCTATGTTCGAAGAGAACAGCGATGGTTCTCTGTCTGCACTGCACCACCCGTTCACCTCTCCGGCATGCTCCGCTGAAGAGTTGGCAGCGAACCCAGCTGACGCTCTGTCTGTGGCCTATGATATGGTTCTGAATGGTACTGAACTGGGTGGTGGTTCCATTCGTATCCATGATCAGAAAATGCAGGAAGCGGTATTTGATGTGTTGGGTATCAGTGAAGAAGAGCAGCAGGAGAAATTTGGCTTCCTGCTGGATGCACTGAAATTCGGTGCGCCACCACATGGTGGTCTGGCCTTTGGCCTGGATCGTCTGGTGATGCTGATGACAGGAACTCAGTCGATCCGTGAAGTGATCGCCTTCCCTAAAACTCAGAGTGCAGGTTGTGTGATGACGGCAGCTCCGGGTGAAGTTAGCGCGGAGCAGTTGAAAGAACTGAATATCCGCCTACGTCAGAAAATTGTACCGACGGAAGAGTAATATCTATCGTTTGTAGTAATGTTGAGCATCAGCACTTTTAGTGCTGAGTTGCTCAATTGTGATGGGCATCAGATTTTCTCTGATGCCCATTTTAGTTTTAGTGTCTTTATTTAATAGCAATACAGCTGCGATTAAATAAAGAAAGGACTTTGAAATAACTCAGATATAAACGGGAGTTTGGAATGGCTGGCCACAGTAAATGGGCAAACATTAAACACCGGAAAGCTGCACAGGATGCGAAGCGCGGCAAAATTTTCACTAAACTGATCCGGGAGCTGACGGTTGCTGCTCGTCAGGGCGGTCCTTTGCCGGAAGATAATCCACGTTTGCGTGCCGCAATGGATAAGGCATTGAGTGCCAATATGACCCGTGACACCATTGATCGCGCTGTTGCTCGTGGTGCAGGGGATGCCGATAGCGATAATGTAGAAGAGATGACCTACGAAGGCTATGGGCCGGGTGGTGTTGCTCTCTTGGTTGAGTGTATGTCCGATAATAAAAACCGGACTGTAGCTGAGGTGCGCCACGCATTTTCCAAGCGTGGCGGTAACTTGGGTACAGATGGCTCTGTTGCTTATTTGTTTGAGAAAAAAGGACAGATCTATTTTGAAGCTGATGCTGATGAGGACGCCATTATGGAGGCTGCTCTTGAAGCAGGAGCAGAAGATGTTGTGACTCATGATGACGGGTCTATTGAGGTTACAACGGACTGGACAGAGTTCAACGTCGTTAAAGAAGCGCTGGCTGAGGCTGGTCTTGAAGCTGCTGGCGGCGAAGTGACCATGGTGCCCTCAACTACGGCACCGATGGACAAGGACGGGGCTGAGAAAATTCTGGCGCTGATCGAGCACCTGGAAGATCTTGATGATGTTCAGAACGTCTACAGCAATGCAGATATTCCGGCTGATGTCATGGAACAGCTAAGCTAGGATCTATCGACTGCTGTTGTCAGCGGTGTTTCCCCGTCTGATCTTATTCAGGCGGGTTTATTTTAAGGACAGTTATGGCCATCATCCTGGGTATTGATCCTGGTAGTCGTAAGACCGGTTATGGGATTATCCGTATGCAGGGACATCGCATGCACTATATCGGCAGTGGTTTTATCAGAATCACAGGCGATACACTGGCGGATAAACTCCAGCAGGTGTATGCCGGTGTATCAGAGGTTATTGCTCAGTATCAACCAACCCAGTTTGCTATTGAGCAGGTGTTTATGGCAAAAAATGCCGACTCAGCACTCAAGTTGGGGCAGGCACGTGGTGTTGCTATTGTCGCCGCTGCTAACGTTGGTTTACCCGTGAGCGAATATGCGGCCCGTCTGGTGAAGCAGGCAGTGGCCGGAACAGGAGCGGCAACCAAAGAGCAGGTACAGCAGATGGTTGCGGCAATACTGAAACTTTCCGATCTTCCTCAATCCGATGCCGCCGACGCACTGGCTATCGCGATCTGTCACGCCAATTCAAATCTCGGTTTGGTTGCAGGTGCCGGAAAACGCGGTGGCCGTCGTAGCAGTAGCTGGCGTCAGTTTCACGCGGAGTAATGCAGCATGATGCTGTTTAATATCCCTTTTATTTTTTATCTCGATATTTTTGGCACCATTGTGTTCGCCATAACGGGCGTACTGGCCGCCAGTGAAAAACGACTGGATCTTTTTGGTGTTGTTGTTGTGGGTATGGTCACGGCCATTGGTGGTGGAACTATCCGGGATCTGGTTCTTGGGCGCACCCCTGTATTCTGGGTAATTGAGACGCTTTATATTTGGATCATTGTAGGTACAACGGTTGCTACCTTTATTGCAGCAAGATTCCATCCTTTTCCCCATCGTACACTGCAGGTCTCGGATGCCATCGGTCTCGGTGTGTTCACTGTTATCGGGGCTCAGGTGGCGTTGAATATTGGTCATCCGCCTGTTATTGCTGTGATGATGGGGGTGATGACCGGGGTTTTTGGTGGCGTTATCCGGGATGTGCTAACTGATGAAATTCCTATGATTTTTCAGAAAGAGATCTATGCCACTGCGGCTATGGTTGGGGCGGTTGTGTTTGTCAATATGCGCTGGTATCTGCCTTCGGGCATGGAGTCGATCAGTGCATTGATTGCAATGACAATTGTTATTGGCCTACGCCTTGCTGCAATTTACTGGAATCTGCAGTTGCCTGTATTTCTGCTGTCTTATAAAACTGCAGCTGAGAAGCGGCGGCAACGAGAGCAGCGTAAATCAAGAGCCTCCGGTGGGCATTAAGCTAATTTTTTCAGGACTGAGTGATGATCGGACGATTAAAAGGGCTTCTGGCCGAAAAAAGACCGCCGCAGCTGTTGATCGATGTGAATGGTGTTGGCTATGAGGTGGAAGCACCTATGAGCACCTTCTATCGGCTGCCTGCTTTGGGTGAACCTGTTACGTTGTTTACCCATTTTGTTGTCCGGGAAGATGCCCAGCTGCTTTATGGCTTTTCTGATCGCAATGAACGGCGCTTATTCCGGGATCTGATCAAAGTAAATGGTGTAGGGCCTAAACTTGCCCTGACTATTCTTTCCGGGATTGAGGCGTCTCAGTTTGTGCGTTGCGTTAATGAGGGCGATACCAATGCGCTGGTGAAGTTACCGGGTGTTGGTAAGAAAACCGCTGAACGTTTGCTGATTGAGATGAAAGACCGCCTGAAGGACTGGGCTGTTGATCCTGATGTGTTTGAACTGACCGCTCCGGATTCCGGTGAATCATCAACACAGCCTGAGGTGGTGGATGGTCGTGAGGAGGCAGAGCAGGCCTTAATTGCATTGGGCTATAAACCTGCTCA
This sequence comes from Oceanospirillum sp., assembly GCF_048265165.1. Lineage (GTDB taxonomy): Bacteria > Pseudomonadota > Gammaproteobacteria > Pseudomonadales > Halomonadaceae > Oceanospirillum. Next base: position 455,754 of record NZ_JBLXCD010000001.1, on the reverse strand, counting down.
AGCCAGTAAGGCGGTTAATGGTGTCTTTACACCAGGAATGGGTACTGAAGCGCTGATTCGGGCTGCTTTAAAAGGTATGATTTAATATACAGTATCTGATTATTTTTATTGAGCAGCGATAGGCATCCTGATGATAGAAGCAGACCGGTTAGTTTCCGCCATAAACCGAGAACCTGACGAGCACCATGATCGGGCGATGCGGCCTCAGTATCTGCAGGATTATGTTGGGCAGCCTGTGGTTCGGGAACAGATGGAGATCTTTATCTCCGCTGCCCGAAATCGTGAAGATGCGCTGGATCATACTCTGGTCTTTGGCCCACCGGGTTTAGGCAAGACGACACTGGCTAATATTATTGCCAGTGAGATGGGGGTTGCGATCAAGAGTACTTCCGGACCGGTTCTAGAAAAGGCGGGTGATATTGCCGCATTACTGACCAATCTGGAAGAAGGGGATGTGCTCTTTATTGATGAGATCCATCGGCTGAGCCCGGCCGTAGAAGAAGTACTTTATCCGGCAATGGAGGATTATCAGCTGGATATTATGATTGGTGAGGGCCCCGCAGCCCGATCCATTAAAATTGACCTGCCAGCGTTTACTCTGGTAGGCGCAACCACAAGAGCTGGGCTATTGACTTCGCCTCTGAGGGATCGTTTTGGTATCGTTCAGCGGCTTGAGTTTTATAGTGTTGAGGATCTCAGTTCTATCGTCAAGCGCTCAGGGGAGTTGATGCAGATCGATATTGAGCCACACGGTGCTTTGGAAGTTGCCAAAAGGTCGAGAGGTACGCCCCGCATCGCTAACCGTTTGTTACGACGGGTTCGGGATTTTGCTCAGGTGAAGGCTGATGGTGTGATCAGTGGTGATATAGCGGATCAGGCCTTGAATATGCTCAATGTTGATACTCATGGCTTCGACCATATGGACCGTCGCTTGCTGTTGACCATGATTGAGAAGTTCGGAGGCGGGCCGGTAGGAGTGGATAACCTGTCAGCTGCCATCGGCGAGGAGCGAGACACAATTGAGGATGTGCTTGAACCTTTTCTGATTCAGCAGGGCTTTATGATGCGCACACCAAGAGGTCGTATGGTAACACCTCAAGCTTATCTTCACTTTGGCATCTCACGTCCTGAGAATTAATGTCGTAACGATTAGATGTTAGGGTTACTTTAATGTCAGAAACATACCAAAGGAATGATTTTCCGTTTAATTGGCCAATCCGTATTTATTATGAAGATACTGATACGGGAGGTGTTGTTTATTATGCCAACTACCTGAAGTTTTATGAGCGGGCACGTACAGAAGCGCTACGTTCTATCGGGTTTCAGCAGGAAGCATTGAAAAATGATGAGAATCTTCTGTTTGTTGTTGCCGGTGTCCAGGTGGATTATAAGCGCCCAGCTGTGCTGGATGATGAGCTGATGGTCTTGGTCAGAATTGACAAAATTGCTCGTAGCTATTTGGTTTTTGAGCAAAAAATTGTTAAAAAGATGGATGAAAATGAAATTGTACTGAATACTGCAACTGTAAAAGTTGCTTGTGTTCAGGGCGACAGCTACCGGCCAAAAGCTTTACCTGAAGCAGTTCTGAGCCGTTTGGGATCTTTGGCTGGCCATAGACCTTAACAATAAAGTAGGGCACTGTGAATGTTGATTGGAAATGACAGCTTTTCAGATAGGAACTTTTTCTGTCACACTTGTCTGAACAGATTGAAAAAAAAGTATTTTTTTATTTATAACAATATCTTGGCCATTTAGTATCCGATTCTTGTTTTTAGATTAAAAGGGGCGCATGTGGACGATAAGCTTTCTCTGCTGGGATTAATAATTAATGCCAGTGTGGTTGTTCAGTTAGTAATGGCCAGTTTGGTTTTGGCTTCTGTTCTTTCCTGGATGTTTATCCTGCAACGTGCGGCCGTCATAGGAAATGCGAAGAAAAGCATGGAGGAGTTCGAGGATCGCTTTTGGTCTGGCATGGATCTTTCCCAGCTTTATCTTGAGGTTTCGCAGGAGTCAAATGGCTCTGGGGCTGAGAATATCTTTCGGGCTGGTTTTAAAGAGTTTTCCCGGTTAAGTCAGAAAGGGCCTGTTGACTCAGATGCGTTACTCGAAGGTGTTCAGCGCGCGATGCGCGTTGCTCTGGCCCGTGAAGAGGAGCGCCTCAGTGAGAATTTACCCTTTCTTGCAACGGTAGGCTCAACCAGCCCTTATATCGGTCTGTTTGGAACTGTATGGGGGATTATGAACTCTTTCCGTGACTTAGCTCATGTTCAGCAGGCTACTCTTGCCGTTGTCGCGCCATCGATCTCTGAAGCTCTGATTGCAACGGCTATGGGTTTGTTTGCAGCGATTCCGGCTGTAATTGCCTACAACCGTTACTCGACAAAAACTGAGTTGTTGATGGTGCGTTACGAAACTTTTGCTGATGAGTTCTCCAGTATTCTTCATCGTAATGTTCACAATCAGAATGCAGGCTGATTATGTCAGGATATCGCTACCGTAAACCTAAAAAGCTGGTTGCTGAAATCAATGTCGTTCCCTATATCGATGTGATGTTAGTGTTACTGGTGATTTTTATGGTGACCGCTCCCGTTCTGACTCAGGGCGTAAAGGTGGAGTTGCCGGAAGCCGTTTCGGCACCTCTGGATGTTAGTGAAGATGATCTGCCTTTGATTGTTGCCGTAAAGAAGTCAGGTGAGTATGTCCTAGAGCTTGGGCCGGATAAAGAGCAGGCGATTAAGCCTGCAGATCTTTCACTTAAGGTTGGCAAAATCACACGGCAAAACCCTGATGTTCAGGTGTTGGTTCGTGGCGATAAAAACGTGGAATACGGGGCTGTTGTTCAATTAATGAGCGTATTGCAGCAGGCCGGTGCACGAAATATTGGTTTATTATCACAGCCGCCAGAGAAATGAGACCTGATACTAAAGTACAAGGCGGTGGCCTGCTGTTTCCTTTTTTGATCGCTGTTGGCTGTCATCTTCTGGGGGGCTGGTTGTTGTGGTTTGGCTGGCATCAGGCCAGCATAATATCAGAGCAGCGAATGCCGAAGATTCGCCCGGATGCTGTTATTTCTGCTGTAGCTGTTCAGCAGGACCCTATTGAAGCGCTTCGTCAGAAGCAGCAGGCAGAGGCGGCAGCTAAAGCTCGGGCAAACCGTGAACGTCAGAAGCAGAAAGAGGCTCAGCGTAAAGCTGAAGCTCGTAAGCAGGCATTGATCCGACAGCGTGAGAAAGAAGCCGAGCAAAAAGAGCGTGAGCGCCAGAAGGCTATAGCCAAGCGTGAAGCTGAACGTATCGCCGCTGAAAAAGCGAAGCGTGAGGCTGAGCTCAAGCGGCAGAAGCTTCAGGCTGAAGAGGCTCGTAAAGCGGAAGAGGCTCGTAAAGCGGAAGAAATACGAAAGCAGAAGGAGCTTCGGGAGCGGGAGGCACAGCTTCTTGCTGCTCAGGCGCGTAAAGAGGCTCTGGAAGCGGCGGAAGCTGAGCGTAAGCGTCAGGAGTCAATTGACGTGGAGAAGCAATCATTGCAGTCAGCCCTTGATCAGGAAGAAGCATTCCTTTCTCAGCTTGAGGATCAGGAGCAACTGGCGTCGATGCAGATGCTGATTAAAAACTATGTTGAGCAGAGTTGGTCACGGCCGCCAACAGCACGAAAGGGGATGCAGGCAATTTTGACCATTGAGCTCCTACCTACGGGCGAAGTAAAGTCGGTTAATGTAATTGAAGCCAGTGGTGATAGTGCTTTTGATCGGTCTGCTGAGCAAGCTGTCTACCGTGCTGGCCCGTTCAGAGAGTTACAGGATCTTAAACCGCATCAAAAAGATACATTCAGGTCGTTCAATCTGGTGTTTAAACCTGAGGATATTCAGTAATGCATTTGAATAAATGGCTTAAAGCTGTTGCTTTTACTTTGCTATGCGTCACCCAGCAGGCAGTTGCTGACCTGACGATTGAGATTACACAGGGGAATGATAGAGCGACCCCTGTGGCTGTTGTGCCCTTCGCGTGGCTTGGGCAAAGCGCGTTGACTGAAGATGTAGCTCAGATTATTTCTGATGATCTTGAGCGTAGCGGTCTTATTAAGCCCTTATCCCGATCAGATATGCTTAGTCTTCCCAGCCAGAAAAGTGACATCTACTTCCGTGACTGGTCTTTGTTGAAGCAGGACTATTTATTAGTTGGCCAGGTTAAGCCTTCTGTATCCCCTGGGGTGCTGACAATTCAGTTTGAGCTTTACGATGTTGTTCGTCAGACCAGGGTATTAGGCGAAGTGATTTCTGGTAAGCCCAGTGAACTCCGCTCCCGAGCACACTACATCAGTGATAAGGTTTTTGAGCACCTTACGGGTATTGCCGGAGCGTTTTCTACGCGACTGGCGTATGTCACAGTTCGCAAAGACGCAAGCGGACAGAACAAGTATGAGCTTAAAGTTTCAGATGCCGATGGCCGGCGGGAAAAGTCTATCCTGACAACGTACAAACCTATATTGTCGCCGTCATGGTCACCGGATGCCCAGCACCTGGCTTATGTGTCTTATGAAACCGGGCGCCCAGCTGTTTTTATTCAAAATGTTTATTCTGGGAAGCGTCGCCAGTTAACGGCCTTTAAAGGATTGAACGGTGCTCCTGCATGGTCTCCTGATGGTAATAAGTTGGCAGTTGTTTTATCAAAAGATGGCAACCCTGAGCTTTACCAGATTGACCTGACTAACTATAAAATGAAACGTATTACAAACCACTATGGGATTGATACGGAGCCGGAATGGTCTCCTGATGGGAGTAAGCTTCTGTTTACCTCTTCCCGCAGTGGTGGGCCACAGATTTACCAGCTTGATTTGGTATCAGGTGAGACTGAACGACTGACATTTGAAGGGAATTATAATGCCAGGGCGCGTTATGCACCGGATGGTACTGAAATCTACTTTGTGCATCAAAAGGAAGGAATATTTCATATTGCTGCACAAGAGTTGGCAAATAACCGTTTGAGAATATTAACTCAGACGCCATTAGATGAGTCTCCCAGTGTTTCTCCTAATGGAAGTATGTTAATTTATGCGACGCAGGAAGGATCTAGGGGGTATCTGGGGGCTGTATCTGTTAATGGTCAGATTCGTTATCGTCTTCCGTCCCAACGAGCCGATGTTCGTGAACCCACGTGGTCGCCTTTTTTAACGAATTAACTTTTCGATTTTAACTATAAAATAAGTCCGATCTCTTCAGGAGCCTGATATGGAATTTAAAAAATACAGCAAGACTTTGTTTTTTGGTGCAACTCTGGCCGTGCTGGCTGGTTGTGGTGGTAACGCTGCAACTCAGGAGCAAGGTTCTGACTCTGCGTCCGATGGCCAGGTTCAACCGGTTGTTACCAGTGACGGCTCAAATACAGATTCTTCTGTAAATGGCGAGCAAATGGGCCAAGACACTCAGGGCATGCAAGACCAGGCTGCAGATGCCATGGCAGCAATGCCTGAGGTTGAGACGGTTTACTTTGGTTTTGATACGTCAGCAATTCGTGATGATTCACGTGAAGTTCTGGATCTGCACGTAGCTTACCTGAATGCAAACCCTATGCAGAACGTTGTTCTGGAAGGTCATGCTGATGAGCGCGGTACTCGTGAGTATAATAATGCACTGGGCGAACGTCGTGGCAATGCTGTAAAAAGCTACTTCATGGTTCAGGGTGTTAGCGCTGACCGTATTGAAGTCATCAGCTACGGTGAAGAGAAGCCAGCAGTTATCGGTCATAACAACGCTGCTTGGTCTAAAAACCGTCGTGTAGAAATTAAATACTAAGCTAAGGCGGATTCTGGATGCATATTCCTTTCCGTAATGCTTTAAGGATGCTGCCAATTTTGGCAGCATCACACTCTCTTCAGGCAGCGACTCTGACTGATGCTTCAACACCTGTCCTCGGGGCTGAAGTTTCATCAGCAACATCGGGTCAGCATGCTGCTAATGCCCAGCTTTTACTTCAGATTCAGCAGTTGCAGCAAGAGATGCAGATGCTGAGGAATGTTGTTGAACGGCAGCAAAAAGCAATTGTTCAGCTGCAGAAAGATGGGCGTGATCGTTATCTTGATGCTGACCGCCGTTTGACGGACCTTTCGCAGCAGTTGTCTGATGTAAAAACCCAGAAAGCACCTGCCAGCTCTTCTGATCAGGGTAGTGAGTTGCCCGTTGTCAGTGGTACAGCAAAAGAAGCCTATCAGGCGGCTTATGCGCTGGTTAAACAGCAAAAATTTGATCAGGCTATTACAGCTTATCAGGGATTTATCAAGAACTACCCTGATTCCAGCTTATTGCCTAATGCTTATTACTGGTTAGGTGAGCTCTATATGGTCAAGAACCTGACCCAGGAAGCTGAACGTGTTTTCAGAACGGTTGTTGAGACTTATCCAGAAAGCCGCAAGGTGCCGGATGCCAGCTATAAGCTGGGGCTTGTTTTTTCTCGCTACGGGCAGATAGATAAAGCTAAAGCTCAAATGAATGAAGTAAAAAGTAAGTTTCCTAAGACGACTGCATCTAAGCTTGCTGATCAGTTTTTGGATACCCAGAAGTAATGCTCTGATTGAGTGATAGTTTAAATACAGTCTGTACAGATAGGCGGCGCTTTGGGATACAATGCGCCGCTTGTTTTTAGACGTGATGTTTTATTTGGTTTGTCTAAATTTGTGTATTCTTTAGGGGAGTGTTGTCGTTATCCCCTTTACTCTGTCCTTTTCAGGCCGATATTATTTGTTCCAACCTTGCTGTTGGTTTTTCAGTCTGGCGACTTCTGTTCCAGGCTGATATCAGGCGGGGCTCAGGCTTTTACCGCTGTCATGCAAGTTCTATGAGCTTTGCTGATGAAGTGCTTCAGACCCTGCACTGTTGTTGATGCTGTTTAAGGATATGAGTCAGCTTTGTTCTGTGGAGCAGGGTAGTATTTAACGTGAGGTTGAGAATTTCTATGTTGTGTGAGTTTGGCTATAAAGCGCCTGAGAACCTGTTAAAAGATCGTATTATTTTAGTTACTGGTGCCAGTGATGGTATTGGTCGTGCGGCAGCTAAAAGTTATGCAGCCCACGGTGCTACCGTTATTCTCGTGGGACGTACGATCAAAAAACTTGAAGAAGTTTATGATGAAATTGAAGAAGCGGGTGGCTCCCAGCCTGCTATTTTTCCGCTTAACTTTGAGACCGCGACCTATAAAGATTATGGTGAAATGGCGGAGTTGCTGCAGAAAGAGTTTGGTCGGATTGATGGCGTTCTGCACAACGCGAGTATTCTTGGCTCACTGACTCCTGTTGAGGCTTATAATCCTCAAATGTGGGAGCAGGTAATGCAGGTTAATTTTAATTCTGCCCTTCTGATGACTCAGTCTTTGCTTTCTCTGATGTATGAGTCAGAAGATGCCAGCCTGATTTTTACGTCTTCAAGTGTTGGTCGTAAAGGACGTGCATTTTGGGGTGCCTATGGCGTTTCCAAGTTCGCGACGGAGGGCCTGATGGAAACCTTGGCTGATGAGCTTGAGAATATATCCGGTATACGTGTTAATAGTCTTAATCCTGGTGCTACCCGAACAGGCATGCGCCAATTAGCATACCCAGGTGAGAATCCGGCAACGCTGCGGACACCTGAAGAGATTATGGGGACATATCTTTATCTTATGGGGCCGGATAGCAAGGGCGTTAATGGTCAGAAGTATGACGCTCAGCCTCCAAAGGTTGATGCGGAAGTCTGATTCGTTAATATCTCTAAAAAAGCGGCTTTCGGGTCGTTTTTTTGTTTGCGATCCTTTCTATGAAACTCAGAACTCAAACAGCTGAGTGATATCTGAACTTTTTTGGATAATATAGTCAGCCTGCCATTCGGAAACACGCTCCGGCTCCTCCAGGTAGCCATAAGCGGCTGCTATGGTTTTCATTCCGGCTGCTTTGCCTGCCTCTATATCCCGAACATGGTCGCCTACGTAAACACACTGAGCAGGTCTGACACCTATTTTCTGACAGGCATGTAGCATGGGACGGGGGTCAGGTTTAGCGATATTCAGGTCATCAGGGCATACGACAACATCAATGATCGAGTTGATCTGCATGGCATCCAGAAGAAGATCGGTATAAAGGCGTGGCTTGTTTGTAACGATTCCCCAAGGCACAGCTTTTGCTCTGAGTAGGGCGGTAAATTCCTCAAGTCCTTCAAACCAAACGGTATGGATGGCTATATTGACCTCATAGAGCTGAAGAAGGCGCTCCCGCAGGTGCCGTTTCTCATCATCCGGGACGGAACCAAAACCATAATCGAGCATAGCATTGGCACCGTTGGAGACATGAAGCCTTATGGCTTCCAAAGGAAGTGCTTGTTTTTTTTCTTCGCTAAGTAACAAGTTCAGGCAGTAGGCAAGGTCGTTGGCTGTATCGAGCAAGGTGCCATCAAGGTCGAAAAGTACGGCTGAAGGGGATTTGATCATAATGAAAACAGGCCGCTGGTGCGGCCTGGATGTCCTTAAATTGTGTCTGAGGGCTTAAAGCACTGGAGCAGATAATTGACTGATACATCATTTGAATTCAGTTTGTAGTGCTTGGTCAATGGGTTGTAGACCATGCCGGTCAGGTCGCCATTTTTAAGACCTGCAGCCCGGGTCCAGTTACCCAGTTCAGACGGGCGAATAAACTTACTGAAGTCGTGGGTGCCTTTGGGGAGCATACGAAGCAGATATTCAGCGCCAACAATGGCAAACAGATAGGCTTTAGGGTTACGGTTAATTGTTGAGAAGAAAACCTGCCCACCGGGCTTAACCAGGCGTGCACATGCGGCAATAACCTTTGCTGGTTCAGGGACATGCTCCAGCATCTCCAAACAGGTTACTACGTCATACTGTTCCGGTTCCTGTTCTGCCAGCTCTTCAGCGGTGATACGGCGATAATTGATTTTCAGGCCGCTCTCCAGCTGGTGTAATTTGGCAACTGAGAGCGGAGCTTCACCCATATCTATCCCGGAAACATCTGCGCCGCGCTGGGCCATGCTTTCGCTGAGAATACCGCCACCACAGCCAACATCCAGTACTTTTTTGCCGGCGAGGTCAGCGCGCTCATCAATGAAATTCAGACGTAATGGGTTAATGTCATGCAGAGGTTTAAACTCACTTTCACGATCCCACCAACGTGAGGCCAAAGCCTCAAACTTTGCGACTTCACTGTAGTCAACATTTTGAGTAGTATTTGACTCAGTCATGGCTGTCTCCTGCACGAATTTTTTCTCCCCACTGACGGGCTTTTTGTTTCAGTTTTTCGATATCTATCTGGGTAAGTATACCATCCCGAACCAACATTTTGCCGTTAACCCATACGTGTTTTACCTTATCCGCCATGCGGGTATAGACCAGCTGTGAGGTAGGGTGATAAACGGGCTGAGTTTCTGGCTGGCTCATATCAATAGCAATGATATCTGCAGCTTTGCCGATCTCCAGACTGCCGGTGATTTTTTCCAGGCCTAAGGCTTCAGCGCCCTTGAGACTCGCCATTTTAATGGCTTCATACGCAGGGACTGATGAGGCATCACCGGAAACGGCTTTGGCAAGCTGGGCTGCGGTTTGCATCTCGCCGAACATATCCAAATCATTGTTACTGGCTGCGCCGTCAGTACCTAGCGCGACAGTGATCCCGGATCTGATAAGTTTATCAACGGGGCAGAAGCCGCTGGCAAGCTTCAGGTTTGATTCCGGACAGTGAATGACTTTGACATTGTGCTGGACCAGAAGGGAAAGGTCTTCATCATTTAGCTGAGTGACGTGTACGGCTTGAAAGTTAGGCCCCAGCAGTCCCAATTTGGAGAGGCGGGCTATTGGCCGTTGGCCGTTTTCTTCGGCTTCAGCTACTTCAAATGCAGTTTCATGGACATGCATTTGAACCGGTATTTGCAGTTCTTCCTGGATTGACGCTATTTTCTTTAACGGCTCATCGGAGACTGTATAGGGTGCGTGGGGGCCAAAGGCGATGGATATCAGTGCATTATGACGCTGAGTTGCATGGACTTCGATCGCTTTGTGGATACCCTCGTCGGCATCTTTTGCCCAGGGCGTTGGGAAATCAAGAATCGGGCAGCAAATTTGAGCTCGCATGCCCAGGTCGCTGGCAGTCTCTGCGGCAACATCGGGATAAAAATACATATCGCTAAAGCAAGTGGTGCCGGATTTAAGCATTTCGGCAATTGCCAGCTGGGTACCGTCACGCACGAATTCAGGGCTGACAAAAGCACCTTCAGCCGGCCAGATGTGTTCTTGTAGCCAGGTCATAAGTGCCAGGTCATCTGCGAGACCGCGAAAGAGACTCATGGCTGCATGACCATGAGCATTAATTAAGCCCGGCATCAGAAGCTGGTCGTCAAGCGTCTGCTCATGTTTTGCCGAGTATCTTTCTCTGGCTTGGTCCGTGGGTAGGATATCCAGAATTTTACCCTGATCGATGGCGATACTGTGGTATTCCAGTACGGACTGGGCTTCGTCAACCGGTACGATCCAGCGAGCATGTAACAGAGAATCAACTTGGCTCGTCATAAGAGAAAATCCTGATAGATAACAAAAACTTCCACACAGTATATGCACTTTTTAATGCGCTGACACTGTCGATTTTTTTGCTCATCGTTATAATAGCCGCCTTGCTTTTATTGCGTTGCCAAACTTTTGCGAAAAGCTTTCGCCATGGGCGGCACTGACACCGGAGTTTTGAATGAGTAGTACCGAAGAGAAGGGTGTAGAGGCGATTATTTGGCAGGATGACCACTTACTGTTATTGGACCAAAGAGCTCTCCCTGAGGAGGAGGTATATCTTTCGTACCATGATTCAGCTGCTGTGGCCTCAGCAATTACTGATATGGTTGTCCGTGGCGCCCCTGCTATTGGTGTGGCTGCAGCTTATGGTGTTGTGTTGGCAGCCAGAGAGTCCTTTGAGGTAAGCCCTGAAAGTTGGAAGGATGCCTTGGAAGAACATATTCAGGTATTGGCTGACTCAAGACCGACGGCAGTGAACCTGTTTTGGGCTCTCGACAAAATGAAAGGTGTTATTGATGGGCTTGACCCGGAAACATCGCCTCAGGGTGCATTGCTGAAAGTCGCTATTGAGATTCATGAGTCAGATGTGGCCGCTAACCGCACAATGGGGGAGTTTGGTGCTGACCTGATTGCAGAGACTCATGATGCAGGGCGCTCTGTGATGACGCACTGTAATACTGGGGCGCTTGCAACGGGTGGTTTTGGAACGGCATTAGGTGTTATCCGTACTGCTTTTGAGAAAGGTTTGATTGATCATGTACATGCGGATGAGACCCGGCCTTGGTTTCAGGGTGCTCGTTTAACAGCATGGGAGCTCATGCGGGAAGAAATCCCTGTATCACTTAATGTTGAAGGTGCTGCGGCTCATATTATGAAAACCCAGGATGTATCCTGGGTCATCGTTGGTGCGGATCGTATTACAGCTAACGGTGATGTTGCTAATAAGATAGGAACTTATAATCTCGCAGTATTAGCGCTGCATCATGGTGTTCGCTTTATGGTTGTAGCACCCACAAGCACTATCGATATGAGCCTGGAACATGGTGATGATATTCCTATCGAAGAGCGAGGGCGCGAAGAAATTGTAAATGTAAAGGGACACCAAATTGCACCTGAAAATGTAGAGGCGTTTAATCCTGTCTTTGACGTAACACCTGCCGATCTTATCGATGTAATCGTGACGGAGAGAGGGGTCGTTGAGAGGCCTACCGTTGAAAAAATGAAGTTACTTATGAGTAATGATCGCCTGCATTAATGTCAGCGCTATCCTTGGTGAAGGCAAAAAACCTGCTCAGATGAACAGGTTTTTGTTTGATGGTCTGGAAATTTTAATCAGGCAGCGCTGGACGGCTTTAGGCGCTCCAGCACGGCATTGGCTAATTCATTGGCATCAAATTTAGCAATAAAATCATCGGCTCCAACTTTTTCTACCATGGCTTTATTGAAAACACCGCTGAGAGAAGTATGGAGTAGTGTGTAGAGGTCTTTCATGTCCGGATTTTCTTTAACCCGGCGGGTCAGTGTATAGCCGTCCATTTCCGGCATCTCGATATCGGAAATCATCATCAGGTATTCATCATTGGGATGTCTGCCTGAAACTGTGATTTCTTCGAGATGCTGATATGCTTCCAGGCCATTTTTCAGCAGTGTGCAGGTAAAGCCTACAGCCTCCAGGCAGCGTTTTATCTGATTGCGGGCGACGACAGAGTCATCAACAACCAAAACATTTTTATTCGGTGCTGTGCCTTCTTCGCTCTGCTTTTCATAAGCAGAGTCCAGTGCTTCTGTTAAAGGGTTGTTCACTGTTTCATTGAAAGGCATGATCTCAGCGATAATTTTCTCAACATCTATGATTTCGATAATTTCGTCACCATATTTGGAAATAGCTGTCAGATAATGCTCTTTGCCAACGCTTCTTGGTGGTGGGTGAATCTCACTCCACTCAATATTAATAATGTGTTCAACTTTATGTACCAGAAAGCCCTGCATCTTGCGATTGTATTCCGCAACAATGACACTATTTCCGCGGACTTTAACGGATGAGCCATGGCCTATCGCCAGCTTGAGATCCAGAATAGGCAGAGGGCCATCCATTGTATTGGCAACGCCTAGAGCTATAGGATGGCGATGAGGCATCTCATTTAATGCGGGGCAGGTGATGATCTTTTTCACCTTGAACACATTAATGCCGTAAAGTTGTTTGTCTTCCAGACGGAACAGCAGAAGTTCCAGACGGTTTTCTCCGGCCAGCTGGGTCCTTTGATTTACCGTGTTCAGAAGTTTACTCATAATTTTAAAAACTCCTATGACTCTGCTGTAGAGGTGAGTCCCTCCTGCAGAGTGGTTGCCCATCGGCTTGCTTCCAGGTAGGCCGAATGTGCGAGATCCTTATCGAACTGGCTATCCTCGATTTTCTGCCAGTCCACATGTTCATAATAGATGGCACATTGCAGGGCTGCACCTGTTCTTCCTTCAAAATTTAGCACGGCATCTTTAATGGCAGCACTGAGAGGAAGCTCCGGCAGAATAGTATCCATCGGAATATCCAGCAGAACATCCAGTAGGGAAATCAATCCTGCATTGAAAAAGATAGACTCATTGGGCCAGCCATGCGACTTAGCCAGAAGTTCACACATTCTGGCCCGGGTCAGGGCCAGATAAAAGAGATCTGGTGAGCGGGTTGTCGATTCAGACAGCGCGATAACCAGACTGATACTACGTAGAGAGTTTAGCCCTAAGTAGATAAGAGCCTCTTTAATATTACTGATTTTACGATTAAAGTTATAATACGCAGAATTAATGAATCTTAACAGTTTATAATAAAGCTGTAAGTCCTGAACAATAAGATTCTCAAGGTCTTCCAGTGAAACATTGACATCACCCAGGAGATTTAGGATTTCCAGGGCGATAAGCTTGTTACTTGGAAATTGCTTTATATCCGTGGTTTCCGGTTTCGGCAGATAACGCCCCTGGATACTGTTGATCCCCTGCTCCCGGAGCTGGGTATAGAGCTTCTCGCTATCTACTTCAGAGGCTATACAGCGCCAGCTTCCGTCAACCTGGAGATTCAGGTTGCGTCTCAGATAGTGTTCGCTGGGAGCCCGGATAAAGCTGATGCTACTGAGTAATTCATCAGAAAGGTCTGGCAGATCACCATGGTTAATCGATAGGCCAAAGTGCGCACCTCTTTTTTTCAGGCCCTTGATCAGAAATGGATCAACGCGTATTGCCTGGCGGGACTCCAGCATGAGCCAGAACTGATTCATGGGAAAGCGCAGCTCACTGTATATAAGTCTTACTGCTTCGGCATCCGCAAGTAATAGTGCCGGCCGATGATTCAGAAGATCGTGAATTCTGGGATCTGTGAGGGTGGCTGAGATAATTTCTGGTAAGGCAGGTTGATATTGTCCTGTGCCCCCAACCATAAGCTCATATGCGATAACATTAAATTCTGAGTCGCATACGGGAATACGTGCGAAGGGAGTTTCTGATCTTATTTTCACGCTAAAATCTGCCATTAAGTCCACTTTGGTATCATCTTACTAGGATTGCGCTCTATTACTATGGTAGCTGTGTAAACAATATGATCTGAGTACAAAAAAAATCAAGAAATAGTGTTGACTGAGGAAATATAGCGTCTATAATATGCGCCATCTCTTCGAGAGATCCCTGATAGCTCAGTTGGTAGAGCAGTAGACTGTTAATCTATTGGTCGCAGGTTCGAGTCCTGCTCGGGGAGCCAAATTTGAAAAACCCGCTTTTACGAAAGCGGGTTTTTTTATGCCTGCTATTTAACGAAGTCAGTTGAGGTTCCGAAAAATAAAAAGCCTCTCTGGTCGTGCCAAAAATGGAGGATACCAGAGAGGCTTATCGGGAACCGTTCTGTTATTGCATGCAGTTACAGCTCGATAGGTTGGAAGTCTACCAGAGGGCTTACATCTGCTTCATAGTCAACGCCGTCGAGACCAAAACCAAACAGCTTTAGGAACTCGTCCTTGTACAGCTGGTAGTCCGTCACATCAAACAGGTTCTCAGTGGTTACTTGAGGCCATAGTTTGCGGCACTCTTCCTGAACTTCTTCTTTCAGTTCCCAGTCATCCAGGCGTAGGCGGTTGGTGTCGTCCGTTGCCGGTGCTGAGTTCCCTTCTTTGAACAGCTGGGTGCTGAACATGCGATAAATCTGTTGCATGCAGCCTTCGTGCAGACCCTGTTCGCGCATAATGCGGAACACCATCGCCAGATACAGAGGCATAACTGGAATAGCCGAAGAAGCCTGAGTTACAACGGACTTGAGAACCGCAACATTTGCACTGCCGCCTTTCTTGCCTAGTTTGCTATTCAGCTCTGTCGCGGCACGATCCAGATCTTCTTTTGCTTTACCCAGTGCGCCGTGCCAGTAGATCGGCCAGGTAATATCTGTGCCGATGTAGGAATACGCAACGGTTCTACAGCCTTCAGCCAGAACACCGGCATCGTTCAGAGCGTTGATCCACAGTTCCCAGTCTTCGCCGCCCATTACCGTTATGGTATCAGCAACTTCCTGCTCAGTTGCTGGCCCGATCTCTGCTTCGGTGATCACATCTTTGTTGGTGTCGATCGCCGTTGAGCGGTATGGCTGGCCAATGGGTTTCAAGCTGGAGCGGATCACTTCACCGGTATCAGGCAGTTTACGAACTGGCGATGCCAGTGAGTAAACAACCATATCGATATCACCCAGATCTTCTTTGATCAGCTCGATAACTTTAGCGCGAGCCTCGTGAGAGAAGGCATCACCGTTGATGCTTTTGGCATACAAACCCGCTTCATTAGCTGCTTTGTCAAATGCTGCAGCGTTGTACCAGCCTGCTGTGCCTGTTTTCTTCTCTGTTGGTGGCTTTTCAAAGAAAACACCGATGGTAGATGCATTGGAGCCAAAAGCTGCTGCAATACGGGAAGACAGGCCGTAACCACTTGAAGAACCGATCACCAGAACGCGCTTAGGTCCGTTTTTGATTGAGCCTTGTGCTTTTGTGAACTCGATCTGTTCACGCACATTAGCTTCACATCCTGTCGGGTGGGTTGTTGTACAAATAAAACCGCGAATTTTTGGCTTAATAATCATAATTCGTCTGCGTTGTTAATCTCTTCGGGTGGAGCAGGCGACGGTAAGTGCACCGATGCCCAGTTGAGGCAATGATACCTTACTCTTATTCGAAGGTCTTGTGCTGCGGAGGTGAATTAACTGTTTGATTAGGCAGCCTTTGCAACGTTTCTTTTCTTCTGTTGAATTTGTGTACAGGATCGGCAGAACTCAAGGTAGCGCCCCTCAAGCGGCAGGTAAAACACGGACCTTGGTAAACGCCTGAAGCAAGCTTTGCAGGTATAGCCCGAAAAATGACCATTGTAGTAGGACTGCTGTTTCATTATTTCCTCCTGTGCAAGCAGATGAGGAGTTTCAGGCCGAAGTTGAAAAAATTCTGGAGACCCTAAAAAAGCGCTGTGCGTTTTAAACGCTGTTTTGGCCTTAATGTATCTGGTCTGAAACATGAGTTTGAAACTGAATTTAAGCTCTATTGTTGAACTTCTTTATGACGCTGGTATTAAGCTTTGCATTTGGGTGATTTTTACCTTTGATCTATATCATTTGGCAGGTTGTGAAGGCATTATGCCAAAACGTAATTTCAAACGGATGTATGGTTGCTATGCTATTCGGCTTTCTGGTTTTACTTTTTTGTCAGTTCCTTGGTGAACTGACGGTTCGCTATTTGGACTGGCCTTTTCCCGGGCCTGTGGTGGGGATGGTGCTCTTACTGATTGGTCTCATTATTAATGGTGGTGTGCCGCAAGGGGTGCGCCAGGCCAGTGAAGGCCTTTTGACCTATCTGGCGCTGTTGTTTGTTCCGGCGGGCGTTGGGCTTATGGTGCACTACCGCCTGATTGCTGCTGACGGTTTGGTGATTGCGACGGCTCTGGTGTTAAGTACGGCGGTGACTTTGTTAGTTACCGGCGTTCTGCTGAATAAGCTTGCTGCCCGCTATATCGATTCATCTGATCCGGAAAAGAAAGGGGGGCAGCATGGATGATCTGAGTACACTATGGGTTTACCTTTCTGCCAGCCCTATCATGAGTATTATGGTGACTCTGGCAGCTTTTCTTGTCGCAAGCCAGATTAATCGCTTGGCTGGAGGCAGTGCATTTTTGCACCCTGTGATTGTTGCCATCGCGATTATTGTGGCCTTCCTGACACTGATTGATATGAACTATCAACAGTACTTTGAAGGTGCTCAGTTTATCCATTTTCTGCTGGGGCCTGCGACAGTGGCTTTGGCTGTACCGCTTTATGATCATCTCGAGCGGGTAAAGCAGATGTTCTGGCCGTTGATCATCGCCTGTATTTCCGGGATTATTACAGCGGCGGTTTCTACTATCGCTATTGTTGTTGGGATGGGAGGGAGCCGGGAGACCGTGCTGTCTTTGACACCGAAATCGGTAACATCACCTATCGCGATGGGGATTGCTGAAAAAATTGGAGGTTATCCCTCTTTAACAGCTGGACTTGTGCTGGTAACCGGCGCCATTGGCTGTGTGATAGGGCCTTTGTTATTTAAAGCTCTGAAGATTAATGATCACAGTGTACAGGGCTTTACCATGGGGCTTGCAGCCCATGGTTTTGGTACAGCTCAAAGCTTTGCCGTCAGTTCTGTTGCAGGCGCTTTTGCCGGACTCGCGATGGGGCTGACCGGCATGTTAAGTGCTTTCATCCTACCTCTGGTGGTACGTTTTCTTGGGGTGTAGATCGCGTAGATGCTATTTTTTTGTCGGGCATTTGACTGAGGGCAAGCCCTGCAATTACCAGAAAACTTGCAATGATTTGTCCTTGA
Source organism: Oceanospirillum sp. (assembly GCF_048265165.1). Lineage (GTDB taxonomy): Bacteria > Pseudomonadota > Gammaproteobacteria > Pseudomonadales > Halomonadaceae > Oceanospirillum. The sequence goes on along the minus strand of NZ_JBLXCD010000001.1, from coordinate 438,371 downwards.
GTAAAACGCTCATCCAGAATCAGAAACGCCATAATGACAGTAAAAACCGGAATCAGGTTGGTGTAAGCGCTGGCATGTGTGGCCTGTATCTGTTGAACCGACCAGTTATAGAGTCCGTAAGCACCGAGAGTAATCAGGGCTCCCAGATAAAGAATAGAGAGGATGCCTTCCTGATGAAATACCAGCTCACCCTCAACGGATAATGCCATAGGCAGGAAAAATACTGTGCCAAAAAAGGATTGGAATGCGGTAATAAACCAAGCGCTATAGCGATCAGAGAGTTTCTTAAGGATGAGCGTATAAACCGCAGCACAGATCATCGCCATTAACTCCATCAGATTACCGAAGACAGGGCGTGGTGCACTGACGTCGGCCTGACTACTGGTACTTAAAAGAATTGCTCCCGCAATGGCGAGAGCAAATCCCAGCATCATCCAACGATTAACGTTTTCCTTCAGCCAGAACGCCGCTCCAATGGCCACAAGCATAGGCAGGAGGGCCGTGATCATACCCGCCTGAGACGCACTGGTATTTTCAAGGGCGAGGCTCTCAAAAATGAAATACAGGCCAGGTTCTGCAAAAGCCAATGCCAGTAACCAAAGTTTATCTTTATGGGGAATATGTTTAGGTTTGAGTAGCTTCCAGAAAGGTAAAAAGCAGATTGCGGCGACCAGCATACGGCCAAAGATCACCCATTCTGGCGGATACCACTGAAAGGCGTATTTAAGAGCAATAAAAGAGCTGGCCCAGAGTAGCATTGCTAACAGGAGGGCGAGGGTTGCCATATAGCGTGGAGCCATTATTTTTCTCGCTGCAAACAGAAAGTAAAGAAAGATAGGGTCGGCGGTAAGATTAGGCCTGGTTGATATTGCTGTCCAGTGAGAAAATGATCAGCTGAATAGAATGTCTGAGAATTAAAATTCAGAATGTAAAGAAGCCCCTGCAAGTGCAGAGGCTTCCGGTATTGCGCAGGTCTGAAGCATTAAGTATTCATTTAGTCTTCAATTTTACCTGTTTCAAGACGCTTTTTATAAATTGCCTCTAGCTTATAGAGGTCCTGTTGCAGCTCAAAGAAACCGTGCCAGTGGGCATAATCAGGTGCTCCCATCATAGCACCATGACGTGCGCGACGACCTTCGTGATGCCACAGATGATAGAAGGTGATCTGGAACTCGTCCGTCCATTGATTTTCTTTCAATAAACCCTTGGCCTTCAGCTCATCCAGCATTTTTTTAGCAGGGGCAAAGTATTCGACATTGTAAAGCTTGACGGCTTTGTCGCCCTGTTTAAAGAAGCCTTCAGTATGACGTGAACTGTGGCAGGAGCTGCAGACCTGCTCCATCTTTTTACGGCCTTCAACGCCGTTACCCAGCAAAGGACTCAACACATCATCGGAGTTACGAACCTCGGATTTTTTTGCCCATAGGTTCCAGTACAGCCGTTCGGTGATATTGTGAGTCGTGCTGAGTTCACCGATACCACTCATATGGCAGGTTGCGCAGGTTGGTGCACGGTAGTCTCCTGGTTCCCATCCATCCGGTGGCGAGTCCCACTTCCAGTTGTTGCCATCAGCGTTGAAGATATGGCCATGCTTACTGTTATTGAAAACTTCAATATCCGGATGGTCCGGGCCAAGGTGACATGATGCACAGGCTGCGGGTTTACGCGCTTCGGCAATAGAGAATTTATGACGGGTATGACAGGCCGCGCAGTTGCCGGTGGCACCGTCAGGATAGATGTTGCCCATGCCGGCGTTTGGCCAGGTTGTTGGGTCCGGATGGCCGTCCTTATCCAGTTTGATTTCGGTTCCGTGACATTGGATACAACCTGTTTCATTAGGTGCGTTACCCAGCTCTTCGTTACTTCGCCCCTCGTGAACCCTTACCAGTGCATGCAAGCTGTCTTTCGGGATGATCTGATGGTGAGCGCGGAAGTGGCCGCTTTGATTAAACTGCTCCTGCTCTTTCGGGTGACAGCGACCGCAGGTAGCGGGGGAAACCAAAGGGGTAATGTAGACGTTTTTCAATTCGCCTTTGTTATGCAGTTGGGCATCAGGCTGCCCCTCCCTAGCCGCGTGGCAATCATAGCAGCCGACACTGACATGGCTATGGCGGCTGTCTTTCCAATCGGCAACAATACCGGGCTGTTCTTTTTGGTGACAACTGACGCAGCTTTTATCGACTTCGCTCAGGCCACGCTTAAAGCTGATGGTTTGCACCTGGCTCATATCGATACTCTTGTTTGACTCAGCCGCTACTCCTGTGTGACTGAATGTCAGCAGGCATAGTGCCAGCAACAACAGTATTGGGCGATAGATCTCTCTTATGGTCATGGTAAACCTCATCATCCTTTGGGTCTGCTTATCGTAAGACGGTTATTAATTGTGTTATTTATTATTTTTTTATGGCTGCTTCATATGGGCTAAAATGCGCTTTGAGCCTGTGCTCCAGGTTTTTATGGCCAACAGAATGGCAATCAATACAGCTTTTTTCAGTGGCACCCAGAAAATAAGGCTTATGGGCAACAAACTGTTTATTCATGCGTTCAGAGCCGCTTTTTAGATTGTTGTGGCACTTCAGACAGCCGGAGTCATAGACATATTCATTCGCCCGGCTCCGTTTGGCATACCAGTCCACATCATCAGCACCCAATACAAACTCTTTCCAGACATCCCAAGCGCCACTTTTGGCTTTGACATAAAGATAGGAGATGTAGTTGTCCTGAGGCAGATGACAATCGGAACAAAGTGCCTGAATACCTTTTGTGGATGCCCCGCCGTGGACGTCATCAAGAAAGGAGGCCTGCATCGGCTTCATGCTGTGGCAACTACCGCAGAAAGCCTGATCGGATGTGGCGTGCAGCGCGTAGTCGGTACCTATCCAGCTGATAACTGAGAAAAGCCCTAAAGCTGAACCGATTAAAATGACAGTGAGCAATCCTTTTTTTATTCTTGATTTCCGTTGTATCAATTCTCTACTCCCTGTGTGGATATTTATTGCAAGGGTAGCCTAACTTATTGTTATATGCACACTATAAGTATGGATTAACTCATGCCTTTTTTGTTAGCAAATAGTAACGTCTAATATACTGATTGATATTTTGTACAGAAACAACAAACGCACATTTATAATGTGGGTTTGTTGCTTCAGGGAAGAGGCTTTATATAAGTAAAAATTAATAATACTAGGGGAGTGGGTAATAAAATATATTAACGGCCAAGTAGGGCGATGCCCTGTTTGTAGCCTAGGCCACCGTTACCATGCACCAAGGCATCCTGTTTGGTGTTCTGAAGTGATTCGCAGACAGCAATCAGGCCATTCAGAGCTGGGTTGTTCCATGGCGCTCGTGCCAGATTCATGCCTCCTGTACAGGTCAGTGGCTTCTGGTTCAGCCATTGCATGAGTGCATCTTCAGACTGGATAGAACCGGCAACCATTAGCAGAGCCAGAGGGACAACTGGGTAGCAGGTATAGGCTTCCGTTAGCGTTTCTGGATTTTTTAACAGTTTCGATACATTCATGCCGGATTGAATTTCCGCATAATGCACGGCTTTTTCAAGGGCATGATAATGGGCCAGCTCACGGGCATACTCCGGGCCATCATGTTCAGCAATACCGATACCAACACCCTTAATAGCAACAGGCTCTATTTGAGGGAGCAGGTCTGAACCCTGATGGCTGACGACCAATAGTCCTTCGAAGTCGACCACGGGATTGGCGCAATCAACACCCCGAAATAATTCTGTCAGAGGCTGATACCAGGACTCAGCAGGAAGCTTTAGCTTTTGCTGTTCTCCCGTTTGCTTCAGGTTCTCAAAAATAGCATTTCTGAGCCGGATAAACCCTGCTTGCGTGAGCCCTTGTTGCTCACAAAAGTGCCGGGCAAGCAGGGTGTAGGCTTCTGGCATCGAAAGCTCAGAATAGATCGACATTTTTTCATGGCGCTCTGCCTGGGAGTAATCGCTTTTGATAAAGTCTTTACCGTGGATTGCGACCAGGTCTGCATCTCCGTCCTGAATGAGTCGATTGGCGACAGATAAAGCCTCCAGAGGGCCGCAACCACTCCGGAAATGATGATGCTCAACGGGGCTGTTCCAGGGTATTTTAAGACTATCAATGGTAAGCGTTATGCAGCGTTTGCCCAGGGATTTGGCATCCTGAATCAATCGGGTTACGGCTTGCAGGTCGCCTTGCTGATTCAATGAGCGGGCAGCTGCAATAATAATACTGTCGGCCATAGTGAACTCCGTTGTTTTTGTTATAGATAGCTACTGGCAGACAGTCTATTCTGCTTTGCCTGAGAATACCTGTGCCGTGGCTTAGTATTGTGAGAATAATTTAGACACTGGTTTCTTCATCTGACTCAGGCTGGTCGTTATCTGCCTGATAGTGGTCAGGCCAAAGGCGCTGCGTTACCGGGCTGTTCTGTGCCAGAGCGTGGCAGGTATTGATGATGGCTGGTGGTTGATTGCTTTGCTGTTCCTGTTTTTTCAGCTCTTCATAGAGTGCCTGAAATGCGGTTGTGGCCATAGGGCCCAATAGTTCCGTGTGATGGGTACAGCCACCGGCTTTGCCCAGTAAGGCTCTGACTTTCTTAGTCCAGCCTGGGCCGATATTCAAGCCTTTCAGTGCGTTATAAGCTCCGGTTATGTTGGGGCAGATTAAAAAGGGGGCATGTTCCGTGCTGGCTTCAGCATTATGGATGGTGAGTTGAGTGTCCAGCGTCAGGCGTAGCCACATCTCATGTAGGGGCTCTCCCGGAGGGATGCTGCCCCCTCGGTCTTCGTTAGGGATCGGCAGCGTTTTGATATCTGTCATATGGCCTTCGATATCCCAGAGACCATCATCACGCTTAAAAGCATTACAGGTTACGGTTCGGGTATGGATCAGTTGGCGGCGAGTAGCAGTTGAGAGAGGCATGAAGAGTAACCTGATGAATGTGAAGTGATTTTATATTATCCGGCTGCAATGCCTGTAGCCTGTTATCCGTAATTAAAAGTTGCTCAAAACAAGAGGTCGTCTTTAAGATGGACAAATCATCAGGCCAGAAGACGGTGTTGACTGAAGAGCATACTAGCTGCAGTAGTGAGGCTGCTCCTCTTTAGTCCTGGCTGGATAATAAGCCGGTCTAGCGGACAAGACTAATCATGTCTGCGGTTGAGATGAATTTCTCGCGTGGCTTTTCACCCTGTGCTGCTGACTGCTCGGCATTGTCGATTATTTTCCAGTCAGCATAACTCAGTACCTGAAGCTGATGATCCTTAATAAACTGATCCATCGCTTTTCGTCCTGGCTTGCCTGACGGAATAACGCCATTATCCAGATCATTGAGGATGCGCTTGCTGATCTCAAGGGCGTCAGCGCGATTCGTCGGAATAACACCTGTTGGTCCCCGGCGGCACCAGCCCGTGACATAAACACCGTTTTCAACCAGTCCAGACTCGTGAATCAGGCGGCCGTTGCTGTCATCAAAAGGAACGCCTGTGATCGGGTCGCTGCGATAGCCGATGGCACTGATCAAAGTGTTGACTGGAACAGACAGGTTTTTCTCCGACTTACCTGGGGACGTCTGTTTTAGATTGAGACAAGACACCTTGCCGCCTACACCCTGAATGCTTAATGGACTCAGATTAAACAGAAAGTGAATTCTGGTTTTTTCCGATAAGTCAGGTGTTACATTTTGGGTAAACTCCCTGAACAGATCAAGGTTCATCTGTTTGGCACGGGCCTCCCTCTGTTCCAGGTCGGCCGAGGGTGATTCAGGTATGTCACAGCTTTCGATCAGAGGGATTGCATTTGACAGATCTTTAAGTTCAGCAAGTTCCGGCGGTGTGAATTTTGCCTGTTCAGGCGAGCCTCGGCCAATCAGGAAGATATCCCGAATATCACTTTGATTTATCGCTTCCATTGCGGATTGGCAGATGTCTGTATTTACTTTCTCTTCAGGTGTTTTTGCTAAAAGCCTTGCAATATCAAGGGCAACATTACCGTGTCCGATAATCGCAACTGATGGCCCTAATAGTGTTGGGGGGGGCTGGTGGCTATCTGGATGGCCGTTGTACCAACCCACAAAATGGCTGGAACCATAGATCCCTGATAGTTCTTCTCCGGCAATATCCAATGTCCTGTCCCGGGATGCTCCGGTCGCAAAAATAATCAGATCGTAAAACTGTTTAAGTGTTTCGTAGCTTATATCCTTACCAACGGTGAGGTTTGCCAGAACCCGGATATTTGGCTTTTCCAGAGTGCGCTCGAACTGGCGAGTGACATTTTTTGTACCCTGATGGTCCGGTGCAACACCTGCTCGAACAAGGCCAAACAGTGATGGAAGGCGTTCGATGATGTCGATCTGACAGTCATCTATTTTACGACTGAGCAGCTCAGCCATGAAGCAACCAGCGGGTCCGCTACCAACAATAGCAATCTGTAATGACATAAAAATCCTTGGACTGAGAGCTCAGATACTCAGGCCACCAAAGCGTTTATAGAAAGCCGGGGAGGCATCAGGCAGAGGACCTTCTGCGGTCTCCAGTATCTGACTAAGGTGGTGCTCGGTTTTTTCAGTAACTAAACGATAGAGATTGCGACAGAGAAGGCGAGCGGCAGTTCCCTCCCAGTCGTTCGGCAGAAGCTCTTCCGGAAGTTGGGGGTCGCGCAGCAGAACCCTGCGGTATTCATGGATAAGCAGTGTGCGGATAAGGAAGCAATCTTCGGGATCAAGCTTGTCCTCATTTTTTAACTCATTCCAGATCGGGCGGAATTTATTCAGAAACTGCCGGTAGCTTTCAGACAACTCGTCAAGATTCCAGCAATCACGCACAAGCAGGCGAAGAGGGCGACCATTGATCACATCCTGCTTATGGGTCTGAAAAATAATGGCATCATCCAGTGCGCCCAGATCTTTCAGACTTGATTGCAGTTCGGACATATCCGCCATGGGATGTGCCATAATGCCCGGTGCAATTGGGCCAAAGCCAAGCCAGCCCAATTCCTCTTTGACATTTTTTCGTAAATCCTGATCAAGCTGACTGGTAATCACCAGGCACCACTGGCCATCCCAATCTGGTAGGACCGGAGCATAAACACGCTTGAAGGCTTTCTCAAAACGGCGGCGACCTGATGCCGTCAGGCTATAGTAACTTCGGCGGCCAATCTGCTCAGCGGTAAGCCACTCCTCTTTAGCCAGGCGGAATACGGAGGTTCTGACCAGGCGTTGATTCAACCCCAGGGGTTCAAGGCTGTTAATCAGGCTACCAAGCCAGACGGTGCCTCCTCTTGGCGCTATAGAGTCGCCATAAACGGTAATGATCAGGGATCCTGCGCGGATTGGACGTTGCTGGCAGAACTCTTCGACAAGCTGACTGACTGCACGGTTTTTGGACATAATGTTCTGTTTTATATCGCTTTTAAGTTGAGATGTACCCAGATTGTACGGAGGCGAATGCAGCCAGGCAAGGTGTGGCCTCTTATCTCTGCTCAGTCCATCAGGCTTATTCGTTAACTGTAAATACTGTGGTGCTTCTCTTCAACCATAGCATCAAGCAGAGACATAACCTCGTTGCTGGCACTTTCTGCACGATTAACTGCAGCAACAATTTCATCACGGATATCCTGATTGCTCATCCAGTTATTGGATGCGAGTTCGACCGCGAATTGGGCGCACTTATGAACCGCTTCATGAGGTTCCTGAAGCCTTTTGAAGCTGCTCAGGTGTCGGAACTGTTCGTAACCTATACCCTCATCATACCATTTGCCGAGACGGCAGTTATGATGATCAACGCTAACCGCATTGATTGCTTCTGTATGCTCCTGAGTATCCTGGATTCCAAGATAGGTTCGCTGCTTGTAAACGATATGATCGACTTTTGCCAGAATGGTGAAGTTTTTATCACTGGCGTGGGCTAAGCGTTTGTTAGTATCTATGGCAGAAGTTGCCAGTCGGGTGAAGGTTTCATGAAAACCTCCAATGTCCCGGTTCAGAGCTTCGGCTTCTCCACCTGCTTGCTCCGATGCGGTGCGCATCTGTTTAGAGCGCTCTGAGAACGTATCGATAATCCGGCTGATATTTTCTGCAGCGTCCTTCGAGCGACCTGCGAGGGTTCGCACTTCATCTGCAACGACAGCAAAGCCTCTGCCATGTTCTCCGGCCCGGGCCGCTTCAATAGATGCGTTCAGTGCCAGCAGGTTCGTTTGCTCGGAAATATCAGAGATCAATGTCAGTGCTTCAACCACGCGGCTACCATCCTGGTCCAGCTGAATCACTAAGTCCTGAATATTGCTCAATACACCTGTTATATTTGAAAGCTGATGAAGCATAGTCTCAATCACACGCTCAGAGGCTTCAACATCCTGGCGATTTTCAGTGGAGGTATTGAGTGCAACGCGAATCTCCTCAATAACGGCTGACAAGTCGGTTTGGATCGTTGACAGGTTTGGTACCAGGCAATTCACATTGACTTCATTAAGTTTTGACATCAGTTCATTACGGGAGCGTATCGTGCGCACCTGACGGATGGCGTCTAGACCGGTATTTAACTGTTCAAGTGAGCGGTATGGTGCACCAGAAACAGCTGTGCTGATAGCATATCTGTGTTCCTGACCTTCGGATACATCCTGAAAAGCACTGTCTGCTTCGAGATAGAAACTCTGCATCTGATCCAGAAGTTCATTCATCTCCCAGGCAACCTGGCCGACCTCACCAAGCCCGGAAATATCATTGACTCTATGGTGAAATTCGCCCATTTTGCTGCGTTTAATTGTGTGATGCACTCTATGCAAAACTTTAAGAGCCCGAAGCACAATACGGCGAATATATATGATTACAGCGAATACGATCAGAGGATAAAGAAGAAACCATAGACTGGCAGAGTAGAAATACTGGCCGGCAGCAGTAACCAAGGTCGCCAGTCCAAGGTGAACTCCCTGAGCAATATTGATCTGTGTATTGAGAAAAGGCAAGGCAGCGCTGTTGCTTGATGTTTGGCGGGCATAGGTTGACTGGTAACCAGATTTTCCGGAAGGCTCCGCAGGAGCTTCTTTATAGTGCGCTTCCAGCAGGTAATCACTGTAACTATCATGGCCAGCTTCCTGTAAGAGTTGCTCAAGGCAATCAAGTCCGTTATTGAAGTCTCTGCTTTCAGCTTCAAGAACCTCGGCATAAATAGGTTCAATAAGTCGTATCATGGATTCGGATGCAGGGTAGTGAACTGCGCAATAGCCAACTTTTTTCCCTTGGGCATCATAGTTTGGATACAGGGCTGAAAAACTCCAGTATTCTTTGCCAGCAGCACTGGAGTTTTTGACTAGAATAAAGGCTTCATCATCTTTTTCAAGGCGCTTCCAGACGCGATGCCATACGCAACGCGGCATTGTATGATGACGTACAAGGCTATGGTTGAATCCAATGAGTTGCTTTTCATGATACCCGGACACACGCATAAACACCCGGTTCACATAAGTGATTTTTCCTTCCAGATCGGTGATGGATACCATGGTATCACCGGTATCCGGTGTGTTAATCGGCCCTGAATCAAACTCTGACATAACGCCTCCTAGCTAAACAAATACTGGCCTGATAAATAAGCCGTTTGTACGTTCAGACAGATCATATCCTCTCAACCTTAAAGAAGGCAATTCATTAAGTTATGCTTATGCAGTTTGTTTGAAATTAATAAAACCATTAATTAGCAGATCTGTTAATAGCAGGCGTAAAAAAAGGAAGCTTTCACTTCCTTTTAATAAAAACGTTCGAAGTAGATGCTCTACGCGCTGACATCAACTTTGTTGCCAAGATGAGGCTCCACAGATGCTGCAGGCTGAACAGTACTGATGGAACTCAGTAGGGTGTCCATGATGACCTTGCCCTGGTCTTTAGCCATGCCTGCCAGTGAAACCTGTGCACTTAAAAGGGTATCCTGTTTTGCTGCGTTGCTTGCAAAGGCTGCTGTACTGCTTGAAATATCCATCTAAATAATCCCTCTGGATTTACATGTATGTCTTTATAATAGCGGCCATTCAGGGAAAACCTGAAGCGATCTTCAGATTTTTTTGTAACTTAATGTTTATAGTAAAGTACAGTGCCCTGAACTGGCTTGCGATAGCTTAACTCAGCTTAACGTAAATTAAAGTGTCAGACTACGAAACGACTGGACTCTTTTTTCAGGTCGGACGCCAGGCTTGATAGCTCTTTTACTTGCCGCTCACTTTCATCTGCATCCAGCGCAAGGTCATCTGCTACACTTCGAATGACATCCGTGTTGCTGTGAATCTCTTCACTGAGCGCTGCTTGTTGTTCTGTTGCGCTGCTGATATGGGAAGCCACGTGACTGATCTCCTCAACAGCCTCAAGTATCCTGGTGAGCATTTCCTTGGCCAGGCCTGCGTCATCCACGCTTTTCTTAGCCAGAACGCTGCTATCCTGCATGAGCCGGGTCGCTTCTACAGCGGATTGTTGAACAGACTCCATTACTTGCTGGATTTCACTGGTTGAACTGCTGGTTCTCTGGGACAGGTTACGGACTTCATCGGCAACAACAGCAAACCCTCTGCCAGCTTCACCGGCACGGGCCGCTTCAATGGCAGCATTAAGAGCCAGAAGGTTAGTTTGCTCGGCAATTTCTTCAATGGTATTCAGGATGCCGGTGATACCCTGGGCATGTTCGTTAAGCTTTGTGACAACATCACCCGCACTATCGAGTTTTGATGCCAGAGCATCAACCGAATCCTGGCTTTTAAGCACCTGTCGGATACCATCCTGACCCAGGGTGAGTGTTTGGCTGACCTGGGTATTAGCGTTATGAACGTGTTGAATAATATCCTGTGTCGACTGAGCCAGCTGGTTGATAGCCTCAGCGACAGCACTGGTTTCTGTGCGTTGCTGGTAGATTTTCTGGCCATTCTGCCTGGTTTTTTCCGCAATAATATCGGATTGATTAGTGAGGTCGCAGGCTGTCTCTTCCAGTTTGCCCACGGTCATATGCAGGCTCTTAACGAAATGGTTGAAATCATCAGCAAGTTTTCCCACTTCATCATGGCTGTGGCTACGAATACGCTGCGTTAAATCACCTTCGCCTTTGGCGATATTGCCAAGGGCCGCGCCAACACGGTGGAGGTCTTTTAGCAGTATTTTTACCATGAAGGCAACGGACAACATCACCAATAGGAAAATTGATAGGCTTATGATGATTTGAATGCTCAGTGTTTCAGTGAAGGGGCGCATTTCTGTGGCATTATCAACTTCAACACCCAATAGCCATGATGAGTCAGGAATGCCTACAATCCGCACCAACTTTTTACCGCCTGCAGTTTCCACTTCTGTCAGTGGTTGGTTACTGGTCAGGCTCTGATTGACCTGTTCGCTGAGATTAGGGTACAGGTGGGAGATGGGTTGCAGCTGAAAGGCCTGATTCTGATGTGCAATAATGAGCCCTTCATTGTTTAAAAGAAACAGCTGGCTGTTATCACCTGACTCGAATGATGTGATTTCTGCAAAGAGCTGTTTGAGCTGCAGGTCAGCACCTATAACTCCGGTTATCTGTCCATTCTGAACGAGAGGGCGCGCGATTGTGAATGTCATCTCTTTGGTGGTTCTGTCTTCGTAGGGACCTATCAGCACCATCTCTTTTTCTTGCATCGCTTGCTTATACCAAGGGCGAGTACGTGGGTCATAACCATTGACAAAGAAAGTACGACCATTGCTGCCTATGCGCGTGCCATCGGTCAGGCCTGCGAAAATTGCAATAAATTCACCGGACTCCTGGGTCAGATTCAACTGACCAATAAAAGCATCCTGATCTGCAGGGCGCTCGGCAAGGGTGTTCAAAAGCTGGTACTTGGCTGTAAGCCAATGCTCTATGCCTTTACCTACAGCATTTGAGACACCATCAACCCGCTGGGAAACATTGGACTGTGTCATATCTGATAACCGAAAAGCAGAGAACCCGGTCAGTGCGAGCGCCGTGATAAAGACAGCTAGAGTAGCCATCACAATAATCTTCATCCGAAGAGAGAGCTCTTTCATTAGAGAGTCCTTTTTATAATTCTCCTGGAGATACGAAGCATCAAGGCAGGGTACAGCACAAGGGTCTGTTCATCCTCGAACCTGGCAGGATATTTATTAATGATATTTTTGTAGAGATTAATACTGTCGGTACAGACCAATGTATAGGGAATGGCAAATAAGGGAATAGATCCAGGGCAATAAGAAGATAAAAAAATCCCCGGCTTTATCCGGGGATAGGGGATGTGCTGTTGTAGAGAGGTTATCTCAGATCAGTAACCCGTTTTGCTTTACCCTCTGAGCGGGCCAGTGTTCCGGCAGGCGCTATATCAATTTTGGTGCTTATACCCACAACTGACTTGATATGGTGTTGTAGCTCTTTAGTGATAATACCATGATCCGCATTAAGAGCTTCAGGTGTCAGCTCAACTCTGACGTTGACGATATCCAGGTTGCCCTGTTTGGCTACAATGATCTCATAGTGAGGAGTCAACTCCGGAAGCTTTAGGATCTGCTCTTCAATCTGAGTCGGGAATACATTCACACCCCGAATGATCAGCATGTCATCGGAACGGCCGGTAATCTTGTCAATACGACGCATTGGGCGTGCTGTACCCGGTAATAAACGGGTCAGATCGCGAGTCCTGTAACGGATAACGGGCAGGGCTTCTTTGGTTAGCGAAGTAAATACCAGTTCGCCGTATTCACCATCCGGCAGAACTTCCCCTGTATTCGGGTCGATAATTTCCGGATAGAAGTGATCTTCCCAAATAGTAGGACCATCTTTAGTATCAGCACATTCCATGGCAACACCCGGGCCCATTACCTCGGACAGCCCATAAATATCAACGGCATCAATACCCAGTCGATTCTCAATGTTGTTGCGCATTTCGTCGGTCCAGGGCTCGGCCCCAAAGATACCGATGCGAAGAGCCATTTCCTGAGGGTCTACTCCCTGGCGCTCCATCTCATCGATCAGGTTCAGCATGTATGACGGTGTCACCATGATGATATCCGGATCGAAATCGCGCATTAACTGTACCTGTTTCTCCGTCTGGCCGCCGGACATTGGAATAACTGCACAACCCAGGCGCTCCGCACCATAGTGAGCCCCCAGACCGCCGGTGAATAGGCCGTAACCGTAGGATACATGCACTTTATCGGTGTTGCGGCCTCCGGCTGCACGAATAGAGCGCGCCACAACGTCAGCCCAGACATTGATATCGTGCTGGGTATAGCCGACAACCGTCGGCTGGCCGGTTGTACCTGATGATGCATGGACACGCACGACTTCACTCATGGGAACTGCAAATGAGTTAAAAGGGTAGGCATCCCGTAGGTATTGTTTGGTGGTAAACGGGAATAGCTTCAGGTCGTCCAGGGTTTTCAGGTCTGAAGGGTGTACACCTTTTTCATCGCACAGCTTACGATATGCCAGAACGTTGTTATAAGCATGCTTGATGCTGAATTTCATTCGGCTGAGCTGAAGGGCACGGATCTCATCAATACTTGCAGTTTCAATTGGATCGAGGGCGTTAGGATCGACTTTAACGTTCATCATAATTATTGTCCTGTTAAAAACTCTTGTTTTTCTTGTTCTGCAGCTTGGTGTTACGCATCTATTTATGGGCTATGGGTATTCATGTATACAGGGTCACCATAGGGGCAGCCCTGTAGGGTTGCTGAGACTCAGACGCGCTCAATGATCAGAGCGATACCCTGACCAACACCGATACACATGGTGCATAGGGCATAGCGGCCACCGGTACGGTGTAGCTGATACATGGCTGTGGTTACCAAACGTGCTCCGGACGCACCCAGCGGGTGGCCCAGGGAAATAGCACCACCGTTTGGATTAACGTGCTCGGCATCATCCGGGAGACCCAGGTCACGCATCACAGCCAAACCTTGGGAGGCAAAGGCTTCGTTCAGTTCGATCACATCCATCTGATCCAGTGTCAGACCTGCTTTTTCCAGTACTTTGCGGGATGCTGGTGCAGGGCCAAAACCCATGATTCGCGGCTCAAGACCTGCAGTGGCCATGGCTACAACGCGGGCTTTCGGCGTCAGACCGTGTTTTTCAGCCGCTTTCTTAGAGGCGATCAGCAGAGCGCAGGCACCATCGTTTACGCCGGAAGCGTTGCCTGCTGTTACCGAACCACCGTTACGGAAAGGCGCTTTCAGCTTGTTCAGAGCCTCAAGGGTTGTTCCGGCGCGAGGGTGCTCATCGGTATCCACGATCACAGGATCGCCTTTACGCTGTGGAATGGTTACCGGGCAGATCTCTTCTTTGAACAGGCCTTTCTCCATTGCTTCAGCAGTTTTTTGCTGGCTGCGGAAAGCAAATAGATCCTGATCTTCACGGGAGATGTTGAAATCTTCCGCCACGTTCTCAGCAGTTTCTGGCATGGAGTCCACACCGTACTCAGCTTTCATCTGCTTATTGATAAAGCGCCAGCCGATGGTGGTGTCATGCAGGCCATTAGGATTGCGGCTGAACGCAGACTCTGCTTTGCCCATCACAAAAGGAGCCCGTGACATGGATTCACAGCCGCCAGCAAGCATCAGGTCAGTTTCGCCAGCTTTGATGGCACGGGCTGCCATGCCGATGGCATCCATACCTGAACCACAAAGACGGTTAATTGTGGTGCCGGGAACGCTGGTTGGCATGCCTGCCAGCAGTGAGGACATGCGGGCAACATTGCGGTTATCTTCACCGGCCTGATTAGCGTTACCGTAGATCACATCGTCAATTAAAGACCAATCAACCTGAGGGTTGCGCTCCATCAGGGCTTTAATGGGGATTGCGCCAAGATCATCAGCGCGAACCGAGGACAGGCTACCGGCATAGCGGCCAAAAGGGGTGCGAATTGCATCGCAGATATAAGCGTCTTTCATGCTTAAGTTTCCTCTTATTGCTCTGATGTTGTACGTGTGTCGGAGTCTGTTTCAGTGGTAATGATCTCGCCTTTAATCTGGCGGGATTTTCCACGGAAATGAGCGATAGTCTGGCCGCTGGAGTCGCTAATGGTGACATCATAGATACCGCTACGCCCGGTCAGGCTTACTTTTTTCGCTTCAGCAATCAGGGTGTCACCCAGCTTGCCCGGTGCAACAAACTCGATATTGCAGCCTGCCGCTACCGTGACCTTGTTGTAGCTGTTACAGCTGTAGGCAAAAGCGGTATCTGCCAGAGTGAAGATCATGCCACCGTGGCAGATTGCATGGCCGTTGGACATATCTTTACGCACCAGCATACTAAGCTTGGCGTAGCCTTCCCGGACTTCCAGGATCTTCATACCCAGAGCCTGAGCGGCCCAGTCGCTTTCGTACATAGTTTCAGCACAGCGACTGGCGAGTTCGTCCGGTGTCAGGTTTTCTAATATGGTGTTTTCGTTAGCCATGGAAGGTCTGTGCTCCAAATACTTTACGACGTAGCAGTGGAGAAGGGCGATAACGATCTTCTCCATAGCTATTGACCAGATGGGTCAGAACGGTGTGGATCTGTTCAAGGCCAATACTGTCGGCCCAGGCCAGAGGGCCCTGTGGGTAGTTGACACCGCTTTGCATGGCGATATCGACATCTTTAGCTGAACAAACCTGTTGGTTTACGGCATCTGCGCCTTCATTTGCCAGCATAGCAACCGTGCGCATCAGAACCATGCCAGCAATATCATCGATTACAGAAACCTGCATACCGATTGCCTGGAATAGACCTGCAGCCTGGTTCAGGCTTTCTTCTGAGGTCTGATCGGCTTTCGTCAGGGCGATACGGGTGGCTTGGTTGTAATCCAGCGCCAGATCAAACAGCACCAGTTGACGGCGTTGCGCAACAGAGGCTCTTTCGGTTGCCATACGGCCATCCGTTAAAGCGATAACCAGATCACCGATAGAGATACGACCATTGTGATCGTGTTCTGTGGAGCGGTGCACCTTAATGCCCGCTGCTGCAATACGTGCGATCAGGGGTTCAGCGCAGCCCATCTCACCTTCAACGGTGATACTGGTTGGTGCATTCTGCATGGCCAGTGTTTTAGCTTCAGGCTTTTCGGCACCGTCAGAGTAATTGTAGAAGCCACGGCCGGTTTTGCGGCCATGGAAGCCCGCTTCCACCAAATCTTTCTGTATCAGAGATGGCAGAAAACGCTGGTCACCATAGTAGGCATCAAATACAGAGGAGGTTACTGCATAGTTTACGTCGTGGCCGATCAGGTCCATCAGCTCGAATGGCCCCATGCGGAACTGACCTGATTCACGGGCGATGGCGTCGATTGTCGCCTCGTCTGCGGCTCCTTCCTGAAGCACGCGCATGCCTTCAGCATAGAAAGGACGGGCTACACGATTAACAATAAAGCCGGGTGTCGACTTCGCCATAACCGCATGTTTGCCCCAAGCAATGGACAGGTCGTAAACCAGTTGAGCCACAGAATCAGAGGTTGCCAGGCCCTTGATCACTTCCACCAACTTCATAATCGGAGCCGGATTGAAGAAGTGCATACCCACCAGATTCTCCGGGCGTTTCAGAGCTGAGCCGATAGCCGTCACTGAAATAGAGGAGGTGTTGGTCGCCAGAATGGTATCTTCTGAGCAAAGTGCTTCCAGTTCAGAGAAAACTGACTGTTTAACCGTCAGGTTTTCAACAATCGCTTCAACCACCAGTTTTGCAGGCGCCAGATCGTCGAGCGTCTCAGTCGCCTGAATGCGGCCAACCAAAGCGTCTTTGTCGGCTTCCGTCATTTTGCCGCGAGCAACCAG
This sequence comes from Oceanospirillum sp., assembly GCF_048265165.1. Taxonomy (GTDB): domain Bacteria; phylum Pseudomonadota; class Gammaproteobacteria; order Pseudomonadales; family Halomonadaceae; genus Oceanospirillum. The sequence goes on along the minus strand of NZ_JBLXCD010000001.1, from coordinate 421,619 downwards.
CTTCTCAAGGCCTTTAGCCGTTCGGTCAAGACCTGCCTGAGCCGCACCTTCCATTTTGTCGTAAAGCAGTACCGTATGGCCAAACTTAGCGGCCACCTGAGCAATACCTGCTCCCATAGTACCGGCACCGATCACGGCAACGATATCATTAGCGGTTATGGGATTAAGAGTGTTTGCAGTCATAACAAGCCCTCACTGACCTTTGAATGATGGCTGACGTTTTGCCATAAAGGCTGCAACGCCTTCACGGTAATCGTCGGTACGGCCCGCGATAGTTTGCAGGTCGCGTTCAAGGTCCAGTTGCTGATCCAGTGTGTTGCTGGCTGATGCCTGAATGGCGCGCTTGATTAGCGCCAGGCCTTTTGTTGGCTGGGTAGCCAGCTCTTTAGCCGTTGCGATAGCGGTTTCTTTTATCGCTTCGTCATCAACGGCTTTCCAGATCATGCCCATCTTTTCGGCATCTTCTGCAGTTACACGGTCACCCAGCATAGATAGCGCCATGGCGCGGGCCTGACCAACCGAGTGAGGCAGCGTCCAGGTGCCACCAGAGTCTGGGATCAGGCCAATTTTGCAGAATGCCTGAATGAATTTGGCGGATTTAGCGGCAAACACAATATCGCAAGCCAGCGCGATGTTAGCGCCAGCGCCAGCAGCTACACCGTTAACCGCACAAATTACCGGCATTTCCAAGGCCCGTATGCTGCGGATCATAGGGTTGTAGTTTTTTTCAATGGACTCACCTAGGTTAGGGGCTTCTGTACCCGGTGCAACGTTACGATCACTCAGGTCCTGACCCGCACAGAAGCCACGGCCATTACCTGTGATCACCAGCGCACGAACGTCCGGGTTTTTCTTTACTTCTTTCAGTGCTTCGCGGACTTCAGCATGCATTTCTGCGTTAAAGCTATTCAGGCTGTCCGGGCGATTAAACGTCAGAATGGCCGTGCCATCCTCCAGCACAAATTCGATGTTGTTATAGGTTGCGTTGAATGACATGACTCAGCGTCCTTTAAATTCAGGTTTACGTTTTTCCATAAAGGCGGCGATGCCTTCACGGCGATCCTCGGTAGCGGCCAGCATAGTGAATGACTTGCGTTCAATATTCAGGCCGGACTCAAGGTCGGTTTCAAATGCTTTCAGCAGGGCTTCTTTCGCGAGACGAACGGCAATAGGTGGCTTTTTCGCGATGGTATTGGCTAACTGGTGGGCACGTTCGATGGTTCTTTCAGGAATAACCACTTCAGCGATCAGATTAGCTTGCAGGGCTGTTTGCGCGTCGATCATCTCGCCGCTCAGAACCATTTTCATGGCCAGAGGCTTACCAACGGTTCGGATAAGGCGCTGTGTGCCACCGGCACCAGGAATAATACCGAGGTTGATCTCAGGCTGGCCGAAAAGAGCGTTGTCGCCGGCGATGACAATGTCGCAGTGCATCACCAGCTCACAACCTCCGCCTAAAGCGTAGCCATTAACTGCCCCGATCAGAGGTTTACTGAACTGGTAGATACGTTTCCAGTGCTTTGGGCGAGGGTCGTTCATCACACCAACAGCATCCAGAACCGCCATCTCTTTGATGTCCGCACCGGCAGCGAAGACCTTAGGGCCTCCGGTGATAACGGCGACGCGAATGGATTCATCCTGATCGGCCAGATCAAGCACATCTGCCACTTCGCTGAGTAGCTGTGTATTTAGTGCGTTGTAAGCCTCAGGTCGGTTAAGAGTGATCGTCAGAACACCCTCAAGAGATTGAGTGGTAATAGTCTGATATGTCATTCAGGCAGTATCCGGTTGCAGTGTTGCTTAGAAAAAGCTTGTTATTGGAATTCCGGCTGATTTTTTCTCTGCATCTGAAATCGGCACTTCATGTCTGAGTCCACAGCTCTTTGGCTGTTGTCTATCAGGCTGAATATATCCGCAGACAGCATGACACGGATGTCATTATTTGCCCGTTATTGCAGAGAGTAAGCGGACAGAATTCTTTTTGTTCTGTACTAAAGACTACCGTAAAGGCATAAAGGGATACAAGAGTTAAATTGAAGGGCAGGGTTTCGGTATCGCAAATTATGGTGTATCTTGAAATCATTGATTAAACAGGGCAAAACGCTTCTGTTCTTAGTATGACTGCATCTTTCGAAGGTTTACTAAGAATAGACAAAGTCTCAGTCCACTGCTGGTTTTAACGGCTGTTTTAGCTAGATTGGTTGCTGGTTTTGTCGGAAGTTTGTCTCTACGCGTTTCATAAAAAATGAGCTGAGTTTTGGTTGAACCGGTTAACAGGCATAAAGGCAATTTTGAGTACGCAATAAAGCTTAAAATAACGCTTTTGCTGCTCTGGGGTGATCATTTCAGTATCAAAAGCAATCAAGCTGCAGGTGCTCTGGCATCAGATGCGTGTCACAGGGTTTACACAATAATAATGTGATACGGAATAACTTGGAGAGATCGATAAAATGAGTCAAGAACAGTTTTTTCAGCGTCATCAGGAAACTCTGGAACATGCGGTAAGCGCCATTAAATCCCGTGATTACTGGGCGGCTTATCCGGAAAACCCAAGCCCACGAGCCTACGGTGAAACAGCTGCTGCTGATGGTGAGGCGGCTTTTAATGCTCATTTGGGTAAAGCATTTCAGCTGGAAATGCCGGGTACCACAGGTGAGATTGCCGGTGAGGTTTCGCCATACGGCATCGAAATGGGAGTGAGTTACCCAAAAGTTGATTTTGACCAATTAATCCCTGCGATGAAGCAGGAAGTGAAAGCTTGGCGGGATGCGGGCCCTGATGTTCGCGCTGGTATCTGTCTTGAGATTCTGGAACGTCTGAACAAGCGCAGCTTTGAAATTGGTCACGCGGTTATGCACACATCAGGCCAGGGTTTTATGATGGCCTTCCAGGCGGGTGGCCCTCACGCTCAGGATCGTGGTCTGGAAGCAGTTGCCTATGGTTACCGTGCGATGAAAGAAGTTCCGGCGGAAGCGACCTGGACTAAACCTCAGGGTAAGCATGACCCTCTGGTAATGAATAAGAAATTCCATATTGTGCCCCGTGGTGTTGCCGTCGTTGTGGGTTGTTCAACCTTCCCGACCTGGAACACCTATCCGGGCATGTTTGCGTCCCTGGTGACTGGTAACCCGGTTATCGTTAAGCCGCACCCTGCGTCTATTCTGCCAGCTGCGATCTCTGTGAAGGTTGCTCAGGAGGTACTGAAAGAGGCAGGCTTTGCCCCGCATATCGTGTCTATGGTTGCCGACACACTGGATGCTCCTGTGACGAAAGAGCTGGCAACCCATAAAGATGTGAAAGTGATCGACTTCACCGGTTCCAGCTTCTTTGGTAACTGGCTGGAACAGAACGCGACACAAGCTCAGGTTTTCACCGAGAAAGCCGGTGTCAACACGGTCATTATCGACAGCGTTGCCGATATCAAAGCGGTTGCCCGTAACCTGGCTTTCACCCTGAGTCTCTACTCCGGCCAGATGTGTACCACGACTCAGGCGATCTATATTCCCCGCGATGGTATCAAAGCAGGCGACAGCCAGATGAGCTTTGACGAAGTTGCACAGGCACTGTCTGTTGCGACATCTAAGTTCCTGGGTGATAACGACCGCGCCTGCATGGTTCTGGGTGCAATTCAGGCTCCAGCAACGGTGGCGCGCATTAAAGAGTGTGAGTCACTGGGTGAAGTGGTTCTGGCCAGCGAAAAACGTGAGCATGCTCAGTTCCCGAATGCTGAAGTTCACACGCCACTGATACTGAAAGTCGATGCTTCTGATATTGAAACCTATAGCGAAGAGCGTTTCGGCCCGGTTTCTTTTCTGATTGCCACCGACAGTACCGCTCACAGCATGGCGCTGGCAAACCAGGTGATCTCTGAGAAAGGTGCGATCACTCTGGGTGTTTATTCCACAGATGAAGACGTACTGGATCAGGCTGAAGAGCTGGCAATGGATGCTAAAGTTGCCCTGTCTGTAAATCTGGACGGCGGCGTATTCGTTAACCAGTCTGCTGCTTATAGTGACTTTCATGCGACCGGTGGTAACCCAGCTGCCAATGCATCGTTAACCGATACCGCGTTTGTTGCCCGCCGTTTTGTTGTGGTGCAGAGCCGTCGCCACGTATAAGTGATCTTGCGGATAGCAGAGCGCCCTCTTCTGAGGGCGTTTTTCTGTCTGGAGGTTGTCTTTTATTGTTATTCTGATGCTGCTTTTGTGCCAGTTGGCTTGCATCTGATCTGCCAGCCTGCTGTTTGCCCGTTAACAATAAAAACCTCAAATAAGAAGGATAATAACCATGCACAAAAAAATTTTTGAAGGTCAGGTATACAGTATTGACGGCATTGTGCCGGTTGTTGATCCCACTGCTTTTGTTCACCCCACGGCTGTTCTTATCGGTGATGTCATTATCGGGCCCAACTGCTACATCGGGCCGAATGCCTGTCTGCGTGGTGACTTTGGTCGTCTGGTGATTAAGTCGGGTGCCAATGTGCAGGATACTTGTGTGATGCATGGCTTTCCCGGCACAGATACCATCATTGAAGAGAATGGCCATATCGGTCATGGTGCGGTTCTGCACGGTTGCCATATTGGAAAGAACGCCCTGGTGGGCATGAATGCTGTGATTATGGATAACGCGCGCATTGGAGAGTCCTCTATTATTGCGGCCTGCGCCTTTGTTAAGGCTGATTTTGAATGTCCCCCCCGGACGTTGATGGCAGGTACCCCGGCAAAAGTGATTCGTGAACTGTCCGATAAAGAGATCGCCTGGAAAGGCAAGGGCACAGCGGAGTATCAGAATTTGACCCAGCGATGTCTGCAAACCATGGAGCGGGTAGAGCCACTGACAACCCCGGAATCAGACAGGAAGCGAGTTGATATTCCCGATGTCAAACCGCTTTATGAAGTTAAGCAGTCAGAAGACTAAGCCGTTTCTATCGGCCAGCCTAAATTGAGAGCGTTCGCGAAAACTTAGCGGGCGTTAAAAAAAGCTTGAGAAGCTAAGGAAAACCAAGTGTCCTATCAAAATATTCTTGTGGAAGCTCGTGGAGCTGTTGGTTGGATTCAATTGAATCGACCACAGGCGATGAATGCACTGTCAATGGCATTGATTACTGAAGTGGGTCAGGCAATTGAAGCATTTCAGGCTGATGATGAGATCGGTGCCATGGTGATTACCGGTAATGAAAAAGCCTTTGCAGCTGGTGCTGATATTAAAGACCTGGAGGATCAGTCCTTTATTGATCTGTTCCTGAGTGACTTTCCTTACAATCGTCGTGATGGTTGGGATAGCCTTAACACTGCCCGTAAGCCGATTATTGCGGCTGTATCCGGTTTCGCTTTGGGTGGTGGTTGTGAAATGGCGATGGCCTGCGACTTTATTCTGGCCTCTGAAACCGCCAAATTTGGTCAGCCTGAGATTACTATCGGTACTATCCCTGGAGCGGGTGGTACCCAGCGTCTGACTCGTGCGGTGGGTAAGGCCAAAGCAATGGAGATGTGCCTGACGGGGCGCATGATGGATGCTGATGAAGCAGAGCGGGCAGGGTTGGTGAGCCGTATTCTCCCGGTGAACGATCTTGAAGCAGAGGCGCTTAAGGTTGCAGGTAAAATCGCCCGCTTATCTCGCCCTGTGGTCTATATGACGAAAGAAGCCGTCAATGTCGCTTTCGAGAGCACACTGCAGGAAGGGTTGCGTTTCGAGCGCCGTGCTTTTGCCTCAACCTTTGCGGCGGAGGATCAGAAAGAGGGGATGTCAGCGTTTGTTGAGAAACGCAAACCTGAATTTAAAAACCGATAGGTTTTCCCTGTTTGATAACAGCCTCTGGTAGTCAGGGCGAGTACTCGTCCGCTGGGGGCTTATCGCCTATTACTCTATTTACTCTATTTTCAAATTTATTCCTGTCTGATTGTGCCTCAGCAATCTATCTTTAACAAAAGCCTTTGTTTTTTTCTTTTTACTTTATGATGCATCTCATAAAGAGGCATTGTACTCACAAAGTCGGCTTGAATATAAATAAGGGGTATTTAAAATGAATTATATTGAATATGCTCCTTATATACCGATGATCCGTAACCGGATTTTGCCTCAACGAGCTAAAAAATAATGCAGAGTCGGATAGACTGGAAGTTGATTGTATCTCCCCTGAATGACGCCGCGCCAAAAGTGAGAGCGACCTTTATCTGGCTTTTAAGTATTATGGCTTGTGTCCTTATATCGCCGGTTTACGCTGAACCCTCAATAACACGGGGCTTAAGCTTGGAGAAGTTTGGGAAGCAGATTTTCTCAGATCGTCGCTTTTCGGCTTCGGGCCAGACGTCATGTCGCTCTTGCCATAAGCCTGAATTTGCCTTCTCGGATCAACGGGCGGTATCGATAAAGGACGATGGGACGGAGACGGAGCTTTCCACACCGGCTCTTTTTAATATGAAGCAAAAGATAGGCTTTTTTTCTCTGCAGCCTGTTTTTTCTCTTAAAGCTGCCGTCGAGCGTTGCTTTAAGCGCAACCAGAGCTCAGATGGGATGGATATCTATGCCGTGCTGGAAGGTGATGCAGGCTTAAGCCGGTTTGTTATTCACAATTTTGGCCGAGTCAGTTCAGATGCCGTCTACCAGTCTGTTGCCGCTTACCTGAAGACGATTCAAACATCGAATAGCCGATATGACCGCTATAGGCAGGGAGAACTAAGTGCTTTGACCTATTCGGAGCAGTCTGGAATGGTACTGTTTGAGCAAAAGGGTTGTATTTATTGCCACGGCGGCAAGGAGATGGGTGGGATGGTCTATTCAGATAGTATTGATACCAGTGTCGATCGAGATGTTCAGGCGCTTCGGTTGCGCAACCTCTCTCTGACAGCACCTTACTTTAGTGATGGTTCAGCCCGGACGCTTTCGGAGGCGATTTATCGTATGAGTAAGCGTTACAGTGCGACTCCTATTTCTCAAAACGATCTGGAGAAAATCCGCTTGTTTCTGCTGAGCAATGAAAGTTCGATCAGCGATTTTGAAGGACCGGTACGCTATGAAAATGAACGCTAAGTTTCGGCAAAAATTTTCGATAGCTTTTCTCTGGTACTGCATTGCGGGCCTGATACTCCTTTTTCCGGTTATGGTGTTTCTTCTGCAGCCAGCTTCAGATGCGGAGCAAAGCAATCTGAGGGAACAGATTCATCAGCAGAAAAATATCCTGTCCCAGCTCCGGGCAGAGACTGCATTGCTGACGTCAGGGCACAGAGCTAAGCCCCGTGATGAGATTCTCTATCTGCTTGATCAGCTCTACAGCAGTGTTTGGGCGGTGGACCAGAGCCTTAATCAGATTGATGGGGATATAGAGAATATTCGGCGCAGCTGGGAGCGCTATGCCAGAAGGTTGGGCGAACTGCAGGAAATTATTCTTAATATTTCTTCTGCATCGGCTCTTTATGGATTGTCTGTTACTCAACTGGAAAGTGTGTTTTCAAGAGCCGAACAGATACTGTATCGATCAGATCTTCCCGAGGAGATGATACAGTATTATGACCTGAAGATGGTTAAGTTGATGCTTATGGCATTGGGTTATGCTTCTTTACCCTCAGATACGGCAGCCATGAAGCTTGAGTCTGAGCTGGAATCGGTTCGTATTGATGCGAACTCGATACCTTCTGTAGAGGCTCAGCAGGCATTTGGTGAGGTTGTGCGTTATGTCGATAACCTAGTGTCCTCAACGCAGCAGATCAGGGATAATGCTGTTCGGTTGTCGGTGCTGCCCAGTTATTATCATTTGGATAGCTTCGATATTCGTTTTGAAACATGGGTAAACCAGGTACAGAAGCAGCAGCGACAAAGTCGATGGGCACTGCTGATCACGGTTGTTCTGTTGGTCAGTGTTGTTGCAGCAGTTCTATTCCGGTTAAAGCATACTCAGGAGCGCTTGTTGAAAACACTCAGCCGCCTATCAGCTTATAAAAAAGCGATGGATGAGCATGCTATTGTCAGTATTACCGACGCCCATGGAAAGATAGAGTACGTAAACGCTAAGTTTATTGAGGTTTCCGGGTTCAGTGAAAATGAGTTGATTGGACGCAGCCACAAGCTGATTAACTCTGGCGTACACCCTAAAGGTTTTTTTAAATCCCTTTGGGATAAGGTGCACAGCGGCGAGAGTTGGCACCATGAGGTCTGTAACCGGAGAAAAGATGGTCGTCTCTATTGGGTTAACGCCACTGTGGTTCCTATGATGGATGAAGAGGGGTGTGTGACCTCTATGATTTCTGTCAGAACTGATATTACCGGTATTAAGAAAGTAGAACGCGCACTTACGGCTGCAAAAGAACATGCCGAAGTTGCTAATCAGGCAAAAAGTGATTTTCTGGCCAATATGAGTCATGAGATCCGAACGCCTATGAATGCCGTAATTGGTATGAGTCACCTTGCTCGGCAAGCCTCTCAGGACGATCAAGTTGTCGGCTATATTGATAAAATTCAGTACTCTGCCCAAAACCTCTTGTCCATTATTAATGATATTCTCGACTTCTCCAAAATCGAGGCTGGGCGTCTGGATGTTGAGAAAATCCCATTCCGTCTGGACAACGTCATTCATCATCTGGCAGACATCGCTTCTGTAAAAGCAGATGAAAAGCACCTGCCGCTTTTGTTTGACGTAGATGGGGCTATTCCCGAAAACCTTCAGGGTGACCCTCTCCGTTTAGGCCAGGTGTTGCTGAATTTGGTGAATAATGCGATTAAGTTCACCGATAATGGCGAAGTGGCTGTTTCAGCCCGCATGCTTGATAAGGATGAAGAAACTGTTCAGATTCGTTTTTCGGTGCGGGATACAGGTATTGGTCTTTCGCAGCGACAGATAGATCGTTTGTTTCAGTCTTTTTCTCAGGCGGATACATCCATCACGCGCCAATATGGTGGAACGGGTCTGGGGCTTGCGATCAGCAAGCAGCTGGTAGAGCTTATGCAGGGTGAGGTAGGGGTGCACTCTGTTGAAGGTGAGGGCAGTGAGTTCTTCTTTACCATCACGTTTAAGCATCTGAAAAATGATAATCAGCCTGTTGAGGTTGACCTAGCCAGAACTCGTGTATTGGCAGTGGACGACAATACAACAACTCTGCAGAGCGTTCGTGAGTTGCTTGAGTTTCAGGGCATACCTGTGGAAACAGAGTCTGACGCCCCTGCGGCACTGAATCGGTTGGTGAACGCTTCTGCGGTTGGTGAATCACCTTTCAATGTACTCTTGATAGACTGGCTCATGCCTGTAATGGATGGTTTTGAAATCGCAAAAGCGGTGCGTAATAACTCTGCTCTGCCACTGCAACCTGCGATCATTATGCTCACAGCTCACGGAGGAGAAGACCTGCAGCGACGTATCAATCATAATCTTATTGATGGGGTCTTGCTCAAGCCTGTGACGGATTCGCATCTGCTGGATACTATCCGGCAGGCTGTGACGAAACGCTCAGATGTTCATCAGGGGCCCAGTATCCGTACTCTATTCAGGGAAGGGGATGAGATTAATGCTCTGCTGGGAGCTAAAGTGTTAATTGCAGAGGATAATCTGATAAATCAGGAAGTGATTTCCGGTTTATTAGAACCTTTTGGTCTTGAGTTGACGCTTGTTGGAAACGGCAGAGAGGCGGTCAGCGCCATAAATCAGAGTGAATTTGACCTGGTCTTTATGGATATCCAGATGCCGGAAGTTGATGGGTTCCAGGCTACAGCTCAGATTTTGCAGCTGCAACTTCATAAAAAGCCACCGATTATTGCTATGACAGCTCACGCCCAGAGTGAAGATGTTGAGCGTTGCCTGGCTGCGGGTATGGTGGATCATATTGCAAAACCCCTCGACCCTGAAGTTCTCAGGGAAAAGCTTGTTCAGTGGATTGAACCGCGTGTGATATCCGGCTTCTCTCCTGATACGTTAAAAGGAGAGGATGGGATAGAGATTCCATGCTACTTGCCTGGTGTAAATATAAATAAAGCACTCTACTCATTAGGTGGTAACATAAAGTTACTTATGAAATTGATGGAGCGATTCTGCAGTGACTACCAGAAAGGAGTGGCACCGGCAACACAGATGGTGGCGTCTGGTGACTGGGATACGCTCAACCGGTGGGTTCATACTTTAAAAGGCACATCTGCTACTTTGGGTATGGAGGATGTTGCGCAAGAGGCAGAAAACCTTGAGCAAAAAGGGTTTGATCACTTACGTCTTGATGACAATGGTCTGCAGCCGCTGCATGAAGCCTTGATTCGTGTGATTTCTTCAGTCTCTGAGTGCCTCAGAAGTAAGGCCGTGATCAGTAGATTCCCATCCGCTGGTTATGATGCTGACCAGTTGTTTGCCGCCAGCTTGCAGCCCTCAGCAGCTCAGTTTGATGGTCATGACAGGCTTAAAGAGCTGATACCTTCTGCTCTTAAGAAGCTGGAGGAAGGTGATCCTGATGTTCTTGAGCAGCTACCGGAGTTGCTTGAGGCTGCTCAGATCGACCCCGAGTACATGGCACAGATTGTCCGAGTTATGGAGCATGCAGAAATTTATGAGTTTGAAGAAGCCAGAAATATTCTGGGTAAGCTGGAACTCTGAATTGGCATTATGTCCGTAGAAAGAATATTAGCAATGGTTCTTTATAACAATGCGCTATCCAATAGCTGATGGTCTGCTTTCAGGCTGAGACAGAATTTAGGAATGCACACTTGATGCAAGATATGCTTAACGACCATGATCAACGCCCACGTATTCTGATTGTCGATGACTCACATCTTAATATCAGTGTGTTGTTGGGTTTATTAAAGTCGGATTATAAAACGCTGATTGCAAAAGATGGACAACAGGCGTTCTACCGGGTTTTTGGCGAACAGCCGCCTGATCTGATTTTGCTGGATATTATGATGCCTGGCGTTGATGGTTATGAGGTTTGCCGTCAACTTAAGCAGGATCCGCGTTCGAAACATATCCCCGTCATCTTTGTTAGTGCTATGAGTCAGGTAGTCGATGAGGAAAAGGGGTTAGCGTTGGGTGCGGTTGATTATATTTGCAAACCTTTCAGCCCTCCTCTTATTCTGGCCCGAATTAAGACTCATCTTGCTTTAGCATCGCAAAATCGTGAGCTTGAAAGAGAAGTATTGCGCCGTACTGAGGAGTTGGACCGTTCACGCAAGGACCTGATAAGGCGGCTTGGGTTGGCTGCGGAGTATAAAGACAATGAAACAGGTCTTCATGTTCAGCGAATGGCTGAATATACTCGTTTGATAGCCCTTGAAATGGGGGTGTCGGAAACAGACGCAGATACTCTGGCAGCTGCAGCGCCCATGCATGATATTGGAAAACTGGGTATTCCTGATGCAATTCTCTGCAAGCCTGGTCGCCTGACAGAAGAAGAGTTTGAAAGGATTAAAGATCATCCGGGCATTGGTGCCCGGATTCTGGACAATCCTGATTCTGAGTTATTGCGTGTTGCTCGTGAAATAGCTCTTTATCATCATGAAAAGTGGGATGGTACAGGTTACCCCTCGGGTCTTTCCGGAGAAGATATCCCACTTTCAGCACGGATTGCATCTTTGGCCGATGTCTTTGATGCCCTGGTATCAGAGCGGCCTTACAAGCAAGCCTGGACGGTTCCTGAAGCGATATCCCTGTTTGAAGAGCAAAAATCCAAACATTTTGATCCTAATGTTGTGAATGCTTTCAAACGTGCCCTTCCTAAGGTGCTTGAGGTAAAGGAGCGAATGAAGGAATACTGATATCGGCTCAATATAATGGTGAGCCGGATATAAAAAAACCACCCCGGAAGGGTGGTTGAAAAAACAGCACCAGAGAGCAATCAGAGGCGGTGTTGTTTGGATTTAGTTTTCTGGTTGGTACTGCATTATGTCAGCTCTGCAGTTGTGGCAGATCTTTATAGAGCTCTAGGGCTTCTGGGTTTGCCAGTGCATCGGTATTTTTAACGGGGCGATGGTGGATAACGTGGCGCACAGCCAGCTCCACAATTTTGCCGCTGATGGTTCGGGGAATATCGCTGACTTCAATGATTTTTGCCGGTACATGACGCGGTGTGGTATTTGCCCGGATCGTACTTTTAATCTCTTTTTCGATGTCCGCGTTCAGGCTGAAGCCTTCCTTCATGCGAACAAAAAGTACAACACGCACATCATCTTCCCAGTCCTGACCAATGCAGAGACTTTCCATTATCTGGTCTACTTTTTCCACCTGACGGTAGATTTCTGCAGTACCAATACGTACACCGCCGGGGTTAAGAACCGCATCAGAGCGTCCGTGAATGATCAGGCCGTCATGTTCAGTAATCTCAGCATAGTCACCGTGGGCCCAGACATTATCAAATGAGGCGAAGTAAGCGTCATGATACTTTTCACCTTTCGAGTCATTCCAGAAACCAATGGGCATGGATGGGAATGGCTTGGTACAAACCAGCTCGCCTTTATCACCACGAATAGCTTTGCCGCTATCATCAAAAATATCAACGGCCATACCGAGCCCCCGGCATTGTAGCTCACCTGCGTAAACCGGACGGGTCGGGCAGCCCAGAGCAAAGCAGGAGACGATATCAGTGCCGCCAGAAATGGATGACAGGCAAAGGTCGGCTTTGATATCGCGATAAACATAATCAAAGCTTTCATGAGCCAGTGGTGAGCCGGTTGAGAGTACAGCTTTCAGTCGCTCAAGATTGTGAGTTTCCCTCGGTTTCTCACCCACTTTCTCCAGCGCTGCGATATATTTGGCTGACGTGCCAAAGATGCTGATACCTTCCTCTTCGGCAATATTCCACAATACATTGGGGCGTGGGTGGAAGGGGGAGCCATCGTAGAGCAGTACGGTGCACCCTGTTGCCAGACCAGATACCAGCCAGTTCCACATCATCCAGCCGCAGGTGGTGTAGTAAAACAGCACATCATCACGCTTCACATCAGTATGCAGCAGATGCTCTTTCAGGTGCTGAATCAAAGTGCCGCCAACCGAGTGGACGATACATTTGGGAACACCTGTGGTGCCGGAGGAGTACATAATATATAGAGGGTGATCGAAAGCGACAGGTTCAAAGTCGATGGTCGTCGCGGAACTGTCGGCAAAATCAGACAATAGTGTTGCTTTACTTTTTGCCGGTTCTGTCAGGGTGGACAGATCAGGTGCTTCACTCACAAATGGGATAACAACTACGTGTTCGATCTCCGGCAGACGTTCCAGAATGCCCGAGACTTTCTCAAGAGAATCCAGTGTTTTCTTGGCGTAGAAATAGCCATCAGTAGTAAAGAGTACTTTGGGTTTGATCTGGCCGAAACGGTCATATACACCGTTGATACCAAAGTCAGGTGAACATGAGGACCAGACCGCACCGATGGACGTGGTGGCAAGCATGGCAATCAGGGTCTCAGCACAGTTAGGAACAAAACCTGCGACACGATCACCTTTTACAACGCCCATTTTTTTCAGGCCGGCAGCATACTGTGCAACCTGCTGATAAAGCTCATGATAGGTTAGCGCTTTGCGCTGCCCTTTCTCACCACGAAATACAATGGCAATACGATCGTCACGGTATTTAAGCAGGTTTTCGGCAAAGTTTAGCTGACTGGTGGGGAACCAGCGTGCACCAGGCATCTTATCCGGGCTTTCCAGTACGATCTCACTTTTCTTATCGGCGATAACGCCAGCAAAGTCCCATAGTTCAGACCAGAACGTCTCTGTCTTATCAATACTCCATTCAAACAGGTCGGAGTAATCATTCAGAGAGAGTTTATGGGCATCATTGACCTGCCGGATAAACTGGTGCAGATTGCTGCTTTCGATACGGTGAGAATCGGGTTGCCATAGGGGCGCACTCATGGGTGTTTGCTCCTTACTTTGTCTGATTCTGAGACGCTTCGGGTATCTGGAGCACTCAGGAATAAGAGACTGATCTGTATTGTTGTTATACTTCAAGCCACAGGCAGGTCGCCGTGGATATTTTGATAGTCATAATGTACTTTAAGTTTACGTTAACGTAAAGGTCATAATTTTCACCTCAATTAAAGGGGAAGTTGGGCATGAAATTCTTTGCTCACAGGGGAGCTTTGAAAGATGGGCCGGAAAATACTCTGATGGCCATTGATATGGCGCTGGCTGCAGGCGCTGATGCAATAGAAATTGATGTCATTGCGCATCAGGGGCGGCTGCTTGTGCATCACGACTTAAGCCTGGAGCGAACGACAAATGGTGAAGGCTTACTGGCAGCGCATAGCGTCAGAGAGTTACGCCGACTGGATGCGGGACTGGGGCAGCGGATTCCCTTTCTTGAAGAGGTACTGCTGTTGGTTGGGCACCGGGCAATAATTAATATAGAGCTTAAAAGCAAGGGGACAGCCGGACTGCTGGCCGTTTTGCTGCAGCAAAAAGCTTACCAGCCTCTGAAAAGTGGAATTTTGGTCTCATCATTTGATCATGTTGAGCTGCTGAGATTTCAGCAAAGCTGCCCTGATGTAGCGCTTGGTCTCTTACTTTATGGCACTGTGCTGTCGTTATCGGCCATTACAGGGCCTCTGAAGCTGACCTCTTTACACCTGAGTGATGAGTTTATTGATTATGGCCTGATTACTGAGGCTAAACAGCAGGGGCTGGAGGTTTATATCTATACGATCAACCAGGTTTCTCAGCTGAAAGCGCTGCAGGAAATTGGCGTTGATGGTGTTTTTACCGACTGTTCGGCTTTATGGCAGGACTGGCAAGAGATAAACTACTTGCCTATGGCATGATTTTCCGTGATAGTTAATCTTCAAAGTTAAAGGATCTGGTCATGAGTTTTTTCCGTCTTCGAGTCAGTCTGTTTGCCATGATGTGGCAAGTGAAATACAGCGCATGTTCTGCATTTTGCTCTGTGCTTGTCCTTCGCCCTGTGACGGTAGCTGCTCTTCGACGATATTGATCCTGGTTTCATTTCGAAAAAGGTCGCTTCGTCAGCGGCCTTTTTTTATGTCTGGTAGTTATCTTTAAGTCTGATTCACAGGTATTGAATCAGCTACGCGTAAAAGGAAATTTGTTATGTCGATACCTGTCGCATATGGTCTTGC
Source organism: Oceanospirillum sp. (assembly GCF_048265165.1). GTDB lineage: Bacteria > Pseudomonadota > Gammaproteobacteria > Pseudomonadales > Halomonadaceae > Oceanospirillum. Next base: position 406,583 of record NZ_JBLXCD010000001.1, on the reverse strand, counting down.
GGTCTTAATCTGGTCAACAACACCTTTAGCCATTGTCACCAGTGGTGACTCTTTGCCGCCGATGGCAGCGGCAGCTTCCCGCATGGCTCTGGCGGCGCTAGTGGGTTTGCCCATGTTGAAACTGCTGGGTTTGAATCTGCCTTTAAGCCGACGGGCGTTTAAATCTTATCTGACAGCTGTGATCGGAATTTTTGGGGCGATGGGTGTGACCTATGTGGCTGCCCAATGGATTCCATCGGGCCTGATTTCGGTGCTCTTTGGTTTTACCACGATTATGACCGGCGTGTTGAGCCACTTTATTTTTCCGGATAGTCCGATGTCCCATAAGCAGTGGATCGCCTGCGGCATGGGGATTATCGGTCTTGCTATTGTTTTTAGTGATAATCTGGTGGTCACCGGGCAGGGTGTTGTTGGGGTTTTGCTGGCGCTGTTGGCGGTGTTTTTTTTCAGCAGCAGCAATGTGCTTATGAAGCGTAACGGTGCTGGTTTGCATCCGTTGCAGCAAACCGTTGGTGCTTTGTGGTGCTCGTTACCTTTCTATACGGTTGCGTGGTTTGTTGCCGGCACAGAAGTAACCTGGGGAGAGGTTAGCCTGCTGAGTGCTTTCTCTGTTGTCTATCTGGCTACGCTAGGTTCCCTGGTTGGCTTTATGGCGTATTTTCATCTGATCGCGAATTTGCCACCTGCTTATGTGGCACTTATTACGCTGATTACACCTGTGATTGCATTATTTCTGGGCAGTCAGTTACACAATGAACCGGTAACACCTGAAATGTTGTTGGGGGCAGGGGTGATTTTGTTGAGCCTGTTGCTGTTTCTCAGTGATAACTTTATTCGCCTTTGGCAGGAACGGCGAGCGAAGCGAAGCTAGGCACGCTTCATAAGAATTCGTGCGTAAAGGGAGGTCAGGCTTTGAAACTCAGGCCTGGCCTTCAAAAGCTATTGATTTTACGCGAGTGATGGCTCGTGGCTTATAAGGTAGTGTTCTGCGAACTCTGCTAGCGGCAGAGGCCGACTGAAGAAGAAGCCCTGAAACTCATCAACACCAAGCTCCCGAAGCATTCTGATCTGGACCTCATTTTCCACACCTTCTGCATTGACCCACAACCCAAGACCATGACCCAATTCAATAATGGTACGGATAATAGCCCTGTCCTGGGGGTCCTGATGCATATCCATTACAAAGCTGCGGTCGATTTTAAGCTTGTCGACAGGCAGCTCTTTCAGGTAACTCAGAGAGGAATAGCCGGTTCCGAAGTCATCAAGTGCAACCTTGACGCCGTACTGGCGAAGTAAGTTAAGCGTGTTACGCACATTTTCCAGATTGGTGATCATGTTTTCTTCAGTGATCTCAATGCATAGAGTCTGTGGTGGTATACCGGTTTGTCCAATAACTTTGTGTACGTACTCAGCAAAGTCCCTCTGGTTCAGGCGATGCGCTGAGATATTAACTGAGAGGGAAGGTATGCTGATGCCCTTGTCTAACCAGGTGCGAAGCTGCTGAGCTGCCTGAAGTAACACCCAATCGTCGACACGGCTGATTAAGCCTGTTTTTTCAGCAATGGGGATAAACTCGAAAGGGGGTACAAGTCCACGTTCAGGGTGCTGCCAGCGGATCAGAACTTCAGCCCCAATAAGCGCCTTTGTATCTGATTTAAGTAATGGCTGATAGTAAAGACAAAGCTCATTACTAAGCAAAGCTGTATTGAGTTCTTTTTCAACTTCCTGCTCTTTGAGAACCTCCAGCTGCATCTCAATAGCGAAGAAAGTATAGCGATCCCGGCCTGCTCCTTTGGAGCGATATAAAGCTAGGTCAGCATAACGGAACAGCTGTTGCTGAACATCGCCTTCCTGAATAACATCTTTGGCTTCTGGATAGAGAGCTATGCCAGCACTGACGGTACAGCGTATTTCACTGTTGCCGAATTCAACGGGCTCTGACAGTAAAGCGATGAGTTCTCTTAACTGCGACCCGATCACTCCACGGTCAGCTATATTACTGAGTGTGATGGCAAACTCATCACCACCGAGGCGGAAAATCTGTGCCCTGTGGCCAAAAAAGTCCTGAAGCCGGTGGGCTGTTTTAATCAACAGCATATCACCGGTGATATGCCCCTGGGTGTCGTTAATATCTTTGAAATTGTCAAGATCCAGTACGATCAGTGCAATGGAACTAAGATCACCTTCATCGACATCGGCGACCAGGTTTCCCAGCTCATTATGAAAGCTGACCCGGTTAGGGAGTGTTGTCAGGTTGTCGAAATGCGCCAGGTGCTGGATACGTTCCTGTGAACGCTTCTGGTCGGTGACATCCACCACTGAGCCTTCGATATGCTCTGGCATAGCATCCGTGGCAGGGACTAGGTGATTACTGACGGTGACCCAGCGTTTTATTCCCGTTCGTGTATAGATTTCGACCTCATTGTGCGTAAAAAAACCTTCTTTACGCAGCCGCTTCATCGACTTTAACCACTCATGGGGGCGCACATAAACCTGCTTACCAATATGCTGAATTAATTCAATACACTCTTCCGGCGAATTGTAGCCGAGGATGTGTGCCAAGGATGGATTTACATTCATATAGCGGCCATCCAAAGTACTTTGGTGCAGGCCGGTCATGGCGTTTTCAAAAATACCGCGGTATTTGTCTTCCGCCGTTATCAGTGCTGATTCTGCGGCTTTATGGGCAGTTATATCGTGAACGGCCCCAACGATAAATTCGGTAAGATTTTCTTCATTCTTCAGGGCACGGCCATTAAGACGTATCCAGATCAGAGAGCCGTCAATGCGCCTCATTTGAAGCTCCATATCACGAACTTCACCTGATTGATCCAGTCGGTGAAGAAACTCGTTTCTGTCAGCGTCGCTGGTATACATATCCCAGGCCAGGTGCTGAACCGCATCAATCATATGAGAGGCATTGCTGTAGCCGAAGGTATCGGCGAGGGCCTGATTGGCATAAATCAGCTGGCCAGCACGGTTTGTCTTGTAAACCCCGTCAACCGAGCTCTCAAGGATGGCCCGATATTGTTCCCGGTCCGTCTGATTGAAACCCTGTACCAGGTAACAATCAGACTCTGCAGCTATCACTTGCCAGCGATAGCTTTCGGCATTGGAGTAAAGGACATCCTCATAGACACCAGTTTCTATCGGATGATTTCCCAGAAGCCTGTGCAGTAAATCACCAGGAAGCAGGTTACTGCAGTCCTCGAGGCCGAGCTTATGTATCAGATCTTTTGATGCCTGATTGGAGGTAAGGCATTCCCCTGTTTTTGCGATCAGAGCGACGGGCGTCGGAAGATCAGATAGGTTGTTGATCAGGGAAATTGAGTCCATTAAAAAGCTCTGGCAGAGTAAAAGGAGAAAACGGTGAAGGATAGGCTTTAAGTATAGCAGAGTGTACCATCTTAAAAAGATTGTGTAACTTTAGGTAAGAAAAGTTTGTAAACGCATAGATGTCCGATAAACCCTACTAAACCCGTTATTAAGCCGGGATAAAAAAGGGAGGCCAAGCCTCCCCAATGACACTCAGAAAACAAGCCCGTTGGCGTGCAGGTGCCACGGGCTTATCGTTAGGATGACATTGCTAAACCCACCCTGGAACGATTCGTACTGCCGATGGCTTCGGTAATAAAATTGCCGGTAGCCACCAGCTTGTTCAGGTCGATACCGGTTTCGATACCCAATCCCTGCAGCATATAAACCACATCTTCTGTGGCCACGTTGCCGGATGCGCCCTTGGCGTAAGGGCAGCCGCCCAAGCCTCCGACGGAGCTATCGACAACCGCAACACCTTCTTCCAGTACCGCATAAATATTAGCCAGGGCTTGACCGTAGGTGTCATGGAAGTGAGCGGCGAGTTTTTCAATTGGCACCACATTTGCCACGGCCCGGATCATCGCTTTGGCTTTCAGTGGCGTACCGACACCTATAGTGTCGCCGAGAGAGATCTCATAGCAGCCCATGTCATAGAGTGCTTTTGCCACTTCTGCGACTTTTTCCGGCGCGATCTCGCCATCGTAAGGGCAGCCCAGTACGCAGGAAACATAGCCTCGTACTTTTAAGTGGTTCTCTTTAGCCAGTTTCATCACTGGGGCAAAGCGTTCGAGGCTTTCTGCGATGGAGCAGTTAATATTCTTCTGAGAAAAAGCCTCAGAAGCAGCACCAAAAACAGCCACTTCATCGACCCCTGCTGCAATGGCTGATTCCAGGCCTTTCAGGTTTGGCGTAAGAGCCGCATAGGTGACACCGCTTTTACGGTTTAGGCCGGTGACTACCTCAGTGGCATCTCCCATCTGAGGAACCCATTTCGGTGATACAAAGCTGGCAGACTCGATATAGCGCACACCGGCATCCGCCAGTTTATCAATCAGCTGTAGTTTGATCTCTGTACTGATGACGCCTTTCTCGTTCTGCAGACCATCACGGGGGCCAACCTCAACAATACGCACGGATTTGGGTAGAGTGGGATAGGACATATCAGGCCTCCTCAGCCTCAAAGGCCACCAGATCGGCACCACCTTCCACCAGATCACCTGGCTGGAAGAAGATCTCAGTAACCGTGCCATCAACGGATGCAGTGATGGTGTGCTCCATCTTCATCGCTTCCATAATCACCATGGCGGTGCCTTTCGTGACCTGTTGGCCTGGCTCAACCAGAACCGCAACAATGCTGCCGTTCATCGGTGCGGTCAGGCTTGGGCTATCATCTTCAAAATCATGGCTATCCAGATCCGGGCGTTGCCACTGGTATTCAAAGGCACCCTGATCCGTAAATACGGTGACATGACCGTTCAGTTCGGCGACAAAAGCGTTACGGCTATGACCATTCAGACTGGCCTGTAAGCGGTCATCATTCAGTGTGCCATCGGCGATCATGATGTGGCCATCCAGTGTCAGGCGGTAACCCTGCTTCAGCCAGTTAACGGTAATCTCATGCTCGACCTGTTGGTCGTCGCCCTCTTTTTGTGCCAGTGTCTGAGTAAAACGTACCACATGGGTCGGGTCTTCGTTCAGACGCCAGCCGGAGAACTGATGCCAGGGCGAAGTTTCATCGTGGCTGTGAATCGCTTCTGCTTTACGTTGCTGTTTTTGTTTCAGCAGGGTGTACAGGGTTGCCATCGCCAGCGGGTTAGCGCCCTGAGAGCCGCCGTGGGATTGGAACAGGTCGGCTTCGTGCTTCTCAATAAAGCCGGTATCCAGCTCTGCATCACGGAACGCCGTGTTATCAATCAGGCGTTTCAGGAAGTGGGTGTTGGTCTTCATACCGGCGATACGGTATTCCGTCAACGCCTGGCTCATGCGCTGCATGGCACGGTCACGGTTTTCGTCCCAGACAATCAGTTTGGCGATCATAGGGTCATAGTAGATACTGACCTCGTCGCCTTCACGAACACCGGTATCAACCCGAACATAGCGGTTTTCTTCCGGGGTGCGCAGATATTCCAGCTTACCGGTGGCGGGCAGGAAGTCGTTATCGGGATCTTCCGCGTAGATACGTACTTCAACCGCGTGGCCGTTGATCTGTACATCGTCCTGGCTGATGGGCAGAGTTTGACCGTAGGCGACTGCCAGCTGCCATTCCACCAGATCCTGACCAGTGATCAGTTCGGTCACCGGGTGCTCAACCTGCAGGCGGGTATTCATCTCCATAAAGTAGAAGGAGCCGTCTTCATCCAGCAGGAACTCAACGGTGCCGGCTCCCACATAGCCGATCGCCTCAGCGGCTCGCACGGCGGCCTCACCCATCGCTTTACGCAGTTCGTCGGACATGCCCGGTGCAGGGGCTTCCTCAACCACTTTCTGGTGTCGGCGCTGAACGGAGCAATCACGCTCTGCCAGATACACACTGTTGCCATGCTGATCACAGAACACCTGAATTTCAACATGGCGGGGTTTGGTCAGATATTTCTCAACCAGCATGGTGTCATCGGCAAAGCCGTTCATCGCTTCGCGTTTTGCGGCATCCAGTGCACTGGTAAACTCGTCGGCAGACCAGACTACGCGCATGCCTTTACCGCCACCACCGGCGGTGGCCTTCAGCAGTACCGGATAACCCATCTCATCCGAGTGCTTTTTCAGCAGGGCCGGATCCTGGTCTTCGCCATGGTAGCCGGGAACCAAGGGTACTTTGGCTTCTTCCATAATACGCTTAGCGGCGCTCTTGGAGCCCATGGCTTTAATCGCATCCGCCGGAGGGCCGATAAAGACCACGCCAGCATCCTGGCATTTCTGTACAAATGGGGCGTTTTCCGACAGGAAACCGTAGCCGGGGTGGATTGCCTGAGCACCGGTGTCTTTTGCCACCTGCAGAATGGTGTCCATTTTCAGGTAGCTGTCTTTGCTGGCGGCCGGGCCTACACAAACCGCTTCATCGGCCATCGCCACATGCATGGCGTTGGCATCAGCTTCGGAGTAAACAGCAACGCAGCGAATACCCATTTGGTGTGCGGTACGAATTACGCGGCAAGCGATCTCGCCACGGTTTGCAATCAGAATCTTGTTAAACATCGGTTATCTCCCACATTGTTCCCGTTGGAGCAGCCTGATATCAGGACTGCTGCCAACCCGGAGCACGTTTTTCAAAGAACGCACTCAGACCTTCCTGACCTTCCTCAGAGACGCGGATTTCAGCGATCAGGCGTTGGGTGTATTCGATCATCTCCTGATCGATCGGGCCTTTAGCGACCAGGGCGATCAGTTCTTTGGTACGACGGACGCTCTGCGGGCTGTTAGCCAGTAGTTTCTGCGTCATACCCTCCAGAGCTGTTTCCATCTCATCCTGAGGCACGTTCAGGTGGGCCAGGCCCATCGCAACAGCCTGTTCACTGTTAAATACTTCAGCGGTCAGGAAATAACGCCGGGCAGCACGTTCACCCATGGCGGAGACCACAAAAGGACTGATCACCGCAGGGGAGAGGCCGATTTTTACTTCGCTCAGGCAGAAACGGGCTTTTTCCGTGGCGATACAGATATCGCAGCAGGCGGCTAAGCCCACGGCACCGCCATAGGCCGCGCCCTGTACCAGAGCGATGGTAGGTTTGTTCAGATTGTTCAGGGTGTGCATCAGACGCGCCAGCTCACCGGCATCGTTGAAATTATCCTCAAGGCTGTACTGCGCCATGCGCTTCATCCAGCCCAGGTCAGCGCCGGCAGAGAAAGACTTTCCGTTAGAGCGCAGTACCACCACGCGAACCGCATCGTTAGCGTTCAGATCATCCAGTATCGCGAGAATGTCAGCGATCAGCTTGTCATCAAAGGCGTTGTGCACTTCAGGCCGGTTCAGAATAACGGACGCGACACCCTGATCGGAGATTTCGCAAAGAACCTGTCGTTGACTAGAGGACGGTTTATCAGTCGTCATATCAGATGCTCCGATTACATGCGGAACACGCCAAAGCGTGTCTCGCGGGTGGGTGCATTCAGAGCAGCAGAGATGGCAAGCCCAAGTATGTCGCGGGTTTGTGCCGGATCGATCACACCATCATCCCACAGGCGGGCGCTGGCGTAGTAGGGGTGACCCTGGTGTTCGTACTGGTCAACAATCGGCTTTTTGAATGCAGCTTCATCATCGGCGGCCCATGTTTCGCCCTTACGCTCCATATTGTCGCGTTTCACCTGGGACAGTACACCGGCGGCCTGTTCACCACCCATCACTGAGATTCTTGAATTTGGCCACATCCACATCAGGTTCGGATCATAGGCGCGGCCACACATACCATAGTTACCGGCACCGAAACTGCCACCGATCAGCATGGTGAACTTAGGTACTTTAGCGCAGGCCACTGCCGTTACCATCTTGGCACCGTTTTTGGCGATACCTTCGGATTCGTACTTGCCACCCACCATAAAGCCAGTGATATTTTGCAGAAAGACCAGTGGAATATTGCGTTGGGCACAGAGCTCGATAAAGTGCGCGCCTTTGAGGGCGGCTTCGGAGAAGAGTACGCCGTTATTCGCCACGATACCTACGGGATAACCATGGATACGGGCAAAACCTGTGACCAGTGTGGTGCCGTACATCTGTTTAAACTCGTCAAACTCAGAACCATCAACGGTACGGGCAATCACTTCACGCACATCGTAGGGCTTGCGCAGGTCTTCTGAGACGATGCCGTAGATCTCTTCCGGATCGTACAGCGGCGGACGGGAAGGCTGGATATCCAGTTCCGCTTTTTTGGATGGATTCAGGCGGGAGATACATTGACGGGCGATCTGCAGGGCGTGCTGATCATTCATCGCGTAGTGATCGGCAACACCGGATGTTTTACAGTGTACATCGGCACCACCCAGATCTTCCGCAGAGATCACTTCACCCGTTGCAGCTTTAACCAGCGGTGGGCCTGCCAGAAAGATGGTGCCCTGCTGGCGCACAATAATAGATTCATCCGCCATGGCCGGTACATAAGCGCCACCTGCTGTACAGGAGCCCATGACGACCGCGATCTGGGGAATCCCTTTGGCGGACATATTCGCCTGATTGTAGAAAATACGTCCAAAGTGATCGCGATCCGGGAACACTTCATCCTGGTTTGGCAGGTTGGCACCGCCGGAATCGACCAGGTATACGCAAGGCAGGTGGTTTTTCTCAGCGATCTCCTGCGCCCGCAGATGCTTTTTAACCGTTAGGGGGTAGTAGGTGCCGCCCTTGGTGGTGGCATCATTGGCGATGATCATGCATTCCTGACCACTGACGCGACCGATACCCGTGATGATACCGGCTGAAGGCACATAGTCTTTATAAACGTTCAGACCTGCCAGCTGGGAAAGCTCCATAAAAGGTGCGCCTTCATCCAGCAGGCCGTTGATACGGTCTCGGGGGAGTAGCTTGCCCCGGTCAAGGTGTTTCTTCTGGGCTGCTTCACCGCCGCCTTTCTTGATCTCTGCCAGTTGCTCGCGCAGATCCTGTACCAGACGCTTCATGTTGCCCATGTTGGTCTGGAACTCTTCAGAGCGGGTATTGATTTTGCTTTTGATAACCGCCATTGCTAGCTCCTGATAACTAAGTTGGTAAGACAGACCAGCTGTCGTCGTGCAGGGGGGAAAGCCAGCCTGCCTTACCAGACCTGAGTTCACTCCTGCCGTTGCCACATCTGTAGCGTAAAATTGATTTCAGCAGGAATAAAAAAAGGGATTGGATATTCGGGTTTGGAGGAGTCGTTAAGAGGTTTTGCCTCCCTTAACGACTCGCCGGACAGATAGTGTAAGACCTATCTCTGCCAGGCTTTTATTTTGACTCGGAGAAGATTTCACGGCCGATCAGCATACGGCGTACTTCCGAAGTACCGGCACCGATCTCATACAGTTTTGCATCACGCAGCAGGCGACCGGTAGGGAATTCATTGATGTAACCGTTACCACCGAGCAACTGGATAGAGTCCAGTGCAACCTGAGTCGCTTTTTCTGCACAGTACAGAATCACGCCTGCGGCATCTTTACGGCTGGTTTCGCCGCGATCACAGGCACGGGCAACCGCATAGAGATAAGACTTACAGGCGTTCATGGTGGTGTACATGTCGGCCACTTTACCCTGAACTAACTGGAACTCGCCGATGGATTGACCAAACTGCTGACGGTCATGCAGGTAAGGCACAACAATATCCATTGCTGCCTGCATAATGCCGGTTGGGCCGCCGGTCAGAACGGTACGTTCATAGTCCAGGCCGCTCATCAGAACGCGAACCCCTTTACCTAATTCGCCCAGTATATTCTCTTCCGGTACTTCACAATCCTGGAATACCAGCTCACAGGTGTTAGAACCGCGCATACCCAGCTTGTCCAGCTTCTGGTGACGAGTGAACCCCGGATAATCGCGCTCAACGATAAAGGCAGTAATACCTTTGGAGCCCGCCGAAGTGTCGGTTTTGGCGTAGATCACGTAGGTGTTGGCATCAGGGCCGTTAGTGATCCACATTTTGTTACCGTTCAGGATGTAACGGTCACCTTTTTTCTCGGCGCGCAGCTTCATGCTGACCACATCAGAGCCCGCACCTGGCTCGGACATCGCCAGTGCGCCAATATGTTCACCGGAAACCAGTTTAGGCAGGTACTTTTCTTTCTGCGCCTGATTACCGTTCAACTTGATCTGGTTAACACAAAGATTGGAGTGTGCGCCGTAGGAAAGACCAACAGAAGCAGAGGCACGGGAGATCTCTTCCATGGCGATAACGTGGGCCAGATAGCCCATGTCAGAGCCGCCGAACTCTTCAGGAACGGTAATACCCAACAGACCCATATCACCAAATTTACGCCACAGATCAGCGGGGAACTCATTGTCCTGATCGATCTGCTCAGCGCGTGGAGCAATTTCTTCCGTGGCGAAACGATTAACCTGCTCGCGCAGCATGTCGTAAGTATCGCCCAGATCGAAGTTAAACTCTTTATAGATGGATTTCATGGCGTTGCCTCTTTCTAGCTTTATTTGTTGTTGTCTCTTGGCCTGTGCTGACCCTTGGTGGATGGTCTGATGCACCGGCTCTAATAATCAGATGCAGTAAATTTAATCTAAGTTGACGTTAACGTAAAGGGAAATTTTAATGGTTGTTGTAAACCTGTCATAGGAGCGTGGCGATCTGCGTATTTACCCGTGATGTGGATATCGTTAAAATTTGGGCGTATGGAGTGCTATTAATATTAGTATGCTCTGTAAAATTATCAGTTGTCAGTATGGATGCTAGTAAAATTTTTCGAATTTATTCTTTTTCCTTATTTTAAAAGCTTCCATAGTTGATCTGGTTTAACTGTTGTTTTTTAATGGAATTTAAAATGAAAGCGAATGAAAGATCAGGGGAGGTAGTATTTTCCCTACCTACATTTAAAGGGTTTTTGAAAATTATTTTCCATGTGATATATGCATTATTTTCATATCTTTTTATGGGGGGGTTGGGGGTATTAGTGGCTATCATATGTGTATTTTCTATTTTTAGAAATGGGGCTTTTCTGGCTGACCTTTCTTGGGTTGAAATCGCCTTGATAGTATGGGTTTTTTACTGTGTTCGGTTAGTTATTTATTCAGGTCAAAGTGGTTGGAATGGTTTTTTACAATACGTAAGTCTTTTCTCTTTTACAGGGTGGCTTACATTTTTTTCTGCCTTATTTTACTGGATATGGTTTGGCGGAATACCTAGTGTAAGTTTTCTTTACTCTAATACTCTAGAGTTTTTTATTATTTTTTTGATTGGGATGGGATTTGGTTTGGCGGCTTTAGTTGCTAGTGTAGGTTATAATAATGATGCTAGTCATGCTGATGGAGATAATTTGTGAGAACTTTTTTATTTTTTTTATGTTTTGCTATTAGTCCTTATGTTATTTCTGATGATATTGAAAATATTAGCGATGGTGAAAGGTTGATAAAAGGATGCTCAGAATTAATTGGAATGTATAACAAAATTGGAGAGGAAGGGATGCTAACTTCCATATCTTATGCACAAAAAGATACGCTGCTTGCAGGTTATTGTCTTGGTGTATTAAAGGCTATAACTCAATCAAAAGATTATAATTGTAGAGGGCGAGGTTGGTATCGTTTAGCTGAAGATCTTGCAAATGAATGGCGGCCTGATATGAAGTCTCTGGGCCTCAGGTCAGCTTTGGGCAAGGTTTGTTATGTCCGGTGAGTACACGCGTTCTTGGGCAATCAAAGCGCTCTTTGATATAAAACTCTCTAGATATCCTAAATTTAAGGATAAATTGACTACTCTAGAGGACAACGGGGCGCTAATTATAATCAAAAAAGCTCCAACTGGAGCCATAGGGAGTAGAGGGAGACGTTATTATCAGAGTTGTCATTTTAACCGACTTTATAATGTTGTTCTAATATCAGCGTTTTATTCTGAACCAAGTATTATTCTTGATATAGTTAATGATTATTCAGGACGAAAACAAAAAGCAGAAATGTTAGAGAATCTTTTGTTAGGGCTGGATCGTGTTGGGATGATCAGTTTTGAACCTGAGAAGCTATTAGATTTTTTCGCAGCATTAAAAGATAGTGTTTCTTTAGATGAGCGTCGGCTGCCAAATCCATTTATACAGTTACCCCAAGTAACAGATAACGGATTAGGCAAATACCCATCAGTTCTTGAGTTGTTTACGCCTGATATTGCTCAAGCGTCCAAAGTTGACAAAATGATCATCCTCTATCTTTCTGGAGACTTGGATTCGGCACGAAATATATCTGAAACACTCAACCCTGAAGGAGGTAGCGCTCTGAAAATTAAGCAGTGGATCGACCATGAATATCTTGAAGCTGAAGATTTCAGCGCACTTTTAAAAAGTTTTTTGGATTAGTGCTTTTTAGTGGATTCCACTAAGTGAATCTATCTCCGTTATCAACAAACGGAGATAGATTCATGTCCCAATCAAACGAGTTAGTTATCAACTTCCATATGACAGAACATTGCAACTACCGTTGTGAGTACTGTTACGCAACCTGGAATGCGGATTGCCATTCCAAAGAACTGCACCGGCAAGAAGGTGCGGTCCAATCATTGATCGATAAGCTTTCGGAGTATTTTTTTAACTCTAATCCGCTTATGGATGCTATGGGCTATAAAACTGTCCGCCTAAATATTGCCGGTGGTGAGCCTATGCTACTGGGGAAGCGTTTCTCTGATGCTCTTTTTTACGCAAAAAAGAAAGGTTTTCGCACCTCTATTATCACTAATGCAGCATTTCTCGATGATGAAACTTTGCTTTCTGTCGCTCCACAGCTTGATGTCTTAGGTGTCAGTTTTGATAGTGCTGACGAGCTTATAGCCAAAAATATTGGCAGAATGGATCGTAACGGCAGTTGGATTTCATCTGATAAGCTTGCTCATATTGCTTCTATGTACCGTGAGCTGAACCCTCTAGGAATATTTAAAGTTAATACTGTTGTTAATCAACACAATTTATACGAATCCCTTGGACAAACGATAGAGCTTGTTAAACCTGATAAGTGGAAGTTACTTAGAGTGCTGCCAGTTTATGAAGATATTCGGCCCGTAGATGATGATGAATTTCAGAACTACGTTGAACGGCACTCTCCATTTTCAGATGTGACGGTCGTCGAAGACAATTCAGACATGACCGCATCTTATCTAATGATTAATCCTGAAGGCCGTTTTTATCAAAATGGAGCCGAGCAGGAGGGATACATTGTAAGTGAACCACTGCTTGATGTGGGAGTTGAAGCCGCATTCTCAGAAATTAAATTTAATATTGCTACGTTTTTGAGTAGATACGCTTAAGGAGCTGCTATGTACAAATTCAGTAGCAGTAAAGAGCTGAACCAGATGATCCGCAAGTTAGTCCAAAATGGCTGGCGATATAAACGTTTGCGAAAACATGCAAGATTAGTTGCGCCTTGCGGTCGTTGGAGTACTACGGTTTCTCTAACACCGAGAAGTTGTAACGCTGCCAAGCATTTGCGGTGGGATATTTTAAAAGCAAGCAAAGTTGTAATATTTTCAGTGAAAGGAGGTCTATGATGTTTATTGTTGTTGAAGGTTTAGATGGTACTGGAAAGTCAACAACCGCTAAGGCATTAGCTAGTGCATTGAATGGTATCTTTTTAAATACCCCATTGGATAAGTTTAAGATTGTACGGCCAGCAATGGAAGATATTTATGGAGATGAGTCATTAGCTAGGCAGTTATTTTATGCTTCTACAGCAATTTGTTCATCCAATCGTGTTTCACAGGCATTGAAAGAGGCCAAGTGTGTTGTTATTGATCGCTATTGGTACTCCACGCAGGTTTATCATAGCTGGAGAACAAGCGGTCAGCACTTTCAACTCCAGGAAGTTGAAGATCAGCTTGTAAAGCCTGATCTGACTGTGTATCTGGGTTTACCCTTGGTCGCTCGGAAAGAAAGGCTTGCTGGTCGAGATGGCAATACAGACGAAGACCGTCAGACTATGGCAATTAAAGCGGATAAGACTCTGAATGAACTCTATCGCGCATACGCGGATCACCCATTTTCACGTCGCTGGGTTGAGATGGATGCTTCTTTGCCAACTGAAGATATAGTATCTAGTGTTCTCTCTTTACTAGGAGTGGTAAATACTGCTTAGCTGTTTAATTTGATTATTTACTACTTTACTTGGATATTGCAGAAGGAGAGAGTATAGCTACTCTCTCTTTTACTATATCAATATAGTTCTTTGCTGAGTAATTCGTACCTGTAATCAATATTGCTCAAACAATATGAACTGCATGATTTCAGAACACAGTCAGTTGCGTTTAGCCTGAGTTTTCAGGCAAGTATGGTGGATATAGTGACCTGATTACTGCTCAGACATAAGCTGGGCTTAGAGCTTTTTTCCAACCGGATCAACCAGCAGTTTGTCTGAGAGATCACACCGTGTTACGTCAGTTTTGATGTTTCATTACCTAGAAATCTTGATCTGAAAGAAAATCACCTTACATTACCCCTGCTTAGGATGGACAATGCGGCTGGATAAGTTTGTTTGTAAAAGTACCACCTTGACGCGTGAGCTAGCGCGCGAACAGATACAGCAGGGGCGTATTCAGGTTAATGGCCGTGTGGTGTTAAGTGAGCGGGCACAAGTGCATGAGAATAACTGCATCACATGGGATGGTTCCGTGCTCACAGCCCGTTCTTTTCGCTACCTGCTGCTGCATAAGCCTGCAGGTACTGTCTGCTCTAACGTGGATGAAGCTTACCCGTCACTTTTTAATGGCAGCGGTATTGATCATACCGAGGAGTTGCATGTGGCGGGCCGTCTGGATGCCGACACAACAGGCTTGGTACTGATTACCGATGATGGCCGTTGGTCGTTTGAGATTATTCGCCCGGATCGGCTGTGTGAAAAAGTCTATCGTGTGGGCTTGTCGCGACCGATAAGTGAGCATGTGGCGGAACGTTTTGCTGCAGGCATTCTGTTGCAGGGCGAGGCAAAGCCAACTCAACCCGCAAAGCTTGAGGTTGTTAATTCTAGAGAGGTTCTTTTGACGATTACTGAGGGGCGTTACCATCAGGTAAAACGCATGTTTGCAGCGGTGGGTAACCGGGTAAGGTCTTTGCACCGTGAGCAGATTGGTGCTGTCCGGTTAGATATCTGCGAGGGCCAATGGCGTAATCTGACCCCCGATGAGATACAGTCTTTCTGTGATCGGAGCAATGGCTCGGGTACCGATGTGCCCGCTTTTTCAGCCGTTTAAAACATTACGCCCGTTTCACAAATTTAGCGGTAACCATCATGTCACCGGCACCATCCAAACGGCAGTCCAGCTCGTGATCTTTGCCATCAACAATGCGCTTGATCAGGCCCTTGGTGCCGATTTTCAGCACCATAGAGCTGCCTTTAACCTTAAGGTCTTTGATCAGGGTGATCTTGTCGCCGGCGTTTAGCTGAGTGCCGTTAGCGTCTTTTGCTGTTGGCGAATCATCTTCCGGCTGTTCTGAGGGATTCCACTCATGGGCGCATTCCGGGCAGATCAGAAGTTCCTGATCCTGATAGACAAATTCAGAGTTACATTTCGGGCATGGAGGCAGGGACATAAGCGACTTCTTCTTCCGGATAACGAATTAAATAACAAGGCGGGGCATATTAATAAGGCGGCAGAAGCTTGGCAAGTTGCTGGTATTTCGGTATGTCGCTATCAGGCGATTCGTGATTGAAAGTAAGCTTATCGGGTAAACTGTGTACTCTGAACGCAATATTAGCATCACTGATAAAGCCAGCATTCATTCCATCCGGTATCCGACGATATGACTTTCCAATTTTCTCACAAATCTAACTGCCAGCGTTCACTTCAGTCGCTGGGAGAGTTTGCCGCTGTAGAACACACCAGTGATCATCTGATGGTTTATCTGCAAAAGCCTCATCAGGTCTTAAGCTCTGGAGTGTTAAATGGTGGTCTGCAGTGGGTGGATGGGGTTTTGAATTTGCGCGTACCCAAACACACCGAGCAGCATGAGCCTGCAGAAACGACCCTTGCCCATTACGGTGAGATCCTCGGGGTAACGGGTAACCTTGTTGGTATGATGACCGCTGCGTCTATGGGTTCTTATCATTTAGCCAAGCGGGTAGCCGATGGGGTTGAGATATTCGTTCTGGCGACAGCTGGTTTTTCTAATGCCCGTAGGGCGGGTGACAAGGCGGAATACCGTCGTATGGTTTCTGAGCCGGAAGAAATAGGCACCATCAACATTATTCTGCTGACCAACGCCTGTCTGACTCAGGCGGCTCTGGTGGAGGCAGTTATGATGGTGACCGAAGCTAAGGCCGCCGCCTTACAGAATGCAAAGGTGCTAAGTCCTGTATCCGGACTGATCGCAACCGGCACGGGTACGGATTCTGTGGTATTTGTGAATGGCTTTGGTCCCGAGGTTAAGTTCTGTGGCAAACACGTGCTCTTTGGTGAGCTGATGGCCCAGGCAGTGATTGAAGCGGTATTCGGTGCGATTAGCTGGGAAAGAGCCACCTATGGCGGTCAGTTATAACGGCTGAAGACGTGTTTTTACCATGACTGTATATCAATACAGTGGTGTTTGTTTTAGGCTTACAGCTCGTCAAATTTGATGAAATTAGAACAGATAAAACCGAGAAACCCATGAGACAAACGCTAAGACGTAATATTATTCAGGTGTGTGATAAGAAGATTCAGCAGAAAGGCGAGGCGGTGGGTGTTTCCTTCTACGCTTTCTTCGCCAACAAAAATGACGACCCCGAAACCCTGATGGAAGTTGCAAGCTGGTGGATTCAGACCCACCGGCTGGATCATTTCGAGAAAGCCGTAAAGATCCGGCAGATGGTGCTGGATGGGGTTTAAGCTCTGTTACTTACGACAACCAAGTGCCGATAGGCGAGCATTATGTTTTAAGGAGAGAGAGCTTGAAAACAGATGTAACGATAAGTTTGGCCCAAATTCCAGTTGTCAGAGGTGATTTAAAGAGCAACCTAAGGCATCATCTTGAAATGATCTCTAGGTCTTCTCGTCACAATGCAGATGTTGTTATCTTTCCTGAGTTATCATTGACGGGTTATGAGTTGGATTTGGCAGCGAGGTTAGCTTTCTCGCCAGAAGCATCGAGCTTTCAGGAATTATCCCGTGCCTCAGTTGAAAACCAGATCATTGTTATCGCTGGCTGTCCATTGAGTTCTGACTGCTCTTCTAAGCCTTTCATAGGCGCTGTTATTTGCTTTCCAGATGGCTCTGTTGAGTTTTACTCGAAACAATATCTTCATCCAGGTGAGGAACAATATTGCTTATTCGGGCCTGCTGATTACTTTTTTAAGGTCAAAGGTCATCGGCTGGCATTGGCTATTTGCGCTGATTTTGCAGAGCCAGAGCATTCCCGAAGAGCCCGAGAATCCGGTGCTGATATCTATGTTGTAAGTGCTCTGATTTCTGGTAAGGGTTTTGCGCCTGACTCGGAGATTTTATCGGCAATAGCTCTGAAGCATGGTTTCGCGGTACTTTTAAGCAACCATATTTCCGAGACAGGCGGTTGGGAAACGTGTGGCAACAGTTCAGTTTGGGACTCTTATGGTGAACGGGTTATCAATTCTGATTCTGCGGATAGTGGCCTGATACTCTGTACCCTTTCGGGCAGTAAAGCTGCGGCATCCAAGGTATAACAGAGGACTTAAGAGTGTCTCTTGTCGCTTATGTTTTCAGCGTAAGGTAGGGTTGTGTGTTCAGTCCAACAGTTAAATTGTAAGCAACGAGTCTCCAAGAAAAAGCCCGGTAAAAAAATCTGTTTACCGGGCTTTTGTCATTACAACGAAAGTGTTTAGATCGCGCGGGCAATCTGCTCCATCTGTTGGCCTGCGTTGGCCATGGAGGCACTTTGCTGGCTGATCTGCTGGGTTTCATCCCGGAGTATGACAACGGCTTCCGCAAGATGCCCCATGTTGTCGTTAACTTCGACCATGGTCGCTTGCTGCTCCTCCGTTGCACTGGCGATCTGCAGGTTCATTTGCTCCAGCTGAGATACGGCCTGCTGTATGTCAGTTAGCGCCTGTTCAGCCTCTTTTGAGCGTTCAACAGTTTCTACCGCTTCTTTGGCTCCGGCATCCATCGTGCCGATGGCATGAACAATCAGCCCACGCAGTTCCTGAATGACACTCTGGGTTTTCTCTGTCGATTTTCGGGTCTGCTCCGACAGCGTACGTACTTCATCGGCAACAACCGCAAAGCCTCGTCCATGCTCACCTGCGCGGGCTGCTTCAATGGCGGCATTCAGGGCCAGCAGGTTGGTTTGCTCGGCAATGCCGGTGATGCTATCCAGTACCTCTCCAATCTGTTCGCTGGAGTGGTGAAGTTGTTGCAGCTCCTGTGCGGCAGCACTAATGCGATCTGAAAGAGAGGCGATCTGTTTCTGATTATGCATCAGGGCTTTGTGGCCTTTGCCTGCTTGTTCTTTTACCCGGATACTCTCGTCTGAGGCCTGTTGCGCACTTTGAGCAACCCCTTCAAAGGTGCTGGTCAGCTGGTTAGCGGCTGACGCCACCTGATCCATCTCCTGAGCCTGGGCTGCTACCTGCTGGTTTAGTGTTGATCCTGTTTTTTCCAGTGTATGGGAGGACTGGGTCAGGTCTCCGGCAATGCCGATAATCCGGTCTACCGATTGTCCGAGTTTTTCCATAAATTGGTTGAAGCTAACCGTAACTGCCTGAATTTCGCGGGGGCCTGACGCTTTAAGGCGGGCATTGATACCGCTGTCATCACTGGTGACGACTTCCATAGCGTTAACCAGGCGCTGAATAGGCTTGGCAAGAGAAAAACTTGCCATAACGACTAAGCCAATAATAATTACCAAAACGGCCAGCATGATAATCACAAGCAGGGTCGACAGACGGTTTGCTGTGGCATATAACTCCGCCGTAGGAACCGATACACCAAATGTCCACCCCGGCGTATTTTTAATGGGAGAGAAGATCATGGTGACCGGCTTACCCTGAATATTCAGAATTTCACCCGTACCCTTTTCTCCGGCTACCATACGTTTGCCATGCTGATTCAGGCCTGTAAAACCTTTTTTATCCGCGTCGGTCACATTGATGCTCATACGAGCCTTTTCTGAAGGATGAGCAACAAGTAAGCCTGTGCCATCAGCAATCCAGGCATAGCTGCCATCTGTGAGATCGATATTCTCAGTGATCTGGCTCAGCATTTCTAAGGTGACAGTGATTGCCAGAATCCCTGCGATCTTGCCATTGTCGTCCCTGACGGATTTTGCAATGACTGAGACAGGTTTTTGTGTGGCCTTGGAGACAATTGGATTGGTGAGGATCAATTCTGATTTGCCACTCAGAAGGTCTTTTACATATTGACGTTCACTCAGTTTTGCTTGTCCGGTTTTACCATTTCTGGCCAGATAGGTTGCCTGAGCTTGGGTATCAACGAAAAAAATCATTTCTGCCAGTTTGATCTCTTTCAGGTTGCCGGAGAACCACTTCTGTATCGCTTGTTCCCGCCGTTCAGATGAGAGCATAGGGGTTGATGCCAGCATGGAAACTTCTTCCTGTAAGCCAGCCAGGATAGCACTGACCTCTGCGGCATGCCCTTCAGCCACCTGTTCACCGGAATGCAGCATAATATCTGAGGTCTCAGACTTGATTTCGCTATAGATCCAGAAGGTGAGGCCGCACATCAATATAATGATCGGCAACATAACGGTCAGTAACATTTGCGTCAGTAAAGGGGTTCCTGAGGCGGTTGGTATTCCTTGAGCGCTCATAGCGGCTTATCTCCTTGGCAGTTGCTTGGAATTATTGTTGTGGTGCAGTTCCTTTTTTGCGTACAAACGACCTCTTTATATACGCAGGCAAAATGCTTCATGATCCTTTGTAACATTGGGTAATAATATTGGAGTAGAGGCCTTAAAACCAGAGTTTTGTTATGAGTTTTGGCCTTTAGGTAATCTTATGTTGAGGAGTCTTAAGCTAAGAGGGAGTGCTTTATCAGTACTCAGGCCAAAAACATCGCTTTGACCTGGTGCGTGAGTAGTGGGCAAGTGTCTGTTTCGTTATATTAACTACGTTTAAAAACAGCTTCCACGACACAGACTTTGTTATCCGTCAGGTTGGCCATCACGTTTTTGCCCATGGTTAAAAAACGCTCACCAAATATAATGCCGGGATTTAAAGGCGAGCCAGCCTGAGTTGTGCCCTGTTGGTTGCTGCCCGCCTCCCGTTGGGTATGCTTTTTTCGCCATGCCAGTGCTGTTTCGGTGACATCTGTGAAACGCTCTAGTCTAAAACCGGCACTTTCAAAGAGGGCAATTAACTCATCTTTATCCGGAAGATGGCTATGGCTGATGTCAGATGCCCAGGGTACAGGTAGCTTTATAGGCTCTTTATTGCTGCCGGCAATAACTTCGTGCAGCAGGAAGCTGCCGCCGGGTTTCAGGCTCTCTGCAAGTGTTTTCAGAAGCATCGTTTTGTCAGGGATATTGATCAGTGTGTGTTGGCTGATAATGATATCCTGACTGCCTGTCTGAACCTGGGTATCACAGGCATCAGCGCAGATTACCTGAATATTATTAAGGGACATCCGCTGGTTGATCGCCTGATGGGCTTCACAAAAATCAGGGGTTATATCGATGGCGGTTATGTGGCAGGGGAGGGTTTCTGCGATAAGCCGTGCGGTTCCTCCCAGTCCGGAGCCGATCTCCAGTATGTGGCAGCCCGCTTTCAGATCGACTTGGTGGAGCAAAGCCTGAGTCGCCTGGCGACCACCGATATGCAGTTGATCAATGGGGGCCAGCAGGTTGCTGTTGAGCTGAGTATCAGGGTTTATATCTGATTGAGTCAGGGTTTCTTCAATCTTCTGCCAGAGCGTTTCATTGGGTTGGTAATGTTGCGTAATACTGCTCATGAGGATGCTCCTGTAACGATCTGAACCGGCAGATATCTGCTTTATTTCTGAACAAGTAAAAGAAAAGCGGCTCTTGTATTTAAGAGCCGCCTTTGAGCCGAAAAGCTTCAGTTACAAGCTTCTCCTTTAGCAGGGGTGTCCTTGTCGGACAGAAAACAGATTAGTCTTCCAGACCCAGCTCTTCTGTACTGATTTCGCGCATTTTGAACTTCTGGATTTTACCGGTCACTGTCATCGGGAAGTCCCGTGTGATTTTGAAGTAGCGAGGTACTTTAAAGTGAGCGATTTTACCTTTACAGAACTCGCGGATCTCTTCTTCAGACAGGTCTTTACCTTCATGAAGGGAAACCCAGGCCATAACCTCTTCACCGTACTTCTGGTCCGGTACACCGATCACCTGAACATCGCTGACATCAGGGTGAGTGTAAAGAAACTCTTCAATTTCACGGGGGTAGATGTTTTCGCCGCCACGGATGATCATATCTTTGATCCGTCCTGTGATAGCGACATAGCCTTCTTCATCCATTTCTGCCAGATCACCGGTGTGCATCCAGCCGTTTTCGATGGATTTAGCGGTGGCTTCTTCGTTGTTCCAGTAGCCCAGCATGACACTGTAACCACGGGTACAAAGTTCGCCTTTTTCACCGTGCTCAACCACGTTGCCGGTTTCCGGGTCCACCAGCTTTACTTCAAGGTGCGGATGGATCGTACCTACGGTGGAAACGCGTTTTTCAATGGGGGCATCCATCTTGGTCTGGAAGCTCACCGGGCTGGTTTCGGTCATGCCGTAGCAGATGGTCACATCTTTCATGTGCATCTTGGCGATCACTTTCTTCATCACTTCGATGGGGCAGATGGAGCCGGCCATAATACCGGTACGCAGCGTGCTCAGATCGAATGAGTCAAATTCCGGGTGCTCAAGCTCAGCAATAAACATGGTGGGTACGCCGTACAGCGCTGTTGCTTTCTCTTCAGCGACGGCCTGCAGGGTTGTTACCGGATCAAAACCTTCTGCCGGGTAGATCATGGTTGCGCCATGGGTGATACAACCTAGGTTGCCCATCACCATACCAAAGCAGTGATAAAGAGGAACCGGAATAACCATGCGATCCTGATCGGTCAAATCCATGCCGCGGGCCACAAAGTAGCCGTTATTCAGAATATTGTGATGGCTAAGGGTTGCGCCTTTTGGAGCACCTGTGGTGCCGGAGGTGTACTGAATATTGATAGGATCGTCGAACTGCAGTGTGGCCTGTAGCTCGCGGAGTTCGGCATCGGTGGTTTTGTCGTGCATGGACATCAGGTCAGACCAGGTCCACATACCTTCGGTAGCCAGATCTTCATCCAGGCAAACAACACGCTTAAGCTGAGGGAGTTTTTCTGATCTGAATTGAGACGCCACACTGTCACGCAGCTCAGGGGCAAGTTCACAGATCATATTAACGTAATGAGATACTTTAAATTCACCCTGAAGAATCAGAGTGCTGGCACCGGATTGCTTCAGTGCGTATTCCAGTTCGTGGGTGCGATAGCTGGGGTTAATGTTGACCAGAATGGCACCAATTTTAGCTGTGGCAAACTGGGTGATACACCATTCTGCACAGTTGGGCGCCCAGATACCGACCCGCTCACCTTTTTCAACACCCATGTGCAGCAGTGCTTTGGCGCAGCGATCAACTTCAGTCTGAAGTTCTGTGTAGTTGTAGCGCACTCCCTGGTGACGGGAGATCAGGGCATCATTATTGGGGTATTTGGCAACGGTTTCATCGAAAAGGTCACCAATGGTTTTTCCAATCAGAGGCATATCGCTGATGCCGCTAACGTAGCTCATTGCTTTTGTAGTCATAACCCACCTTTTAGGTTGATTTTATTGTTGTTTTAACGGGAACATTTCTGCTCCAAAGTCTTAAGTACCTGCCGGAGATTTATTTTTATTAACCGGCAGTCACTGAAAAAATGTATAAGGCTGACTGACTTAATGTTTATTGATCACAGTACGGTATTACCTGGCACCGACTTACTCCGGTGAATCTTTTCTTGAGCATCTTGGCACTACTCAGTGCGGGGTATTAGGATTGAGTTTTCTTACTTAACACCTCATCCAGCGCTTTCTGGCAGCGATCCTGAACCAGATTCAGCTCAGTCTGTACGCGCTGAATATCCTGTAATTGCTGATCAAGCTCCGCTTTCTTTTCGCCGAGAATACCCAGTATCAGGTTAAGCTGTTTCTCATCGCCTTCCAGTGTGGTGTCGTACAGGTCAAATAGCTCTTTGGTTTCAGCAAGGCTGAAACCCAGACGTTTGCCTCTGAGTGTCAGCATCAGCCGAACCCGGTCTTTTTCACTGTAAATTCGGGTCTGACCGTTACGGGTTGGCGAGATCAGTCCCTGCTGTTCATAAAAACGAATGGTGCGAGTGGTGATGTCGAACTCTTTTGACAGCTCGCTAATGCCGTATGTTTTTTTATTAATTCTGCTTTGTAAGGTCATATCTATGGGCCGTCAGTGTGTCCGCCTGTCTCTCAGGCTAACTCTATCCAAAGTTTACGTTTACGTAAAGGTGAAAACAAGCGGTCATCGCAGAAATTGATTTTAACGCTGCCAGGCGGAGTAAAAACGCTGTTTCGCAGACGATGCATTGCGATGAACCCTGCAAATTAACTATCTGAAACTGTGGGTTATTTTAACAAAAAAGCCACCAGCACAATATGTTGCCTCTATAAAGATAAGATGCGTCTGGCTTTGCGGGTGGTGCAGGTCTTCTTAAAATTTAGCTGTACTTTAAATGAATCAGTGACGCTGTTTGCGTCGATACTGAGTTGGTGCGATACCCATCACCTTCTTAAACAGACGGGAAAAATAATAGCTATCTTCATAACCAAGACTGTAGCTGATCTCTGAAATACTTTGCTGAGTGATATCCAGCAAGTAACAGGCGCGCTCTATTTTTAGGTGCAGAAAGTGCTGAATCGGTGTCATCCCGGTCAGCTCTTTGTATTTATTCACAAAATGGAATTTTGACAGATTGACAGCCTTGGCGATGGTGTCGAGGTCGAGCCGGGTATGCAGGTTTTCCTGCATCAGGGCGTGAACAGTGTCCAGGTTAAGTTGGCTGCTGCGAGCACTGGCTGTTGCTGGCTGTAGAAGCGCAATATAAGACAGGATCTGTCGAATCAAATTGGCGGCATAGACGAATGTGTTGACGTTGTAGCCGCCGGTACGACAATCAATAAGGTGATCAAAATCCTGGATAAGTTTGGGGTGTGTGCCAAATTTCTGCAGGTAATTGCCTTTTATAAAACCTGCATGATCTGCCGCAAGATGGCAATCTTCCCCTTTGAGGTGTAGCCAGTAAATACTCCAGGGATCGTCGTCTTTCGTTTTGTATTCATGGTCTGTGCCCGGCGGAAGAAGCAGTATATCTCCCGCGGAAACCTCATAATACTGATCTTTGAGCCGAAGGTTGGCGCTACCCTTGATACAGTAGATAAGCAGGAAGTCATCATGATCCTGCCGCTGCATCTGGTGCCCTAGTGCCTCTTTATAGTTACCGAAGGAAATTGGGTAGAGCCCACAGCTTAATGGGTGTTGGCGCAACTTATCACGAAGAAACTGAGGAACAAGATAGCGAATGCTACCAGAGGGGAGTGGCCAATCTGAGGTTTGCGACATTAGTCGGACTCCGGGCGCATAAGGTTTTGTAAACAGCAATATAGTCCATTAAGTGGGCAACTTAGTCAATCCTTGGCTGCTATGGCCTGTGCTAGTTTAGTTATATCCAAGCAACCGCTAGGTTTGTCCTAAGGCTTAGAAGAGGTTCCGGACGGTTTGTCCTGAAGGGATCAGATGAAAGTGGACAAGATCTGACAAGAGTCTGATAGTGATGATCGCTGTCAGGCGGCTAACAACAATAAAACCGGTTAACCGGACGGAATAAGGTGATAAGTATGAGTTCAACTAAACGAGTCCCGCTGTTTATTGATGGCGAATTTGTTCAGAGTAAATCTGATAACTTCATGCCGGTAACGAATCCTGCAACGCAGGAAGTGCTGTGTGAAGTACCGTTTGCTACTCAAGGCGAAATGGAAGCGGCATACGAAAGTGCACGAGCTGCTTTCGAGACCTGGAAAGAGACACCTATTTCTGAGCGTGCCCGCGTCATGATGCGCTATCAGGCGCTGTTGAAAGAGCATCATGATGAGATCGCTGAGATCCTGAGTTCTGAAACCGGTAAAACGTTCGAAGATGCTAAGGGTGACCTGTGGCGCGGTATCGAAGTGGTTGAGCATGCCGCAAACATCCCAAGCCTGATGATGGGTGAAACGGTAGAAAACGTTGCCCGTGAAATCGATACTTACAGCTACATTCAGCCTCTGGGCGTGTGTGCCGGTATTACGCCGTTTAACTTCCCGGCGATGATTCCGCTGTGGATGTACCCGATGGCGATCGCTTCCGGTAATACCTTTATTCTGAAGCCGTCTGAACAGGATCCGCTAACGCCAACACGTCTTGCGGAACTGTTTGTGGAAGCGGGTGCGCCTAAAGGTGTTCTGCAGGTGATTCATGGTGGTAAAGAGCAGGTGGACTTCCTGCTGCATCATCCGGATATTCGTGCGATCTCTTTTGTAGGTTCTGTGCCGGTTGGCCAGTACATCTACAAAACCGGTACTGACAATATGAAGCGTGTACAAAGCTTCGCCGGTGCTAAAAACCACATGGTTGTGATGCCAGATGCAGCTAAACAGCGTGTGATTAACAATATTGCCGGTGCCTCTGTGGGTGCTGCCGGTCAACGCTGCATGGCAATCTCAGTAACGGTTCTGGTGGGTGAAGCCCGTGAATGGAAACATGAAATTAAAGAAGCCCTGATGCAGGCGCGTCCGGGTGCCTGGAATGATCCGGCTGCCAGCTATGGCCCGGTAATCAGCCCTCAGGCTAAAGAGCGTATCAACGGCCTGATCCAGAAGGGTGTTGATGAAGGTGCAGAGCTGCTATTGGATGGTCGTGACTGTGTAGTAGACGGTTATCCGGATGGTAACTGGGTTGGCCCAACGCTGTTTGCCGGTGTTAAGCCTGAAATGACCATCTATCAGGATGAGATCTTTGGCCCGGTACTGTGCCTGGTGGAGGTTGATACTCTGGATGAAGCGATTGAGTTGATCAATAACTCGCCATACGGTAACGGTACTTCAATGTTTACTGCTTCCGGTGCTGCTGCGCGTAAATTCCAGCATGAAATCGAAGTGGGTCAGGTGGGTATTAATATTCCTATCCCTGTGCCGCTGCCATTCTTCTCCTTCACCGGTTGGAAAGGTTCTTTCTACGGCGATCAGCATGCTTATGGTAAGCAGGCAGTACGTTTCTATACCGAAACTAAAACTGTTACTGCGCGCTGGTTCAACGAAGATATTGAATCCGGCCCTAACTTCTCGATTAATCTGAAGTAAACCGGTATCGGGAAACAGAGGGAACTGCCCTTTCCTCTGTTTTCTGCTTCTGTCTATGTCTTAAAACAGGGTTTTAGCCCTATTGCATTACAGGGTGGATTCTCTATATTGTTGTGAAGTTGACGTTAACGTCACTTTTTTAAAGGCTGATTATGTCGCCGGTGTTTCTTGAGATGTATTTGCACGAAAACCGTTGAGATATAAGCAGGTTTTAGAAAAATGATACAGGCTCTCCAGTAAGAATAAGCAAAGACAGTTTAATAAAACAACAAAGACAGCCAATGGTATGAATTATGGATTTTAATCTTTCAGAAGATCAGATCGCCTTTCGGGATGCCGCGCGATCTTTTGCTCAGAATGAGTTGGCTCCCCATGCAGCTCAGTGGGATGCTGAGCATATTTTTCCCGTTGATGTGATTAAAAAAGCCGGTGAAATGGGCTTTTGCGGTATTTATGTGCCGGAAGAAGCGGGTGGTATGGGCTTAAGTCGCCTGGATGCCAGCGTTATTGTCGAAGAGCTGGCGATGGGCTGCACGTCAACCACGGCTTATATCACCATTCACAATATGGCTACCTGGATGATCGCAAGCTTTGCGGCGGATGATCTGCGTGATGAGTTTGCCCCGGCCATGGCGATGGGTGAAAAACTGGGTTCTTACTGCCTGACGGAGCCGGGTGCCGGTTCTGACGCGGGTGCACTACGCACGTCTGCCCGCCGTGATGGCGATGACTATATCCTCAATGGCAGCAAGATGTTTATCTCCGGCGCAGGTAGTACCGATGTACTGGTGGTGATGGCCCGTACCGGTACTCAGGAAGATGGCGCTAAAGGCATTTCAGCCTTTGTTGTGCCTGCGGATGCTGATGGAGTTCATTACGGTAAAGCGGAAGAAAAAATGGGCTGGAACAGTCAGCCAACCCGCCTGATCACCTTTGAAGATGTGCGCGTACCTGCCCGTAATATTCTGGGTCAAGAGGGCGATGGTTTCAAAATCGCCATGAAGGGGCTGGATGGCGGCCGTATCAATATCGCCACCTGTTCATTGGGGGCTGCTCAGGCTGCTGTCAATGACACCCAGCGCTATATGCAGGAACGTGAACAGTTTGGCAAACCGTTGGCAAGTTTTCAGGCGCTGCAGTTTAAGCTGGCAGATATGGTCACTCAGCTGGTGGCATCCCGTCAGATGGTGCGTCTGGCAGCATCCAAGCTGGATGAAAAAGACGGCGAGGCGACACTCTACTGTGCCATGGCAAAACGCTTTGCTACCGATGCCTGTTTTGATGTGACCAATGATGCGATTCAGCTGCACGGTGGTTACGGTTATATCAAGGAATACCCTCTGGAACGCTACATGCGTGATGCCCGTGTGCATCAGATTCTGGAAGGGACTAATGAAATTATGCGTTTAATTATTTCTCGCCGCGTCATGATGGACGGCGTTCTGGAGGTCATTCGATGAGCAATTCAACTGTTAAGTCCACAACTGAAAAACTCCTGTTAGAAGTGCAGGGCAATACGGCCATTCTGACCATTAATAACCCTCCGGCGAACACCTGGGATGATGAGTCTCTGCCTGCGCTGAAAAAACTGATCGAAGACCTGAATGCTGATCTGAATATCTATGCGCTGGTCGTTACCGGTCAGGGCGAGAAGTTCTTCTCTGCCGGTGCGGATCTGAACAAGTTTGCCGATGGCGATAAAGCCGTTGCCCGTCATATGGCTCGTATCTTTGGTGAAGCCTTTGAAACACTGCAGGCATTCCGGGGCGTTTCTATCGCGGCGATCAATGGTTATGCCATGGGTGGTGGTCTGGAATGCGCACTGGCCTGTGACATCCGTATCGCAGAAGAACAGGCGCAGATGGCGCTGCCGGAAGCGGCTGTTGGGCTGCTGCCTTGTGCCGGTGGTACTCAGAATCTGTCCTGGCTGGTGGGTGAAGGTTGGGCGAAACGCATGATTCTGTGCGGTGAGCGCGTAACCGCTGAGAAGGCTGAGAAGATCGGTCTGGTCGAAGAAGTAGTTGGCAAGGGTGAGGCACTGGCAACCGCTATTGCTCTGGCCGATAAAGTGGCGAAACAAAGCCCTGTTGCGGTGACCGCCTGTAAGAACCTGGTACACAACGCCCGTGGCAATAACTCTTTGGCCGTGGGTTGTATGCAGGAGCGGGAGTTGTTTGTCGATCTGTTCCACACTCAGGATCAGAAAGAGGGTGTGAATGCGTTTCTTGAGAAGCGTAAACCCGAATGGAAAAACGCCTGATTATCCTTGTTGGCGTGATTTTATTTAACAGCCTTCGCTTTCTTAGCGGTCACAGTATCTGAGGGATTTTTAATGTCTGATGCACCTGTAATTTTTGAAGAGCTGGCCACGCAGGACGGTCATCTGATTGGTGTAGCTACGCTTAACGCCCCGAAAGCACTCAATGCCTTAAGTCTTGAGATGATCGAGGCGATGTATCCGCAGTTTCTTGCCTGGCAGCAGAACGATCAGGTAAAAGCCGTTTGGCTGCAGGGTTCCGGTGATAAAGCGTTTTGTGCCGGCGGTGATATTGTTCAGCTATATAACTCCATGGTTGAGCATCCCGGTGGCCCTAACCCTTATGCGGAAAAATTCTTTACCGATGAATACCGTCTGGATCACCTGATTCACACCTACAACAAGCCGTTTATCCTGTGGGGTAATGGTATTGTGATGGGAGGTGGTTTAGGTCTGATGGCGGGTGCCAGTCATCGTGTGGTGACCGAATCGGCTCGTATTGCGATGCCGGAAATTACCATTGGTTTATACCCGGATGTGGGCGGCAGTTATTTTCTGAACCGTATGCCGGGTCGTACTGGTCTGTTTCTTGGGCTGACCGGTGCCAACATCAATGCAGCTGATGCCCTGTTTGTCGGGCTGGGTGATCGCTTTGTCACCCATGATCGTCGCGAAGCAACCTTTAACGCTTTGAAAGCCGCTGATTGGTCTGCAGATGCGGAAACGGTGGTTAATCAGATATTGCGTCAGCAGGAATCACAAAGTCTTGAGGCTCTGCCTGCGTCACCGGTTCGTGATCATTTTGATCTGATTCAGCAGCTGACCGATGCCGATGATATGGCAGGGCTGGTTAAGCAGATCACTTCGATGAAGACGGAAGACAAGTGGTTGTCCCGTGCAGCGGCTACTTTGGCAGCGGGCTCACCAACGGCGATGCAGCTGATTGTGCGTCAGTTGCAGGAAACCTGCCAGATGTCCCTGGCTGAGGTGTTTCGTTCCGAGCTGAATCTGTCGGTACAAGCGGCCTGTAAAGGTGAGTTTGCTGAAGGAATTCGTGCCCTGCTGATCGATAAAGATCGTGAGCCAAAGTGGCACAGTTCTGATGTGGCTGCGGTGGAGGCAGAGTGGCTGGATAGCTTCTTTGAACCTCTGTGGCATAAGGGGCAGCACCCGCTGAATGATCTTTAATCAGCACCCGTTATAAGTTTCGTTGGCGGGGCGGTGCTGATTCACTGTTCTGCCTGTAATACCGAGCTAACAGATTAAGAAATCTAACAATCAAAACAAGAACAAATGGAGATTAACAGATGGCTAAGATCGCATTTATCGGTTTAGGCAACATGGGTGGCCCTATGGCTGTGAATCTGGTTAAAGCCGGTCACGAGGTGACGGTATTTGATCTGGTTCCTGCTGCAGTTCAGGCTGCGGTTGCTGAAGGTGCTCAGTCCGCAGATTCCGCTGAGGCAGCGGCAACTAGTAAGGACTTTGTTATCTCTATGTTGCCGGCCCAGCAGCACGTAGAAGGTCTTTACATCGATCAGGCTGGTTTGCTGGATATTGTTGATAAAAATACCGTTATTATCGACTCAAGCACCATCGCTGCAGAATCTGCTCAACGTGTTGCCGCAGAAGCTGACAAGCGTGGTATCAAAATGGTCGATGCCCCGGTTTCCGGCGGTGTAGGTGGAGCGAAGGCTGGTACTCTGTCCTTTATCGTAGGTGGTTCGGCAGAGGCGTTTGAGCAGGTTAAGCCGATTCTGGAAGCGATGGGTAAGAATATCTTCCATGCGGGTGATTCCGGTGCCGGTCAGGTGGCTAAAGTCTGTAATAATATGCTGCTGGCGATTCTGATGGCCGGTACGACTGAAGCGATCGGTATGGGAGTTAAGAATGGTCTGGACCCTGCTGTACTGTCTGACATCATGTCAAAAAGCTCTGGTAATAACTGGGCACTGCAGGTTTACAACCCTTACCCGGGTGTGATGGAGAATGCTCCGGCCTCTAACGGTTATCAGGGCGGCTTTATGGTGGACCTGATGGCGAAAGATCTGGGTCTGGCGTTTGATTCCGCAGTTAAATCCCGTTGCAGCATCCCTATGGGTTCCATGGCGAGAAATCTGTTTGCCATGCATGCGGCAAACGGTAACGGTTCTCTGGACTTCTCCAGTATTCAGAAGATGTTCGCCGATCTGGATTAATTATCCTGCTCCGTCACCTGCGTCTGTTATCTGATGAATACTGCGGAGGGTGGGGCTTTTGTATTGTGTTTATGCCTGATACCTTTGTCAGGAGGCCCGAGCTGGCGTTTGGGCCAATTATCTCTCTGATTCAGGGGTAGCGGCTTTATTCGGACGTTATCGAAAACCGATTCAGTAATAAGAGAAGATTCAGTAATAAAAACAATAAGTACTGAGAACAGATCCAGAATCTGAGGTTTTAAGAGACTTTGAGCATCGGATACTGTGATTCAAATTTTCAGTCATGTTTGCCGCAATTAAGTTTTCTAGGGGCTTAAGACCCGTAGCAAAACAATAACAAATGGATGGCCGATATGAGTTATGCAAGTGAATATCAGCGTTCGCTGAAAGAACCCGAATCTTTCTGGAAAGAACAGGCCGATAATATCGCCTGGTTCAAAAAACCGGAAAATATTTTGCAATCCCTCGACGACGGAACCCACCGTTGGTTTGCCGATGGTGAGCTGAACAGCAGCTATCTGGCGCTTGATTATCAGATTGAGCAGGGGCGGGGTGAGCAAACCGCGCTTATTTATGACTCTCCTGCAACAAATTCCAAAAAGCAATTTACCTATAATGAACTCAGAGATCAGGTGGCTCAGTTTGCTGGTGCCCTGACCAGTCTGGGTGTGGGTAAAGGCGATGGCGTCATCATCTATATGCCCATGGTGCCTGAGGCCGGTATTGCGATGCTGGCTTGTGCCCGCATCGGTGCCGTGCACTCTGTGGTGTTTGGAGGTTTTGCACCCCATGAGCTGGCAATCCGTATCAATGATGCTAAGCCAAAAGTCGTTCTGACCGCATCCTGCGGTATCGAATTCACAAAAGTGATTGAGTATAAGCCTCTGGTTGATGCCGCTATGGATCAGGCGGAGCATAAGCCGGAGCGGGTTGTGGTGTTGCAGCGCCCTCAGGCGAAGGCCGAAATGCAGGCGGGTCGTGATCTGGACTGGTATGAGCTGTTTGAACAGTCCTCACCGGTAGGTTGCACGCCGATGAAGAGTAGTGATCCGCTCTATATCATGTACACGTCGGGCACCACAGGTAAACCAAAGGGCATTGTTCGTGACAACGGTGGCCACGCAGTCGCGCTCTATTATGCACTGCGCAATATCTACAATATGCAGGCTGGTGATGTCTGGATGGGCTGCTCTGATGTCGGCTGGGTAGTGGGTCACTCCTTTATTATGTATGGCCCGCTTATGGGCGGCTGTACGACTGTCTTTTTCGAAGGTAAGCCGGTTCGTACACCCGATGCCGGTACTTTCTGGCGGGTTGTGGAAGAGTACAAGGTGAACGGCATGTTTGCCGCGCCGACCGCGTTTCGTGCGATCCGAAAAGAAGATCCGGACGGTAAGCTGTTCCGTCAGTATGATGTGTCTTCTCTTAAGCATATTTTTGTTGCGGGTGAAAAGCTGGATTCTCCGACCTATCACTGGTTACACGAAATCTCGCAAAAACCGATTTACGACCACTGGTGGCAGACGGAAACCGGCTGGCCGGTTACTGCACCGGCAACGGCGTTAGGTTCCACTGATATCCGTGTTGGTTCAACCAATAAGCCTGTCGCGGGCTATGATGTTCAGGTGCTTGACCCTATGGGGCATCAGCTGGGTGCCAATGAAAACGGCGGTATTGCGATTAAGTTGCCACTTCCTCCAGGTTGCGCGCAAACACTCTGGAATGACCATGATCGCTACCTAAGCTCTTATCTGGCTGACTATCCTGGCTATTATCATACCGGTGATGGCGGTTATATTGATGAGAACGGCTTTGTTTATATTATGGGTCGTACCGATGATGTCATTAATGTCTCTGGTCACCGTCTTTCGACCGGTGAAATGGAGGAGTTGGTTGCCAAACATCCTGCTGTAGCAGAGTGTGCTGTGATCGGTGTTCAGGAGTCTCTGAAGGGTCAGGTTCCCGTGGGACTTATCCTGCTGAAAGATGGTGTTGATATCACCGAGGAAGAGCTGGAGAAAGAGCTAGTGGCGATGATTCGTGAGCAGATCGGTGCCATCGCCTGCTTCCAGCGTGCGCTTGTGGTAGACCGTCTGCCTAAGACCCGTTCCGGTAAGATTTTGCGTGCGGTTCTGCGCAAGATTGCCAATGGAGAGTCTTATGCGATGCCTTCTACCATTGATGATGAATCGATTCTGCCTGAAATTACCGAGAAAATGGTAACAGAGGGGCTGGCGCCAGAGGCTGTGTAGCGGCCTTTTCAAACGTCAACAGACTGCAGGCGCTTTCTGAGTATGAAAGTGCCTGTGATTCTTATCTATCGGCACCTGTTTTTATAACTACCTGTTTTTAAAGGGTGTATTCAGTGTTTTTCAGGTGACTGTCTAGTCTGTTTTTCGCGACGAATAGCCGTGAATAGTCACGTTTTTCAAACAGTCTCAATCATTGGTCTAATAGTTTAAAAAAGGGATTGTACGGGCTTTTCAAACCCTATATGTTACGTTTACGTAAAGGTTACTTATTAGGCCTTCAGTTGATCTGGCCGACAGGTGGGAATGAAAAATCCCAGCCAACAAAAATAAAAGTGTCGGTAAGCGTTCAGGTCAGCATAAAACAAGAACAATACAATTTACGGAGTGTGTCTGATACTGCTGTTATACAGCAATAGATTTGTCACATTTCGGCTACGAGGACTTTGGAATGAGCCAAGATTTTGTACTGGAAACCCAGGGCTTGATCAAAGAGTTTAAAGGTTTTACCGCTGTTGATGATGTTAATCTTCAGGTGCAACGCGGTCATATTCATGCTCTGATCGGACCTAATGGTGCAGGTAAGACCACCTGCTTTAACCTTTTGACGAAGTTTCTGACGCCAACCCGTGGCAAGATTCTTTTTAATGGTACGGACATTACCCATCAGTCCCCAACAGATATCGCTAAAATGGGTATGGTTCGCTCCTTTCAGATCTCTGCAGTATTTCCCCATCTGTCTGTGTTGGATAATGTCCGTATCGCGCTTCAGCGTAAATTAGGCACGTCATTTCATTTCTGGAAGTCTGAACGTTCTCTGGATGTGCTGAATGATCGCGCCATGGCGCTGCTTGAGGAGGTTGATCTGGCACAATGGGCTGACACCATTACGGTTGAGATGCCTTATGGGCGTAAACGTGCCCTGGAGCTGGCAACGACTCTGGC
Source organism: Oceanospirillum sp. (assembly GCF_048265165.1). Lineage (GTDB taxonomy): Bacteria > Pseudomonadota > Gammaproteobacteria > Pseudomonadales > Halomonadaceae > Oceanospirillum. The sequence goes on along the minus strand of NZ_JBLXCD010000001.1, from coordinate 372,663 downwards.
ACTGGAGCCTGAGCTTATGTTGCTGGATGAACCAACGCAGGGGATGGGCCATGAAGATGTTGAGCGTGTCATGGCTTTGATCAAGAAAGTATCTGTTGGTCGTACCATCCTGATGGTTGAACACAATCTGCATGTTGTATCAAGTCTGTCTGATCGTATTACTGTTTTGCAGCGCGGTGCTGTGCTGACAGAGGGCCCTTATGACGAAGTTTCCCGAAACCCTCAGGTGCGTGAAGCCTACATGGGGAGTGAAGCCGCATGAGTTCAGATACGAAAAAAGATATTGAGCAGCTGCGTATTGCTGATCTGCACGCCTTTTATGGTGAGTCTCATATTCTTCACGGCATCGATATGAAGGTGAATCGCGGAGAATTGGTGACCTTGCTTGGGCGTAATGGCTCAGGGCGCTCCACCACGCTGAAATCGATTATGAATATGGTCGGTAAGCGTACGGGGTCGATTATGGTCAACGGTAATGAAACCGTTGGTATGCCAGCGCATCAGATCCCTCACTTAGGGGTTGGTTTCTGCCCTGAGGAGCGCGGTATTTTTGCCAGCCTTAACGTTGAAGAGAATCTGATGCTGCCACCGACGGTACGTAGTGGCGGAATGTCTCTGGATGATATCTATGAGATGTTCCCTAATCTCTACGAGCGCCGTATGAGTCAGGGAACGCGCCTGTCTGGTGGTGAACAGCAGATGTTGGCCATGGCTCGTATTCTGCGTACCGGTGCTAATTTATTGTTATTGGATGAAATAACTGAAGGTCTGGCACCCGTTATTGTTCAGACCTTGGGTGAAGTGCTGCTTAAACTGAAAGACAAGGGTTTAACGATCGTATTGGTTGAGCAAAACTTCCGTTTTGCAGCACCCCTGGCGGATCGTCACTATCTGATGGAGCATGGCTCCATCGTTGAAGAGATTGCCAGTAACGAATTAGAAGAGAAAATGGATTTGCTGAACACCTATTTGGGTGTTTAACAACTGATCCGGGTATCAATACCGGACAGCTGGCAAATAAGAATAACAAGTGCCTAACCAGGTTTTGCAGTAAAAAACGCAATAACCGACCCTAAAACCACAACAAAAATAACAACGCGAAAGCGATGGAGTGGACTATGAAAATGCTGAAAAAACTGATGTGCAGCGCAATTGTATCGGCAATGGCAGCTTCTACAGCAGCCCATGCAGATATCTCCGATAACGAAGTCCGTATCGGTTACCTGGCAGATATGTCCGGTACCTATTCGGCGCTTGCTGGCCCAGGTGGTCTGGAAGCGGCGAAAATGGCGATTGAGGATTTTGGCGGTAAAGTAAACGGTAAAAAGATTACTATCGTCAGTGCCGATGATCAGAATAAACCTGATATTGGCGCTAACAAAGTTCGCCAGTGGATCGATGTCAATAATGTCGATATGGTTGCTGGTATGGTGTCATCTGCTGTAACCATCGCAGTGAACAAAGTTGTAGAATCGAAAGATAAGGTATCCCTAGTATCCGGTTCTGCATCATCTTCCATTACCAATCAGTTCTGTACTCCGAACTCTGTCCACTATGTCTATGACACTTATGCCCTGGCTCATGGTACGGGTGAAGCGGTTGTAAAAGAAGGCGGTGATAGCTGGTTCTTCCTGACGGCTGACTATGCATTTGGTCATGCGATGGAAGCTGATGTGACAGAGGTGGTTAAAGAAAGTGGTGGTAAGATTGTTGGTGGTGTTCGTCACCCTCTGGCTACTAATGATTTCTCTTCCTTTATTCTTCAGGCACAGGCTTCCGGGGCCAAAATTGTTGGTCTGGCAAACGCTGGGGCAGATACAACGAACTCTCTGAAAACAGCCAAAGAGTTCGGCATGGTTCAGGCCGGCCAGAAAATTGCTGGTTTGCTGATCTTCCTGAATGATGTCCACAGTCTGGGTTTGGAAACGACTCAGGGCCTTCAGTTGACCACAGGTTATTACTGGGATCGTACTGCAGAAACTCGTGCATGGTCTAAACGCTACTTTGACCGTACCGGTAAGATGCCGACGATGGTTCAGGCGGGTATTTACTCATCTGTAACGCATTATCTTGATGCGGTCAAAGCTAATAATAGCGATAAGGCCAGCGATGTGATGGCTCAGATGCGTGAAACTCCGATCAATGACTTCTTCGCTCAGAATGGTCGCATTCGTGAAGATGGCCGCATGATTCATGATATGTATCTGGCTGAAGTTAAAAAACCTTCTGAGTCTACTGGTGAATGGGATCTGTATAAAATTCTCCGGACTATCCCTGCTGACAAGGCTTTCCGTCCACTGTCAGAATCTAAATGCAAACTGGTTGCCGGCCGTTAATTCTGTCTGACATCCGGATGCCGGGCTGCTTCAGCCCGGTATGCTCAAACGTTCATCTGTTTGGGTATTAAAAGCTTCACCGGGTTATCTGTTTTCCGGTTTTATTGAACAATAAGAATAACGACACCTGTGTTTTAAGGTGGCGCCTTTTCAAGAGCGTTAAAGGGTTTTGTTATGGCAGAGTTACTGGGTTTTCCGCCACAGGTTTTATTTGGACAGTTACTGATCGGTCTGATTAACGGGTCGTTTTATGCGCTGCTGAGCCTGGGTCTGGCTATTATTTTCGGTTTGTTAAATATCATTAACTTCGCACATGGCGCACAGTATATGCTGGGTGCATTTGTCGCGTGGTTGGGTCTTAAGTTTCTGGGTGTTAACTATTGGGTCTCACTGATTCTCGCGCCTCTGGTGGTTGCTGCTATCGGTATTGCGATTGAAAAAACCATGTTGCGCCGCCTCTACAAAGAGGATCATCTGTACGGTTTACTGCTCACCTTTGGCCTTGCATTGATTATTGAAGGTTCATTTATTCATTTCTTCGGAGTATCCGGCCAGCCGTTCTCAGCACCGGAACTTTTGCAGGGTGGTAACAATCTGGGCTTTATGTTCCTGCCAACGTACCGTGCCTGGATTATTGTCGCATCCCTGATTATCTGTTTTGGCACCTGGTACATGATCGAACGTACTAAACTGGGTGCATATCTGCGGGCTGGTACTGAGAACCCTCAACTACTGCAGGCCTTTGGTATCAATGTGCCACTGCTGATTACACTGACTTATGGCTACGGTGTAGCTCTGGCTGCTTTTGCCGGTGTGCTGGCTGCGCCTATTTACTCGGTCAGTCCGGTTATGGGTTCAAATCTTCTGATCGTCGTATTTGCTGTGGTAGTGATTGGCGGCATGGGCTCTATCTTTGGTGCCATTGTGACAGGCCTTTTGATGGGGTTAATTGAAGGTCTGACTAAGGTTTTCTATCCGGAAGCATCAACGACTGTGATTTTCCTGGTCATGATCATTGTACTGCTTATTCGTCCGGCGGGACTGTTTGGTAAGGAGGCATAAATTATGACGACTCAGGTACTGAACAGCACGGTGAACAAAACCATGAATAAAACTAAAATTGCTTTTCTGATTCTTCTGCTGGTGGGTCTGGTAGCGCCCTTTGCTATTTACCCGGTTTTCCTGATGAAGCTGCTGTGCTTTGCACTTTTTGCCTGCGCCTTCAATCTGATGCTGGGTTACGGGGGATTACTTTCGTTTGGCCATGCGGCCTTCCTGGCAACCGGGGGTTATATTACCGGTCATACCATTATGCAGTGGGGGCTAACGCCGGAGTTAGGTGTTCTGGTCGGTACGCTTTGTTCTGCAGGAATGGGCTTTATCTTTGGTAAACTAGCGATCCGTCGTCAGGGGATTTACTTTGCGATGATTACGCTGGCTTTGTCGCAGCTGGTCTTTTTCCTTTACGTTCAGGCTCCTTTTACCGGTGGCGAAAACGGCTTGCAGGGTATTCCGCGGGGTCATTTATTTGGCCTGTTTAGCCTGGAAGGCAATCTGCCTATGTACTACTTTGTACTGGCGGTCTTTGTGATTGGTTTTGCCGTGATCTATCGGACAATTCACTCTCCTTTTGGTCAGATCCTGAAAGCGATTCGTGAGAATGAGCCCCGTGCTGTTTCCTTGGGCTATGATGTCGACAAATTCAAATTGGTTGCTTTTGTGATCTCAGCTGCTCTGGCTGGTCTGGCGGGCTCTACGAAGAGTCTGGTTTTCCAGTTGGCCTCTTTGACTGACGCGCACTGGCATATGTCTGGTGAAGTGATTCTGATGACTTTGCTGGGTGGTGTGGGTACCATTTTTGGCCCTATTGTAGGTGCTGCGACAGTTGTAACGCTGCAGAACTATCTGTCTCAAGGCCCTCTGGCATCTTGGGTGCCGGTTATTCTGGGTCTGATTTTTGTGATCTGTGTGCTCTTGTTCCGTAGTGGTATTGTCGGCGAGATTCAGAAATTTATGAAAAAGAATTTTAACTAAGTCCCATTGTTTTTCGTATTGCACAACAACTAATGTGCCTGTAAGCCTGTACCCTTTGTACAGGCTTTTTTTGTTGGCACTATGGCTGTTTTGCTATTTGAGGAGTGTTGTTTATGAGTGAAGCCTTGCTGTACACCCAAGTGGGTGCGATTGTTACTCTGACCATGAACCAGGATGCAACGAGAAATGCTATCTCATCCGATGAAATGATTGATGCTTTTGAGCAGGCAGCGCTTAAAATTAATCGTGATGACAGCGTTTCTGTGGTGATTCTGACCGGGGCCGGTAAAGCTTTTTCCTCTGGTGGTAATGTTAAGGATATGCACGAGAAACAAGGTATGTTCGGTGGCAGTCCTGTGGAATTGCGAGAAGGGTATCGCCGTGGGATTCAGCGCATTCCACTGGCGATGCATAATTTAGAGGTGCCGTTAATCGCTGCGGTAAATGGCCCTGCCATCGGTGCCGGTTGTGATCTGGCAATGATGTGCGATATGCGTATCGCTTCAACTAAGGCAAAGTTTGCAGAGAGCTTTGCCAAAATTGGCATTATTCCGGGTGATGGTGGCGCCTGGTTCCTTCCTCGTGCCATCGGTATGTCCCGTGCCTGTGAAATGGCGTTTACTGGAGAGGCTGTTGATGCAGAAACGGCCCTGAGCTGGGGGATGGTCTCTGAGGTAACTGAGCCCGAGGCGCTAATTCCGGCAGCAGAAGCACTGGCCGCCCGAATTGCTGTTAACCCGCCGAGATCATTACGTATGACGAAGAAACTGCTGAAAGAGGGACAGAAGGTGTCTCTTGAAACTTTACTGGAGTTGTCGGCATCGATGCAGTCACTGGCACATCATACGTCTGACCATAGTGAAGCTGTCGCGGCTATGCTAGAGAAGCGGGCACCAAGCTTTAGCGGTCAATAGATTTGAATAAGTCAGCTGTTTTGAGAATTTAATTCGGCTTTTTTGGATACAAAAACAAAATAGAGATTCTTTTTATAGCGTGGATTTGTGATAATTCACGCTTTTTGATCGAGCCCCGATCCTTCGGGTGATTGACATCTGTCACTGGTCGTTAAATGAAAGATACTGTTACCCGTAACTGGGCTCTATTAGTTTTGACTTTAGGTCTGATGCTCTCGTTGGCTGCCGCTTGGCTACTGCACTTTTCTGAGCAGGATCAGCTGCGGAACCGATTTGTTAAAGATGTTTCTGATCGGAGTGCGGTTTTTAGCCGAGAGTTGAACACATCCCTTGAAACACTTTATACCCTGCGAACACTCTTTATTGGTCAGGCAATTCCTCGTCTTGAAGACTTTGAGTTTGTTGCCAGTAACACCCGTGCCCGGCATAAAGATATTGTGGCTATTTATTGGGTACCTGAAATCAGCGCGGGGTTGCGGGGTGTTTTCGAACGCGATATCGCAACGACCAATAGCCTCACCTCATTCAAAATACTAAGACAGCTGCCTGACGGCCGGGTTGTGCGATCCGATAAGGCTTCAGGCGTGCATCGTCCTGTTGTGTATTTTCAGGGCGAGCTTTCCCAAAAAATACCGTTGGGAATTGATTTGACGGATAACTATCCCGTTAACAGCCTTTTAACGCAGTCAAAACTGAGCGGAGGGCTGACACTTTCACCGGGCCGTATCGCACTCAAAGACTCTTTGCTTAAGCAAGGTGATTACCACTCATCGATGATGAAGGTTGCCTTGTCGATTCCTCTGCGTGGTTATCCGGGGAAAGTGGCCGGATATATCGTGACGGTTATTGATTTAAGAGAATCTTTTGCTAAAGCTCTGAGTCAGATCCGTGTCGCAGGGATCGATATGAAACTCTGGGATCAAACTGGTGTACAAGAGCCTATGCTGTTGCACCACCATGTCAATCGAACCAGGCTCGAAATTGATAAGAGTCGGTCGACCCTAGTCCCTATGCATGTTAATGGTAATCGCCAATGGTTTATGGAAGCTTTACCGACCTTCTATTATTTCAATAATAAAGCGACCTGGTTGCCTCATCTGGTTTTTGTACTGGGCATGAGCCTGACGGGGCTGATCTGTTTTAGCTTCGTACGCATCGCCAGAAGGAATGCTAAAATTCGACACGAAACCCATCAACTGCTGACATCGAATCAGGAGCTTGAGGAAATATCCCGTACAGATGCTCTGACGGCAGTGGCGAATCGGCGTTATTTTGATGAGGTGTTGGATAAAGAGTGGAAACGGTCTTTACGCAATAAAACACCTTTGACACTTATTATGGTCGATATCGACTGTTTCAAACTCTATAACGACTACTATGGCCACCTTGAGGGTGACGAGTGTATCCATATCGTAGCGCAAACATTAAGAGATATGATGTCGCGGCCTATGGATCTGGTGGCCCGTTATGGCGGCGAAGAGTTTGCGATTCTTCTGCCGGATACTAATGAGAATGCAGTTATTCTGGCTGAGCAGTGCCGTAAAATGATTGAGCAGCACCGCATTGCTCATGCGGCTTCTAAGGTTTCACCTTACGTTACGGTTAGCATGGGCGTCGCCACTGTGAATGCTACCCAAACTCTTGATGTATCTGAGCTGATTCGCCATGCTGATCGTGCTTTATATAGCGCCAAAGCCAATGGTCGGAATCAGGTTGTCAGAGCTGAATTTGAGGTAGAGCATACCGATTCTCCCCAGCTTCTGGAGCAAAACCCTTCGACTCAACAAGGCTTTCAAAACCGTGAGCGTTAAACCAAGTCTTGTTAGTGATCCTATAGCGCCTCTGCTTTTCAGAATGACCTTCCCTGTCATGGGCGGGATCGTTTCGTTAATGCTGTTTAATCTGGTTGATGCCTATTTTATCGGTATGCTGGGGACGGATGCATTGGCGGCTGTTACCTTTACTTTCCCCGTCACTTTTACTCTGATTTCTTTGTCCATTGGTTTGGGGATAGGTACTTCTGCTGTGGTTGGCCGGCTTCTGGGGGCTAACTCCCTTGAACTGGTTAAGCGTCGTACGACTGATGCTGCACTTTTAGCGATCATTTTATCGCTGTTGCTGACCATTATCGGCTGGCTGACGCTTGAGCCTCTTTTTTTACTCCTGGGTGTGACGCCTGATCTGATGCCCTATATCAGGGATTATATGCATATCTGGTATCTGGGCACTTTATTTGTGGTTTTACCCCGGGCGATCAGCAGTGCACTGAGAGCATCAGGAAACACCTTGATTCCGGGTCTGGTTATGATTGGCTCGGCACTGCTTAACGGCATACTGGACCCTTTGCTTATTTTTGGTTGGGGGCCGGTACCGGCTATGGGTGTTAAGGGCGCTGCTCTGGCAACGTTGATCTCATGGATGGTTCTGACGGTATGTATCTTTCTGTTACCGCAGGTGCGAAAGCAGTTGCTCAGTTTTGAACGACCATCACCCGCTCAGGTTATTGAAAGTTGGTCTGTGATTGGGAAAATTGCTTTGCCTGCAATTGTTTCCAGCATTCTGACACCTGTCAGTACGGCTATCCTTACCCGGATTGTCGCTCAGTATGGAAATGATGCTGTTGCCAGTTTTGGGGTCGGTAGTCGTATTGAGGCGATATCCCTGATTGTCGTTTTCGCTTTATCAATGACACTACCACCTTTTGTTAGCCAGAATTTAGGGGCTGAAAAAATAGAGCGAGTTTACCGGGGAGTGATGGGTTGCTTTGTCTTTGCGCTGATCTGGCAAGGCATGGTTTGGGGTGCTCTCCTGATAATACAAGATCCTCTGGTGTCAGCGTTTGCTGAATCAGAAAGTGATCTAGCCCGGAATTTGCATTGGTTTATCTGGCTGGTACCGATGGGGCTTGGGCTTCAGGGGGTAATTATTTTAGCCAACTCAACTATGAATGCTCTGCACCGGCCGATGATAGCGCTTCGACTCAGTATTTTAAGACTTTTTATATTTTATATTCCTATCTGTGCATCAGGTGCCTGGATTTTTGGTTTGTTAGGGATTTTCGGCGGGGCTGTTGTGGCTAATGCTTTAATGGCTGTTGTGTCCTGGTGGACTGTTCGCAGGGCAATCCGGTCAATATCCTGAACTGGATCAATAAAATATGGATCAGTGCAACAAAGTGATCACCAGCATTGAGATTTCAGAATCTGTGATAGATAGTAAGGAAAGAGCCTAAGTAGTAGTTTAGATGCGTTTTAGCCAAATCAGGAGGGAGTCATGGCAGAAGAAAAGGTCGGTAACACTAAAAAACTGGATAAAAAGTTCTACGAGAAAGAGCTGGAACGATTGCAGATTGAACTGGTTAAGTTACAGGAATGGGTTCGGCACACCGGAATGAAGGTGGTGGTTATTTTTGAAGGCCGTGATGCAGCAGGGAAGGGTGGTAGTATTAAGCGTATTACTGAAGCGCTAAACCCTCGCGTTTGTCGGGTTGCAGCACTTCCGGCCCCGACAGAACGTGAAAAAACACAGTGGTATTTCCAGCGCTATGTTGAGCATTTGCCCAGTGCCGGTGAGATTGTGCTGTTTGACAGAAGCTGGTACAACCGTGCTGGTGTTGAGCGAGTTATGGGTTTTTGCTCTGATGAGGAGTATCAGGAGTTTCTGCGCTCCTGTCCTGAGTTTGAGCGCATGCTGGTTCGTTCAGGGATTACTTTGATTAAATATTGGTTTTCTGTTTCCGACGATGAACAGGAGCGGCGCTTTAAAGATCGCATTAACCGTCCCCATAAGCGTTGGAAGCTCAGCCCCATGGATCTGCAATCCCGTACACGCTGGGTTGAATATTCAAAAGCGAAAGATGCGATGTTCGTTCATACGGATATTCCTGAGGCTCCCTGGTATGTGGTCGATGGTGAAGTTAAAAAACGAGCCCGCCTGAATGTTATCAGTCATTTGTTGAGCCTGGTTGAATATGAAGATTTAACGCCAGAGCCCATTGAGCTTCCTGAGCGTCAGGCTGATACCGGTTATGTTCGCCCTCCTCTGGACTCTATCAATTTTGTCCCGGACAAATACTAGCTTCCGGGTACGATTACTTAATAAAACGACAAATTAATAAAACGACACAGGCAGCACCGGGCCGATGTCCTCTGATACCTGGTGTCAGGTTGCAGCCTTTTATTTGAGAGATGCTATGTTAGATGTAAATTCGTATTTTGATGATCAGGTTAAGTCTATCGCTCTGGTGAACCAGCAGGGGCAATTGACGGTGGGTGTGATGGATGTCGGTGATTATACCTTTAGTACAGGACAGCATGAGACCATGACAGTTGTTTCCGGAGCTTTGACGGTTAAGCTGCCGGGTAGTGACGAGTGGATTACATATGCTTCTGGTGAGCGTTTTGAGGTTGCGGCGAATAACAGTTTTGATGTTAAGGTTGAGGAGCAGACTGCTTATCTCTGTCAATACCGTTAATCAGCTTTGCTGTATTTTTAGGTATTAACGCTGGGGCCCGCATTTTGCGGGCTTTTTCTTGCCGGGTATTCAATGGGCAATGATTTATTAGAGCGCGATAAGGGGGGATGATGTTACGTCGTCGATTTATTCAGGGTTGTCTGTCGGTCGGGGTGGGTGGTTTTCTGGCGGCTCCCACCGCTTACGCACTAACATTTGAGTCATACAAAAAACAGCAGGCCGCCGCTTTTGATGATTATCAGGCTCGGTTCAGGGCAGCTCAACAGGTTTTCCAGCAAAGGGTGCTTCAGCGTTGGCAGCAGGCAAAACTGACGCATCAGAACCGCTTTGTACACTATTCCAAGGATCTTAGTGTGCGGTCTGAAATTGATTACCGGGCTGGTACCATTACGCTTGAAGCTCAGGCTCTGACACCCGCAGCGGCGGGTAAAAAGATTAAAGAAGAACTAACTCAGTTATTGCAGATGGATAGTCGTAAGGCTTACCGGGATGATGTGATTTTGCAGTTGGTGGACCAGGAGCAGGTTAACCAGAATGCAGATAGTCTGGTTTCTGAGCCTTTACTGGGTGATCTTTATGAAGGTCAGCAGGTTGAGGAAATTCTTCAGCCCTCTGGGAAAAGTATGGTTGAAGACCGGCAGCCGGTTGCTAAGGTTGTTATTCAGCTGCCGGAAGGAACAACAGCCAGTAAAGCTAAACGTTATCAGCCTCTTGCAGAAAAGTATGCCGCCGAGCAGAGAGTGTCGGCAGCTTTGGTGATGGCGGTAATGCATGCAGAGAGCTACTTTAATCCCATGGCCCGAAGCCATATTCCGGCGTTTGGTCTGATGCAGATTGTGCCGAAAAGCGCAGGCCTGGATACCACCGAGTACCTGACAGGCAAGCAGCGCATGATGACCGCCGCTGAGTTGTATCAGCCAGCTATTAATATTCAGTCGGGTTCTGCTTACTTGCATCTGCTTTATTTTCGGTATCTTAAGCAGATTGCGGATCCTGCCAGTCGACTGTATTGCACTATAGCCGCGTACAATACCGGAGCTGGCAATCTGGCCAGAAGTTTTGGCGGTTCGACCAACGTGAATCAGGCTGCCGCCAGTATCAATGGTCTACAGTCAGAACAGGTGTATCAGCACCTGAGGCATAATCTTCCCTATAACGAAACCCGTGAGTATCTGGAAAAAGTCACGTCAAAAATGGCCCTTTATCGGGCCTGACCGATATATTGAGTGATACTTCTGCCAGCCGAAGCACTTATTTAGGTGCGGCACGGCGTTCGATTCCGGCTTCATCCATCATACGTGTGGAGATCTCTTCCACGGAGAAGTGGGTGGAATTGATGTAGGGGATACCAAAGCGCTGATAGAGCAGTTCTGCTTCATCTACCTCCATCTCACACTGGCGCAGTGATGCATAGCGGCTGTCTGGCTTACGCTCATTGCGGATATTCGCCAGACGAACCGGGTCAATGGTGAGGCCAAACAGCTTGTGTTTGTAGTGACGTACCGCTTTGGGTAGCTCGCCGTATTCAAAATCATCATCGGTGAGAGGGTAATTTGCCGCCCGGATACCAAACTGCAGCGCCATATACAGGCAGGTTGGTGTTTTGCCGCAGCGGGATGGGCCTAAAAGAATAATATCGGCTTTATCGTAGTGTCGCGTACGACCGCCATCATCGTTATCAATGGCAAAATGCACTGAATCGATGCGGTCCTTATACACTTTGTCATCTTCGCGTATAGAGTGAGACTTGCCTACACTGTAGGAGGATGCTGAACCCAGCTCCTGCTCCAAAGGTGCAAGAAACGTTGAAAAAATATCCAGTGTGAAGGCTTCAGCGGTTTCCAGTACAGACCGGACATCATCATTAACTATGGTATCAACGACCACAGGGCGGATGCCCTCTTCTTTATGGACATTATTGATAAACTCCACTAAGCGGGCGGCTTTGTCTGTGGAGTCAATAAAGGGCTTAATCACATAGGTAAATTCTGTGTGTTCAAATTGGGCTAACAGACTTCGGCCTAGGGCCTCAACGGTAATCCCGGTGCCGTCGGAAACAAAAAAGGCGGTGCGTTTCATAATTATTCGCCTGCAACTTCATGGTATCATTGGAAAACTATCGTTCCATTGTCGAAGAATTCATCTGAAAAGCAAGCTCAGGGGGAGATTTAAGTTGGACGCATACATCGCGTGGTTTGATCAGCTTGGCATGAATGATGTTGAGCATGTAGGTGGTAAAAACGCATCTCTGGGTGAGATGATCAGTAATCTGGCTGGTGCCGGTGTGTCAGTACCGGGTGGCTTTGCTACGACGGCACAGGCGTATCGTGAATTTCTGAACTATGAAGGCCTGGCTAACCGCATCAATGCCGAGCTGGATAAGCTGGATGTTGATGATGTTAATGCCCTTACCAAAACCGGTGCTGAGATCCGCAGCTGGATTATAGAGACACCTTTCCCGCCAGCTCTTGAGGCATCCCTGGAAGACGCTTATTCCAAACTGCAAAACGGCAATGAAAATCTGAAGGTTGCTGTGCGCTCTTCTGCAACGGCTGAAGATTTACCGGATGCATCCTTTGCCGGTCAGCAGGAAACCTTCCTGAATATTCAGGGGCTTGAGCATATTAAGACCGCTGTGAAAGAAGTCTTTGCCTCCTTGTTTAATGACCGTGCCATCTCTTACCGGGTGCATCAGGGGTTTGATCACTCATTGGTAGCACTGTCTGCCGGTATCCAGAAAATGGTACGCAGTGAAACGGGTGCCAGTGGTGTAATGTTTACACTGGATACAGAGTCCGGTTTCCGCGATGCAGCCTTTATTACCGCCTCATACGGTTTAGGTGAAACCGTGGTTCAGGGTGCCGTTAATCCCGATGAATTCTATGTCCACAAGCCGACACTGGAGGCTGGCCGTTTTGCCGTTTTACGCCGTAATCTTGGCAGCAAAATGATCAAAATGGTGTATGGCGAAGCGGCAGAAACCGGAAAGTCGGTTGAAACCGTTGAGGTCAGTCCGGAAGAGCGTCGCCAATTTTGTATCAATGATGAAGAGGTGATGGCGCTGGCCCGTCAGGCGATGATTATTGAGCAGCACTATGGCCGCCCAATGGATATCGAGTGGGCAAAAGATGGTGATGATGGTCAGCTGTATATTGTTCAGGCTCGGCCTGAAACCGTTAAGAGTCGCTCCGATGCGAATGTGATGGAACGCTACCTGCTGAAAGAGCGTGGTGAAGTTCTGGTGGAAGGCCGTTCCATCGGTCAGCGGATCGGTTCCGGTGCAGTTCGCATTATTATGAGCCCGGATGAGATGGACAAAGTTCAGCCCGGCGATATTTTGGTAACCGATATGACAGACCCGGACTGGGAGCCTGTCATGAAGCGTGCATCTGCGATTGTAACGAATCGTGGTGGCCGTACCTGTCATGCGGCGATCATCGCCCGTGAACTGGGGATCCCTGCTGTTGTTGGTTGTGGTGATGCCACTGAGCAACTTAAAGAGGGACAGTCGGTAACGGTATCCTGTGCTGAGGGTGACACCGGGTTTATCTATGAAGGTGAGCTGGACTTCGAGCGGATGACCAACAATGTTGATTCCATGCCGGATATTCCGTTCAAAATCATGATGAATGTCGGCAACCCGGATCGAGCGTTCAGCTTTGCCTCTCTGCCGAATGAGGGGATAGGTTTGGCACGCCTTGAGTTTATTATCAACCGTATGATTGGCGTGCACCCGAAAGCCCTGATGGACTTTGACACCCTATCCCCTGAGCTGCAGCGCAGTATCTCCAAGCGTATTGCGGGTTATGCTTCACCGGTGGACTTCTACGTTGATAAGTTGGTTGAAGGTATTTCCACGCTGGCCGCCGCTTTCTATCCTAAGAAAGTTATCGTGCGTCTGTCGGACTTCAAGTCTAATGAATACGGCAATCTGATTGGCGGTAAGCTGTATGAACCTGCCGAAGAAAATCCGATGCTGGGTTTCCGTGGCGCATCCCGCTATATCTCTGAATCATTCCGCAGCTGTTTCGAGCTTGAGTGCCGGGCGCTAAAAAAAGTGCGTGATGAGATGGGGTTGACCAATGTTGAGATCATGGTGCCCTTTGTTCGCACCCTGGGTGAAGCCCGCGAGGTGATTGATCTGCTGGCTGAAAATGGTTTGAAACGTGGTGAGAACGATCTGCGGGTGATCATGATGTGTGAGCTGCCAGCCAATGCGATTCTGGCGGATCAGTTCCTGGATTACTTTGACGGTTTCTCCATCGGTTCTAATGACCTGACTCAGTTAACCTTGGGGCTGGATCGTGACTCTGGGATTGTTGCTCACTTGTTTGATGAGCGTAATCCAGCGGTGAAAGCCTTACTGCATATGGCGATCAGCGCCTGCCGAAAAGCTGGGAAATATGTTGGCATCTGTGGGCAAGGTCCATCGGATCACCCAGATCTGGCCAAGTGGCTGATGGAAGAGGGAATCGACAGTGTTTCCCTTAACCCGGATGCCGTGCTGGAAACCTGGTTTATGTTGGCGGATAAAGAGAGTTAATCTGCGTTCGTGAATTATAAGTACAGCATTACAGTGCCCGGCATAAGATTTTATTCTTATGTCGGGTTATATGTATCTGTAAGTCATCTATTTTTACTATAACTATCAGAAAGATAGGCTGAAATTTCACAGGCATTAACCGGTTTATCTTCTGGACATGCCTCGCTTAAAAAAGTAATTTGTAACTGCTCAGTCAAATATTGGCTGCTGGAGTTTATTTTAAACGTACAACAAAGATACAAGGACTTGTCCATGAAAAAGCTTATTGCAGGCGCGATTCTTCTGACTTCTTCCTCCATGGCATTTGCTGCCGGTAATCATGGCCCTGCGGGTTGTGGTTTGGGTTCTGAAGTTCTTTTCCCGGATGCTTCCAAGTGGCATGAGCATGTATTGGCTGCGACTACGAACGCTACTTCCGGTAACCAGACATTTGGTATGACATCCGGCACTTTGGGTTGTCAGGATGCTAATGGCCCACTTCAGCTGAGTCTGGCTTTTATTGATAACAATATGGATCAATTAGCTGCTGACGCAGCTAAAGGTCAGGGTGAGTCTCTGGCTGCTCTGGCTGAGGTTATGGGTATTCAGGCTCAGGACACCGTAGCCTTTAACAGTGCCGTACAGTCTAACTTTGACAACATCTTTGCCGCTGAAGGCACGTCTGGTTCTGCTTTCGAAGCAATGAAAGCAGCCATGGCAAAAGATGCTTCTCTGCAGAAGTATCTGGGTTAATTGACTGCTCGCAGTTGATCTATATAAAGCGCGCTTAGGCGCGCTTTTTTATTGTCTGAATATTCTTGTGATTGGGTAAGGAGTGTTGTTCTTTATGCGTCGGTCAGGTTTTTTTAGCCTTCTGGCATTTGTCGTCCTGTCACTGAGCTTTCAGGTCAGGGCTGCAGATATGCCCGATAACAGGACATTGGCCGCAGTTGCTGAAAAAAAGCAATGGGCACACCTGCTGCACCATCGCCGTCACCCCTATACTTTTCGTCATCTTAGTCAAAATGACACGGATGCTTTTTTTCTGGCTAAAAACGGAAAGAAGAGCCTTCATGCTGAGTTAAAGGCTGATGTTGCTGCGTTTCTGAAAGACAATATGCCGGATAATATGTCTGCCCAGTGTCGCTTCCCAGCCAGGTATGCCTGGGTTAAGCAGCAGCTGCCTGGTATTGAGTTCAAGGATCAATCATGTTCTGAATTTGAGCTGTGGAAGAATAAAATTGATGCCCATAAGCTTACACTGATATTTCCCGCCTCCCATATCAACTCACCTTCATCAATGTATGGACACACTTTGATTCGGATGGACAGGAAGGATGAGTCCCGTAGTAAATTACTCTCTTATAGTGTCAACTTTGCCGCTAATGCAGATCCGAGCGATAACGAACTGGTTTTCAGCTATAAAGGTTTGACGGGTGGTTATCCCGGCGTTGTGTCTGTTATGCCGTATTATGAAAAAACCAATGAATACCAACACATGGAGTATCGGGATATCTGGGAGTACCGGCTGAATCTGACGAAGCCTGAAGTGGATCAGTTTGTTCGACACGTATGGGAAACTAAAGATACCTACTTTGATTACTATTTTTTTGATGAAAACTGTTCTTATCGCCTTCTGGCTCTTTTGGATGCCAGTTCAGAGCGGATCGATTTAACGCAATATTTTACGTTCACTGCTATCCCGGTGGATACGATCCGTGTTTTACAGGAAGCAAACCTGGTTGAAGAGACCCACTATCGGGCATCTGCGGCTTCCGCGCTTGAATATAAGAGCAATCAAACCGGTGATAAGGTTCTTAAGGTTGCCCGGGATCTTGTTGATACTGATACTGAGGTCGAGCTTTTACTGACAGGACTTAATAAGCAGGAGCAGGTTCGGGCGTTGGAACTTGCCCATGCTTACGCCCGCTATCTGGCGATCAAAAAGAAAAAAGATAATCCTGAACTTCGCAAACGAACAATTAAGCTGTTATCTGCCCGGGCTAAAAGAGCGGTTGATGCCGGCTATGCAGAACCTCCGGCACCGGCGATTCGTGATGATGAAGGGCACCTGAGTTCAAGGCTTGCCCTATGGGGCGGGAATACATCAGGAGATCAGGGCGATGCTGAGTTTATTGATCTTCGTCTTAGACTGGCCTATCACAATATTATGGATCTTCCCGAAGGTTATGTTCCGGGTTCGCAGATACAAATGGGCCTGCTCAATATGCGGGCACAGGATGATGGAGATATTGAATTAAACCAATTCATTTTGATCGATGTTCTGTCTCTCAGTCACCAGACCTATTTTCAAAGCCCGGTTGCCTGGGCTGTGACGACCGGATTTGAAAGACCTGATGGAGGGTTGGGTGATCTTTATGGCTATCTGAAAGTTGCTTTTGGTCGGGCTTATCTTACCGATATAGGTCGCTTTTACGGTTTGGCTGAGGTTCAGCTTCTGGCAGATAACCAGTTTGAAAAAGACCATCAGTTGAGTATTGGCCCAAGATTCGGCTGGCTTTTGCAGCAGGGTAAGTATCAGGCACAGATTGAAGCTAATTTTCAGGAGCTTAGCTTTGGTGATCAAACCAGGCGGCGCTCTTTGACTGCGGATCTGGGCTATAAGGTTGCGTCTGATTGGCAGCTTAGAGTAAGTGCAAAGGGCTCTCAATCTGAACAGAATAATATTCGCCTTGATCAGTCTGAAGTTTCAGCAGGTATCAACTGGTACTATTAGATAGACTCCATAGACCTGTGATGCTGATGTTTTAGCTAAGGAGCTGCAGTGGTCTCTGTTAATAAAACGCTTACGGAAGTATTAAAGAGGTGCCAATGGGGTTCTTTATTTAGGCGGTTTTTACTGTGTACAGTTTTGATGGTACTGATGACTGGGTGTTCGGGAACCACATCCTATTTTTTTTACCCGCAAAGTATTTGGCTCTCCACTCCGGAAGATGTAGAGCAACCCTATAAAAATATTATCCTTACGGCAGCTGATGGCACCCGCTTACACAGTTGGTGGCTGCCGGCTCAAAATTCATCAGCCAATATAGTTGTACTGTATCTGCACGGTAACGCACAAAATATCAGTACCCACAGTCACAGCATCTACTGGCTTACTCAGGAAGGTGTGGATGTCTTAGCGCTGGACTATCGTGGTTTTGGTGCATCACAGGGTGAGACTTCTTTGCCGGATGTTTTTCAGGACATTGAAGCCGCAACCCGTTGGGTTAAGCATCACTACCCTGAAAAACGCTTTTTTATCCTCGGACAGAGCATTGGTGCCAGTCTGGCGGTTAACTTTGTTGCTAAAGCGGAAGGTTTTTATGAGATTGATGGGCTGGTACTTGATGCGCCGTTTGAAGGCTTTGGGAAGATTGCGCGCGAGGTTACCCGTAAAAACTTTATGGCTTGGTTTATCTATCCCTTTACCATCTTTGTGCCCGGAAGGTGGGACCCGGTCGATTTGGCTGAGTCTATCTCGGTTCCAACTCTTGTAATGCATAGCAAGGACGATCAGGTAATCCCTTATTCTCATGGTCGCTCAGTATTTAAAGCTTTAGCTGCTGGAAAAAAAGGTGCTGTCTGCTGGCTAGAAAGCCGGGGAGGGCATATTGCATCTTTTAATTACGACTCGATTCGCTCAGAAACCCTGAGATTTATGATTGAGGGTAAATGCACTGAATAGGGTTGATCCTGCAGTGTTTATTTCTTTAGAAGATCAACTTTTAAATAAATTATTGCCACCTCTTCTGTTAAAATGCTCAGATTCACTATCGAACTGTATTTATGAGGTTTTCAATGACGATTGAACGTCTGGAAGTAGGTCAGCGTATGAGTCGTATCGTTAAGCATAACGGTACTGTCTATCTGTGTGGTCAGGTTGCTGCTGATGCAAATGCCGATATCAAAGAGCAAACCCGCACAACACTGGAGAAAATTGAAAAGCTGCTGATTCAGGCTGGCTCTGATAAACAGCACATGCTATCGGTTACTATCTATGTGCGTGATATGAAAGATTTTGCCGCGATGAATGACGTTTGGGATGCCTGGGTTCCTGAAGGTGCTGCTCCGGCTCGTGCTTGTGTTGAGGCTCGTATGGCTCGCCCTGAGCTGTTGGTGGAAATGTCTGTTGTTGCAGCTGAAATTGCAGGTTAAGGGAAGAGTTTCTGGCCTTTGATCAATTAAATTTTGATCTGTTGTCAGCGGCAATATCAGAAAGCCCGGTGTCGGATGACACCGGGCTTTTTTGTCTCAACCAGACTTTTTATCTCATTGGTGCCGCTTGTTTAACGGTTCCAGGGATTCGGTGCCACAGACTTTTCTTCCGTATCAGGTGCAACGGCTTCTGATTCCTCAGCGACATCATACTTAACGTCTGATACTGCCGCACTCTTATGGACGAGTGGGTTGCTTAAATAGGCAAATGCCGTGGTAAAGGCGGGTTCCTGAAACTGCTTCAGGCCGGTTTCGCGGAAATCCACAGGCATTGGCGTTTTCTTTAACTGTTCTTTGATCTGGCTCGGCGTCATAATCTGAACATCAACCTGGGGCAATGCCTGAAGTGCACCTTCTATTTTAAAGCCAACGGCACCACCGGCAAATTTGCCTTTGTGGGGACGTTGCCGGATAACAACACGCTCAATTTTATAATCTTCCAGCAACTTAGCAAAAGACTGCTGGAAATAACGCATTTGTTGCTGATCATCACTGTCTTTCAGCGTAAAACGAATTTGGCGGCAGTCAGGAATATCAAACAAGTCACCGGATTTGGAGAGCAGACAAATAAGTGCTTCGCTGCCCTTTAGTTCAACACCACAAACTTTCATAATGCACCTATAAACGAAATGTCGCGGCATTATAAACCCATTGTTACCATAAACCCATGGCTTAAGGTCAGATAAGCTATTCCTCTCTCAAACCGGAGTCTTTATGCAAGTAGAACGTTTTTGTAGCACCCTGGAACTACCTGCAGAGAGTTATCTGATTCTCTTTACCGGTAATGATCTGGTTACGGATGCAGCCGCTGAGCCATTACACACTATTGCATCGTTACTGCCTTTTTGGCAGCGCGAAAGCCTGCTGCCGGATGTCCAGTGGCGTTATATTGCACATCGGCATGGTCTTCCTGTTTATTGTGCCCGCAGTTCTGAGTGGCAATTCTGGTCGGAGCAATTTAATGGAGAATTCAAGCGATTCAGCTTTCGGGCATTGCTACCCCAATTGGATCAGAGTGACTTTGAATTGATCGCTTCAGGGAGCCAGTTATTGACCTGGGAGCAGGATCATAACTATTGCAGCCGCTGTGGCTCCAAAGCCCGTATGCATCCATCTGAAAATGCTATGTGCTGCGACAGTTGCGGTTATCGGCAATACCCACGTATCAACCCCTGTATTATTGCATTAATCACCCGGGGTGATGAGGTGCTGCTGGCCCGGAACGCTAGCTTTAAGGCTGACTATTTCAGCTGTATCGCTGGCTTTATTGAGCCCGGTGAGAGTGTGGAGCAGGCTGTATCCCGTGAAATTTTTGAAGAGGTGGGCGTTGCCGTAAAAAATATCCGTTATCACTCAAGCCAAAGTTGGCCTTTTCCCCATTCGCTGATGCTGGGCTTTATCTGTGATTATGATAGCGGTGATATCAAAGTAGATGGCCATGAGATTGTTGAAGCCAGATGGGGCAGGCTTGATGAATTTCCATTAAAACCGGGCAGTTTTGCCATATCTGGTCAGCTGATGCAGGCTTTTGACGATGGTTTGCAGAGCAAATAATCTTACTTTTTACGTCTCTAGGATGCGCTGACAGTGTCAGACTGTCTGCTGCCCCTGAGCTGCCCGGCAAAGGGGCGGATGAATCCTGAATCTAATGAGATGCGTATAAGTTATCAGCGATGAGCTTAAGCTTCCCGTCTGATAACAAAAAGGAACCCCTAATGGATAATCCATTAATCGCCATTGTTTTAATTGTTGCTGTGTTTTCCGTTCTCTTGTCTCCCAAAGCCAAAACGGTGGAGGGCTTTTTTCAGGGGCTCTCTGCTGATGGTCGTGCCCCGGGGCTGATAACGTTAATCTTTTCCCAGGTTACCACCTGGATTTTTGCACGTTCTCTCATGAACGCTGCTATTCTCGGATTCTATTATGGGATTTGGGGGACGTTGGCTTATGGCGCTTATTACCTTTCCTTCTTTACCGGTGGCAGAATTATTGATCACCTGAGATTTGAGCGTGGCTATCATAGCGTTCAGGCTTTTTTGGCGGATCGTTTTGGCAAAGCTGGTACTCGTTGTTACAACACCGTCATTGGAGTGCGCCTGGTCAGTGAGGTTTTTGCTAACTTGCTGGTGATTGGTCTGTTGTTTGGTGTCGCCGGAAGTCAGGCGTATACCATAGGCATTATTGCCATCGCTTTGCTGACACTGACTTACTCCATGATGGGTGGGCTACACGCTTCGCTTAAGACCGATTTGTTACAGATGCTTATTTTTCTGGTGGTATTAGCCTTGTTAATGGTCAGTGCTTTCAGTAGCGGTAACCTGAACGCTGAGCTTTTTACCTTTAAGCCGTTTGAGCTATCGGAACCAGGCCCTGTTCTGCTTGTGGTGGCCTTACTACAGGTCTGGAGCTACCCGATGCATGATCCGGTGATGATGGATCGTGGCTTTCTCGCCGACCGCGATACCACCCGTCGCAGCTTTGTTCATGCCGGCTGGATCAGCATTGTCTGTATTCTTCTATTTGGTTTGTTGGGGGTGATGGCCGGAGCCCACGCTATCTCTGGTGAAAACCTGCATCAGGCCCTGAGCCGGATTCTGGGCGAGTTGCCGATGTTGCTCTTCAGTGCTTCTTTGATTATCTCTGCGATGTCTACCCTGGATAGTGCCCTGTCAAGTTCTGCCAAGCTTGCTATCGTGGATATGAAGCTAACCGGTGCCAGCTTGAAGAATGGGCGGGCTGCCATGGCAATTTTTATGCTGTTGGGCGTCGCCTTGGTTTTTCTCGGTAATAAAGATCTGTTCAGTGCTGTAGCCGTTAGTGGTACGGCATCTATGTACCTTGCCCCGGTTATTTTCTTTAGTTTGTGGGGAAACCGACAGTCGATACCGGTGGCCAGTTATCTGGGGAGCTTTGTTCTGGCGTTGGTGGGAGCAGGACTCTACTTTACGGAATCCTCTGGCTACACTAACCTGCTGGGTGAGTCCCATAAGTATACCAAGTTGCTTTGGATCTCCTTAACAGTATTAATCGGTGGCTGTGGGTTCTTTTGGTTAGGCGATAAATTGTCTGGCTCCACACTGCCGAAACATAACCTGCAGACAACGGAAGAGGTAGGATAATGACAATAAAAAACTTCCTGGGGACGGTAAACTCTTTAGATCTGGGTTGCCTGGATGAGATGGCATCAGAGGCCTCTCCGATACTTATTTTTGGCGGCCCTTACAGTAATTTAGCCGCCACCGAGGCGATAGAGCAGGTGGCACAACAGCAAAATATTCCGCCGCAACAGGTCATATGTACCGGTGATATCATCGCTTACTGTGCTGATGCGGCAGAAACGACAGACCGTATTCAGCGTTGGGGAATTCCGGTGGTCATGGGAAACTGTGAAGAATCCATAGCGGAAGGGGCACTGGACTGTGGTTGCGGTTTTGATGAGGGTAGCACCTGTTCGTTACTTTCTATCAGCTGGTATAACTATGCGCTTAAGCAGGTCAATGACGATGCCCGTCGGTGGATGGGGCAACTACCCCGTAATATCCGTTTTACATTGCAGGGTCGAAGTTTTCATGTGATACATGGCGGCATTGAACAGATTAACCGCTTTATCTTTGCTGACAGTGATGCCTCGTTGTTGGAAGAAGAGATGGCGATGACGGATGCCGATGTCGTGATTGGTGGTCACTGCGGAATTCCTTTTGCCCGGCGTACTGGTGACCGGCACTGGTTAAATGCCGGTGTGATAGGCATGCCTGCAAATGATGGTACAGCTAACAGCTGGTATATGTTGATAACACCGGGGCCGGATGCCATTAAGGTTAGCTGGCACCGGCTTTCATATCCGGCAGAGACCAGCCAGCAGGCTATGACGGATGCGGGACTGAATACACCCTACCGGGAGGCCCTGACCAGCGGACTATGGCCCAGCATAGATCTCTTGCCGGAAAGTCAGAAGGCTAGCACCGGGCAGCGCCTGGAGCTGGCAGACTACATGATCTGAAGTCGAAAGCGGGAGCAACCCATATCAGTTGATAACCTGTTATTGCGTTACTTCAGATATCTTCTGTCGCGGTTATTTTCTGCATAGGTTCTTTATTGCAGATTTTAGCAGCAAGGGCTTGTACCCGCTTACCCATGATAAAAATGATGCTGAAGGCAATCGGCCAGGCAACAACAAAAGCCTGGCCCCAGCGTGATGGGAAGCCTTGGTCTATGCCGGTGTTAAAGGCCGTAATCACAGCTGTCATGATGAAAACCATCAGAATGGACATCATAAAAGGCGCAACAAAAGGTAAGTATTTTTTTGGTAACATAGTCAGTTCTCTTTTATGACTTAGTTGGATATCTTTAATATTAGATTTTATTGATATTTAAGACGGAGGTCAATTCTGAGTATTGTACTTGGTTATTGAAGGCTTTTTGGCGAAATACAAGACCCAGCTCATGGTTCGGGTGTCGCTAATGCTGGCCTGCAGAAGACCTGATAGGATTCTAGGTCCTCTGCAGTATCCGTTCTGAGGGTGTTGTTAGTCTTTTGGCTTTGCGGTTTCTTCCTGAATCGGTTTGGCGATCAGGCTGCGTCGTTCCTCGTCCACTTTAATTAACTGGACTTTGACCTGGTCGCCTAAGCGATAGCGGGTTACACCTTCGATAATCACCTGCCCCGAATTGTTATCCATTGTCATCGCCTTGCGATCTTTATGGATCATGCTGCCCGGTATAAAAGGTGCCGCACCATTTTCCAGCAGGCGAACCCGCATACCGCCGCGGCTGATATCAAAGATCTCACCTTCAAACACGGTCTGCTCCTCAACAGCAGGTTTCAGAAAGCGTGTATAGAGCCAATGGCAGGTATCTCGCTCGGCCAGGCGGCTGGATTGACGCTGCTGATCCATCAGCTCACCGAGGGATTCATCCAGTTGTTGTGGTGCTTCTCCGGCCAGAATCTGCTTGATCAGGCGGTGGTTGACCATATCACTGTATTTGCGGATGGGAGAGGTCCAGGTGGCATAACCTTCCAGTCCCATTCCATAATGTGGGGCTGGCTGATTGTGGGTGTGCACATAGCCCTGGAAGCGTCGCAGACGAGCATCAAGCCAGTCATTGCCTTCACTGATCAGGGTGCGGCGAAATGCTGCATAACCACCGAGTGACCCCAGGGTTTCGGCATCAGCCTCGTAGCCTTGTTCGTTAGCAATAGCGACCACGTCTGCAATTTTCTCAGGCTCAAAGCCTATATGGGTGTTGTAGATGCCGGTGTTATGGGTAGAGAGAAAACGTGCAGCACTGATATTGGCCAGTATCATCGTCTCTTCAACCACTTTATGGGCTGAACGACGCTGTTCGGCAATAATAGCGGTCACCTGACCTTCGTTATCCAGTTTAAAGCGATAATCCGGGCGATCTTTGAAAACAACAGCATTTTCAGCACGCCATTTAACACTGGCTTCTGCAACTTCGCTCAGAGCTTTCAATGATGGGGTTATCAGCGCATTAACTTCCGGCGACTGCTGGAGTTCTTCAGCCAGTTCCAGCCAGTTCGAAACCTCATCGTAACTTAATTTCGCTTTTGAACTGATCCAGGCGGTGAAGAATTCTGGTTCACCTTCAGGTGTGCCAGCCTGATTGATCTGAATTTGGCAGCAAAGTGCCGGGCGCTTTTCATTCGGTTGCAGTGAACAAAGTTCGTCACTGAGAGTTCTGGGTAGCATTGGGATGTTGCGGCCCGGAAGATAAGTCGTATAACCGCGCTCTTTCGCGACCTGGTCAACATCTGAATCTGCAGCAACATAAGCTGATGGATCAGCTATGGCGACAGTAAGCCGCCAGCCATTAGAATTGGTCTCAGCATGAATGGCATCATCCATATCTCGGGTGCTTGGACTGTCGATGGTCACCAGAGGTAGGTCTGTCAGGTCAGTGCGGGGCAGGGCTTCGGGCTGAAGCTCAAAGGGCGCTTCGGTAACAGGCGCATCGGCTGACAGCTTATGCCGCGCAAGACTTATCAGCCAGGGCAAATTTTTATCATCGGATGATGCGATGCGCTGAATAATCTCGGTTTGGAATTTACCGTCCCGAAGGGCATGCTTTTCCAGTAAAGCGACAACCCAATCACCTTCGCTGAACTGATCTTTCGTCAGGGGGGGCTGGATGTTGGCATTGAGTGCACGGTTCAGTAAGTGGTGCTCAGGCATAACCTGAAGTTTATTCTTAAAGAAGCAAACTCGGCCAATAAAGCGAATCAGAGCGCTTTCTGAAAGGCTTTCCAGTTCGGCGGATTCCTTGCCATCGTTGCTGACCAAGCGGGCCTGTACGCGGTCGCCGTGCAGCACTTTACGCATTTCTGGTGGCGGAACAAAGTAACTCTTGCCCTTATCTGTCTCCAAAAAGCCATAGCTCTTTTCTGTGGCTTTAATCTGCCCCTCAATGCGGGGAGCAGACTCCTGAAGATCGTTTTTAAGTTGTTTCAGCAGTTCTAGGTTCTGTAGCATGGAATCATATCTGGGCTGGTAAATAAGCTACGAATGATAGTGCCCTTGGATGACAAAACCAATATGTTTAGCAAAATAAGCCTGGTCGAACCCTTCTATCACCGATTAATAACCTCTTGATTCACCGGTAAAAATTACAGTGGTTCTGCTAGAACTTTTTGCTCAGTGATCTTGTATTCACCCTGTGTGACAATAGTGCGGTGGGGCTTGCCCCTGAAAATGACCACTGTTCTCTGGTCTGGCTGATGGGTTCCCGGCACAGGAATCCACCACCTCAGAGATGGCAGGCGGTTATATCAAGACAGTGTGATGGCACTCATGGTCTGACCACATCCGATGGCGGACCAACTGTCATATCCAGAATGGAGTATAAAAAATGAATTGGGTTACCCCTGATCTGTGTGATGAAAACCCGGACCTTGTACAGGCTGTTGATCCGGGTTTTGCTAATTACGGTGGTGTTGCATCTTTTTTTGGTCAGATAGTGACCGTTAAGTGCTTCGAAGATAATTCAAAAGTGAAAGAGCTGGTGGATCAACCCGGTGAAGGTAAGGTCATGGTGGTTGATGCTGGTGGTTCATTTCGTTGCGCTATGTTAGGCGATATGCTGGCTGAGAAAGCTGTCAAAAACGGTTGGTCGGGTATCATCATGTATGGCTGCGTTCGTGATGTGGATGTTCTGGCTGAGTTGGAACTGGGCGTTCAGGCGCTGGGTTCTCACCCGATGAAGAGCCTGAAAAAAGGCATAGGCGAAGAAGGCCTTGACGTTACATTTGGCGGCGTTACTTTCCGTTCGGGTGAATACGTTTATGCTGACAACAACGGCATTATTGTTTCCCCTGAAGCGCTTAAGATGCCATAAAACCAGTGATACCCTCAAACCCAGCGATACTTTGAGCACTATTTGAGCGCTACAAAGGTAAGCTGAGTCTGAGGGCTCAACATAAGCTGAGTCAGACAACCCAGCCCCTGAGGGATTTGTGGGGTAGGGACGATATTTCGTAAGCCGGGTTACCATCTCTGTGTTGGATTATTGCGCTGGCTCAGCTTGCTGACTTGGGTGTCATACTCCGAGCTATTTCTCCTCTTTTATGCCCACACTTTACATAACTTTAAACCATTTCAGTGCCTTAGACGTATCCAGAAAAAGCGTATTGATTTAATCTTGATGAACTTATTAAGTTGTCCGGCGGTCTATGCTGGCTGACATACGTCATACAAACAGAACGGTTTAAAAAGAGCATTGTGGTGTCCGATTCCAACGTAAATATTAACGATACACAGAATACAGCAGACGCTGCCCCAGACTTTAATATAAAAACCTCTGCTTTTGTTTTTCTGTTAGCTCTGTCTGGATGTAGTGCTTATGAAGGGCGGAGCACGCCTGATCCTCAGGCACTGGGTATTCCCGCCCAGTGGCAATCTGTTATAGATGAAGCGGGCTCTTCGCCGGAGAGCCTGTTTCTTGCCGACAAAAACACACAGAATCAGCTCTATTCACCATTGTTGGCGACAACCGCTCAAACACGTTGGGTCAAAAATTTTAATGATCCTTCCCTGGCTTTATTGGTGGAACGTGTACTTTCCAGTAATGCTTCTCTCGCAGCAGAGGCTGCTAAGGTAGCGAGTGCCGGAGCCGGACAGATTCAGTCCGAATCTGCTCTGTATCCAACCCTGGACCTGACAGGCAGTATCAGTGAGAGCCAGACCGGTGATAACCGATCCAGTAGTGAGAGTGTCAAACTGAACGCAGGTTTTGAATTGGATCTATGGGGTAAGCTCAGCGCCCGTGAGCAAGAAGCCAGCCTTAACTATGCAGCGGCAAGAGCCAGCTTCTCAGGCGCAGCCCTCGATCTGAGCGCTGATGTTGCAGAGGGTTGGTACAATCTTATTACTCAGAAAAAACTCCTTAAGCTCTACAAACGCCGGGAAGATACGCTGATCAATGCCCTTAAAGTTGTTGAGCAAGGTTATCAGAATGGTCTGAAAGAGATTGATGAGCTTTATAGTGCAAGGCAAAGTCTGCAGGATGAAAGAGATAATATGACATCCCAGGAGCAGATTGTGACGGAGCAGGTTCGGGCTCTGCAGGTTTTTCTTGGTCGTTACCCCGATGGCAGGCTATTGAACGAAGAAGGGTTAGAGTTACCTGAATTGCCCGCATTAAAGACTGAAATTCTGCCCTCAGAGCTTATTACCCGTTCACCGGCACTGCAGTCATACTGGCTGACATTATTGGCAGCCGATGCCGGGCTTGCTGCTGCAAACCGTGAGCGCTTCCCCAGTTTGTCACTGTCTGCCTCTGTCGATCAGAGCATTGACTGGAACCTGATGGCCAGTCTGACACAACCACTTTTCAATGCCGGTAAACTTGCTGCCGCCGAGGATCAGGCCGCTGCGAATGTTGAACAGCAGGAAAAGCTATATCTGCAAACTGTTTTTTCGACGTTCGCCGATGTTGAAAATGTATTGATGCAGGAGACAACCCTGGCGCACCGTTATCAGCTGGCGTCAGAGGACCTGGAGACCGCCCGTAATACCACAACGCTGGCCTTGAGCCAGTATCAGCTGGGATTAACGGATCTGGATAGCCTGCTTGCGGTACAGAAAAGTATGCTTGATTCTGAGGCTCAGTTACTGACATTACATAATCAGAGACTCTCCAATCGTATCCGGTTGTACCAGCTTTTAGGTGGTGATACCCGATCTGAACAAGCATTTTTAGCCGATAGGGCTCCGTCTTCAGATGCGCTTTAGGGCTGAATGCGATCAAAAAAAATCAGGGCATAACGCCTTTTAACACATACCATATTTAAAAAGACGCTCCGGCACAGGTTCTCCGATGCTTAGAAAATTATTACCTCTCATTGTTATATTCGCCATGATAGGTGCCGCTTGGTTTATTTTCTCTAACCCTCCGGCAGTGGATCGTTCACCAAGAGCGCGGGCTGCCGCAATGGCGGTTCAGATTGATAAGATTAAGCCACAGGATTATCAGCTGATTGTTAGACGCTACGGACGTGTTTTAGCCCGGCAGCGTACCAGTTTGGTGGCGGAGGCTGCGGGTAAGATTACCTATATCGCGCCTGAATTAAGAACCGGTGGGCAGCTGAACAAGGGGCAATTGCTGCTCAAGCTTGATGATTCCCGTTACCGGGCGGAGCTGACAATCGCGGAAGCTTCCTTGACGGAAAGCCTGCAGAATTTGGCGGATGAAGAGACTCAGGCGATACAGGCTAAACAAGCCTGGAGTTTGTCCGGTCAGCCTGGTGAACCCAACGAGCGGGTTTTACGAGTGCCCCAGCTGAAAGCAGCCCGGGCTAAAGTTGCCAGTGCCCGCAGCTCCGTTCGATTAGCTAAGATCGCTTTGCAGGACACACGCCTTACAGCTCCTTTCTCAGCCAAGGTGGCCAGTGTTGACGTTGAAGAGGGACAGGCCATTAGCTCCGGCAGTGAAATTGCAACTCTGATAGCGGATAGAGCACCAGAAATTGAAGTGGCTTTGCACCAGCGTGATCTTGATTATCTGTCACCGGAAACTGAGCCACCGGCTTTAGTTCAGGATGAGGAAAAGCAATATCAGGGGTCGCTTCTGCGGACTGCTGCTGAGCTGGATAGCGCCAGTCAGCAGCTGATGGCGACGGTGACTCTGGACGGTCGCATATCTTCTGACGGCAATAAAGAATCAGCACAGAGTTGGCCGCAGGTCGGTCGCCTGGTTGAGGTTGCCATCGACGGAACAGAGCTTAAAAATGTGATTGTGATTCCTAATACCTCTGTTTATCAAAGCCGCTATGTCTACGTGGTTGAGAAGAAACGTCTGAAAAGGCGTGAAGTTTCCATTAGCTGGCATGATGATGTTTATTCTGTTGTCAGCAGTGGCCTGCAGCCCGGTGAGCAGCTTGTGCTGACGCCTCTTGGTCAGGTGACCAGTGGTACCCGTGTTGCTGTTACTGAAAAAAATGAGGGCCAGCAGCCATGATCGCCTGGTTTGCCCGCAACCATGTTGCTGCTAATCTGATGATGATCTCTATCTTATTGGCGGGTATTTTCTTTCTGGTTAAGAAAGTTCCTTTGGAGGTTTTTCCATCGATCGAGTTTGACCAGGTTAACGTATCCGTCAGCTTACGTGGTGCCAGCCCGGAGGATATGGAGCAAGGCGTTGCGATTCTGATCGAGCAAAGTATTCAGGATCTGGAAGGTATTGAGGAGATTGTCAGTCGATCGGCGGAAGGTAGTACCCAAGTTAGTATCGAGATTGCCGATGGCTATGACCCTAAGGAATTGTTAACTGATATTAAGTCACGGGTTGATGCGATCAATAATCTTCCATCTGATGCTGATCGCCCGACAGTGGCCCTGGCTGAACGTATTCGTGAAGTGATCTCTGTTGCAATATCCGGTGATCTGTCAGAGCGTGAAATTCGCCAATCAGCGGAGCAGGTGCGTGATGATCTTATTCGCGCGTCAGGGGTGACTCAGGTGGAGCTGGCCGGGGTGCGTGACTATGAAGTTTCAATTGAAGTGTCACCACGAAACCTTAAAGAGCATGGTCTGACCTTAGGGGATATTGAGCAGAGCATCGAGTCTGAATCAACGGATCTTTCAGCGGGTAATATGAAAACCCTGGGCAATGAAGTGCTGATCAGCTCAAAGGGGCAGCGCTATACCCAACGGGAGTTTGAGAATATTGTTGTCAAAGCGGATGGGAATGGTGGCTTAATCCGCCTTGGTGATATTGCGACCGTTCGTGATGGTTTTGAAGAGTCCCCCCTGAGAACCCGCTTTAATGGTAAGCCTGCAGCCATGGTTGATGTCTACCGTACCGGGCAGGAAAGTGCTATCGCTGTTGCGGATGCGGTGAAAGAGTATATTGCTTCCCGTCAGGATAGTTTGCCGGATGGTCTCGAAATCAGTTATTGGGATGATGACTCCGAGGTTGTTAAGAAGCGCCTGAATACTCTATTGAGTAATGCGATGCAAGGGGGCTTACTGGTACTGGCACTACTGACACTTTTTCTGAGACCTGCTATCGCATTCTGGGTTTTTATCGGTATCCCGATCAGCTTTATGGGTGCTTTTATCCTGCTGCCTCTGCTTGGCGTCAGCCTGAATATCGCCAGTTTATTTGGCTTTATTCTTGTGCTGGGGATTGTGGTGGATGATGCTATTGTTACCGGTGAAAATGTATACAGTCATCTCAGAAAATCCGATAGTGGTCTCGATGCTGCGATTGCGGGCACGAAAGAAGTAGCCGTACCTGTTACTTTTGGCGTATTAACGACGGTAGCAGCCTTTTTGCCTCTGGCTTTTATTGGTGGGCACAGGGGCGCTATTTTTTCCCAGATACCTGCTGTTGTTATTCCTGTACTGTTGTTCTCGCTGATTGAGTCTAAATTTGTCCTTCCTGCGCATCTGAAATATATCCGGTTGCGTCAGGGCAGTGAAAAACAATCACGGCTTGAACGCTGGCAACAGGGTTTTGCGGATGGTTTTGAACGCTTCATTCTGCGTTATTACCGGCCGGCGCTTAAGCGCGTGTTGCGCTATCGGTATACTGCTCTGGCATTCTCTGTCGGAGCACTCATTCTTCTGTTTGCCACGGTCAGCTCAGGATGGATGCGCTTTACCTTTTTCCCAAAAGTGCCCAGTGAAACGGCTCGGGTAACGCTTACCATGCCCACAGGGACCGCTTTTGACGTTACAGACCGGTTTGTTATTAATATGACCGATCAGGCACGAGTGCTTCAGGAAAAACACCGTGACCCTGTATCCGGTGTTAGCGTTATTCAGAATATATTTTCAACGACGGGCTCTCGTGGTGACGCTCATGTGGGGCAGGTGAGGTTTGAAATTACTCCGGCAGAAGAGCGCGATTCTGAGATTACCAGCCTACAGTTAGTTAATGAGTGGCGTGACCTTATCGGCCCAATACCTGGCGCAGAGTCGGTTGCTTTCAGGGCGGAGTTCGGCAGGGTTGGTGATCCGGTGGATATAGAGCTTTCCGGTTCAGATCTTAGTGTGTTGTCTGAAGTGGCTGAACAGGTCAAAGAGCGTCTTGCCACCTATCCAAGTTTGTTCGATATCACCGATTCTCTGGCAGATGGTAAGCAGGAGTTGCAGGTCGAACTCAAGTCTCAGGCGTATATGCTTGGACTGGATCGCTCAACGATTATGCAGCAGATTCAGAAAGCTTATCTGGGTACGGAGGTTCAGAGTATTCAGCGGGGCAGGGAAGAAGTGGTCGTTATGTTGAGACTGCCCCAGCAAGCACGTAACTCTATAGCAGACCTGCTGGACCTTGAGGTTGTAAATAGTTCGGGAACCCGTATTCCGCTATCGCATCTGGTAGAACTGAAGCCAGGTAAGAGCCCTTCCGCCATCTATCGCATTGATGGTTACCGAACAATCAATGTCACTGCGGATATGAACAAAAAGACGGCCAATACGACCGTAATGAATCAGGATCTTAAGCAGTATCTCGATCAGTTAACGCAGCAGTATCCTTCTGTTGCTTATACGCTTCGCGGTGAGGCGGAAGAGCAAGCTGAGTCATTCGGATCCCTTCAGATTGGTTTGCTGTTAGTTCTTTTTGTGATTTATGCGTTACTGGCAATCCCTTTTGGTAGCTACAGCCAGCCATTGATTGTGATGTCGGTGATCCCCTTTGGCGCTATTGGTGCGGTATTGGGACACGCCATCATGGGTATGCCTCTGACTATTATGAGCCTGATGGGGCTTCTTGCCCTGGTGGGTGTTGTTGTGAATGACAGTCTGGTATTGGTGGACTTCGTCAATCAGAAGCGTGCTCAGGGAGATCGGCTTCATAAGGCGATTATGAGCGCGGCGCCTAAACGGTTCCGCCCTGTAATGCTGACTTCGATGACAACCTTTATCGGTTTATTCCCGCTGTTATTTGAAAAATCAACGCAAGCGCAATTTCTGATTCCTATGGCGGTTTCCTTAGGTTTTGGGATTTTGTTTGCTACACTGATTACACTGTTTCTGATCCCTGTTAACTATATGATTCTTGAAGATATTAAGTCTTTTATGCATCGAAGCAAAAAAAGCACTTATGATCCTGACCATTAACCACAGGCTGTTTTAGGCTGATCCAATAGGGGAAGGAAACAGCTTTCATTTTCAGGGGTATGGGAAACCTGGAAGACATACTTCATGCAGCAGCCGAAACGGATACCGGCTGCTGAATCTGCAGGGTTGGCACTATGTTGCTCTACCTGCTAAGGATTTACGATGCGTATCCTATTGTCATCCCCACTGACAGATCAGGGTTTCTATCTTGATGCTTTGCATAAATTTTGTCCCTACGCTGATATCCGCTTATGGGAAGATATAAAAGAGAGTGATTGGCAGGCAGAGTATGCTCTTGTCTGGAAGCCCGAAAACCAACTGTTTCTTCATCAAACCCAGTTGCGTGCGATCTTCAATCTTGGTGCTGGTATTGATGCATTGGAGACGCTACCTGATCTGCCGCTGGATATCCCACTCTATAAATTACGGGATGCCGGGATGGGGCAGTGGATGCTGGAGTATGTGCTTTACGGCATGGTTCACTTTGGCAGGCACTTTGATCGCTATCAGAATCATCAGAAACGTCAAATTTGGCAGCCAGAGCTGACGCACTGCTTACAAACCCGAAAAGTCGGTATCCTCGGCCTTGGCCCTCTGGGTGTATTTGTTGGTCAGCAATTAACCCAACTGGGTTATAGCGTTTTAGGCTGGAGCCGAAGCCCGAAACCAGACCTTGGTTTTGAGCAGGTCAATGGCTATGACGACCTTGATGCTTTTCTTTCCCGCTGTCAGTTTCTGGTTAATCTTTTGCCTGCAAAGGATGAAACCTATCATTTATTAAATGAGCATCGTCTGATGCAGCTACCCCGTGGGGCGGTCGTGATTAGTGTAGGCCGCGGCAGTGTGATTGATGAGCACGCTTTGTTGGTTCAGTTACAGACTCAGCATCTGCGAGGTGCATTGCTGGATGTTTTTGAACATGAACCCCTGGCAAAAGAGCACCCTTTCTGGCAACAGGAAAACCTCCTGATTACACCGCATATGGCAGCTCCGACTCAGCATGAAGAAGCCATTAAGCAGATATTGGCTGATATTCTGGATATTGAGCTGGGTAACGGACATAACCTAATCTGATACCCGGCTCTCTGCGGGTATCGCTTATCCCAGGCCCTTTCATAAATGAGAGGGTGGCTTATTTTCCCCGGCAGGTAACTGATGTAACTCCCTCTGTAGATTACAAATCTTTACTATGTTTACTGGGTTTTCTGAGCTTTATCACTGATCTGTAAAGCATCTTCCACTAAAATTCCGGCGCAATTCCACAGCAGTGCAGTGGACATTTCGTTTTCTGGTTTGAGGATGCTTCTTTATGTTTGACCCTGTTTTGATGGGGTGTTTGATTCTGCTGGTGATCGCTGCATTGTGGGTGACCGAATGGATTCATGTCAGTATGACAGCCCTACTGGTTCCGGTATTAGCGGTAGTCTCCGGGATTTTTGATGTGAAAGAGGCTTTCAGCGCTTTTGCTAACCCGATTATTTTTATTTTTTTGGGTGGCTTTGCCCTATCTGCTGCTTTGCATAAGCAAAAGCTTGACCAAAGAATCGCTCAGACTATTCTGAGTATTGCTGCAGGCAAGTTGAGTAAAGCGGCTAATCTGATTTTTATGGCCACTGCCGTTCTGTCGATGTGGATTTCAAACACGGCTACGGCAGCCATGATGCTGCCTTTGACTCTCGGTGTGCTATCTGCGCTGGACTCATCGAAACACCGGCGTACCTATCTGTTCTTTCTGCTGGGTATCGCTTTCTCGGCAAATATCGGTGGTATCGGAACCTTGGTGGGGAGCCCACCCAATGCCATTGCCGCTGCAGCGGTTGGGCTGAGTTTTACGGGGTGGATGCTGGTTGCACTGCCTGTGGTGTTTGTCCTGATGCCGGTAATGATCTTTACATTAAAATTCACCTGCAAGCCGGAATTGAGCCAGCCAGTTGCCTTTGAAGCGGAAAAATTACCGCCTCTCAATCATGCTCAGCTTATGACTCTGCTTGTGTTTGGCCTGACGGTTTCGGGCTGGATTTTCAGTAAGCCTCTTGCGGCATTTCTGGGTATTACCAGTGGTATTGATGCCGTTGTTGCGGTTAGTGCTATTTTGTTACTAGCGGCATTACGGCTACTGGATTTTAATGAGCTGAACGAACAAACCGATTGGGGGATTTTACTGCTGTTTGGTGGCGGCTTAACGCTGAGTGCTCTGTTGTCGGCATCAGGGGCCAGTGCATTTATCGCGAATCATATTATTGTGATGATTGAGCACACACCTCTGATGGTTTTTATTATCTGTCTGATCATTTTTGTTATGGTGTTAACGGCAGTGGCCAGTAATACCGCCAGTGCTGCACTGCTGTTGCCGATCTTTCTGCCGCTGGCGGAAGGTGTGGGTCTGGGGCAAACGGCTCTTGCGGTATTGATTGCCATTGGTGCTTCCTGTGCATTTACTCTGCCTGTGGCAACACCGCCAAATGCCATTGTATTTGGCAGTGGCCTTGTACCGCAAAAAGAGATGCTCAGGGTAGGTTCGTTACTCAGTCTTGTTGTGCTTCCGATTTTGGTGGGCGTTGGCCTGAGCTAATATCTCCTTATTTGGCAACCCAGGCAACTGTGATGGCACCATTTGGTAAAAGCCTTAGGGCTTTTACTGAGGTCATTTGTTAGAATGCGCGCCCTATTTAATACTCGGTTTTACGATTAAGGCAGGCTATGACCGTTCTTCTGATGACTCCACCGATGACACAGCTGAATACACCGTATCCGGCAACAGCTTACCTGACTGGCTTTTTACGCTCCAGGGGCTATGACGCGGTGCAAAGAGATCCGGCCATTGAGCTTTTCCTTGAGATGATGACCGCCCAGGGGCTGGATATTATTCGTCAGCACGTCGAAGAAAACTTTGAACAATTTGATGAGGACCAGCTACCACCAGTTGTTGGTTGTTTTCTCAGAAAATTTGACCGTTACCGGCTTTGCGTAGAGCCCACGATCCGCTTTCTGCAAGGTAAAGATCCAAGCCTTGCCCTACGAATTATCTCCCGCACCTTTCTGCCTGAAGGCCCGGCTTTTGATGCTATTGCTCAAATGGAAACCGTTTCCGGCGATGTACTAAAAGCGGCTTTTGGTGATTTGGGGGTACAGGATAAAGCAAAGTATCTGGCAACCCTGTTTATCAACGACCTTTCCGCTGTCATTACCCAGGGTGTAGACCCTTATTTTGAGGTTAGTCGCTATGGAGAGCGCCTTGCGGCGGCGAACCCCAGCTTTGATGCCCTCTATGATACGTTAATGGCAGAGCCCAGCTTCAGCTCAGAGATTCTGGAACAGCTGGTGGAACTCTATGTGGAAGAAGCCCAGCCTAGTGTTGTTGCGTTAACGGTGCCTTTTCCCGGTAACATGTTGGGCGCTTTACGGATTGCACAGACCTGCAAAGAGATCAACCCTGACCTGCCTGTCGTCATGGGTGGGGGCTTTGTTAATACTGAACTCAGGGCCCTGAAAGATCCGCGAATTTTCGAGTTTGTCGATTTTATCTGCCTGGATGATGGCGAGCGGCCATTATTGACCCTGCTGGAATACTTTTCTGGGCAACGTCAGGCCGATGATCTGGTACGTACGTACTTTCTGGCAGAGGATGAGTCAGGACGACAATACGTACATTTAAATGAAAACCCTGTGCTGCATGATATTCCGCAGACGGATGTAGGCACACCGGTTTATGACGGCTTGCCACTGAATGATTATCTCTCTTTATGCGAGATGCTGAATCCAATGCATCGCATCTGGAGTGATGGTCGTTGGAACAAGCTAACGATCGCCCACGGCTGTTACTGGAGAAAGTGCAGTTTCTGTGATGTCACTCTGGACTATATCGATCGCTATGACGAAGCTGGCGCCGATATATTGGTTGATCGCATTGAACAGCTGATCGAAGAAACCGGTCAGACGGGCTTTCATTTTGTGGATGAAGCGGCACCACCAAAGGCACTTTTTGCCATGGCTCGTCGTTTGATAGAGCGGGGTGTGGTGATAAGTTGGTGGGGCAATATCCGCTTTGAGAAGACCTTTACGCCTGAGCGTTGCCAGCTGTTAGCTGATTCCGGTTGTATCGCCGTCAGTGGTGGCCTGGAAGTTGCGTCCGATCGATTACTGAAGTTGATGAAAAAGGGGGTCAGTGTTGAGCAGGTTGCCAGGGTAACGAAAGCTTTTAGTGATAGCGGCATTTTAGTTCATGCGTATCTGATGTATGGCTTTCCAACGCAAACTGAGCAGGAAACCATTGATGCTCTTGAAATGGTCCGCCAGATGATGCAGGAGGGATGCTTTCAGTCCGCATATTGGCATCGGTTTGCAGCCACCATACATAGCCCCATTGGCGTTAATCCGGATGAATATGGTATTCGCCTTGAGCCGCGGCCTGAAACCTTGTTTGCTGAGAATGATGTCGAGTTTACTGATCCTACAGGGACAGATCACGACCTGCTTGGAGCAGGGCTGCGCAAAGCCTTATACAATTATATGCACGGTATCGGTTTTGATCAGCCGATAGCATTCTGGTTTGAGCAACCCGTCGCGACTACGGGGGTGAAAAATGACCTCATCCCCAGGGCCGTCAATGATTTGATTATCAGCCGCTAAGCTGACTGTATCAGGTACAGCGTTCCAGTTCTGTCAGTAGAATAAGTGCCTGTTCCCGGGAGTCCCCGCAGACATAGTCCGCCGGCTGGAAATCGCCGCAGACTTTTGGTCGTTCAGGCTGTCCAAAAAGCTCGCACTTCAGATCGGGTAGCAGGTGAGCGCAAGGTACGCCTGCCGGTTTGCCCGTAGGCATTTTTGGCAGTGGGCTGCTGATACTGGGGGCGATGCAGCAAGCTGCGCAGCCTATACGGCATGTTAGCGCCATTTATACTCCAAATATGCGAAATTCAGGGAACCTGAATGCTTTTCTATGATCTTAGTCTATTAATTAATTCCAGAAGAGTTGGCAATATACGCCGGTATCCCTGATTTCCCGTATTATGCCTTACTTAGGCGGCCTTTTGTTAACCCGCTATACCCACATCACGATTAAATGAGTTGTTAGACTCAACTCAACAGAGGAGACGGATTATGCCCGTTGCAAGCGCACGTCACATTTTGGTGGCTGATGAACAGCAATGCCTGAGCCTGAAGGCGGAAATTGAATCCGGTAAAGATTTTGCTGCTGTAGCTCAGGAGCACTCACTTTGTCCATCCGGTGCTGAAGGTGGCGATCTTGGCAGTTTCCGCCCCGGTGAGATGGTACCGGAGTTTGATAAAGCTGTTTTCTCCGGTGAACTCAATACGGTACTGGGGCCGGTTAAGACTCAATTTGGCTACCACCTGCTGGAAGTAACTAGTCGTAACTAATTTGACATAGCATATATCTCTTAATTTAGTATTATCTATTTTAGGGTGTCCGAAAGCCTGCTGATGGGTTCATCACCAGGCTTTAATTCTATCTGGATGATAGAAAATAATAAAAAGACATCCTGATAAGCGAATGCTTATAAAAATGGACTGCTTGATTGATGAGGTATGCTTATGAAAAAGCAACTGAAGCCCTGTATTGCCAGCTTAGTAATAGCCCTAAGTAGTGGTAGTGCATCCGGGTTGGCATTAGCTGATGCGGACCCGATAAAAGGACAACAAACATCGGCGATGTGTACCGCCTGCCATCAGGCGGACGGTAATGGCAAAAGTAACGCTGGCGCTGAGTCCTGGCCACGACTCGCTGGCCTGAATGCGGAATATATCGAAAAACAACTGCAGGATTTCCGTGGAGGGCTCAGGCAGAGCGCCACCATGATGCCCTTCGCTAATATGCTCACGGAACAGCAAATTAAGAATGTTTCAGCCTATTATGCACAACTCCCTCCTAAGCATACTGAAACGGTATCGCTGACTACTGAGCAGCAGGCTCTGGGCAAGCGTCTTGCTGTCAGGGGTGATTGGGATCGGTATATTCCCGCCTGCAACAGTTGTCACGGGCCAGATGCAGCCGGAGTTGGGAAAAGCTTTCCGGAACTGGCGGGGCAACACTCAGATTATATTCGCCAGCAACTGCACGCTTGGAAAAACGGAAGCCGCAGTAATGATCCAAACAACCTGATGCTGGCGGTAGCCAAACGGATGACAGCGCAGGATATTGATGCCGTCGCTTTATGGCTTGCTAAACAGCCGATCAAATAAGGGAGATTGATCATGGATATTGCAAAGAAACGGGGCGTGCTATTGCTGTTTGGGATAATGGGTTGTGGCATAACCGTCGCTGATACTTCAGTGAAACTGCCGGAACCGAAAGAGGGGCAGTATGTTCATCAGGCACCGGCTCTTGAGGATCTGGAAAAAGATGAAAGTTTAAAGCCGCAGTTAAAGGCTGTCATCCGAAAAGGCTACGATCTGTTTATGAATACACAACAGCTTCGTGGTAAGAATGTCTTTAACGATATGAACTGCCGAACCTGCCATATGGGTGAAGGGCGTAAAATGTGGGCTGCCCCAGTTTGGCCTGCCAGTACGACATTGCCTGATTTTCGGGGTAAGAATCAACATGTTAACTCAGTTGAAGAGCGGATCGCAGGCTGTTTTGCATTCTCGATGAACGGAAAGCCTCCCGCCTACGGTAGTGATACCATGCTTTCTCTTGTGGCCTATCAGCAATGGATGGCCAAAGGAGCCCCTGTTTATGAAACCAATATTGCAGGCCGGGGTTTTGGCAAATTAGAAAAGCCAAAACTTGAGTCGGATTATGGCCGTGGTGAAGCGGTCTTCTCCGAGAACTGTGCGATTTGCCATGGCGACAAAGGCCAGGGCCAGAAAAATGCTCAAGGAACGGTTGTTTTTCCACCTCTATGGGGAGATGGAGCATACAACTGGGGAGCGGGTATGACCCGTATCTTTACCGCCGCCGCATTTATTAAGCACAACATGCCATTAGGGCAACCTGGTAAGTTAACTGATCAGGAAGCCTGGGATGTGGCCTATTTTATTAACGCTCAGGAGCGTCCTCAGGATCCTCGTTTTGTTGGTAGCGCTGAGGCTACCCGCGAGAAATTCCTGAACTTCCATAAGCATACGCTATACGGAACTAAGGTTAATGGCCGAGTACTGGGTGCGCATACGAATACCGGTGAGAAGCCTTTCCTTAAACCCGATAATCTGAGGCCCCGCACCTTTGAGCAGGGCTCCGACAGCTGGTAGCCGTAACGTCATCAGATAGAACAAAGCCTGATGCAATTGCATCAGGCTTTTTTGACTTAGCTAAAATTTTATCGGTCTATCTGGGTGTCAGTGTCTGAGATTCAAAGTGGATGCCGTCCCAGCCATGGCGCATAAAATTACGAATATTTCCATGGTCTGTGCCCTCCGGCGTATTCAACACATCCTGATAAAAGCGCCCGAAGCAACGAAGGGTGCTCTCTTGACTCAGCTGCTGATCTTTTGCAAATGCAAAGATTTTACAGCTGCCTTCATTTTGACCCGCTTCATTTCTTATATCGCCGTTACTGAAGGCGGTTGGAGTGTAGTGGTAGAGATTGGCAATGACCTGTTGGGTTTCTTCAAACTCCGGGCCTGTATCTGTTGCAAGTTTATTCAGGAAGTCATTTAAGTTCATCAGATCGCCTTGCGTGGTATATAGGTAAATTGTGGCAAATATCCCAGTGGATACTGACTGATTATTTTATAAAAAGACAGTCTGTAAGGCTTCTGGCTTATATAAAAAAGAATTCCGCCCTTTTGGTTTTTATTGGGATGGTGGGCAGGTTTTATTTTATGGGCTCGGGTCGGCCAGTATTCTTTATGTTTAACACGATTTAGGCTTGTTAATATAAGACGCTGTGACGACTTTGTTGTAGCTTTTTTGTAACACATGGCCAGTTCAATGCTTATTGAATATATGTTTTTGAGTCCTGCAATGTAACCTAATGCCCTGATTTTTCGTGGTGTTTTGAGGTAGGTCAAATCTTGATGCTAATTTTTTTGACTGGTGTCGGATTAAAACCAAACTTTACATATGCCTGAAACATCTTTTCATCCGTTGGACTAGGTGCTAAATTGCCGCGGCCGTAGCTTCAATATAAGCATTTCTTTATTTATTCTGTTTTAACTGATGGAGTTTTACTTTGAACCGTTTCGTAATGTCTGCTGATGCGTCACACCTGTTAGAAGGTGTTTCGCAAGGTATGGAACTGATTGATACGGCATTTGCCCATATCAGTTTAGATCAGCAGTTGACGGTTCTCTCGTCTAATACTCAGTTTAAACAGATGGCAAGGCAGTATCACTTGCCAGAGGCGGTTTTAATTAGTTGGTTGAAAGGAAGTCTCTTTCAGACCCGGGAAGAATTATTATCACAATTGAATAAAACATCTGCCCTTACGGCAGAAGGGAGAGGACATGCGAGTGATGGTAAAAGCTTTCACTTTCAATGGTCCCTTAAGCGGCTATCAGATTCGACAGCGCTTTGCTTTGTGCGTGATATTCGCTGGCGGCAGAAATATCAGGACCAGTGGACACTCTTTGAGCGTATTTTCAATTCCAGTCGGGCATCGGTTGTTGTAACTGATGCCAGTAACAGAATTGTATTGGCTAATAAACGCTTTGAGGAGATCTCTGGTTACCCCTCTGCTGAGGTGCTGGGGTTCAATCCTGGCTTCTTTAGTTCAGGTCGTCAGGACAAAGCCTTTTACCGAAACCTATGGCAGAGTCTCATCAATGACGGCTATTGGTCCGGGCTTATCTGGAATCGCCGAAAAGATGGGCAGGAATACCCTGAGCAGAAAACGATTTATACCGTGTTGAATGAAGCCGGTCAGATTACGAATTACTTCTCGTCAGGAGAAGTTGTATTGCACAACGATGCTCCATCTCTGGTCAGTTCATTAGCGCCAGGCCAAAGTAACAGCATTATGGGGCAGCAAGGGTTGACGGAAGCGCTGAGCCGTAAGCTGCAAAACCATCAACAGCCGATTACTGTTTTTTACATCGGGATCGACAATATGGGGCGCCTGAACCGCCATGGTGGTATGGCACTGGGGGATCACATCATCCGAACCACTCTGCAGCGGTTGTCAGAGACTTTTTTGCCGGATGGTTATGTGGCGCGCTCTGTTGGTGATGAATTTATTATTGCAACGCCTTATATAACATCGCCTTCCCAGGCAGAGTCCGTCGCTCAGGGGTTGCTGGATACATTACAAAGTAGCATCGAATATCAGGGCATTGAATGGCGCTCGACAGTCAGTATTGGTATTAGCCTGCTGGAACAGAGCCAGCGCCCCCGTGAAGCGATTGAGCAGTCTCATATCGCGATGCATCATGCAAAAGAGCAGGGAGGGAATAGCAGTCACTTTTTTAATAGCGAACTGCAGAAAATCGCTAAAGAGAGTGTATTGCTGGAACAGGCGCTTCATTTGGCGTTAGAGCGCAACGAGTTCTCTCTGCACTATCAGCCAATTGTTGATACGAAAACCGGTCAGTTGGTAGGTTCTGAGGCTCTGTTACGCTGGAATTCAGAGCAATTTGGTTTTGTGCCTCCAGATCGTTTTATACCCATCGCGGAACATTCCGGGCTGATCTATGAGCTTGGGCATTGGGTTATTGAAGAGGTCTGCCAGCAGATAAACCGTTGGGGTGAAAGCTTTACGGGAAGTGTCGCCGTCAATTTATCCGCAC
This sequence comes from Oceanospirillum sp., assembly GCF_048265165.1. Classification (GTDB taxonomy): domain Bacteria; phylum Pseudomonadota; class Gammaproteobacteria; order Pseudomonadales; family Halomonadaceae; genus Oceanospirillum. The sequence continues at coordinate 330,898 of NZ_JBLXCD010000001.1, read as the reverse complement.
ATCAATTACAGTATGCCGGGTTGGCGGAACAGTTAATGTCTGTTTTGAATAAGTATCAGGTTCCTGTTGAGAGGGTTTCTCTTGAGATTACAGAAACGGCGATGATTCAGGACGCTAACTCGGCAGTTTCTGTGGTCGCGGACCTCAAAGAAGCAGGCTTTATGTTATCTATTGATGACTTTGGCACCGGTTACTCCAGTCTGAGTTACCTGACACGTTTTCAGCTTGATAAATTAAAAGTCGATCGTTGCTTTGTGCAGAAAATGACGGAGCAACCCCAGGAGCGGCTGGTGACCAAGGCTATTGTTCAGCTAGCTAAAAGTCTCGGCATGCAGATTGTTGCTGAAGGTGTTGAAACTCAGGAGCAAAGGTCTGCATTAAAAGCCCTTGAATGTGATTATCTTCAGGGATATCTCATCAGCAAACCGTTGCCTGCTAATGAATTCGATTTGTTTGTTACAAACCTGACCCGAGCCGGCTTGGTTGAGTGCTTTGCATCTCTACCAGAGGCAGTTGAAAGTATCATTTAAGGATTCAATTCGATGTCACAACCCTCTGTCACCCAAAGGGCAATAAAGGTCGATCCTGATCGCTGCATTATTTCGACAACCGATAAAAAAGGGATCATTCAGGATTGTAATGACTACTTTGTTAGCTTATCTGGTTACGATGAAAGTCAGTTGATCGGTGCTCCCCATAATATTATCCGGCATCCGGATATGCCGAAAGAAGCCTTTTCCGACCTTTGGAAACGGATATCCAAAGGTGAGAACTGGATCGGTTTGGTTAAAAACCGTACTGCTAATGGCGATCATTACTGGGTTGATGCTTTTGTGACGCCGATTTTTGAAGGTTCGGAAATTACAGGGTATCAATCCGTTCGTCACTGCCCGGACCAGCCAGATGTTGATCGTGCGGATGAGCTTTATAGCACTATTAGAAATGGGGGGGCACTTCTATCTCACTGGTTTAAAAGTAAGAGTCGTACTTTTATTACGTTTGCTCAGGGCATGTTGTTTACCTTACCTCTGTTGGTGTTGGCACTTTGGATGGCTGATATCTCCCTGGATAAAAGCAGCCTGATCGTTATCTTTTCTGTTCTCGGTATAGGTTTTGCCGCTTTTCAGCAATCGAAACAATATCGCAGGCTGGCGGCTAAGTGTCGTAAGATTTACAGCGATCCACTGGGACAGAAAGTCTACAGTAACTATCATGATGAAGTGGGTGAAGTTGATATTGCCCTGCACTATCTGGATCGCACAATGAGAACGGTCGTGAACCGTCTTGATAATGCATCAGCCCATTTTCACCGCCATATTGAAGGGGTTTCTGAGCAGGCTGCTCAAGTGAGTTCTCAGACAGAGACTCAGCTTGATGAGCTGGCACAGACCGCTACTGCTATGGAACAAATTAGTATTGTGACTGAAGAGGTCGCCCGCAACTGTGATGCGGCCGCCGGCGTTTCCCGAAAAACGGATGAAGTGAGTTACTCGGGTCAAGATATTGTACGAAGAAGCGAGCAGGCGATACAGTCGTTATGCGACTCAGTGCGTAGTTCAACGGCTCAATTAGAAGCGTTACAGGAACAGAGTGAGAATATTGATCAGATTCTGGATGTGATTGGCGGCATAGCTGAGCAGACAAACCTTCTGGCGCTAAATGCGGCCATTGAAGCTGCCCGTGCAGGGGAGGCAGGACGTGGCTTTGCTGTTGTTGCGGATGAGGTTCGGGGTTTGGCTCATCGCTCTCAACAGTCAACGTTAGATATTCAGACTATTTTATCTCAGTTTCGTGATCAGACACGTGAAGTGGTTAGCCAAATGCAAACCTCTGAATCATTGGCCGTTTCTACGGTTGATGAGATTAAGCAGGCCGAACAGGTATTGGCTGAACTTCAGGCGATCATCAGTCAGCTGGGTCAGATGAATATCCAGATCGCCTCTGCCGCTGAGGAGCAATCTGCCGCAGCTAACGAGATGAAAGAGCGTATTTCACTGATACATCAATCGGCGCAGGCAACGGCTGATGCCAGTCGTGCTACCCGACAGTCCAGTCTTCACCTAGTGGATGAAGCTAATGACCTGTCCAGCCTGATTCAGCGTTTCGGCTGAGCCTAAAGTCATCTGTTCTGATGTCGTGCCCCGTCGGAGAGAGTATCTTTCCGGTCTCAGACCTTTCTGATGGCGGGGTTGGTTATGCTTGCCCTGTAGCAATGCTTGTTATCATCAAATGAGCTATGTTCAGGTAATAGTTAAGAATGCCTATCAGATTTAGGATAAAAAGCTTTGCAGAGCTGAGATCCAAGTCGAAAAAGGAGTTGCCCATGGCTGGTGTCAGATTATCACCTTACTTGTTAGAGTCTAACCGAAAGATTTTCGGGATATTGCTTTTGCTCGCATCACTGCTGTTATCTGGGTGCTTCTATAATGATGATCCGCCCCCAACCAGTGCCACGGGCAAGCAGATGTATACGGAGTATTGCGCGAGTTGTCATAAGGCCAATGGTCTTGGTAAGTTTCTAATGGGTATTCCCGCCAATGCGGCCCATCGCCTCAGCCGTGCTGAAGTTATAAAGCTGATCCGCGAAGGCGATCCACGCTATCCCAGAATGCCTGTTTTTCCGCAAATTAAGTTCAGTCAAGCAGATAAAATTGCCCATTACTTGACTGAGTTGAAAGAACAGCAATAGCCACTGCGTTTCAGCACTCCTAAAGTGGGTTGTGGTAATCAGGCAAGCCCTGAAACCAGAATCAGAAACTGATATAATGCGCCCCATTAGCCCGGTGTTGTCACGTTCACGTCACCGAGCTTCCGCATCGTAGAGGTTTTTGAATTTTAATGAGTTATATCGATTTAGACACGTACTCAAAGCGCTGGATTTTTCGCCATAAAGACCTGCCCATTACCGCTGAGGATCTGGCTGCGATTAAGCCAATGACAACAGAGCGTTCGGCACAGCTGTGGCAGTCGCAGATTAGCCAGAAAAGCTCAGATCATAGTTTTTTTCAAAAAGATGACTGGGCGGGTAACAGTAAAACCTGGTTAGAAATCGGTCCCTGGCAACAGGCCTGGGATAGCAGCAGCAATGATCTTCCTGAATTAATGCAACAGCACTTTGACTGTGAAGGTAATACAACGGTTTATGTTTGTTATGACAGCGAGCATGTTATTGAAACCACATGGGCTGTTTTTTGCCGGGCGTGGAAAAACTTCCTCTTTCTGGATGATGGGACGCTACTCATTGGCCGGAAGCGTAAGCAGGTTGCACAATTCTTTGACAATGGTGATATGCGTATTGGCCTTCGTCCATAGCTGATGTATTCGCTTTACTGTCTGCTTTCCGTTTCAGGGATGTTATATGAGAATTCTGCACACCTCCGACTGGCATTTAGGTCAGTTGTTTTACGGTAAAAGCCGGGAGCAGGAACAAAGCGCTTTTCTGGACTGGCTTTTAGATCAGGTAAAGCAAAAGTCTATTGATGCTGTGATTGTTGCTGGTGACCTGTTTGATACCGGAACGCCTCCCAGTTATGCCAGAGCGCTCTACAATCGCTTTATTGTTCGCTTGCACCAGGAAAGCCCGGACTGTCAGCTAATCTTACTGGCGGGTAATCATGATTCTGTTGCTGTACTTAATGAATCGAAAGCGCTACTCCAGGCACTGAATACCCGGGTGATCGCAGGCGCTGATCCTGAAGGTATCTCCATGGATACCTGCCATACTCATGATGATGTTCTGATCCCTTTAACGAATAAACTCGGTGAGACAGACGCCATACTCTGTGCGGTCCCCTTCCTTCGCCCCAGTGATCTGATGCGCTCAAAGGCCGGTCTGTCAGCGGATGAGAGAAAGCAGCAGTTGCAACAACAGATCAGTGATTATTATCAGCAGCTGTACCAGCTGGCTAAGCAGCAATACCCGCAGCAACCTGTCGTTATGACGGGACACCTCACCACTGTTGGAGCATCCACATCCGAATCGGTTAAGGATATCTATATCGGTACACTGGATGCTTTTCCGGCATCTGGGTTTCCTCCGGCGGACTATATTGCTCTTGGTCATATTCACCGGCCCCAAAAAGTCGCAAAAACCGAACATATCCGCTATTGCGGCTCACCTCTGGCACTAAGCTTTGATGAGAAGGCTAAGGAAAAGCAGGTATTAATTGCTGAACTGGATTCTGACAACGGGTTTATGGGTACAGAGGGTATTCCTGTTCCGGTTTTTCAACCGATGCAGCGCATTACAGGCAGCTTATCGGAAATTGAAGTTGAGATAGAGCGACTGCCTGCTCAGTTTGAGTCATGGACTGATGGTCAGCGTCTATGGCTTGAAATTAATGTTAAGACAGATGATTACTTGTCGGATCTGCAACCCCGTATTGAAGCTATGATCGGTGACCTGCCTGTGGACCTGCTTCGTTTACGTCGGGATAGCCGACGTCAATCCAGCTTAGCGGATTATCACCATGGAGCTCAGCTGGATGAGCTGACACCTGAAGATGTGTTTCTGAAACGCCTGGAACAGGAATCGTTGGAAGAAGAGCGTAGGCATGAACTGATAGATTGCTTCCGACAGATTCAGGGAGAGATCAAAGCGTGAAAATTCTGACCGTCCGGTTAAAGAATCTGAATGCCCTGAAAGGGGAGTGGAAAATTGATTTCACACAGGAGCCCTTCGACAGTAGTGCTATTTTTGCCATTGTCGGTGCGACCGGAGCCGGTAAAACAACACTATTGGATGCTATCTGTCTGGCGCTTTACCATGAAACCCCACGTTTGCAGGTTTCCGGCTCTGATAATCAGTTAATGACCCATCATACTCAGGACTGTTTGGCAGAAGTTGAATTTGCCATCAATGGTGAGCGGTATCGGGCGTTTTGGGCTCAGCGCAAAGCAGCCAGAACTCAGCGTCTGCAGGCGCCGACAGTGGAGCTTACTGATGGTGAGGGCCGTATTCTGGCCAGCAAAAGCACCGATAAAAAACGTCTTATCGAAACGCTGACCGGCCTTGATTTTAATCGTTTCACTAAATCTATGCTGCTATCACAGGGGCAGTTTGCCGCTTTTCTCAATGCCAGTGGAAGCGAACGAGCTGGATTACTGGAAAAGCTGACAGGTACAGAAGTCTACGGGCAGATATCTGAACGGGTTTTTCAGCGCCATAGAGAAGAACAGGATGTGGTTACGCAACTCAAATATCGACTGGAAGGTGTTGAGCTACTCACCTCGGACCAGATCACTGAATGTGAAACGGTTCTGGCTGCTAAGGAAACGGCTCTTCAGGATGCTTTACCAGGACGGAAACGTCTTAACGAAGAGCTGAGCGCTTTTAAACAGCTGGAAGCCCTCTGGCAAAAAAACGAACAAGCGGAATCTGAGCTGAAAGTTGCTCAGGCTGCTTTTAAAACTCACAAAGAGGTTATTAATGCCCTCGATAAAGCAGGCCCTGCACAAAAAATTCTGACGCAGTATCAGAAAGTCCAGGAGCTGGATCAAGTTAGAGCAGAGGCCGAACAACGCAAGACAGAGCTTTACGAGGCACATCAGCGTCAGGATGCTGAGCGTCAAAAGGCTGAACACCGACTCAATACCGCCGATACGGCCCTCAAAGCAGATAAAGTTAACAAAGCGGAAGCTGAAAAGCGCCTGAACGAAGAGCTCGCGCCACTGGATGAAAAGATTCGTCAGCTTGAGTCTCAGATAGCAGAGCAGCAGCGCCTGCTTGAGCCTGAAGAGCACCAGCTTCTATCCTTGAAGGACAAGAAACAGCAGTTGGCTTCAGACCTTAATCAGCAGCAAGACTATTTACTGCAAAACCAGCAGTGGCTGCAGAATAATGCCCATTGTGGCTTACTGCCTGAGAGCTTGCCGACAATAACAGAGCAGTTTAAACGCCGATTGGAACATCACCAGGAGCTGGTACATCTCGCTGGTCAGGAAAAAAATGCGGATCAGCAACTGCAAGAGATTCGTCATCATCTCCAGCCCCTGGAGCAGCAAACCAAGGGTTTTGACGCCGAACGCATGGCCCTTACTCAACAATTATCCCCTCTTGAACAACAGCTTCTGCAACATCCTCTGCAAAATGATGCGTTAGCCCGATCACTTCTGAATGAGCTTTACCAACTCCCGGAGCCTGTTCAGCAGCTGTCCTATTATCAGCAGGAATACCTGAAACTCACCGAACAGGTGCATCAACAAGAGCAGGAGATCAACCGTTACAAAGAGCAGGTCGACTCTTTAGATAAAGAACGCACGCCACTTCGGGATGAGTACAAAAAGTTGAATGCCCATCTTCAGGATCTTGAACAATTGCACGAACGTGAGCGTCAGATTGCTGCCCTGGAAGATGCTCGTAATCGTTTACAACCTGATGAAGCCTGTCCTCTGTGCGGTTCCCATGATCATCCTGGAATTCATGAATATCGGGCCATTGAGTTAAGCCAGACCGAGACTCGGCTGCACAACATGCGAGCTCAGTTGGAGCAGACGCGGAAAAAAGGGGAGCAGCTGAGCAACCAGATCGACCAGCTGAAGGTGCGGATTGAATCACTGCAGCAGGATCAGCGACAGAAGCAGCAAAACCTGCAACAAACCGAAACTGAGTGGCAACAGATCTGCCAGAATGTTTGTAGCACGGTGTCTGAAATAGAAAAACTTATTTTAAATCAGTCGATTGGCAATCTAAATGAGCTTATTGATAAGCTGGTTCAGTATTTCAGGCAGCCAGCAGCGCTACCGGGGCTCCAGGCTGAATTCGCCGCTCAGGGAGTTCATATCCTCAAGACCGCAAGTCAGTCTGTTCAGACCTGTATCGATGAGCGAGAGTCTCTGAAACAGAATATCTGGCAGATTCAGCAAAAGCTCCATGAGCGGGAAACCGTCAATCAGGATGCTCAGAAACAGATCCATGAGTTACAAAAGCAGCTTGAGCGTTTTCTTGCCCAAAAAGAGCAGTGTAAAGCAGACCGTCTCAAGCTTCAGCAGCAGGTCACTACCCTTGAGCAGGTACTGGTTCAAAGCTTGCGTCAGATAGACCTAAATGCAGCGTTGCCGGAGTTAGAGCAGCAGCATACCTTGCTGAGTCAGCTTCGTATGCAGCTTAGCGAATGGCAGCAAGCGACGGAAAATCAGCGGCAAGCGGATCAGAAACAGCGTGAATTACAGTTGCAACTGAATAACCAGCAGACGCAGGCTGAGGAACAGGAAAAACGCTGCCATCTGATAAAAAGCCAGCTCGAAGAGCTGAAAAAGAGCTGGCAATTGCTGAAAGAGGAACGCCACCTGTCATTCGGTAGTGCCAGCCTTGATGAGGAACGCATGCGTTTGAGGGCGCAGTTGGAGCATTCTGAAAAGCATCTTGAACAGATGCGCATTCAGTTTGCCCAGCAGAAAGAGAAATCAGACGAACTGAAAGCCCGACTGAGTCAGCAAACGTCCTACTGTCAGGAGGCAGCTGATAAGCTAAAGGCGGCGGATGAAAACTGGCAGAACACGTTAGAGACCAGCCCCTTCAAAACACAAAAGGCCTTTGAACAGGCTGTACCGGATGCTGCGGAGTATGAGCGCTGGCAGGTTCTGAAAAAAGAGCTGGATGAAGCACTTCGTGAGGCCGAAGTTACTCTGAAAGTTAACAAAGAATCTCTGGAGCAATTTATAACCTCGGTCGCTTCAGAGCATCAGGATGCGGGGCGCGTGTCATCAGATGACTCCGTCTGGCTGAGTCTTCAGGAGACCGTATCGTCTAAATCAGTCAATATGGCACTCAGAAAGATACCGGCTTTAGAGCTCAGGCTTACAGAGTATGAGCAGAAAATCGAAACACTCAAAACAGAACTCACGGAGCAAAAGCAGGTCCTGAAGCAGGACAAGCAGCGCCGGGAAGGCGTGAGATCTCTCGCTGAGGAGATCGACAGCCAGCAGCAGCAAGCTGACCTGTGGGCCCAGATGAATCAGATGCTTGGTTCCGCCAATGGCGATAAGTTCCGCCGTTTTGCTCAAGGGCTAACGCTTGAGTATCTGATTGAACTGGCTAATCGGCAGCTATTGCAACTGCATGACCGCTACCAGCTGAGACGCAAAGTCAATTCTGAACTTGAAATAGAAATTCTTGACACCTGGCAGGCTGATGCAGTGCGCGACACACGTACTCTTTCCGGTGGAGAGAGTTTTCTGGTTAGTCTGGCACTTGCCCTGGCCTTGTCGGATCTTGTCAGTCATAAAGTGCGTATTGATTCACTTTTTCTTGATGAAGGCTTTGGTACACTCGACAGCGATACCCTGGAGATGGCGCTGAATGCGTTGGATAATTTAAATGCCAGCGGCAAGATGATTGGTGTGATCAGTCATATTAGTGCGATGAAGGAACGTATTCCGGTTCAGATTCGTGTTAATAAAAAAGCTGGCCTTGGTATTAGTGTGTTGGATGAGTGTTTCCGTCATGGTGCTTGATTAGATCACTCTGAGTACACCGAAAATGCTGGCCTTTAAGAGATCTGTTGTGGTTTTTATATATGCGTTAAAACAGTCGTCTTGCCTGCGCTGTTTGCAATGCCTGCGCTCTTGAAGGTCATACCCATGACGCTTAATAAAGAATCTTTGTTATGTTTATTCCAGTTGTAACATCGTTAGCTGCTTTCCTGTTAAGGCGGCGCACCCTGGCCTTCAGAGGTTTGCTTGTTCTTCTGGTGGCCATTGCAGGTTGCAGTCAGCCTAAAATTATTAGCAATGAAGCGCGCAACATGAGGGATATTGACAGGGAAGCCACTGTTGATCAGGAATTTTCACGCCCCCTGGCACGTAAGGCCGAGCTGAAGGGCGTTCAGATTTCTCCTCAAGGTAAACATTCCTGCGGCTTCGCGGCATTAGCTGCAATGATTAATGATAAGCGCTATTTGGTTCAACCATCAGATCTGCCGGGGCTAGACTGCTATTCAGGACAGAAGGTGACATCATCTGTTGCTGTAGTAAATGCCGGTCGTGGCCTCGGGCTGTTAGCCTACAAGCTTAAGCCTGATCTGGCCCATCTTCTGCTTCAGGTGGAGGCAGGATTCCCTGTTCTTGTATTAAGCCATCCAATGGCAAGCTCAGAATCTCGGGAGTATTTTTCTGTCCTGACAGGCTATAACCTTGACCGTCAGGAACTGACGTTAAGCTCTGATATAGCAGGGACTGAGTCTATTGATATACAAACTTTTTTAACCTCATGGGATCGCTCCGGTAGTTGGGCTTATCTCTTTCTGAAGCCAGGTCAGGCTCCGGTTGAAGCAGCCCCTAAAGACTATCTGGCCGCCAGTCTCGACCTTGCAGATATTGGGTTAAGTGTTTCGGCACAAAAAGCACTGGAGAAGGGTGTAGTACTGTGGCCGGAGTCAGAAGCTATGCGCCAGGCACTCTCCAATGTTTATTTTCAGTCTGGCTTGCTTGATTCGGCTTCGGAGATTTTATTAGACAGCCCATCGCTGAGCCGGTCAGGTGAACTCTGGAACAGAATTGCTTATATTCAGCAAGCGAGACAATGCTATAGCAGTGCTTTTCAGGCGGTTCAGTGCGCCATTACCTTATCACCGGATGATCTCAGTATTCAGCAGAGTTTACAGGATATTCTGGCTAAAACAGATCGCCCGGATGGCGATATGTTATGTCCTCAGCTGACATGCCCTCAGTTGGTTGAAGGCTTCTGATATCCCCTTAATCAACCCGAACTTATAAAAGGACTGCCATATATCGTTGGCAGCCTTTTTTCATATTACTGATCCATATCCAGATCAGAAGCATTGACCTCTTCAGTTTTTGAGCTGTAACGCCTTGTTTTCCGGTTTTTTATCGCAACGGTCAGATTGTTAATCACTTGTTTTAATTTGATGAATAATTAACATGTCATACCAGACATATTTACTCTAGTATTCTCAGCCCAATATCTATCTTGTGGATGCATATTAAGATCCTTGTTCCAGCATCTGTCTGGTGAATAGATAACTGCCTATAAACCGGCCTAACTTTTTTGACCCCAAACCCGAGGAATTAAACTGATGCCTGCTCAATCACGTTTATTTGTGATCGCTTGTGCACTCACATCAACCCTATTGCTTACAGGCTGTCAGGAGGAGGAGACTAACGCGGCGGTTCAGGATGTTATCCGGCCTGTTAAGCTGGCTTCGATAGGCCACCAAAGCGTTTCGGTGCGTTATTTCCCGGCAGAATTTGTGGCCAGTCAGGAAACTGATTTGGCTTTTCGTGTCTCAGGCGAGCTGGAACAGCTTCCGGTGACAGAAGGGGAAACGGTTGTTAAGGGCCAGGTACTGGCCGCACTGGATGATCAGGACTTTCTGCTCAACGTTAAGCAGCGCCAGACAGCTTATGATCTGGCCAAGCTGCAGTATGAACGGATACGGGCCATGGTGGTGCAAAAGGCTGCAACCCAAGCGCAGCTTGATGAGGTAAAAACCTCTATGGATCAGGCTGAAACTGCCCTGGAGCAGGCGCAGAATCAGCTGGCATACAGTAAAATCAAAGCACCGTATGATGGTGTAATTGCCAGGGTTTACGCGGATAACTATGAGTTTGTCAGCGCGACGGCTCCTATTGTTAAACTGGAAAATGCGGAAACAATTGATGTGCGCTTTCAGGTGCCTGAAGACCTTGTTGCCCGTATCCGTAAAGACAATACCAGCTATCTGCCCAAAGTAGTGGTTGAAAGTGTGCCGGGTAAGGTTTTTGAAGCACGCTATAAAGAACATAGCACCAACCCTGACCCGAGTACTAAAGGGTATGATGTTATTCTGACCATGCCGCGTCCGGACCCTGCTTCAGTGACTCTTTTACCGGGCATGACTGCTGAGGTTCAGGTGAATGTTAATGAGATGCTGGGGGACCCTGCTTTCTGGCTTGTTCCTGTAGAAGCCGTTTTTATGGATGAGTCGAAGCCAGCAGAAAGTGAAGAGCGTTCTGTTTGGGTCTATAACCCGGAAAATCATCTGATCAACAAACGTGCTGTTACCATCGGTGAGCTACAGGGCAATATGATTCAGGTGACTTCAGGGCTTAGCGAAGGTGAGCAGATTGTTGCTGCCGGAGCCCATGCCATTAAAGACGGGATGGAAGTGCGCCCCTGGGTTAAAGAGCGGGGGCTGTAAGCTGTGAGTATCGCTAAATATTTTATCGAGAAAAAAGTTTCAAGCTGGATGATTACTCTGATACTTCTGATTGGAGGTGTCATCTCTTTTGCTCAGTTGGGTCAGCTGGAAGACCCTGAGTTCACCATTAAGGATGCTCTTATCATCACCTATTATCCCGGGGCGACACCGGAGCAGGTGGAAGAGGAGGTGACATACCCTATTGAACAGGCGATCCAGAATCTTCCCTATGTTGATAAGCTGGTATCAACCAGTAAAGCAGGTTATTCCAAAGTTCAGCTGACCGTTAAGGATACCTATCGCGGTAAAGAGCTGAATCAGATTTGGGATGAACTGCGCAAGAAAATGCGGGATCTTTCTCCATCTCTGCCCAAGGGAACGTCTGGGCCTAATGTCGTGGATGATTTTGGGGATGTATATGGCGTTTTATTGGCGGTTACCGGAGAGGGTTACCGATACAATGACCTGAAATCCTATGTTGATTTTCTTCGTCGTGATCTGGTGTTGGTTGATGGTGTCAGTAAAGTTGCCATCGCTGGCCAGCAGCAGGAGCAAATTTTTATTGAGATATCCAGGGCTCGCTTATCGGCATTGGGTATTACTGTTGCTCAGCTTGACCAGCTGCTTAGCAGCCAGAATACGGTTTCTAATGCTGGCCGGGTAAAAGTGGGTAGTGAATATATCCGGATCAGTACGACCGGTGAGTTTGAAGATATTTCTGCCCTGGAAAACCTACTGTTACCTTCAGCAACCGGCGACACCGTCTATCTGAGTGATGTGGCAGAAGTTCGCCGTGGCTATAAAGATCCGGCCAGCCATAAAGTTGACTTTAATGGTCAGCGCGCTCTCTTATTGGGCGTATCTTTTGCCTCCGGTGTCAACGTAGTTGATATTGGTAAAAACCTTGAGGCACGGATTGAAGAGCTTAAATATCAGCAGCCTGCCGGTATTGAGCTGAATACTATCTATTTCCAGTCCCATGAGGTGGATAAGTCGGTCAGTTCTTTCCTGCTCAATCTATTTGAGGCTGTCGGGATTGTGATCCTGGTGCTACTGGTCTTTATGGGGGTTCGCTCGGGTATTCTGATTGGTTTGATTCTCTTACTGACCATCCTGGGAACCTTCATCGTGATGCAGTATTTGGGGATTAATCTCCAGCGTATCTCATTGGGCGGACTTATTATCGCTTTGGGCATGCTGGTTGATAATGCCATTGTTGTCACCGAGGGCGTTCTGATCGGCCTGAAACGTGGGCATACCAAGCTCAAAGCTGCCGAAGATGTGGTCAAGCAAACTAAGTGGCCTCTTCTCGGTGCCACGGTTATTGCTATTGTGGCTTTTGCTCCGATTGGTTTATCACCGGATTCAGTTGGTGAGTTTGTTGGTTCTCTGTTTCAGGTCTTGTTGATTTCATTGTTCCTGAGCTGGATTACGGCCATTACTTTAACGCCGTTCTTCTGTGATCTTTTCTTCAAAGAAGAGGTAAAAGAAGATCATGAACTGGAAGACCCATACAAGGGTATTTTGTTTACAGGTTATAAATGGCTGCTGTCCCGGGCACTTCACTACCGTAAAACAACGGTTCTGATTCTTGTGGCGTCACTGATTACAGCTGGCTGGGCATTCCAGTTTGTTAAGCAGGCATTTTTCCCACCATCAACGACACCCTTGTTCTTTGTCACGATGGAGATGCCGGAAGGAAGCCATATCAGTGATACCTATGATCGGGTTCAGGATGTGCAGAACTTTATCCTGAAAGACGACCGTGTTCTCTACGCGTCCTCTACAACAGGGCAAGGCATGTTGCGCTTTATGCTGACGTATTCCGTGGCGCAAGCGAATACCAGTTATAGCCAGATTGTGGTTCGTGCAAAAAATGGCGGCGATATTCCCGATATGATTGCCAGTGTGCACGAGTACCTGAAAGCCAACCACAGTGATCTGGATTTCAAGCTGGAGCGGCTAATGTTAGGCCCCGCAAGTGGCTCTAAACTGGAAGCGCGCTTTATTGGCCCGGACCCGGAAGTGCTTCGCCAGCTTTCTGTAAAAGCAAAAACGATTTTTGCTGAAGATGGTGGCATTGAGGGTATAAAAGATAACTGGCGTCAACGGGTTAAAGTACTGCGCCCGGTATTTGATGAGTCCCATGCCCGACGTTTAGGGATTACCAAGAAAGATATTGACCGTGTTCTACTGATGAACTTCTCGGGAGCTCAGGTTGGTGTTTATCGTGAAGGGACACGCCAAATCCCGATTATTATGCAGCCGCCAGCCCAGGAGCGCCTGACGATCGATCAGATGCATGACCTTCAGGTTTATAGTCAGGCAACTAAAAACTATGTACCTTTGAGCAGCCTGGTTTCCGACTTTAAAGTCATTTGGGAAGACCCTATTATTGAGCGCAGAAACCGTAAGCGTTCCATCACAGTAATGGGTGATCCGCTGATTATGGGGAATGAAACCACAGACTCTGTTTTCCGCCGCATTCGGCCTCAGGTTGAAGCGATTGAGCTGCCACGGGGATATAGCCTGGAATGGGGGGGAGAGTACGAGAACTCCCGTGATGCACAACAAAACATTTTCAGCTCATTACCTATGGGCTACCTGTTTATGTTCATTATCACGGTGCTGTTATTTAACTCGTTTAAAGCCTCCATTGTTATTTGGCTCTGTGTGCCACTGGCGCTGATCGGTGTATCCCAGGGGCTTTTGATTATGGATGCCGCCTTCAGTTTCATGGCGCTTTTAGGCTTCCTGAGTCTTTCCGGTATGATCGTTAAGAACGGTATTGTACTGCTTGATCAGATCAACTATGAGCTTTCCAAGGGTGTTGACCCCTATGAAGCGGTCTTTCATTCGGCGGTCAGCCGTGTACGTCCGGTCTGTATGGCTGCCATTACGACTATTCTTGGGATGGTGCCTCTGTTGTTTGATGCTTTTTTTGAAGGTATGGCGGTCGTGATCGCCTTTGGACTTGGCTTTGCCACCTTGCTGACTTTGATTGCAGTACCTGTGTTTTATGCCATGTTCTTCCGTATACCCTATAAACCCCACCCTAAAATGAATGTGGTGTAACTAAACGGCAGCACTAAAAAAGCCGCTTCAAAATTGTGAAGCGGCTTTTTTTATTGAAATAAAAAGGTGGATGGATTTAATAGCGAGGGCCAGCCCGCTTGATAAAGAAGGCCTTGCAGTTGCCGTTCACAATGGAAAACATGGTGTAATACTGCTTACCTGCTTTAATGTAACTGGCGACCTCTTTCTGGCGACTGGGATGGTGACGCTTAAGAACAACCGCAGGCTGAAAAACAGAACTGTTCTTTCCCAGGAAAACTTTTGAAAGCTTATCCGCTGCGCTCTTGGCCTCGTAATCCGGGCATTCAGCTAAGGCATTGGCACTGAAAGATAAAGAAAGCAGAGTCGCAACCAAGGCTGACCCTAAGCGCTTCGGCCGATGGCGTGATGGAGTAAGTTGACTGTATCGGCAGATCATGGCTAAAACCTATTAGGGGGCAATACGGTTAAGAATAATGGCTTGAACCGAAGGCCTCAAGTTAAGTATTGTGGAGCCTTGTCACAGAAAGTGATTTGTCGACCTTTGTCACAAAACGCGATGATTGACGTTTATGGAAAAGTGCAGAAAACAAAGCCAAATAAATAAAATAAGAAATAAGAGAGTGCACTGTGAAATTTCTGATTGCCCCAGATTCATTTAAAGAAAGTATGACCGCAGACCAGGTCTGTTGTTCCATTGCACTGGCGATAAAACACTGCCTGCCTGATGCGGATATCACCACGTTACCCTTGGCTGACGGAGGCGAGGGTACGCTGGATGTACTCATTTCTGCTCTTGATGGTCAGTCAGAGCTTTTTACTGTAACCGGGCCACTCTTTCATCCGGTTCAGGCAAAGGCCGGTGTCGTGAATGGCGATACCGCTATTATTGAAATAGCCGAGGCAGCGGGCCTTCATCTTGTGCCTGTGGATCGCCGCAACCCGGAGGTAACCACCACTCTGGGGGTTGGTCAGCTGATATTAGCGATGCTGGACAAAGGGATACGGCGTTTTTTGATCGCACTGGGTGGGAGTGCTACGAATGATGGTGGCATCGGCATGCTAGCGGCGCTAGGGGCTCAGCCTTTAAGCCCTGAAGGCCAGGCGATATTACCCACGGGTGAAATGCTTAACCAGGTCAGTTCTCTTAATCTGGAGCAGCTGGACCCGAGGTTGGGCGAGAGTGAATTTTTGCTGGCCTGTGATGTGAGTAACCCTTTAACGGGGGAGGCGGGTGCCAGCACAGTTTTCGGTCCGCAGAAAGGCGCAACAACGGATCAGGTTCTTTCTCTGGATCAGGGGCTAATCAACTGGTCAGAGGTCTTATATAAAACTTTTGGCCGTTCAGTGGCCGATATTCCCGGCTCAGGGGCTGCCGGCGGCCTTGCCGCCGCTTTTCTTGCTGCTTTTAATACCAGTCTGCAACCGGGTATTGAACAAGTATTGGAGATTGTCGCTTTTGATCGTTATTGCACAGAGGCAGACTGGGTTATAACCGGAGAAGGCTGCCTGGACGGCCAGTCTCTTGCAGGTAAAACACCTGTCGGGGTGGCCCGAAGAGCTCAGAGGCTATCCAAACCTGTTGTCGCATTAACAGGAAAACTAGGTGATGGCTACGAGGCTGTATATAAAGAAGGTATCAGTCTTGCACTTTCGATTACACCGGAAAACCAATCATTAGAGCAGGCTTTGGCGCTAGCTCAAGAAAACCTCTTCAATGCGACACAGGTGCTGTTACAACTTCTTTTTTCTGAGAACTCTGAGCCGTTAGACTAGCGCATATTTTTTTATTTCAGGGAGTGTCATGAAATCAATCCTGGTATTACTGGTAGGGTTAATCCCGCTTTTTTCATTCCTGTCATCTGAAGCCAGTGATGTAAACCGTACCGCTAAGGGCAGCGCAATATTACAAAGCAGTCGTATTCCCGATGATGAGAGTACCATCATCGCTTTTTTTTCTTATCCACCTCTGGCTCATATTGCACCATCGGGCCGTCTGTCCGGGACTGTTATCGAAACCGTCAGAGAGATCTGCTCTGAAGCCGGGCTAAACTGTGAGTTTAAAATATTACCGGTTGCCCGCGTTTACCGCAGTGTTTCTGACCACACGGCTTCGGCTATTATTACTGGGAGACATCCAAGTTTCGGTGACTGCTGTACCACCAGTGACTGGCAATTTCCTTGGTCAGCCGGTATCTACTCTCGCTTACCACCAGAGCACATGACCATCAGTGAAAGTGAGCTTAAAGGACATCGCATGATCGTCATTCGAGGTTGGGAGTCTCCTTATCGCTATTTCAAAGATTTGGCAGCACTATCTGAATCCGGAGCAATCAAGCTTGCGATGGCTAAAGATAACCATAGTGCCGTTCGAATGCTGCAACATGGTAGGGCAGAATACCTCTGGGGAGGCAAGCATTTCAGTTGGTATTTTGAGAAAAAGGGGTTAGGAGATGTGTTTCACTATACACCCCTGATCCAGGCACCTTTGGCTATCTGGGTTGATAAGCGTCGGCCTGATATTCGACAGGCCCTTGATGAGGGGTATCAAAGCCTGAAGGCCCGGGGCGCGCTGAGTTCAGATGGTAGTCAGCTTAAAGCCGATTTAATGAAGGCGCGTTATGAGGAACCTGCCCGCTATTAACCTGTGCTGTGTTTGACTAAGGCGCAGATACTCAGGGGGACATACCATCAAAAACGGGAGCCATCGGTGCGTTTTTTTCGCTGATACTTAGTTGCTATGCCACTGGCAACCAAGGGGGAAGCAGAAGGTGTCAGCGACTGGGAAGGGATACGTATGCTGAAGATAGTTCCCGCGTCATCTGAGTCAATTTCAAGTTTCGCCTTTAACTGTGCTGTAAGGTTTTTTATCAGTTTAAGTCCCAGACTTTTGCTCTGATTTAACGCAGGAATATCTTTAATTCCGGAACCGTTATCTGCCACACGCAGTATATACTGATCGTCAGAGTCATCAGGTAAAAAACTAATTGTGATGGCTGATAAGGCTTTTTCATCCTGATTTTTAAAGGCATGTTTCATGGCATTTGAGATTAGTTCGTTAAGAATCAGGCCAATAGGTACGATAACCTCAGGCTCAAATTCACCATCACAGGCTTCAATGTCAATCTTGAGTGGCATGGTGCCGAGATAGCTCTGCCGTAGAGTATCTGTAAGGCTGTCAATGTAAGAGCGGATGCTGGCCTGCGAAAGATTGTCGGACTGATATAGCTTCTCGTGAACCAATGCCAGTGCTGAGATACGTAAAGAGGCTTCGTTCAGACTGTTTTTGGTTTGCTGATGTTCTGCGACCCGTGACTGCATTTTCAACAAGCTGGCGATCACCTGCATGTTGTTTTTTACGCGGTGATAAACCTCTTTTAGCAGAACGACTTTCTCTTCAAGGTCCTGCTGTATGCGTTTTCTTTCAGCAATTTTATCCGAAATATCGCGGATAATGGCCATGATGACCGTTTGCTCACCATACTCAATCGGACTAAGCACAATATCAACAGGGAAAGTATGTCCATTGGCATGCAGCGCTTTAAGTGACAAATTTTGCCCCATCTCACGGTTAACAGGTTTTTCGATATAGCGTGTTCTATGCCCTTTATGTGCCTCTCTCAGGGCTTCCGGAAGTAGGGTTTCAAGGGGCTCTCCCTCAAGCTGCTGTGGCTTGTAACCAAAGATCTCAAAACTTCTGTAGTTTGAATAAATAATTGAACCGGCTTTGTTTACCAGAATGACAGCTTCCGGGGCCATTTCCAGTACCTTACTATTGCGCTCTTCAAGTTTAACAAGCTGTTCATTAGCCGCTGCAATCTGCAAGTAGTGCCTTCGCGACTTCAGTAACATACGTATTGCCATCGCTGCGGTAAGGCCAAAAATTGCGGATAGAATAATAATAAATGCTCTGGAATCCTGGCCAAACATTCTAAGTGTGTTCTGGGTAGGCCTCAGATGAATAACAAACTGACGTCCACCAATAGTCACCGACACTTTATCGATGTTCTCTGCTGTAATCGTCGGTAATGTATCGAATGCGGGTGTCAACCAGGTGTGGAATTTCAGACTGGGGTTTATCCGGAGTACTTTAAGAAAGTAGTCTTCACTGAATAGGCCGTGTATACAGAGGTCTTTTCCGGGGTTTGAAATTGCCGCTTTAACCGTTATCAGCAAGTGCTTGCCGACCCAGCGAAGCTTATAAGGGTGTGTCGAGCAATCCGGCAGTGGCACCTGAATAGGTGTGCCGTATTGCTCAAATTGTTTACCTTGCTTCTCAAAGACCAGGCCAACTAAGCTCGGCTTATGCTCTTTTTCCAGTGCGCGGGGCTGAATTAAGGGGTCTCCCTTGTACCAGGACAGCTCTGTCAGATCGATAACAGCGTCATCCAAAGAAGAAAAAACCATCTGCCTTACTAAAGCGAGGTGGTTTACTTTTTCCATCTCGAAATAATGTTTTTTATTATCATGGGTATTATTGGCAATGACTAATCCAGCAACCAAAAAAGCGATAAAAACGGAGTGTGGCAGCCAATAAATACGTATTTCGAATGGATTAAACAGCACTAAATGAAGAATAAGTGACAGGCAGGCAATTAGAAATACAACAGATGTTAACAGGGATTGCCCGGATGATAGCTTTCCAAAAATAGTATCCTGGCTGCCCGTTATCCAAACAATAGCCGCAATTGAAACGGTACCGGCGGTGGCCATGATCAGAGAGGAATAAGCTGCCAGAGCTATCTGGAGATGACGGTGGTTAAAAAGAGCCTGCTCAGACAAGTTTGTGTGTGAATAGCGGACAATATTCCGAATCATCATTGAGGTCGTCAGAGCAATAAAGCAAAGTAAGGTTGCCGGAGATGGCCTTCCCGGATAACGGCCTTGCTCAGCTGGCATTCTGTCTATCATAAAGTACTCGTCAATCCCAAAGGAATGATCGGAAATGTACTGATAGAAGGTCGCTCCTGAGAAAATCAATAACATTAAAGGTGCGAGCCAGATAAGGCCTTTCTGCCAGAAGGTTATTGCGGGAAAACTGATCAGAGATAAAGCTAGGAGTATAAACATCAGTCCAGTATTAAAGCGGCTTATCCCGGATTCAAAAGGGCTTACCAGAAAGTACAGCTCAAAATACCAGCCAATTAAAATCATCAGGCTGAGTAGCAGCGTTATGCCACCTCCTGCTACCAAGGCCCATTTGCTCTGGTTAATCTCACGAATATTTGAAAGCATGCCGATTTCCTTTTCGTCAATAAGGTTTATGACCTACTGCTTAGGCTATCGCAGATATCCGATGCTCAGTGCCTGGTCTGTACCATCAATGGTATAGGATGCCAACTCCGAGATTGCTTCGGGAACTTTGCTGTTTTGGCGTGCATTCAAAATAACCGGAATATTAAGAGCGTTCGTCATGCTTAGAATTGCAGTCTGATAGCGGGTATCCGTTTGGCAATCCGGGGGAATGGAAAACTCACAGTATTCAGGGGCTGTGGTATGAAGCAAATCAACCGATGCAGATTTGCCTGTAAACAGATTAAGGCAGAGCTTAAATCCATTTTCTCTAACATCATTAATTTTTTGGATCGCGGTTTTACTTTCTTTAAGAATCTTACTGGATAGCCCAAAAACAAACTGTTCTGGTTTAAGGTTGTTACTTTTGCTTTTTTCAGCAAAAGCTGAAATTAAAGCTTTTGAAGGCAGAACAGAGGGATAAAATGGCACAATAACTGTTGGATGGTGGTTCTGGGCTGCTTTTTGTTTAAAGTCGATGATGAGTTGATCAAGTACTGAGTTAAGAAGCCTCTCGGACAGTCCACTGACATTTGCAATATCAATAAAGCTCTCGGGGGTAAGGTAGTAGTCCGCTTCCCGCCAGAAAATCCGGATTTTATAAAATGCAGTGTCTGACGAGCCTTCAATTGATGTAATCGGAAATAGCCAACACTCTAAACCCCCATTATCCAGGGCGTGGAGTATTCTGGTTTCGTTCAGAATACGACCTTTGACGTGATCGGAAATTTGCTCATTATAGAAATGAATCTGATTTGTGCCATTCACTTTAGCTATTTGAAGAGCTTCTGCACTGGCGGCCAACAGCGTATCACTGGAAGTTCCGTCCGTGGGGCTGATCGCTATGCCAGCGCAAGCGGTCAGCAAAATCTCATCACTTTCGATAAAGCATGGTTCCCTGAGCTCATCCAGGGCGTGATGGGTGATAAACATCGCCTGATTAACACTTTCAAGCGAGTGAAGTATCAGTATAAAGCGATCACCGCCAGGTCTGCCGATCAAAAGATTATAGCGATCTATATCTCTCAACCGCATAGCCAGCTCAGCCAGAATCTTGTCTCCCATATTCAGGCTGAAGGCATCATTTACAATATTGAAGTCATCAATATCAATAGTCACAACAGCCACAAAAGTTCTTTCAAACTGGTTAAGCTCAACTAAATTCTCTATTTCAAGCTTAATCTGAGGGGCGTTCAGCAAGCCAGTCAAGGCATCATAACTGGCCAGATGGTGTAGCTTCAGTTCTGCTTTTTTACGGTCTGTTAAGTCATAGACCTGATAGAAATAGTAACTTGGGTAAGCGTCATGGTCGTGCAGCAGCGATATATTTAGCATTAGCCAACGCAGGCAGCCATCTTCATCCTGTTGCTGTATTTCATATTGAAAGTTAGCTTGCTGCCCGGAAAGCAATTCCAGTAGCCCTTCCTGAATGTTGACTTTATTGGTGTAGGAAAATGGCAGGTCTTCCAGGGTGTTGATTTTACTGGTATGAGATAGCTTGAACAGCCTCGCAAATGCAGCATTGTAGTCGATTAAGCTACCGTCAAGAGCAACCAGGACAACGCCGACAGATGAGTTGTCAAAAGCGGTTTCAAAGCGGCCGTCACTTTTTCGGATTTCTGTTTCGATACGAAGCCTCTGTGATGCGTCCCGCAGCGCCAGTAGTCCACCGATCACAACGTTAGACTGGCCACGAACCGGTGCTGCAGAATAGTCGATAAACGTTCGTTTACCTGTATGCTGGTTTCTTACCGAGCCATTAAAGACAATAGGCATCACCGTATTTCTTTGCATCGCACTGGCAACAGGGGAGGAGATGACCCGGTCACCGTTATGGTCATAAAGTTTAATCAGCTCCGCAATATCTTTGCCCATCAGCTCATCAACACCGGATACCTCCAGAATACGACAAGCCTCACTATTGGCAAAATGAATCAGGCCATCAATGCCCACGGCTATAATCGCATCGTGCACCGCGTGCAAAATATTGGAGAACCAGCGTTCTTTATAGATCAGCTTATGTTCCAGTTGCTGCTTTGTTAACGCCACATTAATGCTGGCGCAGAGAGACTGTGCGTTATAAGGTTTTGTGATATAGCCGTATGGAGCTGTTTTAGCCGCACGGGCTACAGTGTCTGTATCGCTGAATGCCGTCAGGAAAATAATGGGGATAGATCGTGTTTTAAGAATCTGTTCAGCAGTTTGAATACCGTCCATGCCATTGCCCAGCACAATATCCATCAAAATCAGATTCGGATCGAGATCCTTTAGCTGCTCCAGTGCCGATTCACCATCATAGGCCACGCCAACCACTTCAAAGCCAAACCCTTCAAGCTCTTCGGTTAAGTCCATGGCGATAATGGCCTCATCCTCCACGATAAATAATCGTTTCATGCAGTACTCCCTCACAGATCGGCGGTAAATTTCACCAAAAGTCTAAGCCCCTACAGGGTTTAACGTAGCAAACGATTTAGTATAGAGCTAATTATTCCATTCATATCCATGGTTAATTTTGACTGACTTATCATCTTAATCGAGGTCAGCGGTTAAACTTAAAAAGTCCGAGTCCAATACTCGGATATTGAGAAAATATACGGTACTATGCATTATCAAACAGGGTTAACAGGTTGGTTTTGTTAGTCACCGACACCATTTACCAGTAATAAATCTTATTCTTCAGTCTTCAGAGGTGTAACTATGTCCATTCAGGTAGGCGAAAAATTACCTAACGTTGAGCTTAAAGTAATGGGTGATCAAGGGCCTGAATCTGTTCAGACAGATGATCTTATGGCCGGTAAAAGAGTGGTTCTTTTTGCTGTCCCCGGAGCCTTTACCCCGGGTTGTTCGGTCACTCATTTACCAGGGTTTGTGGTTCAGGCTGATGCGATTAAAGCCAAGGGCGTTGACTCTATTATCTGCACCTCCGTTAACGATGCCTTCGTAATGGATGCCTGGGGTAAGAGCCAGAACGCTGAAGAAATCATCATGCTGGCAGACGGTATTGGCAATTTTGCTGAGGCTGTTGGTCTGGAAAAAGACCTGACAGGAGCCCAGTTTGGTGTTCGCTCCCAACGCTACGCTATGATTCTCAATGACGGCGTGGTTGAGTATCTGGGGGTTGATGATAAAGGCGTTGAAAAAAGCAGTGCAGAGACTGTTCTGGCTCAGCTTTAAAATTTTCGGATAATTTTTTAAAAAGTCTTGCTTAACAAAAAGTTATCCGTATAATACGCCCCATCAAAGACGTGTAGCTCAGTTGGTTAGAGCACCACCTTGACATGGTGGGGGTCGTTGGTTCGAATCCGATCACGTCTACCAAATTTAAAAACCCGTAACTCATAGAGTTACGGGTTTTTTTCGTTAGAGAATATGCTTAGGCCAACTGCTGTTAGAATCAGACGCTGTTTTGTGACACGAATATCGTATTAACGATAGAATGGAGCTGAGCTGCCAGGAGTTGGATTTTGAATCAGAAGCATACCCTTAAAACACTAAAAAAAATGGCTGAATCAGATTCTAGCATCGAAGTTGTTTGGCTATACGACTCTCGAGCTAAAGGCACTTGTTGAATCCGCTATTGGTTGCTCCAAGCACTATCTGAAAGCCCATGGAAAACCCGTCCCTTCGGAAGCCCGAGCAAGTATTGAGCGCGTTTATGAGCATTTAGCTCTGACAGAACCCGATATTAATGATATTCGCGTAGCTGTGGGTATGCGAAACGCTATCATCCATGATTACCTGAACTTAGACTGGAAGAAATTAGAGCCGGTTGTTCGGGAAAAAAATACCATTATGTATACCTGTGCATAGAAAAGGTTACCCAGGCACTTCTTAGTATCCATCAATAATGAGACTTCGCTAAGTCTACTTCTCATTTATCGAAAAATTATTCAAATAATCAACCGTAAGCGAACGTATATACCGCAACCCTTGACAGGTCACCGACTTAACCTGGTCTGTATCAGGATTTTAGACTCCCGTCAGGCAGCCTCTCGGGATAGGTGTTATGAGAAAGGCATCTCAGAGTGGACACATTGATGTGATGCTGCGGCCAGTGTGGCTTTTTAGGGGCGCGCGGTGCCTATAGCGACTAAGCAAATCGCCCCGGAGATTTTTCCATGCCAACAGGGCAAGTATGGGTTAAAAAAATGCTTTCACTGTCACCATCCAGAATGGCGACTAAATCCCAACTGTTGCTTATGCAGTCAAGCAGAACCATTTCAATTGTCTTCGTTTTGATTTCAAGATAATACGTGCCTGTATCAGCATCACAGACAGTGTTAATGCCTAATATGGTTTTAAACTCTTGCAGCAACCCTATGCCTACATCAGTCCGAATCAAAGTGCCCATTATTTGTGTTCCTCATCAATATTAAGCGACTGGCATTCACAGGGTGCTATAAATGCTACGTAGATTTACGCAGCGTTGCGTAACAAAACCGCCCGTCTCAGATTGAATTAAAAGTTAACAATTCTCAACATACCAAGCATAGTATAAAAACAAGCGGTAAAATCTAATAAAAAATTACTGTTTAGCTTCGTTTATTGATCGATGTTGGTTTTATGGTCGATTTTTAGCCTAGATGAGGGGTTAGGCGCAAAATAGTTTAGGGTTCGTAAGCGGCATTGGAATGTGGCGAAATACTTTCGATCTCGATCATCATGGCATCGGGTCGCCAGTATTCATATTCACAATCCATCAGTACGCCTTGCTGGTTGTAGTTTATCCGGCAAATCTTTAACACCTGCTGTCCTTCCGCCAGATTTAAGGCTTTGGCCACATGTTCCGGTGCTGCAGTTGGAATCACATCAAAGCGGGAGCGGGTTGTTTCAAACCCGTAGTGCTTTTTATAAAGCGCTGTCAGTGACTGGGACAGATCATGCTCTAAAAGATCCGGAAATAGCGCACTGATCAGGCAGTTCTCAACAAATAATACAACGCGATTATCCACGGAGCGCAGGCGCTGAATACGATGGATGAGCTGTAAGGTGTTGAGCTGGAGTACCTTGCTGATGTCGCTGCTGGCCAATTCCGTTTTAACCGTCAGTACCTCTGTGGTGGCCTGGCGCTGCTGTTCCTCCACCATGCGGTGGAAGTGGCTCCGGGAAAGTGGGTTATAGCGCAGCCGAGGAGGAGAAACAAACCAACCGCGACGCTCTTCACGGTAGATCAGTCCTTCGGTCTCAAGGGCGATCAGAGCCTCTTTCAGGGTAATACGCGTGGTCTTGAACAACTCACTTAACTCCCGTTCTGAGGGCAGTTTTTTTTGGCTGGTGTAAATGCCTCCCGCGATCTGTTCCTTAAGTATCCCTTTGATCGTTCTGAGCTGTGTTTTCATAGGTTTTAATGTCACATTTCAACTGGATTAGTCCAGAAAATAATGCGCAGCATCCTATCAGCTCCTATTTTTATTGCAAACAATCAAAAAACTTACCTGAATTGAGGCATAAAAGCGTCATAAAGTCTTAATCTAGCTGTCACAAAGCTGCTCTAGCATCCACTTCATCAAAACTGACCTAGTCCAGAAAGGATATTGATGATGAAATTTATGCTTAAAGCGGCTTCATGTGCCTTAGCGGTATCGCTGTCCTGGAGTGCATCTGCTTCAGAGAATACCGATATTGATACGCTTATCAGTGCCGCAAAAAAAGAAGGTGTGGTTTACAGTGTGGGTATGCCTGATAGCTGGGCTAACTGGAAAGATACCTGGCGGGATCTGAATAACCTGTATGGTCTGGAACACCAGGATACAGACATGAGTTCTGCCCAGGAGATCGCTAAGTTTGAGGCTGAGCGGAATAACGCCACGGCGGATATCGGTGATGTGGGCTTTGCTTTTGCACGGGTTGCGGTCCGTAAAGGTGTCACTCAGCCTTATAAACCGAGTACCTGGAATGAGATTCCTGGTTGGGCCAAAGACGATAAAGGGCATTGGGCACTAGCTTATACCGGTTCTATCGCGTTTATCTCCAACAACAAACTGGTTAAGCATGCACCAAAAAGTTGGGCTGACCTGCTGAAAGGTGATTATAAAGTGACCGTTGGCGATGTTGGTGTTGCTTCCCAGGCTAATAACGCTGTGCTCGCGGCCGCCTTTGCTAATGGTGGTGATGAGAGCAATCTGAAACCTGCTATTGAATACTATGCCAAACTGGCGAAACAAAACCGCCTGTCTTTCAATAATCCAAGCATCGCAAACCTGGAAAAAGGTGAAGTAGAAGTGGCGATTCTGTGGGACTTTAACGCCCTCAGCTACCGTGACAGAATTGATCGTGACCGTTTTACCGTATCGATCCCTCAGGACGGCTCCGTCATCTCCGGTTACACCACCATCATCAATAAGTTTGCTAAAAACCCTAATGCAGCCAAATTAGCCCGTGAATATATCTTCAGCGATCAGGGACAGATCAATCTAGCCAATGGCTACGCACGCCCAATCCGTAGCAGTATTGAAATGCCGGATGATGTTCAGGCTAAGCTCCTGCCTAACAGCCAATATAAGAACGTTCAGCCCATTAAAGACTTTAATGCCTGGGAAAAATCTGCCCGTAAGCTGCCGCGCCAATGGCAGGAAAATGTACTGATACACCAGCAGTAAGAGGTTCATGATGAACAATAAGGTGATTCTTGTTGTTCTCGATGGCCTTAATTACAGCGTAGCCCGTGATTGCATGGGCTACGTTAATGGCCTGATCGAAGAGCAAAAAGCCTCCGTCTACAAGCTCCAAAGCGAGTTGCCATCGCTGTCCCGGCCGCTCTATGAATGCATTCTGACCGGCGTTAAGCCGGTTAACAGTGGCATTACACATAACCAGGTGTGCCGGTTGTCGAAAGAGGATTCTATCTTCAGCCTTGCGCGAGAAGC
The DNA here is from genome assembly GCF_048265165.1 of Oceanospirillum sp. Classification (GTDB taxonomy): domain Bacteria; phylum Pseudomonadota; class Gammaproteobacteria; order Pseudomonadales; family Halomonadaceae; genus Oceanospirillum. Next base: position 304,548 of record NZ_JBLXCD010000001.1, on the reverse strand, counting down.
CGGACTCTGCACCGCAGCAGCAGCTTATCATTGGGTTAGCGAGCTCTATAATCGCGCACCCTATGAACCCAGGCGAGACCGGTTTACCGCCGATGCCTCGCTGAATATTCAATACGGGATGTTTTATCAGTGGGATCATTACCCGGACGAGGCACTGTTTCAGGATGCGGATCATCTGCTTAAGCGCCATAACCCGGACTTTCTGCTGATTCATCCCATGAATATTGATGATACCGGGCATAAATTCGGACTGGATTCCCGTCAGTACCGCAACAGTGCCCGTCGTGCAGATATTATTTTGTCGGAGTTTCTGCCGGATTGGTTAAGTGAGGGCTATCAGGTGCTGATCACCAGTGATCACGGTATGAACAACGATCTTTCCCATGGCGGTACGCTTGCTGAAGAGAGGGAGGTTCCCTTGTTTGTACTGGGCGAGTGTTTTAGTCATGCCCCGGTAGCAATTGGGCAGACCGATATCTGTGGTCTTGTGTGCCAGCTATTAAATATTTCCCATGGGAAATCTTTTCCGGGAGAGTGCCTGTAATGAGTTATCAGATGCCTGTCCGCCTTAAAGCCACTCACCCGATCAAGCAAATGTCCGTTTCAAAACGCCTTAAACTCCGGTTAAAGCAGGGGAAAGTCAAAGCGATTGCGGTGGTTATCCCCTTTGTGATCTTTTTCTATCTGTTTCAGCTAACCCCATTGATCTGGGTTGCAATCAATAGCTTTAAATATGACGGCGAATGGTCTCTGGAACACTATGCGGAGCTACTGGGCTCGGCCTTTATTCGGCAAGGGTTCAGTAACAGCCTTTGGTTAGCCTTCTGGTCAAGCCTGGTCGGCTTGATCGTGGCCGCGTTACTGGTGGCGTCACTGCGCCATCTCAATAGCCGTCTTCGGGACTTCTTTATTGCCTTCACCAATATGAGCAGTAACTTTGCCGGTGTGCCCCTGGCTTTTGCTTTTATCATTATTCTGGGCACCAACGGCGCCGTTACCCTGCTGCTTAAACAGTGGGGCGTGATTGACGATTTTAATCTCTATGGCAGTCATGGCCTGTTGGCACTGTATATCTATTTTCAGATTCCATTGGCGGCGCTGCTGCTGTATCCCGCATTCGATGCCTTAAAACAGGAATGGCAGGAAGCGGCGGTGCTGCTGGGCGCATCACAAGGAGTTTACTGGTGGCGGGTGGGTCTGCCGGTACTCTCTCCGGCCTTACTGGGCACCTTTATCATTCTGTTTGCCAATGCCATTGGCGCTTATGCCAGTGTCTACGCTTTAACCGCCGGTAACTTCAATGTGGTTACTGTGCGCATTGCCAGTCTGGTATCCGGTGATCTGTTTCTGGAGCCCAATCTGGCAGCTGCCATCTCAGTGGTTCTTATTACCGTTTTAGGTGTGATCACGGCCATTAATCAGTGGCTGGTAAGCCGGAGTTATCATGCAAAACGCTAATCTGCTTTATCATAAAACTGTCGTTTACAGCATCATCAGCCTGTTGGCTCTGCCCATTGTAGCCACCATGATCTACTCTTTTTCCAGCCGGTGGGGGGCGACCATACTACCGGATGGTTTTACTCTGAAGTGGTACGGGCAGCTATTTTCAGATATCCGCTTTCTGGAGGCCTTTGGCCGTTCGTTATTTGTCTGTATTACCGCGCTCTTGCTGGCTTTAGTGTTGGTGATCCCCTTGGCCTTTGTGGTGTTTTACTACTATCCCGGCTATGACCGCCTGATGAATATTCTGATTCTGCTGCCTTTTGCCGTACCGCCGGTTGTATCATCCGTCGGCTTGCTGCAGTTCTATGCCGATGCGCCCTTTCCGATGCTGGGCACACCCTGGATTCTGATTGGCACCTATTTCACCATCGCATTGCCTTTTATCTATCGGGCCATCGCCAATAACTTTATGGCGATCAATCTGAAGGATCTGGTGGATGCAGCACACCTGCTAGGTGCATCCACCCCGAAAGCTTTTTTTCACATCATTCTGCCAAATCTGAAAAAAGGGGTGTTGGCCTCGATGTTTCTCTCCTTCTCTTTCCTGCTAGGGGAGTTTGTTTTTGCCAATATTCTGGTGGGAACCCGCTATGAAACCCTGCAGGTTTATCTCTATAACATGCGCCAGACCAGTGGGCATTTCACCTCAGCACTGGTGATGACCTATTTCTTTTTTATCTTTATCTGTACCTGGTTGGGCAGTCGTATCAGCAAGAGTAATGCACTATGAGTTATGTCAGCGTAGAAGGTCTTAGCAAAGCATTTGGTCAGAATCAGGTTTTTTCCGATATCGGGTTCACCATTGAGCAGGGGGAGTTTATTACCCTGTTAGGCCCCAGTGGCTGCGGTAAATCAACCCTGTTACGCAGTATCGCTGGACTCAACCCGGTGGACAGCGGTTCCTTGACGGTTGCCGGCCAGGAGATTACGCATCTGGCCCCACAAAAACGGGAGATCGGCATGGTCTTTCAATCCTATGCCCTGTTTCCCAATATGAGCGTGGCAGACAATATCGCCTTTGGCCTGAAGATGAAATCTGTGCCATCCGAAGAGATTGCCCGTAAAGTCCGCCGTATTATCGAGCTGGTGGAGCTAAAGGGCAAAGAAGATTGCTACCCCCATCAGCTATCCGGAGGCCAGTGTCAGCGGGTCGCTCTGGCCCGGGCACTAGTGGTTGAACCAAGGATTCTGCTGCTGGATGAACCCCTGTCAGCCCTTGATGCCAAGATTCGCAAAAACCTGCGGATTCAGATCAGGGAGATCCAGAAAGAGTTAAATCTGACCACCATCTTTGTCACCCATGACCAGGAGGAGGCGATGCTGCTGTCCGATCGTATTTTCCTGATGCATGATGGACAAATCGTGCAAAGTGGTACACCGGAAGCCATCTATACCCAACCCGCCAATGCTTTTGTGGCCGGTTTTATGGGGCATTACAATATTCTGGATAAGCATTCGGCGGCAGCGCTTTTTGGCCTTAATGGTAGTCAGTCAATCGCCATTCGCCCGGAGGCTATCTATATTCAGGAGCCGGGCAGAGAATACAGCGAGCATATGACACAGCCAGCCAGCGCCATCATCAAAGATCATCAGTTATTGGGCAATGTAATTCGCTATAAGGCGATGATAGGGTCGCAGGAGATCACCCTGGATGCTCTGAATCGTTCTGCCGACCATTTAATACCTGTTGGCAGCTCCGTTGAGCTGTTATTTGACCGACAGGAGTTTCAACCTGTGAGTCAATCTGTGAGTAATCCGGTATGAACAATGAACTTTTTATTTTTGATATGGATGACACCCTGATCGATGGGGACAGTTCCACTATCTGGAATCACTTTCTGGTCGAGAAAGGCATTGTAACCGATCCTTCCTTTCTCAAGCAGGATGATGCCCTGATGCAGCTTTACCGTCAGGGAAAAATGAGTATGGAGGACTATCTGTCCTTTACTCTGCAGCCCCTGGAAAACATCCCTTTGTCACAACTTGAGCAGTGGGTGGATGAGTGTGTATCCGAGAAGATCATGCCCCGTATCTATCCTCAGGCCAAAGTACTGCTTGAGCAGCTGCAAAGCCAGCAGCAGGAGATACTGGTGATCTCTGCAACGGCTAGTCTGATTGTCCAGCCTTTGGCCAAGGCGATGGGGATTCATCAGGCATTGGGCATCGATCTGAAAGAAGAATATGGCAGATTAACGGCTCAGATTGAAGGTACGGCCAGCTATCGGGAAGGCAAGGTCAAGCGACTGGAGCAGTGGCTGGAACAATTAAGCCTCGACCGTAATCGACTGAAAATACACTTTTATACCGATTCTATTAATGACCTGCCGTTATGCCTTTACGCAGATCAGGTCCATCTGGTGAACCCTTGCCCGCAATTGACTGAAGCCGCCCAGACGCACTGGCACGCCCATCACTGGACACATTAGAAGCGTCCTGTTCCCCGGGGAGTGGGGCTCTCTGAACATCAGGCAGCCCTACAAACCCGCATCGGCTAATGTCAGCCGAACCGGATGCTTCTTCTGGTGCGGGTAACCGGCTTAATCGTATTTTTTTATTATATTTCAATGACCTTCCTGTGGCCTCAAAAGCGTCATTCCGGCAAACTTAGTCTATGTTTATAGCGCGATGACCCAGGTTCCCAGCAACCTGATGTTTGCTTTCTGCTGAGTATGCTTAAAAGGATCGATATGGCTGACGTTAACTGGCCCACTGGAATGATGGTGATTCAGGGCAACCATCTGGAAGAACTCAGGGATGTGATGACCGGCTGGATTCAGCGCTACCCACTGCCTCCCTTAGCAGATGAGCAAATCCTTGTTCAGAGTAACGGCATCGCCCAGTGGCTAAAAATGGCACTGGCAGAAAATGAAGATAAAGGGGGCTGCGGGATTGCTGCCGCCATGAAGGTTCAGCTGCCTGGGCGCTTTATCTGGCAGGCTTATCGCTGTTTTGAACCTGATATTCCCAGTGCATCTCCTTTTGATAAAGGCCCTCTGACCTGGACGCTTTATCAGCTGCTATCGGATCAGGTGACCCTGCAGGCCCGTATTCCCAACCCGGATTGTTTAAGCCCTTTACTGGGCTTTCTGCAAAAAGATGCGGACCCAAGGCGGGTCTATCAACTGGCAGCTAAATTGTCAGATATCTATGATCAGTATCAGGTCTATCGCGCCGACTGGCTGGAAGCCTGGGAGGCATCCCGTGATGTCCTGATTCGGACAGGGCAGGAATCTGAAGAACCACTTTCCGAAGAACAGCTCTGGCAACCAGCCTTATGGCGTTTAATCTGTGAGACTATCCGCCAGCAGCCCCTGAAGACAACACTGAGTGAGCAGGAAGGCTTCTGGGCTAAGAAAAGCCGGTCTGAGATTCATCGTATTATCGTCGAACAGGCCCGGCAACAGAGATCAGCACCAGACGACCTGCCAAAACGCGTTATCGTATTTGGCATCTCAGCCTTGCCTCAGCAGAACCTTGAACTGCTGCAAAGTTTGTCACATTTCTGTCAGGTGCTACTTTTCGTTCATAATCCGAGCCCTCATTACTGGGGAGACCTGATCGAAGGTCGTGCCCTGTTAAAGCAATATACCCGCACCAGGGAGCGTAAAATCCCTGAGGGCATCCCTCTGGAGAACCTGCACCTGCAAGGCAATCCTCTGCTGGCATCCTGGGGTAAACAGGGGCGGGATTATCTTCATCTGCTGGATGAGAACGATCAGCCCGAGTCTTACCGGGAGCACTTCAATCGTATTGATCTTTTTGAGCCACCTCATCCAGATGACCAGGGCAAAATGTCTCTGCTTCGTCAGGTTCAGGATGATATTTATCAGCTTCGCAGCCTGGATGAGCGCAGGGCGCAGAGTCGGTCTGCGGAATATCAGATTGACCCCTCCCATGATAATAGTCTGCAGTTTATCGTGGGCCACAGTCCTCAGCGTGAAGTTGAAATTCTCCATGATCAGCTTTTAGATGCTTTTGAGCAGGCCCAGAAACGGGGAGAGCTGCTGCAACCGAGGGATATTCTGGTCATGGTGCCTGATGTCTCAGTTTATGCCCCCCATGTTCAGGCTGTTTTTGGGCGCTACCAGCAAACGGCAGAGGCCGGGGGCATCGGTGAGTACCTTGTCCGTGATAGTCGCTTTATCCCTTATTATATTTCTGATCAGGGACAAAGGGGCGTCAATAGCTTACTCACAGCTTTTGAACGTCTTCTGCAACTCAGGGATGCCCGCTTTGCTGTGAGTGAACTGCTGGATCTGTTGGATACCCCGGCGTTACAGAACCGTTTTGGTTTCTCAGAGGAGCATTTGCCAAAACTGCATCAGTGGATCAAAGGTGCCAACATTCGCTGGGGGTTAGATCAGCAACATCGATCTGAACTCGACTTGCCGGAAACCGGTGAGCAGAACAGCTGGCTGTTTGGCCTCAAGCGCATGCTTCTGGGTTACGCCGTAGGTCAGGGAGTGCGCTGGCAGGAGATTGAGCCCTATGATGAAATTGCTGGCCTTGAAGCAGCCCTGATCGGCCCTCTGGTACTCCTGATTGATGCGCTCCAGCTTACCCGCCGGGAGATGATGACACCCTGGGAACCCCGTGAATGGGAACGTATGATCAACGGGCTCTGCCATCGTTTCTTTACTACAGACTCCCCATCTGATGAGCGGGCCATCAGCACCATCAGTAAGGGCATGGAAAGCTGGTGCGAGGAGTGTGAGCTGGGCCAGTTACTGCACGAACCTCTGCCCCTGGAGGTTGTACGGGAAGAGCTGTTAAGCCGCATTGATCAGCCGACACTGACTCAGAAATTTCTCGGTGGGTCTGTGAATTTCGCAACTCTGATGCCGATGCGGGCGATTCCGTTTAAACAGGTATGGCTGTTGGGCATGAACGATGCAGATTACCCAAGAAGCCAACAGGCTGCCGACTTTGACCTGATGGCAAATGATTACCGCCCCGGCGACCGTTCCCGCCGTGAAGATGATCGTTATCTCTTTCTTGAAGCCCTGCTATCGGCCCGGGAGCGACTGGTTATATCCTGGGTGGGCCGGAATATCCGGGACAACAGCGAAAAACCACCTTCGGTACTTGTTGGTCAGTTAAGAGATTATCTCGACGCTGGCTGGTCGCTGGCAGAGCAGCCTGATGGAAAAGAAATGGGGTCATTGCTTAATGCCATAACCACAGAGCATCCCCTGCAACCTTTCAGTAAACAGTACTTTATGTCTGATGATAAAGCCGAAGACTCTCCGGCTGCTGATAACAGCCTGTTTACTTATGCGAAAGAGTGGCGGGATGTTCACGAGCAGATACCCCTGGGCGACACTCAGGCTTCACACTCTGATCAGGCGCTGATCCGCGGGGAAGAAACCTTGCCACCGCTGAAACTGGATGCCCCCTTAACACTGGCAGACCTGGCCGGTTTCTTGCGGCATCCGGTAAAAACGTTTTTCAGCCGACGACTTGGAGTCAGCTGGTTTGATGGGGGAGAAGTCGCCGAAGATGAAGAGCGCTTTGCCCTTGATGGCCTGGAGCGCTGGACACTGCAAAAAATACTGATCGACCGTGTTGTGCAGCAGCAGGCTAAGTTTCCGGACAGCCCCGCAGACGAGTTACTGGAGCAGTCCCTTAGCAGCTTACGGGCTGCCGGTGAACTGCCAATGGCCGCCTTTGCCGATGCTGAACAGATCCGCTTACAAGAGGCACTGTATGAACCCCTGAGTCTCTACCAGACACTGCAACAGCAATATCAGGATTCTTACAGCAGCGCGGTCAGGGTCTTTGAACTAACAACAGGAGATCGGTTGGAAGCTCAGCTCAGTGACCTGAGGCGTAACGCTAACGGCGAAACAATACGGCTGGTTCTGCAGCCAAGCCGTTTGTTCCGTGGAGATGACCTTAAATACGAACATCTCATCCGGCACTGGCCCTATCATTTATTTGCTCAACTGGAGCAGCCGGTTGTAACCCATCTGCTGGGTGCCGATAGCGAGAAAACAATCCAGATGCAGCCCATACCTCCAGAGCAGGCTGAGGCTATGTTGCTGGATCTGGCACAAGCCTGGCTGGAAAATATCAATCAGCTCTGGCCCTTAGCCTGTAAAACAGGTTTCAGTCATCTTACGGATAGTGACCCGGAAGGGCAGTACATGGGAGGCTTCAGGCATACCGGGGAGTGTGGAGAGCATCCCGCCTATTCCCGTTTTTGGCCTGATTTTCAGTCTCTGATGGCGGATGGTCGTTTTGAGAATCTGGCAGAACGCCTCTACGCCCCCATGCTTGCCAGCCTTAAACCGATTGCAGGAGATCAGGTATGAGTCAGGATTTTGATTTTCTGAGTTTTCCACTCAGAGGCAGCCAGCTGATTGAAGCCAGTGCCGGTACCGGGAAAACATTCAGTCTGGCACTACTCTACACCCGACTTGTATTGGGACATGGTGCTGAAGAGCAAGGTTTCTCTCGTCCGTTAACCCCCCGGGAGATCCTGGTGGTGACCTTTACCGATGCTGCCGCTGAAGAACTAAAAGACCGTATCAGAGCCCGACTGGTCGAAGCCGCTGCTTTTTTTCAGGGGGGCAACAGCGAAGAGGATGATATCGATAATCCACTTTACCGGCTTCGTAATAGCCTGCCGGAAGCGCAATGGCCGGGCTGTGCCTGGCGCCTGAAACTGGCGGCAGAGTCGATGGATGAAGCCAGTATTTCCACGATCCACAGCTGGTGTAACCGGGTACTGGTTGAACATGCCTTTGATACACGGGGCCTGTTTAGCCGGGAGTTAGTGACAGACCACAGTGACCTGTTGGCCGAAGTTGTGCGGGATTACTGGCGAAAACACTTTTATCCATTACCAGCCGGGCAGGTTTCACTGGTACTGGATTGTTTCTCCTCACCGGAGGCACTGCAACAGCGCCTCAGAAATTTGCTGAACCAACATCAGGAAGGGCTTAGCTATCAGGGGAATCCTCTGGCTGTGCCTGATTTACAGGCATCACTTAAGGCCCATATCGCTTACCAGCAGGCAGAGGAGGCGGAGCAGGCCAGAAAAGCAGAACTGGAACTGGCAGCCCGTCAGCAATGGGCTGAGCAGCAGGAGGCTATTGAGGCTCATCTTTGGCAGCTACAACCTGCATTATCCGGCACCCAGCATGACAGCACAAAACCGGAAAAATTTACCTCATTGCTGGAGGGTATCGCCCGCTGGGCCCATGAGGGTGCAAAAGCACCAACCAAGCTGAAATATTTCGCCGAAGGCGCGTTCAGTTTTAAGAAAGGCAAAGAACAGCCTGTACAGAATTTCCCTGCATTTACAGCACTGAAGTCCTTTTTTACCCCTCCAGAAACATTGGCTGCTATCGGTTCTCAGGGTGACGAGCCTGAGATAGACCTGTCTTCAGCTCTTACTGCCCATGCGCTGGACTGGGTCGCAAAGACATTTAACAGTCGTATGCAGCAACGGGCCGAAATGGGATTTGATGACCTTTTAACGCAGTTAGCAGAGGCTCTGGAAGACCCCAGCCATGGCCCGCACCTGGCCGGAGCATTAGCCAAAGCATTTCCTGCAGCCATGATTGATGAGTTTCAGGATACAGATCCCGTCCAGTACCAGATTTTTAATCGTATTTATCAGCTGGAAAGTAATCATCCTGGCCAGTTGTTAGTGATGATCGGAGACCCCAAACAGGCGATCTATAGCTTCCGGGGAGCGGATATCTATACATACCTGCAGGCGCGGCAGGCGACAGAGGGGCGGCACTACACACTAAAACGAAACTTTCGTTCCAGTAAAGGCGTTGTTGCCGCCTGTAATCATCTGTTCAACCATGCGGAGCAGCACGCTCGTGGAGCGTTCCGCTTTGCCAACGAAGGCAAAAACCAGGTGCCTTATGTCACGGTTGAAGCGAACGGGCGTAGTGAGCAACTCTGTTTTGCCGGGCAGCCTGTTCCGGCTATGACCCTTTGGCCATTTGAGCATGCCGAGGGGGAAGCGCTGGGAATGGGTGCATACCGCCAACAGGCAGCCGAGGTAGCCGCCAGCCAGATCACACTCTGGCTTAATATGGCACAGGAGCAACAGGCCGGTTTTATACCTGCTGGTGATAACAGGGTTCGAGCACGCCTTAAACCCAAAGATATCGCTATTCTGGTACGTACAGGAAGTGAAGCCCGATTAGTCCGGGAACAACTGGCCAAGCGCAATGTTGCCAGTGTTTATCTTTCTGATCGTGAATCTGTCTTTGCCAGCAATGAAGCGCAGGATCTTCTGCACTGGTTAAGAGCCGTTGCTGAACCCACAAATGAAAGCCTGATACGGGCGGCTCTTGGCAGTAACACACTTGAGTTGCCTCTGGAGCAGCTGGCGGCCTGGCGTGAAGATGAGCTGGCCTTGGAGAATCAGATGCTTTTCTTTACCCGTTTGCATCGTATCTGGCAGCAGCAAGGTGTTCTGGCCATGGTACGGCAACTTATGGAGCAGTACCGTTTACCTGCCCGGCTGCTGAATCAGACAGAAGGGGAGCGCTGTCTGACAAATCTGCTGCATCTTGCGGAATGGCTTCAACAGGCTGCAGTAGAGATAAAGGGTGAACAGGCGTTGATTCGGCATCTGTCAGAGCAGATTGAGTCCGGTGATGAACAAAACATTCTTCGCCTGGAAAGTGATGCCGACCTGGTACAGGTGATTACGATTCATAAATCCAAAGGCCTTGAGTATCCTTTAGTACTGCTGCCTTTTATTGGGAGCTGGAAAGAGATTGATGGCAAAGTGCCCCAGGTTAACTGGCGTACCGGCCTAGGTGAAAGCCAGCGAACCTATGCTGAAATCGCTGGAAAATCACGTTTTGGAGAAGCCTGGGAGCGTGCCAATGATGATCGTATCAGTGAAGATATGCGCTTACTTTATGTTGCACTGACACGGGCCAGTCACGCGCTTTGGCTCGGTATCGGCCCGCTGAAATCCGGTAATGCAAAAAAACCTCAGACAGAACGTTCAGCCATGGGATATCTGCTGGCTGGCGATGATCCGACACAGCTAAAAACACCTGAAGCGGTGATGGAGGCTTATCAGAATCTGGTATCCGGCTGTGACAGTATTCGCTTGCTACCTCAGGCACCGGATATTCTGCAGAATGCTCTCAAACCATCTGAATCGGTCTGCCTAAACCCAGCCCGGCAAGCATCAAAGCTTAAGGCGCTGAAAAGTTGGTGGATTGCCAGCTATTCGGCCATAGGCTATGGCAGCACTCCCGAGCATACGGATAACAGTGCTGTTGTCGACCCGGAACTTGCCATTGAAGCCACCGCCTCGGAAACCCGCGACGAGCCCTATCAACGGGCACCACTTCCCGATGAGCTGGAAGCAGAGCTTAGTATGCATCAGTTTCCGGCCGGTGCCAGCTGGGGTACTTTTTTGCATAGTCTGTTTGAATGGGCAGCAGAACACCGGCAGCGCAGTGAGAACAACATCTTTGTCAAAGGCTTTCAGGCCGCAGCATCTGACGATGAAGCCCGCCTTGAGTATATCCGTCGTCAATGTGAATTCCGGGATATCGCACACCTGGCGGAACCCCTTAGTCAATGGCTGAAAGCTTTTTTAGAGGCTCCCTGGTCTGTACTTCAGAGCGCGGGCATATCGAAAGACTTTTCACTGGCAAGCCTGGCCCCTAAAAGCTGCTCGACGGAGCTTGAATTTATGCTGGCAAGTGATTCTGTCAGTACGTTGCAACTGGATCAGCTGGTCAGTGGCTATACCTTAAATCAGCAACCCAGACCTGCCGCCTTACCGAACCAGTTAAACGGTATGCTGAAAGGGTTTATCGACCTTGTTGTGGAGCATAATGGCCGGTATTTCGTTGTGGACTGGAAGTCCAATAAGCTCGGGGATGATGATAGCGCCTATACACAAAAAGCGATGGCTGAAGCGATTCTTAAAAAGCGTTATGACCTGCAGTACAGCTTATACCTGCTGGCATTGCACCGGCAACTGAAAGTCAGGCTCCCGGATTATGACTATGACCGCCATATCGGAGGTGCCATCTATGTATTCCTTAGGGGCTGGCAATCGGAGTCATCCGGCCTGTTTTTTGAGCGGCCACCCAAAGCACTGATTGAGTCACTGGATCAGCTATTCCGGGGAGAGGCCATCGCCATAGGTTTTAACAGTCACGAATCCGGGGAACAAGGGGTATTGCTATGAAAAGCCAGTCAGCGACAGAGCAGCCTATTGACACATCCTTCTTACAACAACTGGAGCTTTGGCAGGAATCCGGTGCGATCCGGGCTCTGGATCTGGCCCTTACCCGCTTTATTGCCCAGCAGATCCCGAAGACTGAGTGTACTGATGCCGTGCTGCTGGCAATAACCCTGGTCAGCGAACGCACCGCCCATGGTAATGTCTGTCTTGATCTTGCCCAGGCACAAAAAGACCCTTCCGGGTTGTTATCTCCCATAGGGGATGAGCGCCTGCGTGATCTTGTGGGCCAACAGCTGCGCTCACAATTGAGTGCATACTCTGTTGCCCAGTGGCAGGCTGAACTGAGTCAATGCTCTGCGGTTGACGACCTCAGTCAGCAAAGTGTTAAGAGCCCTCAGCTGCATGACATCGAGAGCCCTCAGCTGCATGACATCGAGAGCCCTCAGCTGCATGACATCGAGAGCCCTCAGCTACAGGATATTAAGAGCCCTCAGCTGCATGATATAGACCGCCATCAGCGGCCACTTGTCCTTACAGGCACCCCAGAGAAACCGCTTTTATACCTGCGACGTTACTGGCAGTACGAACAGGAGGTTCGACAGGGTATAGAGCAGCGCCTGAGACCTTTACCGGTTTCTGACAAGCTTCGCGCTATTCTGGAAATCGTATTTGGCCCTGAAAGCGATCCGATCCAACCAAACTGGCAGAAGGTTGCCTGCGGCTTATCAGCTCGCAGTGGATTCAGCATTATCACAGGGGGGCCGGGGACAGGTAAAACCACCACTGTCGTGCGTCTGCTGGCCTTGCTTCAGGGGCTTGAACTGGCGGAAGGAAATTCAGCCAAGGTCATTCGGCTTGCGGCACCAACAGGTAAAGCTGCCGCCAGACTGAATGAATCAATTGCAGGCAGTGTACATCGCCTGAATATAACGGCTGACCAGCTATCACTGGAGCAAAAATCCCTCTTTCCGGGACGGGATGCGCTGGATCAGTGGCAGGACTCTATACCCACTGAGGTCAGTACACTGCACCGCCTGTTAGGCAGTCAACCCAACACCCGGCATTTCAGACACAATCAGGCGAACCCATTACCGGCTGATATCGTTGTTGTTGATGAAGCATCTATGGTTGATATTGAGATGATGGCAAAGCTGATGGATGCCCTCAGGCCCGATGCACGCCTGATATTACTGGGAGACAAGGATCAGCTGGCCTCGGTTGAGGCTGGTTCTGTACTGGGTGATCTCTGTCAGCAGGCGGAGAGGGGGCATTACAGCCAGAAGAGCTGCTCTTATGTCCGAGATACCACCGGGCAACTTATCAGTCATGACTACCAGGCTTCACCATCCACGCTCAAGCTACCTAAACTTGCCCGTATGATTAGCCAGACGACAACTATGTTACGTCACTGTTATCGCTCAGAAGGACAGAACCTTCTGGATTTTGCCGCCTGGGTTAACCAGCAGGGGGTTCTCGATTTTGGTATGGCCGGTTTACAGCGCTATTTTGAGCCCGCTTCAAAGGAGTTAAGTTACCTGGATCTGCCGGTGCGCTCTGAGGGACAAAGGGACTGGAGTGATTTTAATCAGCTGATAGTAGCAGGCTATCAGCCATATCTGAAAAAGCTGGCTGAACTGGAGACGCTGGAAAACGGAGCCGCAGAAATACTGGAACAGCGGGTTTTCGAGATCTTCGGTTTACATAAACAATTCCAATTGCTCTGTGCCGTACGACAGGGTGATTTTGGTGTTGAAGGACTGAATCTGCGAATTCGACAACTTCTGGCCAACCGCCGACTTATCCCAAGCGGCGAACAGCAGTGGTATCCGGGACGTCCGGTGCTGATTACCCAAAACGATTACAGCCTGAAACTGATGAACGGCGATATAGGCATCTGTATGCAGCTGCCTGAAGATAATCAGGCCCAGACAGGTATTCGTCCTTTCCGCGTCGCTTTTCCGGACGGCAAGGGAGGCATCCGCTGGGTGTTGCCCAGCCGTCTGCAGGGGGTTGAAACGGTTTTCGCCATGACCGTTCACAAATCCCAAGGCTCTGAGTTTGATCACACGGCACTGATTCTGCCCGATAAGGTGAACGCGGTGCTAACCAAAGAGCTACTTTATACGGGCATTACCCGTTCTAAAACACGCTTTACCCTGATTGCACCGGAACATAAAGTACTGGAAACCGCCCTGCAGCAGAAGATCAGCCGACTCAGCGGCCTGCTGAGTGAACCAACAAGCCAGTAACCCATGGGGGGCGGGCGATATAATATAGGGTTAATCCCCCATCACGGCCCCTTCCCGTCGGGGGTCCGCAGCGCCAATCAGTTTGCCCTCTTTAAGCAAAACCCCGTGCAGACCGGAGTTCAGATCTCTGACCGAAACCCTGTAGCCCATCGCTTCCAGCGGTGCTTTAAGGGTTTCGGCGGCCGTTCCGGCTTCAAGATCGTAGGTTCCAAAACGATTGATCCGGTGGGGTTGGCTGATCGCCTGTTGCAGCGGCATACCCCAATCAAGATGGGCAATGAGTGCGGAAGCCACATAGCCGATAATCCGGGAACCACCGGGGGAGCCAATCGCCAGATAAGGTTTACCCGCTTTCATGACCAGTGTAGGCGCCATAGAAGAACGAGGGCGCTTGCCCGGTTCCAGTCGATTGGCAATGGGGTAGCCGCCTTTGTGGCTGGCAAAGGAAAAATCGGTCAGTTCGTTATTGAGCAGAAAACCACCCGTCATCACCCGTGAACCAAAACCGTTTTCAATGGTGGTGGTCATAGAGACGATATTGCCTTCACGATCCACAATCACCAGATGACTGGTGGAGGGTAGCTCCAGAGAAATATCGTCCGCAAGGGTGACCGGTTGCTGCCATTCGGGTTCACCCGCGTTGACCGTTGCCAAGGCTTTACCGGGTTGAATCAAAGCGGCCCGCTGCTTCAGATACTCACCATCCAGCAAGCCTTCCGGCATAGGTACAAAATCGGTATCCGCCATATAGCGGCCACGATCCGCAAAGGCCAGACGGGAGGCATCACCGATAATCTGCCAGCTTTTCGGGTTATCTGCCCCAAGGGATTTCAGATCAAAGGCTTCCACCATGCCTAAAATCTGACCAACCGTCAGCGCACCGGAGCTGGGTGGCCCCATGCCACAAACATCGTAACTGCGATAGGGCGCACAAACCGCCGGACGCTCTTTAATCTGATAGATCTGCAGATCCGTTTCCGTCAGCACACCGGGGTTATCCTGAATACCCTGAACCTTTCTCACCAGCGCCTTGCCGATTTTCCCATGGTAAAATGCATCTGCCCCTTTCTCCGCTAATAGCCCCAGGGTTTCCCCATAGGCCTTATTGGTCAGGCGATACCCCTCAGGCAGGGGCTGGCCATCCGGTGTGAAAAAGTAGTTGCGGGTATCCGGGTAGCGACTCAGGCGCTGCTGATCATTGGCGATGGCACCGGCCAGACGCGGGGAGACCGTAAAACCTTTCTCCGCCAATTGTTTCGCCGGTTGCAGCAAACGGGCCCAGTCCAGCTTACCGAAACGCCGGTGAGTCTCAGCCATCAGCTTCACCGTACCCGGTGTTCCCACTGACCGACCGCCCACCACCGCATCGAAAAACGTCAGCGGTTTGCCCTGACCATCCTGAAACAGCTCAGGCGTGGCCGCCATCGGAGCGGTTTCCCGACCATCAAAGGTGGTTAACTGCTGTTTTTGGGCATCGTAATAGAGCATAAAAGCGCCACCACCCAGCCCGGAAGATTGCGGTTCCGTCAGGCCGAGAACGGTTTGCACCGTCACCATGGCATCAATGGCACTGCCGCCTTCTTTTAACACCTGATAACCCGCTTCAACCGCGTAGGGGTTGGCTGCAGCAACCATAAAATCCTTTGCCTGATGGGCGCGATGTTCCACCCGCTCACTGGCGGCTTCCGGGGCGACCTGATCTGCCACCTGTTGTGCCTGTAGCCCGCTACTGGCAAGGGCGCTTAATCCCGCAGCAACGCATAAAACCGCTTTGGTCGTTGGCGTCAGGCCGGTTTTTTCTGTCAAATATCTGTAAGAAGGCTTCATCGGTGCTTTCCCTGTTTGCTTGATACCACACTGACACCCATCGGCTCAGCAGTTAACCCTTATACCAGCGGCCATCCGGTTCCGGCAACATCCACTGACGGGAAAACCAGAACCAACGGGATTCAGAGCGATGGGGCGCGGTGCAGTTATAGCGATGACGTCCTGCTGGCAGCGTTTTCTCTGTCGCTATCTGCAGTTTAACTGCACCATCGGCCTGATCTTCACTCGTGACCTGCAACACCTCGCCAGCGGGCCCATAACAGCGTAGCTGATCCAGACGATAATCGCCCTTCTCCAATGTCAGGGTCAGAACCGGACTGCGCTTATCCGGCGCTAACACACCGGAGCGCGGTGTTTCAGAGCGTACAGGAAAGGGCAGGGCTAGCAGCTTGGTCTTAAGGCTGTCCGGGTTTGAATAGATGCCGTTGGCCGCATAACGGGGAGCGCCCTGTAAAGAGGTAAAGGGACTGGCTGCACCGGATTGCTGACCAAAGGCGATATAGCCCAGATCGGCCAGCAAACTTTCCAGTGCAGGATTAAACTCACCGTAAGGGTAGGCGAACAGCTTCGTTTCCGATAAAACGCCCAGATGCTTCTCCAGTTGCCGCTGGTTTTCGGTAATCTCCGCGCGCATACGAACCAGCCACTGGACGTCATCTTCATCTGCCCGTTTTCGGATCATATGTTCATGGTACAGGGAGTGGTTGCCGATGGTTGCGCCCTTGGCTTTCGCCTCCCGCAGCTGATCCCAGCTCATATACAGCTTATTGCCCTGATTGATAGGTGTGGCATTAACAAAAATGGTAAAGGGCAGCTTACGGGCTGACATAATCGGCAGCGCTGTGTCATAAACGCTGATATAGGCATCATCAAAGGTTAGTACTGCAATCTTATCCGGCAGCGGTTTGTTGGCTTTCAGATGCTCAGCAACCCGAGGCAGGGGCCAGACCTGAAAGCCCAGTTGATCCAACAGGTCAAGATGCCGGGTAAAGGTCTCCGCATCCGTACTGGTGGAGCGCGGTGTTTCAGCACTGATATGGTGATACATCAGAACCGACGCATGATGCCGCTCAGCAACCTCCTTTGCCTGAACCTGACTGCCGATTAAGGACAAACCCAGAACAGTTGAACCCAACAGTGATAAACGCATAACCCTCTCTTTCGTTTTTCTATCGTTCGTTTTTTAGTCGTTCGTTAATGGCCGGAAATTATGAGGGAATCTGTAACAGGATCAAATACAGCCCTGTGGTATTTGAGTAAACGGTGTTATTCACTCGGCCAGAAACGCAATTTTATGCTGGCTTTGGTTGTAAATGTGCGATTAGCCCGCAGTTTAAAGAAGAAGCTGAGTGGTCTTACGGCATATAATGAAGGCCGCACGCCCCAAACAGGAAAGCGGCAGCTTAAGGAGTTCTTTTGTGGTTAAACGCTATCTGAAAAGCGCCGGTAAACAGCTCGGCAGTAAAATTGGCAAACAGCTCGGTAAAAAAGTCAGCGAAAAGCTGATCCGCCAGGCCGAGAACCTGACCCTGCAGAAGCGTCACCGTATGGGGGTAACCGGTTTTTCCCGTGCCGGTAAAACCGTGCTGATTACCCAACTGACCCATAGCCTGCTGCGGGTTGATGAGCCTCTGCCAGAGGGTGTCAGCCGACATCCGCTCACCGGTTTAGATCTGTTTGATGCCGGGCTGCTCAAACCTGCACTGTTAAAAGAGGATCAACTGGCCCGGCGTAGTCAGTTTGATTTCTTCCGTCACAGAGACAGCCTGATGGGGCAGGGCCAGTGGCCGGAGCCAACCCGAGACCTGACCTGGCTGGATCTGGAGATCAAGCGGCCGCAAAAGCAGCAAGCGCTTCAGCAATTGATCTCAGCGGATACCCTGCAACTGGAAATCATGGATTACCCCGGTGAATGGTTGGCGGACCTGGCACTGCTGGAACCCTCCTTCAGCCAATGGTCAGAATCCGCATGGGAGCTGTCCCAACAGCCCCACCGTCAAAAGCTCAGTGAACCCTTTCGCCACCTGCTCGCAGAAGCCGCCGGACAACCGCAAGTAACCGACGCCCTGCAACGCAAACTGGCCGACGCCTGGAAAGATTACCTGATAGCCGCCCGAGCCGAAGGTTACGTATTGAATCAACCCAGCCGGGTACTGGTGCCGGGGCAGATGCAAAACTACTCCATGCTGGGCTTTTTTCCGGTACCGGATCACCTGCAGCTGCCAAAACTGCAGAAAAGCATGGCTCGCCTGTTTGATGCCTATAAACAGGAGATCGAAAGCCATCTGGGCCGTCATTTCCACCATCTGGACAGTCAGGTGATTCTGGTGGACCTGCTAACAGCGCTGGAACAAGGGGAAGCCGCCCTGAATGAGCTTCAACAGGCGATGCAGGCCGCTCTGCGCTTTTTCCGTTACGGCAACCAAAAGGGCATGTTCCAGTGGTTGAACCGTAAGATTGGCCGTGTTGTCTTTGCCGCCACCAAAGCGGATCAGCTGGTTTTGTCCGAGCGTATCCGGCTGGAAAAGCTGCTTGGTGCTCTGCTGAATGAGATCGACCCCGGTAATGATGTGCGCGCACGGGCCGATGTGCGCTATCGCGCCATCGCTGCACTGGAAGCCACCCGCAGTCTGGTGGATGACAACGGACAGGAGTATCTGCTGGGGCGGGAAACCGATGGCCGACAGCAGCCTTATTACTCCGGCCGTGTACCGGAAGCCCTGCCCATCGACTGGCGCACCTTACCGGATCAGCTACAGCTTAAACGCTGGTCACCACCAACCCGCATCGCCAATGTTAATCAGTTGCTGCCCGCCTATCAGCTGGGCCGTGTGCTTAATGATCTGCTGAAGGATGACCTGTCATGAGCCAGAAACCCGGTTATATCGAACCCGCAAACCCCGAAAAAGATGACCCGACCACAAACAGCAGCCCAACGGACAAAGACGAGGGCACGGCACATGAATCTCCGCGCAACCCCGGCTACGCACCGGAAGCCGCCACCGGGACTCTTAAAGATCAGCCCGAAGACGCGATAAACAGTCACGAAGCGCACACCCGGCAAGGGGAGGCGGTAGACTCAGAGGTACAAGCTGGCACCTCTCTGATTCAAGGGGGCAGTGGCATCGGTAAAAGTGTGATCGCCGTTGTGGCTGTTCTGCTTCTGCTGATACTGACCAACGAGCTGGTCTCTCTCTGGCAGAGCCATTGGCTGCTGGGCGCTCTGGGTAGTGGTGTGCTGGTCGTTGTACTGCTGGGGGTGATCAATGTCTGGCGACAGGAGCGCCGCTCCACGGAGGAGATTAAACGACTGAAAGCGGAACAAGATGCAGTTCAGCAAACTCTTAAAAACAAAGATTTGCCCGCTTTAAAAGCCACCTTAACACCCTGGCTGGAGCGGCAGAGCAAAGCTGCACCCCAGCTGATTCAGCGCTTTAAAGACGCCGCGGTAGAGCGCACCACCACCGAAGAGTACTGGCAGCTGTATCAACTGATGGTACTGAGAGAACTGGATCAGCAAGCCGAAAAGATCATCCGCCATTACACCCTGACCACAGGCACCGCCGTTATGGTTATTCCCCATGCCGGGCTGGATACCTTAGTGGTGCTCTGGCGCTCCCGTACCATGACCCGTGAGATAGCCTCCGTTTACGGTCTGCAAACCACCAGCCTGAGTGCCATCCGTTTGTTCCGGCAGGCGCTGGTCACCGTTATGGTCGTAGCTGGAGTAGAAGCACTAGCGCAGGAGAAACTGCTCAGTGAAGGCAGCGACGAACTGATGAACCGCATTCTCGGCGGCGTCTCCCAATCCCTGATCACCGCCCGCAGAACCTACAAACTGGGCCGCATGATACAGCTCGCCTGCAGACCGTATGGGGTTGATCGTTAACGCCTGATTGAATACATCTCGGAGAGATGGTATCTACAAGGCTTCTTGTTTTTGTGGGTCGGGCTTTAGCCCGTCAGCTGCTTCCGTTTATGTAAGATACAGACGCCCTGAAGGGCGATCTACAGGGGGCAGGGGGGGCTTTGCCGGTAAACGTATGTATTGTGTGTCGGAAGGCACCCACGGCACTTTTTCGATCTACGGCTGGGGCATTTATTGATATTAATGCGGGTGTAACGATAACCCGTGCCGAAACAAAAATCCCTCCAAGGCGGAGGGATTCTATTAGAGGCTTATACCTAGCGGTTAAGCCGACATCGGGATTCGTGCCAGATAGGGCTCATCATAGGTGGCAACCCGGCCAATGATCTCATCATGGGCCACATGCTGAATCAGGGTCGCATGTTTTATTCCTGCCTGAGCCAGTGTTTGCCTTGCCTGATCAAGACTACGGAAGATCAGGGGGCGGTTTCGCCAGTTCATCAGGCGATGGCTTTCTTCGCCAGTGAGGATACGGATAGCATATTGGCTATGGGTCGCATGGGTTACAATCTCTGCTTCCGGTTCAGCACCGTTACGAATCAGTTTTTTCAGTTCTTTAAATTTCATCATCAGACTCCTTCTTTATTTTCTGCAGTCTGATAGCCTCCATAAGACGTGTTTCGTTAGTTTTAGTTACGTGTTTACGTTTCTGTGATGGCTACGCTTTTTATTAAAAGTTATTCAGGTTGTTTTTTTGCTTCATGGACTGATGAAGCTTACGGCTTTTTTCATTTTTCCGATCACTATTGACAACTGGTTTCATCAGAAAGTTCCAATACACAGATAAACAAGCGGTCTAACGCCGCTTTTCTTTTGGCGGATAAAGGCTGGGAAAAGCTTAATCTCAGATAATGACGGTACAAGCCATGGGCTGAAAATAATGTTCCGGGTGTTAATAAAATACCCTCTGCTCTGAGGGAACGGTACGCCGCCTGGCTGTCGCAGGTATCCGGTAGCTGAACCCAAATGCAAAGTCCGCCATCGGGCTGACTGTAACGGATCTCTTTACCCCAATTCTGGCTCAGATAAGCCAATAGCTGGTCTCTTTGCTGCTGCAGTTTCTGCCGCAACTGACTGAGATGGCGTCGGTAGTGTCCTTCAGCAATAAATTGCGCTAAACCTTCTTGAATCGCCTGGGGGCTGGCCAGTTGCGTAATCAGTTTCATCTGAAGTGCTTTATTGTGCAGTTTGCCCGCAATAATCCAGCCGACACGAAGGTCTCTGGACAGGCTCTTAGAAACCGAGCCACAGAGAATAACTTTTTCATTCTGCAGGTTATCCTGGCTTTTGAGCGGCGCGGTGGCGGCTGATGAAAATGCAAGATCGCCATAAATATCATCTTCAATCAGCCAGAAGTCATTTCGGCATGCCAGATCAACCAGTGAGGCATACTGCTCTGGTGGGATACAGGAGCCCGCTGGGGTGCCAAAATTTGGAGTAACAACACAGGCTTTTATCGGCCAGCGCGTCAGTTGTTCCTGCAGCTCCTGAATATCGATACCACTGACCGGGTCACCGGAGATTTCAATAATATTGAGCCCGAGTTGTTCCATGATCTGTAGCACACCGTAAAAGGCTGGTGACTCCACGGCAACTGTATCACCGGGCTGGCAGGTGATCATCAGGGCGATAAAAAGGCTGTGCTGGCAGCCGCTGGTGATGCAGATATTTTCCGGGGCAACCCGGAGCTTCCTTTGCCTTAAATGGGTGGAAAGTGCTGTTCTAAGACTGTATTTACCGGCGGATTCATCGTAATAACCGGCTTTTTGCTCAGGGTGAAGCCGCATCTGGCGACCAATCAGCCGATTAAGCTGCGTCAGTTGTGGCAGCGAGTCCTGCTGACTGGCGGCGGGTAAAATATCAAATGCGGCACCCTGTGACATAATATCCCTGAAAATCGCTGACACAGAGACCGGTGCGGGTGTTTTAGGTGTTTGCACACGTGTGGGTAATGGGCTTTCGTACTCTGGTGTTCGGACAAAATAGCCCGATTTTGGCCTGGCCTGAACCAGTTGCTCAGACTCCAGGCGATGAAGTGCATGCAGTACCGTGGCTTTAGAGACCTGATAATCACGGCATAACGACCGGATAGAAGGCAGTCGGTCGCCGGTCTGCAGATAGCCTGAGCGGATCTGTTGTTTCAGCTCCAGTTCAAGATACTCATACCGATAGCGGGGCATAGCAACACCTTAGATAAAAGAGAGCGGGTTAGCGCCGGTTCAGAGAACACCTGATATTGTACCTATAAATAAGCTATTTTTAATCACTGTGATTATCGGCAGTGCTTGATCCTTATCCCACATCACCGCAAACTAGGTGACCAGGGCTTAACAGCCTCTTTTTTTAGGCTTTTCTTTACCGGGGTCATCTGTTTTATGCCATCTACCCGTTCACCTAATGCCGTCCAATGCCCGGCACTTTTTATTGCTGCACCCCATTCCGGTTGTGGCAAAACCACCATTACGGCAGCCATCGCCCGGGCTTATCGCCAGCAGGGTAAGGTCGTTCGGGTTTTTAAAACAGGCCCGGATTATCTTGATCCCCAGATTCTGAGACAGGCCTCCGGTGAACCGGTTGAACAGCTGGATATGTGGATGGCGGGGGAAGAGTACTGCCAGCAAATGCTGTTTAAGGCAGCACAGGAAGCAGATCTGATACTGATTGAGGGGGTGATGGGTTTATTCGATGGCACCCCTTCCAGTGCTGATCTGGCGGAACGCTTTGCCATTCCTTTAGCACTGGTGATGGATGTTAAAGGTATGGCACAAACCGCAGGTGCGATGGCTGTGGGACTGGCAAACTATCGTCCTGCGTTGCAGTTTGCCGGACTGATTGCGAATGGTTGCGCCAGTGAGCGCCATCGTGAGCTGATTGAAGAGGCGTTGCCGGAAAACTTCCCAATTCTAGCGACCTTGGCGCAGGATGAACAGATCGCGCTGCCTGAACGTCACCTTGGTCTGGTGCAGGCAGGAGAGATTACCGCAGAGCTGGAAAGCCGTATCAACGCAGGCGCGGCCTTGCTTAAGGGACAGCCCATTTTGGAGCTGCCTGAAGCGGTGGATTTCTATCCGACTGAAAGCCTGAGCACATCGGCGGCACTTTCTGAAAAGCCGCTTAAAGGCAAAACGATCGCTGTGGCTAAGGATGCCGCTTTCAGCTTTATCTATGATTCCAATCTACGACTGCTACAGCAGTTAGGGGCAGATTACAGCTTCTTCTCACCATTGAAAGACTCAGAACTGCCGGAAGCGGATGCTTTGTGGCTGCCGGGTGGTTATCCAGAGCTGCATGCTGAAACCCTGTCGGGGAACACCAGACTGATCTCTCAAATCAGGCATTTCCACCAATCCGGCAAACCGATTCTGGCGGAGTGTGGCGGCTTTCTCTATTGTCTGGATACCCTGACAGAGCTAAAGGAAAACACCTATCCGATGCTCGGTCTTGTTGCCGGCGATGGCTCTATGCGGGGTAAACGGGGTTGTCAGGGGATGCAAACAGCGCCCCTTCCGGAAGGGGATATTCGTGGCCATGCCCATCACAAATCCCTCAGCCAAAACACCCCGAAGCCGATCGCCCATGGCCGCCGCCAGCGCCACCCGGCACCGGGGGAGCCTATCTATCGGGATAAGGGACTGACGGCCACCTATCTGCACCTTTTTTTCGGGTCAAACCCCGACGCGGTTGCCACCCTGTTTTCGCAACATACCTAACCGGATCGCTGAAAGGAGGTTCAGATGCCATTTCCCATTGAAGATAAGCTGGTGATTGCGGTTTCCTCCAGCGCACTGTTTGATCTTACGGAATCCGACCAGGTGTTTCGTGACCGGGGTGCCATCGCCTATAAAACCTTTCAGGAGCAAAACCTGGACAGGATTCTGAAACCGGGGGTGGCCTTTCCTTTTATTCGCCGCTTTCTGAGTTTTAATCAGCGCTTTCCCGGTGAACAACCGGTGGAAGTGGTTCTGCTGTCCCGTAACTCTCCAGCCACCGGCAAGCGCGTTTTCCGCTCCATCGAACACTACGGTCTGGGCATATCCCGGGCCGCTTTTGTCAGCGGGGCGTCACCCTTCTCCTATATTCCGGCGTTTAATGCCTCCCTTTTTCTCTCCGGTAATGAAACCGATGTTCGGGCCGCCGTGATCGCGGGCTATCCGGCGGGCTTGGTGCTACCGTCCAGGGTAGAGGATGATAGTTCAGATGCCGAGCTGCGCATCGCGTTCGATTTTGACGGTGTACTGGCGGATGATGAATCGGAAGCTGTTTTTAAAGCCCGCGGGTTGGAAAAGTTTCAGGAATATGAGCAACAGCATCAGAACCGGGTTCATAATCCGGGGCTTTTAGCGGATCTGTTCCGTAAATTATCCGCACTGCAGGGCTTGGAAGATACTGAGCTGGCTAAAAACTCAGCCTATGAGCGGGTACTGAGAACGGCCATCATCACGGCCCGCAGTGCCCCCAGTCATGAGAGGGTGATCACCACGCTGGAAAGCTGGGGCGTTTCCCCAAACGAA
The DNA here is from genome assembly GCF_048265165.1 of Oceanospirillum sp. GTDB lineage: Bacteria > Pseudomonadota > Gammaproteobacteria > Pseudomonadales > Halomonadaceae > Oceanospirillum. The sequence goes on along the minus strand of NZ_JBLXCD010000001.1, from coordinate 280,341 downwards.
ACCTTTTTTCTGGGGGGAATGGATAAAAGCCGCATTCTGGATATTTTCCGGCCACATCTGTTTTTCGATGACCAGGTCAGCCATTTAAATGCCCAAAATCTTGCCATGGTACACGTCCCCTTTGGTGTCGCAAATGCCACCGGGAACGACCCCGGCACCGAGGGGTAAAACTAATTTCCCATGGGAAAACAGCTTCGGTAACAACTATTTTGCTGGTTTTGCATTGATCTCCCACGATGAGTTTTTTGCCCACTCATGTGGAACAGAAACTCAGTACAGGCTTGGCCGGTAGGAATAAAGTCTGATTCCCTCTTGAATATCCCATTATTTTGTTTAGGGTTATACGCAAATTATGCCGGGTGCTTACCCGGCATAATTTTTTTAAACCATAGCGTGGTCACGTTAAAGCAATATAACGCCCTTGAACCGACATTAAGGATATCCGATGTACAATCAGGCCCAGAAAGGCTTGTTCAAGGGGATGAATCCCCTGATGACACAGGTTTCAATTATTATGGTTATCGCCACACTGATTATGGGTAGTTTGTTTACCGAAATCAGTGCGCAAGGGATTGCTGCTGCGCGCAGCTGGCTAGACCCTTTTCTGGAATGGTATTACGTACTCTTAGTTGCTTTCCTGCTGTTTTTTATGGTTTGGCTGGGAACAGGCCGCTATAAGAAAGTTCGCCTTGGTCGTGACTGGGAGCGACCGGAATTTACTTACTTTGCCTGGATCAGTATGTTGTTTGCAGCTGGCACCGGGGTTGGGATTCTTTTTTGGTCGGTGGCTCAACCGATTATGCAGCTAAACAGTAATCCTTTTCTTCTGCCGGGTACATCTGAAGGCGATGCGGCGGTTGTTGCAATGCGTCTGTCTTTCTTTCACTGGGGCGTTAATGGCTGGGCGATTTTCTCCTTTGTGGCGCTGACCATGGCTTATTTTTCCTACCGCCACGATCTACCTCTTACCGTACGATCTGTGCTTTACCCGATTCTGGGTGAGCGGGTGAGGGGGCCTCTAGGAGATCTGGTGGATCTGCTGGCGGTATTCGGTACGGTTTTTGGTATTGCCACCACACTGGGGCTAGGTGTTCAACAGATGAACGCCGGCCTGCATCAGGTGTTTGATCTGGAAAACTCCACGACACTCCAGCTCACAGTTATTGGCGTTATTATGCTTATCGCCACCGCTTCGGTTGTTTCCGGTGTATCCAAGGGGGTGCGCCTGCTATCGGAGATGAACTTCTGGCTGAGTATTGCAGCGGTGCTCTTTATGCTACTACTGGGGCCGACTCAGTACCTGATTGGAGTAACTATTGAGGCCACTGGGGACTATATTCAGTCGCTGATCCGTATGACCTTCCATACCAATGTTACCCATGGCGACAGTTGGCAGTCAGAATGGACGGTATTTTTCTGGGGTTGGTGGCTAGCATGGTCACCTTTTGTCGGTATGTTTATCGCCCGTATCTCAAGGGGACGTAGCTTTGGTGAGTTTGTGATGGGCGTCCTGCTGGTACCGACCATTATCACCATTGTCTGGATCGGCTTGTTTGGCGGTACCGCCTTATATCAGGAGCTGTTCAGTAATGGTGCTGTGGTTGCTGCCGTACAAAATGATGTATCAACCGCACTGTTTGTCACCATTGAGGGCATGGGGCTGGGTATGTTTACCCCTGTGATATCAACACTGCTGATTGTTCTGATCGGCACTTACCTAATTACCTCGGCCAACGCCGGTACTCTGGTCATTAATACTATTCTGTCCGGTGGGGATGCTGATCCACCTTCTGTACACCGTATTTTGTGGGGTGTCTTTCTGGCACTGCTGACTGCGGTCTTGCTGATCGCAGGGGGACTGGATACTCTGCAATCAGCAGTGATCACGGCGGCTATGCCTTTTTCTGTCGTGGTAATCTGTATGGTGTTTGGTCTGTTAAAAGCACTGTCAGAAGAGCGGTTTGCACCGCGTCACGGTGAGTTGAGTCCATCTCCTGCAGAGCCTTGGGCCGTTACTGATGATATTGAAAAGGTTACAGCAGAGGCTGAAGTTAAAGCAGAAGAGAAGGCACAGAAAGAAGCAAAAGAGAAAGAAAAAGAAAAAGCCCATCTTAAAGAGCTTGAAGCTCAAAAGCATAAAGAAGAAGAGGGCGAAGATGCTCTGTTGCGCCGTTAACCGCTTCCGGCATCAATGCCTCAGAACGATGAACACCCTACTATGCGGCATTCCCGAAAGCGATTAAATACGCTACCATCCGATACTGTTTTTACGAACAGTATCGGGGGAGCGGCCGGTGCAACCTCATCTGAAAAATCACATAAACCTACAGTAGACTCCCATGCCCTCATGCGTCAGTTATTCCCTCAGTACAAGGCTTCCAGCGATAAAGAACAGCGATTTTACCGAAATGGCCCACGCCATCGTCAGGAAGATCATTGTGACTTTCTTCAGCTTCGGCAACGCTTTAACTTTCGTTCCATTGAGATAGGTCGCTGGGTTACTCAGCAAGAAAAGCTGAGTGCTGCGGGTCGGTTTTATGATGCTCTTTGCGATCTGATGGTTATTTTGCAAGTTCCTGAGAGTGTTATCTCTTTAAAGGGAACTCTGGCATTACATTACGGCACCGGAGGTCGTCCCGGTATTGCAGCCCATTATGCACCCAATCAGAGGGCCTTTGCCTTGGCAAAAAATGCTGGTCCGGGCAGCATCGCCCATGAGTGGTTCCATGCACTGGATCACTATCTTGCCAGTAAGTCTTTCAAAACTGCAGAGGGTATCCGATTTGCATCAGATCTCTGGTTACAGCAGGGAAATGGCGGGCAGGATCTGATAGCCCATCCGTTAAATCATAAGTTAAGTAACTGTTTTGCAGCTGTGATGCTTAGCGAGAATGGTGAAGAACCCAGTGAGCTGTTCAGGATGTCACTTCTGGCTGATAAGGCGGCGGGGCTGAACTATTACAGTCAACCTGAAGAGCTCTGTGCCAGGGCTTTTGAGGCTTTTATTCAGGATGCATCGATTAAAAACAATTTTCTGGTAAAAGGAACTAAAGCTTCAACCGAGGCTCAGTATGGGCTATATCCCCGAGGCGCAGAACGAAATCGCATTAATGCTCATTTTGCCGACTATTTTGCAATGCTGGGTCGGGCAGTGCGCAAGCAGATGGAAGGATGCAAAACAAACCGATCAACCGATAGAACAAACCCGATTCGGGCAAACTAAGCGGTAATCCGTCACCTTCACTCCGTAATACCTACACCTGATTTTCTCAAAAGAGAGGCAGGGGCTTGAAATCAGCTTTAATAGCATGTTTCATGATCGGTGCCGGAAGCCCTATTGCCTTCTTACTTATATTCCGAGGCATAAGTGGTAGGTGACAGGTGACCGGCTACGACCAAAATGATGTTCTAATAATTTTTTCACAGTAAGGCTGGACAATGAATCAGGATGCTAATTTGCAGGATGTCTGTAAACAACAGATACAACGCTGGCTTGATGAAGGATATACCTTGAGCTCAATCTCGGCCGCTCAGCTCCACCAGAAAACAAGTGCACCCTATACTCAGTGTGTCGAGATTCTGCAAAATTTCACCCCCGCTAAGACCACAAAAACTCCCGCTGACATCCCACCACCTTCAGAAGCACTGAAAAAAGTTTTTCAGCAAAATCAGCGGCAGCTCTGGCAAGCTTTCTGGCATGAGCATAAGGCAGAAATCGATACGCTGACTCAGGGTTTTAGCCATGAGAAAAAGCAGCTTGTGCAAACTGCCGATGAGCGTCTTGAGATGATTAAGACACTGGAGCAGAATCTGTCAGAGAAAGAATCCAGCCTTCGTAAGCTTCAGAAAAATAGCAGCCCAGTGCCCCCCAAAACACAGCAACAGGATTCAGCGTCTCATATCAAGGAGGTAAAGCAGCTCAACCGTCAGATAAGTGACTACAAAGATGAGATTGCACAACTGAAAGACCAGGTAAAAGCATCCGAGGCACAAGTGTCTTATGATCCGGAAGCTCTGCGTAAGGAACAGGAGAGCCTGGCCCGGGCACTGGAATTGTCCGATGAACAGGCAAAAGAGATTACTGAGCTCAGTCGTAAGCTGGATACCGCCGAGCAGGAGTATGTGCGGGTTAACAGTCTTTATAACGACGTAAAGAAACAGAATGCACAACTCCAGAAAGAGCTGAAAGCAATTCGCGGACGTTGATCTGCAGTTGTTATGAGAGGGCTTGAAGCCCTCTTAACGTTTCAGTGCAAATTTGAACAGATACCGATATTAATTGATACCGCATTCCGGCAGAGTTGGAGAGCTCAAGGGTGTGGTGATTTCAGTATTATCAATCTGTAGCTGATCCTGCTCAGGCGCTGACCAGTGTTGACTGATGGGTAACACTCCGGCCCAAACCGGCCAATTGAGATCGTCTTCATCATCAATAGCACCTTCCGCACGTGCTTTCATTGAAACCTCATCCAGTTTCACACGCATAACTCCAGTTGCTCTGACTTCCTGCTCGGTGACAGGCCGCAACTGATCCCAGCGCTGAGGGCTGATTTTGTCAACAAAAAGCTCAAAGTGTCGTAACTTCTCATCCGGGTCGGTGACGGGCTCAGGAAGGCCGTAAATCATGACGGAGCGATAATTGACCGAGTGATGGAAAGCCGAGCGAGCCATAACCAGACCATCAAGACTTGCGATAGTAATACAGACTTTTTGATTCCCCTGATCACTATCTGCAATATTTGCCGCCTTACTGTGGCCGTGCCAGTACAGGTAATCGCCCTCTCTCCAGTGACAAGTGGGAATAACCCGAACCTGATTGTTAACCTGAAACCCCACATAGCAAAGCAGCGACTGGTCGATAAATGCCAGCATGGCTTCACGATCGGTTAACGCCCGTTTAGGGCCGCGCTTGACCTGTGTCAGAGGGCTACTGCTTAAAGAAGGCTGTGTTGATGATCTGTTCTCGGACATTGTCTTTTCCCTGTTGTTATTTAAACCTGAGACAAGCTTATGCCGTGAAGGTATGATAAAAAACGTCCAGTTTTTATCTTTTTTTTCAGTCCAGATTATTATAATCAACCGGTTGGCCTCCTAAGTGTATGACAGCTCAACGCAATATCATCAGTAGCTTACAGTTTACCCTCAGCCAGGGCGGCATCCCGCTTTACAAACAGCTTTACCATCAGGTAATCAGTCACATTAAACAGGGAAAACTAAATGCAGGAGACCGCCTGCCGGGTAGCCGTGTCCTGGCCGATAGCCTTGGTGTCTCCCGCAGTACCGTGGTTAATGGCTATGAACTGCTTATTGCTGAAGGGGTCTTAATCAGCCGCAGTAAAAGCGGGATCTATGTCTCCGGTGATGCCTGTTTATTGTTGGAGCAAGATCGCCCCATCAAAAGGGAGGAGGTTGCAGAGACACCTGCTTTAATGACATTTAACTCCGGAATTGATGCTCAGGCATTTCCGCAGCAAGCCTGGCTTAAGAGTATGCGCGCAAGCTGGCGAACACCTGATCCTATGGTGCTACAGGATAACTGTCCCACGGGTTTACCCTCCCTGAAAGAGACGATTGCTGACTACCTCTATCAACTGAGGGGGTTACGCTGTCAACCAGAACAGATACTGATGACTGCCGGAAGCCGTGATGCTCTGACATTGATACGCCATACGCTGGAAAAAATCAGCCCGGGTGTTCATTGGCTATGTGAAAACCCAACTTACCCGCCTATCCGTGAGCTGATAAACAGCTGGCAATTACCTCTCCAGCCATACAGCCAACTTTCTCTTGATCATGAAGGCTGCCTTACACCCGATAAAAATGAGACGAAACCGGCAGAAACAACGGCTTCGGTTCTTACACCTAATCGCCAGTACCCTACCGGCACTGTCATGAGTAAATCGAGACGCCAGCAGTGGCTTGACTATCTTCAGCGGGGAAAAGGGTGGCTGATAGAAGATGACTACGACAACGAGTTTCATTACAGCGGTAAAAGCGGTATTCCTCTAATGCAGGCCGATCCTTCAGGGCGGGTTATTTTCGTTGGCAGCTTTTCTAAGGTGCTGTTCAGGGGTTTACGTCTGGGGTTTATCGTTGCGCCAATACCCCTCTGCCCGCTGTTGCTGCAAAGTCGTAATGAACTGGGAGGGTCTGCGGCACTGCCGATGCAGCCTGTGGTGGCGGAGTTTATGCGTAACGGTGGATTTGCCCGTCATATTAACCGGATGCGACGCCATTATCGACAAAAGAGAGACTATCTGCTCAGGCTTTGTGAGCGGTATTTAACTCAGTGGTTTCACTGGCAACAACCCCAGGGAGGAATGCATCTACTGATTCTCTTCAAAAAAACCGCAGAGATACCTGGGATGAAAGAGCAATCCGTACTTTTGGATCAGCATATTACAGCCCGTCTACATCAGCAGGGGATCAGAATGTTTCCATTATCAGCGCATTTTAAGATCGCTGAAAACTCAGGTTCAGCTAAAGTACCTCAGGGATTTGTACTGGGTTTTACCGGCCCGGATGAACAGACGATGACTGCTCTGGTAAAAGCTTTGGCAGAGATGATGCGGGCAGTCCCCGCAGCACCTGTAACGGTCTGAAGTCACTTATTCAGTCACTGAGCCGGGCAGGCTGATCCTTTCGCCGGGTCAATCGGGCCAGCAACCCCGATGCATTGACCAACAAAATACCGGCAATAATCAGTACAGCCCCAATTATAAAGCTGGCTTCAATGGTTTCGTCCAGCAGCCAGGCCCCCAGCAAAACACCAAATAAGGGTGTCAGAAAAGAAAAGGTACCTAACTGAGAAGCCTTGTACTGGGTCAGTAACCAGAACCAAAGCAGAAAACTAAAGAAGGCAACAATAATGCCATGAAAGGCAAGACTGAAAAGCGCCTCGGTTGTTGGGTTGAAGTACGCCTGATCGGCATAAATGGCCCAAACAAGCAAAATAACGAAGGCCCCCACAAGCTGATAAAGCAGAGTTTCTTTTGCTGGGAGATGAGATAAGCCCGTTGCACGGACCACCACCGTTGTTGCCCCCCATGCAGCACCACCGCAAAGCGCTAAAAAGTCACCAAACAGTACTGACTGGCTGACCTCAAGGTTGTCTTCCTGGCCCAGGAAAGAGATCACGATGCCAACAAATGCCATAAAAATCCCCAACCACTGCAGGGGTGTCATATGCTCACCCGCCACTTTCCAGTGCAAACCAATGGCCGCAAAGATAGGGGAGGTGTACAGGAATACTGCCGCGTGACCTGCCGATGTGTAGTTCAACGCTTCCCCCAGGAAAAGGTACTCAAAGGCGAAAAGAGCACCAATTGCAAGGGCCGGTATACGATTCTCAGGTGCAAGACTGAAACCTTGCCGCTGATAAATCATCACCATACCGATCAGAATCGCACCAATACCTGACCTGAGAGCAATTTGAAACACAGGTGCCAGATCCGATGATACCGATTTAAGTAATACCTGCTGAAATGCCATTACCAGGCAAAAGACAGTCATAAGAATAAAGGCAAACAGATCCATCGTCTTACGTGTACCCATACTATTCTCTCAGTTAAAAAGGGAAACAAAAGCTCGGAACCTTCGGATAATAAAGAGTAGATCCTCAAAGCGGGTCTGCATTATCTTGTGTCTGATAGAATTCATATAGCTCAAAACAGACATTCAGTAATGCGGAACAGTCACCCTTATGACGAAACAGCCCTTTATCCATAAACCATTGGTTTTTCAGCAGTTACCGGAGCCTATTTATTATCTGGAGCGCTCCATGCCCTCAGATACGCGCTACCCGCCACATCAGCACCCATGGGGAGAGTTTATCTACTCCTTCAGTGGAGTACTGGAGCTAATAGCAGAGGGAAGCTTGTTTCGGGTGCCATCGAGTTATGCTCTTTGGCTTCCCCCGAATACCTCACATTATGGTTTTAATCGCCATGAATCCCTGCACTGTTCGCTTTATATTGACTCGGACCTGGCCAGGCAGTTACCAGAACAGCCCTGCGCGCTGATTATGACCCCTTTAATTCGCGAAATGCTAAGCCATCTGAGCTTATCGCCCCCAACGACACCCTACACACCGGAGGAACGGCGATTCACTGATGTTATTTTTGACCGCCTAAGGGAAGTATCCAGCACAGGCAGTTACCTGCCTCACTCGACAGATCCACTGCTGATGAGGCTGCTTAATTATTTTGAACAAAACCCGGCCTGTCAGCAGCCTTTAAAACAACTGGCAAAAGAGCTGGGCACCACAGAGAGGACGCTGGCAAGAAAAGCCCAGCGAGATCTGGGAATCGCTCTGACAGAATGGCGACAACGGCTGCGGGTGGTCAGAGCTATGCCTATGCTGGAAAATGGTGAAAAAGTTGAAACCATCTCTCTGGAGCTGGGATACAGCACATCGTCTGCTTTTATAGCTATGTTTAAAAAACATATGAATATCACTCCCGATGAATATCGCAAAGGCGCTTCCGGAGATACAGCTCACAGACTCAGCGGAAAAGAATAGTGCAGCGAGACTTGTCTGCATCGAGCATGCCTTACCTCTCCAGTGTAAATGAGACCGATTCCTAACTACTTTTAAATAGTATTGATATGGATTATCATTCCATTTGTTGAGCAATTCAAAGCAAGCCATGAACTGATTGAGCAAATGTATGAACTGCAGAGCTACACTACAGAGCGAGGGTGACGATCGCTTTCTAATCGATCCGCAGGCTGCGATCAGGGAGTTGTGTCACCTGATAGAACATCATATGCCGGCCATGGCTCCTGTGATTCGTCAACCTGACGCAGATGAGTACATACTGGGGGCAGATAATCAAAGCTTTATAACAAGCCTTTATCAGGCTATTGAATATGCCTCCCCGGAAGCGGGGCGCTTCTATTGGGCAGCCCAGAGTTGGAATATGCTGACCTGGCAACCCATCATACTAACGTTAGCTTCGGTTTCTTTATTTAACCTAGCACCCGATTTTTCTCGTATCGGTATCCGGCTGCAAGGGGAGATGGCCGCCGGGTTATCTCTAGGGGAAAATGCGTTCAGTGATTATTCAGGCGTCAGGGCTCAAGTAGGGAGCACTGATATTTTCTGCGACCCAGCTCATCATCTTAAGACTTTTCTTGAGCAGAGCCTCAACGATATCAGTGTCTATTACCCCATCAACAGGAACCTTGCCCGACGCCTCTTTGCTGACCGTGTTCTAAGTACGCTTCTGCTATTGCAAAGCCTTAGCAGCCAGTCTGTCGCGACGGCAACACAACCGTATGCACGGCTGCTGAATACCCAGACTGAAGCCTTAGCCGAATACTGGCTTCAGGCGCTGGAACTTGAAGGAGCAAGTAGCCTGATGCGCATACCTTTTCAGAGCGATGCATTCCCGGAAGGAGAAAGACTGGCACTTAACCGCAAGGGCTGCTGCCAGCATTTCCGAAAAGCAGATGGTGAGGTATGCGCTAGTTGCCCTAAAAATAAGATACCAGAACGAATCAGGCTTATTCAGGAAAGTTGGAGCCAGGCTTAGCTGGTTTGGCTATTCATTAATCTCCGGCACCCTCAGATTTATTTATTCATAAACTTCACGCAGGCATTCAGATGTTGCACCTCAGTAGTATTCAGGTCGAGCGGCAGGGACGAACGATTCTTGCTATTGATGACCTCGCTCTTAATGAAAAAGAGATAACCGTTATTCTGGGCCATAACGGCTCAGGTAAATCGACGTTAATGAAGCTATTAGCGCGCCAAATCGTACCGGATCAGGGGGATATTCTTTTTGATGGCCAGTCATTGTCAACGATGAATCAGAAAACACTGGCCCGCAATATTGCATATTTGCCACAACACCTTCCTGCAGCTGACGGCCTTAATGTGCGTGAACTGGTTCGCTTAGGTCGTTTCCCATGGCGAGGGCTTCTGGGCCGCTGGCAACAGGATGATGAGAGAATTATTGAACAGGCCATTTCAGACACAAACCTGGATGAGTATGCACAAAGCAGCGTAGACCGTATGTCCGGTGGTGAACGCCAGCGGGCATGGATCGCGATGCTTCTTGCCCAACAAACACCCTATATGCTGCTGGATGAGCCGACCTCAGCCCTGGATCTTTCACATCAATATGCCCTGATGAGCCTTTTACATCGTCTTAACCGAGCAACAGGGCGCGGTGTTGTGATCATATTGCATGATATTAATCTGGCAGCAAGGTTTGCCGATCGGATTCTGGCATTAAAACAAGGCGTCATCATTTTTGATGATAAACCCCAGGCTCTTATGAATAACGAAAGCCTGACAGCCCTTTATGATATGCCCATTCAGACGCTTCAACACCCCCATGGCCATGATATTGCTGTTGTGGCCTAACCTCGTTCCATCTGATGACAGAGATTGGCAGATATGTCTTTTAGTAACACACACCTTATTTTTTATCGGCTTTTGATCGCCCTTGTACTTGTAATCGTGTCTCTTCTTCCTCAAATCACCCAAGCCGCAACGGTCAAAGATAGCCTGGGCTCCCACGAATTTCTGCAACCGGCGACCCGTGTCGTCACCCTGAACTGGGGCTCAACCGAAGAAGTTCTTGAGTTAGGGGTAACCCCTGTAGGCGTTGCAGATATTAATGGCTATAAAACCTGGGTTGCCCGCCCCGAAATTCCGACCGAGGTTGTTGATGTAGGCACCCGAGCTGAACCCAGTATAGAACGTCTGGCTGAGCTAAAACCGGATCTTATTGTTGTTGGCAGTATGCAGCAGGATATGGTCGCACGCCTAAGCCCAATAGCTCCGGTGCTGTTTTTTGATAATTACCGTGCTGATCATAGCAATATCGATGCCATTGAGCACTCATTCAGACAACTGGCCATTGCATTAGGTAAGCAGGATGTAGCAGAAAAACGGCTTATGGAGCGTCAGGAAAAATTGGCACGTCTCAAAGAGGAGGTTAACCAGCATTTTAATGGTGCCGTACCTAACGTCAGTGTCATCCGTTTCTCTGATGCTAATCATGTGCGAGCCTACGGTAGTAACTCAATGCCGCTGGCCGCTCTTAAAGCTTTAGGTATTGATGCTGCGATTGAAATCCCAAGCTCAACCTGGGGGCAGGTGCAGAAGCCAATCCGGGAGCTGGCATATATGGATGGAATTTTGCTGTATATCCGGCCACTTCCTCATGAAGAGCAGCTTTTCAGCCAGCCGTTGTTTCGTATGATGCCCGTGGTTGCAGAGGGTCGAATCGCACCGGTTAAGCCTACCTGGACTTATGGCGGTGCATTATCGATAGGCTATCTGGCCGAGCATTTTGTTGAGTCACTCACGAAACTACCCACTGAGCTAAACGCTGCGTCTTCAGGAGATCAGCACTGATGTCCACTGTTGATCTTGAATCAGAGCGCAGAGGAGGTGTACTAAAGCAATGGGTCATCTCCTGTGTTAACCCTGTCTGGATTTTTAGCGGGTTAGCATTGGCAGCCGTAGTGATCTGGCACCTCCAGACCCGAACAGATCTCGGTCTTCTGCAACAGTGGCAACTTTGGATCAGCACGCCTCCCAAAGATTTCCCGGCCTTTGAGTATGTATACAGTCATATGCCAAGGGTGATCATGGCTGTTTTGGCCGGGGCAACCCTCGGGCTGGTTGGCAGCTTGGTGCAACAACTCCTGCAGAACCCTCTGGTATCACCGATGACGCTGGGGGCATCATCGGGTGCCTGGCTTGGTATTGTTGCCGGCTCTGTACTGTTCCCGGCTTTAGTTATCGATTACCGAGAGTGGTGGGCTTTATCAGGTGCAATTCTGGCGACAGGCCTTAGTCTTTTGGTTGCCCGTAATTCAGGGTTTCGCGGATTGCCCATTGTTCTTGCTGGTATGGCAGTATCCTTACTATTTGGCGCTCTGGCGTCAGCGGTTGTGCTATTGAATGATCAATATGTACGCAACCTGTTTATCTGGGGAGCAGGGGATCTTGCTCAGGGAGACTGGAGTAAAGTTCAATGGCTTTTACCCAGACTCGTCCCATTTTTGATTTTAGTAGCCATTGCGCATCGCCCCCTGATGCTGATGCGCTTGGGTGATCAGGGTGCTCAAAGCAGAGGGTTGGCAGTCGTCCCCGTCATTATTGGGTTATTGTTATTAGCGCTCTGGTTAACCGCCAGCGTTATTGCAGCGGTTGGACTTATCGGGTTTATAGGTTTGCTGACCCCACAGATCGCCCGGAAGTTCTGTGGCCACTCATCTCGTCAGGAAATGATCGTCAGCGCTCTTCTGGGCGCCCTGCTGTTAACTCTTACCGATATTATCGCTCTTCGGGCAACAGGTTTCTTTGGACAGGTAGTGCCCAGTGGAGCCGCTGCAGCGCTTATCGGTGCACCGGCTCTGATTCTTTTGTCCCTTAATCGAGCTAAATCTTCTGAGGCCTCTGCACAGCCCCCTACACGGAATGATAGTCCGAACTCTGTTCAGGTCAGTGTATTAACACAATCTCCGGCTTATGGCTGGGCACTAGCCACCGGTACAGGTCTGCTAATCCTTTGCCTGGCTTTTTTTGTTTTTCCTAAGACGGTTCTGGTTGATTCAGGTGCACAGGTACGCTGGGGCTGGTTCTGGCCGGAAGGGTATCTCTGGCAATTACGTTGGCCCCGAGTTCTGGCAGCACTTGCTGCCGGTTTTGGTCTGGCCGTTGCCGGCACGGTACTGCAGCGCCTGATCCGTAACCCTCTGGCCAGCCCGGATATTCTGGGTTTATCTGCCGGCGCAACACTTAGTATTGTGTTATTCATCCTGATATTCGGCGCACAGTGGTTAGTTTTCAGCCCGGTTATCGCTTTTGCGGGTAGTCTTGCTGTACTTGCTCTGTTACTTTTTCTGGGGAAACGACAGTCGTTCTCGCCCGGTATTATGGTGTTGACGGGTATAGCGCTTACCGCCTTACTGGATGCAATACTGCAGTTCACCCTCGCCAGCGGAACTGATGAGGTTTTTTCTCTGCTGTTGTGGATGTCAGGATCAACTTATAAGGTTTCCGCTCAGCAGGCTGTAATATTAGCAGCAGGCGTACTGATACTCTCAGCCATAGCCCTTATATGGCATAGGGCATTAACATTAATTGCAATCAGTGATGATGTCGCTCAATCGCGGGGGGTTCAGATCGGTAAGACCCGAGCCTGGCTGTTGACCTTAATCGCAGGTATTTGTGCAATGATTACGGCGATTATCGGGCCTGTTTCTTTTGTTGGGCTGCTTTCACCACATATGGCCTACCTGCTGGGGGCAAAAAAAATACTGCCTCAGATTGTACTGGCATCTATTGTTGGTGGGTCGCTTTTGGTTCTGTCTGACTGGATTGGCAGGGTAGCGCTCTATCCGGTTCAACTTTCAGCCGGTATCGTGGCATCCCTGATTGGGGGCAGTTACTTCATCTATTTACTGACCCGGCAGCGACTATAGTTTACAAGCTGTCATTCATTTTTTGCCTGTCCATACATTACTCTGCTGTCAATAAAACGGGAGCCACCAGGGCTCCCGTTTCGCTTTGCGCGGCTGCAAGCGCAACCTATTATTCTTCAGCAAAAGTTCCGTCGAGCAGTTGGAAGTGATTCAAATTATGGATCTCCTTCCAGTAGCGCCGAAAGTCCGGCCCATCTTCATGACTGTAATTAAGATTACGGAAAAAACCTGCCAGCTTAGTAAAATGCTCCCTGATGGTATCCTTGTCATCCATGTTCGGGTGTTCAAAAAGGCAGCGTTTTAATAGACGGAAAATCCGCATCTGGCGCGACATATCTGTGGATGCATCAACATCATCAAAAGCATCCTGCTGCAGATAAACCTGATCCAGACATTGCGCCCGGTTATAAGTCAGAAAATCCTGTAAGGTGACACCTTCTTCCCCTGTCACCTGCATCATCTGCTGAATATCTTCGCCTTGGGTCAGCAGTCCCTGCATCTGCTTCACATCATCAACCCATTGAGCATCCAGGTGCTCGTTATACCAACCACTGAGCTGCTCAAGATAGCGGGACCAGGAGATCAGAGGATCAACAGCGGGGTAGGCACGTTTATAGGCTCGGTCTGCACTCAGGCCCAGGAAGGTTTTCACGGTACGCAAAGTAGATTGTGTCACCGGTTCTTCGAAGTTACCCCCCGCAGGAGAAACCGTACCAATAAGCGTCAGACTACCTTGTTCACCTTCGTTATTCCGGATCAGGCCAGCACGTTCATAGAGACTTTTAACAGAGGAGTCGAGGTAGGCGGGGAACGCCTCTTCACCCGGAATCTCTTCCAGACGCCCGGAAGTTTCGCGCATCGCCTGTGCCCAACGGGAGGTTGAATCGGCAATCAGCAAAGCGTTGTAACCCATCTGACGATAATATTCACTCAATGTGATACCGGTATAAATAGATGCTTCGCGGGCAGCAACCGGCATTGATGAGGTATTACAGATAATGATCGTACGATCCATTAAGGTGCCACCTTTAGGATCTGGTAGAGCAGGGAATTCGGTAATGGTTTCAACCACTTCACCGGCACGCTCACCGCAGGCAACAATAATCACGATATCCACATCAGAAAAACGGGATATCAGCCCCTGAAGAACTGTTTTCCCCGCCCCAAATGGGCCAGGAATACAGGCTGTTCCACCTTTGGCAATAGGAAAAAAAGTGTCGATCAGGCGGATTGACGTTAACAGTGGCTGCTCCGGGTACTCACGCTGACTATAGCGTTGTGCTAACAGCGGCTGGCAAACCGGAATACGCACGGGCCATTTCTGCTGCATGGTCAGCTCATGTTCTTTACCTTTCGAATCTTTAAAGCGAGCAATCGGCGTGGTGGTCGTAAAAGTGCCTTCCTGAATCCAGGTCACTTCAACTTCACCAACCTGATTAAAGGGCACCATAATTTTGTGCTTAAAACGACCTTCCTGCACATGCCCCACCGGATCACCAGCCTTCAGACGGGTACCTGCTTTAACCGTCGGCTGGAAAGCCCATTGTTTTTGTGTATCGATACCATCAACCTGCAGCCCCCGGGGCAGGAAGAAACCATGCTGCCCGGCAATAATTTCAAGGGGATTCTGCAGACCATCATAAACCTGACCCAACAGACCCGGGCCTAAAGTAACAGAGAGCATCTGGCCCGATTGACGTATAGGGTCACCAACGGCAACTCCTCGGGTATTTTCAAACACCTGGACATCCGCCTCACCATGACGCACCCGCAAGACTTCTGCCTGCAGATATTCCTGACGGTTATCCTGTGGTACACGAGATGGGCAAATATAAACCACTTCATTTTTGATCAGAGGATAGAAATTACCCTTTTCATCCTTTTCCAGCCGCAAGGTGACAATGTCGTCACGCACGCCGGTCACCCGTGCTGTAATCTTTACATCCTTCATTAGGA
The DNA here is from genome assembly GCF_048265165.1 of Oceanospirillum sp. Classification (GTDB taxonomy): domain Bacteria; phylum Pseudomonadota; class Gammaproteobacteria; order Pseudomonadales; family Halomonadaceae; genus Oceanospirillum. The sequence continues at coordinate 264,936 of NZ_JBLXCD010000001.1, read as the reverse complement.
AAGTTCCTCAAAGGCTGATTCTATGTGTTCCCTGATGACGGGCGCAGAAAGTAGCACCTCAGCCATAGACTCAAAGGTATTAATGGCCTGATCTCCGTCATTTCGTATCTGCTTTTCAGCTAGCTCCCAGCGTAATACAAAGCAAATCACCGTTTCTAATGTAAAATGGTGGCGGCGTTCAGCACGCAAAAGATCATGCCAGAGCCAGTTATTGATCTGGCGCTCTATCTCCCCGGCCGCACCTTTTTGCACCAAGGGCTGAAGCTCAGTCATTAAAGGCAATGCGCCTTCCAGACCAAATGCTGGCTCTGACCAGTGCTGGCGAATGCGGTTGGTCCAGCGACCCAGCCCATAAAATTCCTCGGGGCCCTGATCACTCTGCTGCCGTTGGCGCATTGCAGCCAGTAAACTCTGCCACTCGAGACGGTTTTGGATACACTGACGTACCACACCTGATTCAATCTGACTTAACTGGTTCTGCCATTGGTAAACTAATGCCTGATCCGAGCGCTTTTCCAGCTGTTCCGAATCAAAATAATAGAGATCCTCAGCCAATTTTAACTGCTGCTGATCTTCATGGCTTAGCATAGAAAGACGACGATTCAGGGCAATCCGGGAGATCGGCATCTGTTTACACTTTGACAGTGGGGGCAGGTCCGGCAGAGCAGCGACCAGAGTGTAGTAGCTCACTAGCGAATAACTCCCTCAAGTAAAGCCCGGAAGCGAGGCTGCAAGTGTCGTAGCAGTAACTGCGACACTGCGCTGTCGGTCAGATCCACTTCAACTTCCTTACCCACCAACCGGACACGAATGCCAGAACCACTATGAGTACTGAAACTCACACCATCCCTGAGTAACTCAACGGATAGAGATTGGACAAACTGACTGAGGCGCCCTGTTTTGTACTCATCAGCATTGCGCCGGAGTTCATCCAACCCAATCACATTTTCCGGCAATAGCACTTCAATATTGTCTGCTTCATCAAGGCCCGCATCTGCAGCGGTCCGTCCAACGAGCTCAAGCACCATTCGTTGAACAAATTCACGGTTATCCATCTGTTGTTCAATCAGGCGCTCAACCTGATCAGTAAAGCTTCTGGCCAGGCTCTCTTTTACATCAAGCAAAAGATCTCTGGCTGCCATTTTGAGGGCATCCTCACCGGCCTGACGCTTCTGAGCCACTTCACGCTTTGCTTTTGCGAGCATAGTATCGGCTTCTTCCCGGGCCTGCTTCAGCAGAAGATCCGCTTCTTTCTCAGCATCCCGTAATATCTGGTTTGCCTCGGTACGCCCTTTATCGACTCCCTCCTGGCGGAGTCTCTCGACCAGAGCATCAATACCGGAAGAGGCGTGGTTTTTTTCAATATCCGTCATAATTACGCGTCTCTCTTCAGGTTGGGCAGGTCAGGCCGGAATACCAGCACTGATAACCAGGGCGAAGATAAAGGCAAAAACTGCGAAGCCTTCTACAATTGCGGCCGGTGCCAGTGACATACCAAAAATCTCAGGACGAATTTTCGATACATTGATCGCGGATGCACAGCTACGACCCTGATAGATCGCACTAAACATTAGGGCCAGACCACAAAGCAGTCCAATTGCGGCTAAACCCGGAGCATTACCAAGGGTCAATTCACGATTTAATGCAAACATCACAACGATGCCGTAAATTGACTGAGAGGAGGGCATCGCCGAGATACCAATGTAGCGCCCATGACCCGTTTCAGTTTCCAGTAGCGCCCCTGCTGCAGCTTGTCCTGCCAGAGAGCAGCCAATCATGCTACCAATTGCTCCCATTGCCATCGGGCCGTACAAACCTGCCCATCCCAGGGCTAAGATCAGGTTATCCAAGGTGTTACCTCCTGTTTTGAAAACGGCTGGAAGGGGTAGCCTTCATCAGCCAGACTCCAGTTATAAAACTCGATCAGATTAAGGCGCAGGCCATGAATAACACCGCTGACGACGGTTAAAACGAAGTTCAGCAAGTGGCCGGCCAGTAAAATCAGGATATGAAGTAAAAAACCAATGCCCGGCAGCGCATTACCCACATCAGCGGCCAACTGGTTAAACGTAATGGCAAGGGATGCGCTGGCCAGCCCCAGCGCAAAAAGGCGCAGATAGCTCAGAACATCACCAAAAATCTTAGTGACATTGGTCAGTGCCAAAAGCCCGGATATCAATCGACTGAGGCTAAACCCCTGATCCTCTGTGGAAAAAAGAAGCACCAGCATTAACCCCGCACCAAACACAACCCAGTGCAGGGTGCTAAAACCTGTTAACCATCCAGTAAGTGCAATAGAAACCGAAACGGCCCAGCCCACAGATGACAAGGCCTGGTAACTCCTCCGACGAACCCAGGCCATCAGAAGGTTTGCCAGAACCAGGTGCAAAGCACCAATCGTGATGGAAAGCGCCATCATGCTGTCAAAATCATTCAGGTCGAGCAGTTTAAGATCGCCTAACAAGGCAAACGGGGCTGCCGCACCGAAATAACTGCCAACCAATACCCCCCAAAGGACACCGGCACCGGTGAGGGCAAGCCCCATCGCTCTGAGGCGACGCCCAGTCTCACTTTCGCCCATCGTGTTCCATTTCCAGGCAATAATGCCGCCAAACAATAGGGAATAGCCGACATCTGACATGATGATGGCAAAAAAACTGACAAAGGAAAAAAACACCACACGGGAAGGATCCCAACTGCGGTAGTTTGGTGTCTGAAAAAAGCTGACAACTTCCTGCCCACCGCCATAAACATCGGGGTTGTCCAGAAAGGTGGGAGGGTTCTCATCATCCGCCGGATCTTCTGCCGTCAGAACAAGCCCTTGCGCCTCAACGAAATCTTCCAGAAGGGGTAGATCACGCACCGCAATCCACCCCTGTAAAGCGAATACTTCATCATAGTCCCGGGTCTGACTGGAAACGTCTTCCAGCCGCGCCTGGTTCTCTGTACTGGCTACACTATGCTGCAGAAGATAGATCCAGCGGGTCAGGGCCTCACGTTCGCCATCTGCTGTTTCCAGCTGGATCTCTGCTTCTTCCAGTTGCTCCCTTAATTGGCTGAGGGGAATGTATCCGGTATGTGTCCTGGCAACGGGCATAAGACTAGGATTGGGTTCTTCCTGAGCAATAACGACAATATAGGTATGGCGGTTATCGCGATATACTTCTACCCAGGGAAGATGCGATTCTTCCACATCCTTGATTTTGTAATTAGGAACCAGATAGAACCAAAGCTTCTCATGATTAAGATCGGCCAGATTCGGAAGTGTAAACTCTCCCCAGGGTTCAAGGTCTTTAATACGCTGTTCGAGGAAATCCCTTTTTTCACTCAGCCTGATCCGTTTCTGGCGGTTCAGATCGACCTGATGGAGGATTTTATTCAGGTCTAACTGGTGGTATCGGGTCACCTGTCGTCTTTTCTGAGGACAGTTCAGCAAATATTGCAGAGAGCGCTTTAGTAACTCAGGATTTGTATCTTCCGGTTCGGCAGTCTGCTTTACACTGGAGCCAGCCAAAGGAATGATGTGCATAACGCCTAAAGCCTGAATAGCATCAAGGATGCTTGTTCTGTCCTGACTCATTCCAATGACAGTGGCTTTTTTAAGCTGAAGAATACTCATGCTATACCCGCCTTAAGCCGCTTATTTTTAGCAATTTTTGACGTCACAACACCTGCTCGCTCACTATCAGACAGTGCGATACGAATTTTCCGGATGTTTTTCTCAGCCTGTGGAATCAGAACCTTATCAAACAGGTTAAGGCGCTGAGTTGTCTTTCTCAGGCCGGCTTCCAGCAACTCCATACGCTTATTAAGTATCTGTTGCCTGAGCTGTAACTCCACATTTTGTTTCAAAAGTGAAACAAGAGGATCAAGCCAGTGCTCTGTGGCCAGTGACGAGTAGGGGCGGACCTGCAAAGAAACTGAGTCTAATTCCGGCAGGCGAATTCCAACTAAATTGACTTGGCGGAGGGAAAAATCTTTAATCTCAACCAGTTGATCAACGCTGCCTTTATAGGTAGGCAGCATTGGAAGTTGTTCACGAACCTGACAACGTAAAGTTTCCAGCTTATGCTCAACTTCTGTCATCGCTTTACGTGAACTGGCCCGCTCAGCAAGAAGCTGTTTGCGCTTAAGATCAAGGGCCGGAACAAACTTCCGATAAGCCTTAACCTTTCGGCCTTCCTTGTTAAGGGTGCTTTTATTCAGTGCCAGCTTACCCACGCTTTAACTCCTGTCAGGCGTTTTCCGGGGAGGGATCTTTTTCGCTTGTCTTAGGGAAATATTTATCCACCAGATTCTGTTTCATCAGCAGTTCTTCTTCCTTAAAGCACTGTGCCAGAATGGACCAGCCCGCATCGAGAGCATCTTCAAGTGGCATACTGACATCAATGTCCATGAAGGTTGCCTGAAACAGTCGACCAAACTTCAGAACCCGCTCATCAAATTCACTCAGCTCAAATGACATCGCCTGCTTCTGTTCAGCATCCTGTGATGCTGCATAAAAACGGATCAGGGTATTCATAATCTGGCTGTGATCCTCTCGGGTCACTTTACCGATCACATGCTGTTTAAGGCGGGAGAGTGAGCCAAAAGGGTCAATCACACCGTTATGGAGATAGAACTGCCCTTCAGTGATATAGCCGGTGTTATCCGGCACTGGGTGGGTAACATCGTCACCCGGCATAGTCGTCACTGACAGAATAGTAACGGAGCCAGCACCTTTATAATCACAGGCTTTCTCATAGCGGCGGGCCAGCTGAGAGTATAGGTCACCGATATAACCCCGGTTAGACGGCACATGCTCCATGGAAATACCAACTTCTTTCAGAGCGTCAGCATAGGCGGTCATATCGGTCAGCAGGACAAGAACTCTTTTACCTTCGTTAACCGCATAGCGCTCTGCTACAGCAAGGGCCATATCTGGTACAAGCAGGGCCTCAACGGTAGGGTCTGAGCCCTGATGCACAAACATAACGGTACGAGCCGACGCTCCGGCCTCTTCAAAGGTGCGTTTAAAGAAATAGTAATCATCAAAGATCAGGCCGATACCACCAAAGACGATAATATCCGCATCAGCCTGAGCACCTATACGGGCAAGCAACTGGTTATAGGGCTCACCGGCAACAGAGAAAATCGGAATTTTTTGACTCTCGACCAGACAGTTAAACACATCGATCATAGGGACATCTGTTCTGATCATGTGAGAAGCGAGAATACGCCGGGCCGGGTTGACCGTAGGCCCGTCAATCTCAATACGAGGTTCATCGGTTAGGGCAGGGCCACCGTCAATCGGCGCCCCAGTACCGGAGAAGGTACGCCCAAGAATATTGGGGGAGAAGGTTACTTCCATCGGGCGGCCCAGAAAACGAACAACTGAATGTGTAGACAGCCCTTTCGTTCCGGTAAAAACCTGAAGCGATACATCTTCACCATCCAGAAGAATAACCTGGGCTGTCCTAGGTAAGATATCGGCGCCGTCGTCCTGACTTTCAATCAGAGCCAGGTCACCAAAAGAGATCTGAGAGTTACCACTGTCAGAGGTAGGTACGTGAACTTTGACGATATCGCCAACGATTTCAAGAATTCGGGAATAGCGAATCAATAGCTGGGACACAACTACCTCCATGTCATGTAATACGGCTTAAAACAGCTGCCTGGGCAAAAAAACATTATAACAACGCAACCGCAGCATAGTTTAAGCATACCTTAAAATATGAACATAGGCTTAAGATTACCGTTAACATTTGCCTACAACTTTGATCTATACCAAGAATCGCACTCCCAGTTGCACAAAAATCAGATCAGAGGGCATTTAAACCTCAAACAAAGAAGCTTAAATATATGTTACAACTTTATTACGCCCTGTTTCTTTGGCGTCATATAGTGCCTTGTCCCCAAGTTTGTAGGTTTCGGCCACATCAGCTGGTCCGAACTGCAGATACAACCCAAATGAGGCCGTGACGACATCAGCTGCTGAGTTATAGTTATGCTCAATGGCCAGATTCTCAATCGCTGTACGCAGAGACTCAGCCTGGGTGACAGCCTCATTATCTGAGATTGCCTGAAAGAGCAGGGCAAACTCCTCACCACCTAAACGATATGCATAGGCATCATGCTGGCTGGCAAAGTCTGAAATCGTTTGACCCATTTTTGTCAGAACATCATCACCCGCCTGATGGCCATAGTGATCGTTATAAGCTTTAAAGTGATCAACATCGAAAATCAGAAATGCCAGTTTATGTTTTCGCTCCACAGCTTCTTTCGCAACCTCCGAAAAAGCCTTGTTAAAGTGGCGGCGGTTATACAGGCCCGTCATCGGGTCCGTTACCGAAAGCTCTTCGATATATTTTTTATCCGTAATATCCTGGCGAATTGCAGTAAAGCCAATGATAGCCCCGCCAGCATCAAATATTGGATCAATATGAACATCAACCCAGTAAAAGGAACCATCTTTTTTGCGATTTTTGAGTTCACCTTGCCAGCTTCGGCCTGAATTAATTGTCTGCCAAAGCTCTCTGTAAATCTCATCTTTCATGTCAGGGTGGCGCACAATATTATGATTACGACCAATCAATTCTTCCCGGCTATAACCGGATATATCGCAAAAAGCCTGACTTACCGACCGGATAGTACCCAGTTCATCCGTGCTGGATGTGATAATGTAGCGGTCAACCGCATCAGCATAGTTCTGAACCTGCTTGTAACGGCTGCGGTTATTGATCTGATTCACTAGGCGACTGCAGAGTTCTTCTCGTGAGAAAGGCTTCACAACAAAGTCATTAACCCCTGACTTTAGTAATTTCGCATCAAATGCAGGGCCTTGCTCTTCCAGAGTAAATATAATTGGAAGGCCCAGCTCATCACATTCTCGGCGCACCATCCGAACCAGCTCTAAGCCCGTCCCATCCAAAAGAGACTCATCACTTACGACTAAGTCGATATCTTTATGCATCGACAGCTTATTCTTTGCCTCCACGATGCTGGACACACAGATCAGCTCAAAGCGATACGGGAGAAGGTGATTTGCAACAACTGTCATCTCGTTATCGTCCCCGTAGGCAAGCAAGACTTTCATACTTCGGGTGAACAGCATTAGCTCAGCTAAACGAACCGCGTAAGCGATATCATTCCGACTTTCTTTAATGACATAATCCACAATGGGGAGGGATGAAATAGAGGATTGCAAACCGTCAGCAAACGACCCCGTTAATGATACAACCGGAATATTCAGCCCAATCAGTTTATAGATAACTTCGCCGCTGCTGGCATCCGGTAGCACCAGATCGGCAATAGCAACGTAATAATCATGCTTAGCCAAAAGCGCCATCATCTCAGTCATCGATGCTGCATGATGGACTTCATAGTAGTTATTAATAGCCAGTTCACGGAAGATAGCCTTAGCAAAGAGGTTGCTATCCTCAATCAGCAACAGTTTTTTCATAGTGTTCAACAAGCTCTTTTGGATGATGATGAAGATGAACAAATATATTGAGCATAAGGTAAGGATAATGACATCGGGTTAATATTGACAGGTAGGATGTGTTACGGGCAAACCAAATATTTGCATAATGCATATTATGTTAAATAAGAGCTGGTTTCTTGTAAGGTTACAAAAGACTGGACTGGACAGTTTCTTTTAATCTTGTAAGATTCGCCCCTGACGTCCGGCACGTTATGTTGTAACATTAGGGTATCTAACAACACCTCTCTAATTTTGGCCAGCCTTTCACCTCTTTGGCCCTCTGTATGCAGGAGCATGAACGCTAAATGAGCGTCAGATTTTCAACATACCAACAACAAGCCCTCTTATCATCAGCCCTGTGTTTTATCGCTTTTCTGATGCTGCTTGTCTCTCCGGTCAGTTTAGCGGCTGACAAACCTTTAGTGTTTGTCAGTGTGTCACCTCAGAAATATCTGCTTCAGAAAATTGCCGGAGATCAGGTCAATATCGAAGTACTAGTTCAGCCTGGACATAATCCGCATAGTTACGATCCCTCTGCGCGACAAATGGCGCGATTGGCTAAAGCTCAGATGCTTATGACGACCGGTGTCCCCTTTGAACAGGTTTGGCTGCCGAGAATCAGCCGGCTTAATTCAGAAATGCGTCTGGTTGATACTTTAGCCGGTTCTGCATCTGCAAAAGCAGCTTATATCTCTCGTCATGACCATCATGAAGACCAACCCCATGATCATGAAGTGCACAGCAGTCATGATGAGCACTCACATGACCATGAAAGTCATAATCATGAAGGCTTGGATCCTCATATCTGGATGGACCCTATGAAGGCTCTCTCTCAAGCCCGGATTATGACGGATGCCCTGAAAGAACTGCGCCCTGAGGCTGCAGAAATATTTGAGCAAGGTTATTTATCATTAGCTAGCGAACTTAAAACACTTGACCATGAAGTACATGAATTACTGGAACCCTATGAAGGCCGAACCTTTATGGTATTTCATCCGGCTTGGGGACATTTTGCCGCTCGCTACCATCTTAAGCAGATTGCAATCGAATATCAGGGTAAATCACCGTCTGCCCGTCAACTGGTAAGACTGTCAGAAACAGCCAAAGCTGAAAATATTAGGGTAATTCTGGTTCAGGAGCAGTTCAATCAAAAACCCGCTGAACGGATAGCAGAGAACATTGGAGCACGGGTTGTTAAAGCAGACCCTCTGCCGGAAAACTTACCTAAGGCCATTCGAAAACTGAGCGAGCAATTACTGGAGTCCTGGCACTAATGGGCCGCTTTGCAAAAAACATTGTCGAGTTTGATAATGTAAGCTTTCGCTACCAGACCTCTCCTGTTCTGAAGGAGATCACATTTGCTATGCGCGAAGGTGAGTTTTTAGGGCTTGTTGGCCCTAATGGTGGCGGTAAAAGCACCTTGCTCAAGCTTATTATGGGTCTGATAAAACCGGATCATGGCGACGTACGTATTTTTGGTTCCAACCCGCAAAAGGTTTGCCGTAAACTCGGTTATGTTCCTCAGTTTGCCAGATTTCCCAGTGACTTCCCGATTACCGTTGAAGAAACCGTTCTGATGGGCCGGATTCGACCTGGTAAGCTGTGGCTACGTTACAACAAAGAAGATAAGGCTATCGCCCTGAGAGTTATGCAGGAAACAGGCATAGCGGAATTTGCTCAACGCACTCTGGATCAACTCTCCGGAGGTCAGCTGCAGCGCGTTCTGATCGCTAGGGCTTTAGCAACAGAACCTGAACTCCTTTTGCTGGACGAGCCTACCGCCAGTGTTGATTCTCATCAGGAAAAAGGCGTTTTCGAGCTATTTAAAGAGCTCAACAAACGCATGTCGATTATTGTGATCTCCCATGATATCGGTTTTATCACGAATTACGTTGACCGGGTTGCCTGTCTCAATAAAGAACTGCTATGTCACGAAACCCATGCCATTACTCCAGACGTGATTGAGCAGATGTATGGCGATCATATTCATATGATTCACCATCACACCCACTCTATCTGAAGATAGCCCTCTGTTGATCATTCACGGTATACATATATGGAATTTTTTTCCGCAGTAACTGAACAAACCTTTCTGCAGAATGCACTGCTAGCGGGTGTTCTGACCAGTATTGCCTGCGGGCTGATCGGTAGCTATGTTGTAGTCATGCGGATCAGTTATCTGGCCGGAGGCATTGCACACTCCGTCATGGGCGGTATGGGTGTCGCCTACTACCTCGGTGGCTCGCCTTTTATTGGCGCTCTGATTGCAGCAGTTATTTCCGCACTCATCATCGGCATGGTCAAACTATACTGGCAAGAGCGTGAAGACACGCTGATAGGTGCCCTGTGGGCTGCCGGCATGGCGATTGGTATCATTTTTATCAGTCAAACACCTGGGTATCAGGTTGATCTGATGAGCTATCTTTTTGGCAATATCCTCCTGGTTGCCCAGAATGACCTCTGGTTAATGGCCGGCATGGATGCCGTCATTGTAGTCGCCATTGCCCTGCTCTATCGCCCTTTTCAGGCCGTCGCTTTTGACCCTCAGTTTGCCAAGTTGCGCGGACTCCCTGTCAACGTGCTTTATTTATTACTTTTATGCATTGTTGCCTTAACTGTCGTTCTGATGATTCAGGTCGTAGGGCTGATTCTTGTGATCGCCTTGCTTACGCTTCCGGCAGCTATTGCAGGACACTACACCAGAACACTCGCCAGCATGATGGGATTGGCATCGTTACTTGGCTTGCTGTTTACCTCTGGAGGTTTGGCTATCTCTTACCAACCGGACCTGCCCGCCGGTGCCTGTATCATTTTGCTGGCGGCTGCAACTTTTACTGTTTCTGCTATAGTGGCTGCCCGAAAAAAACCTTTGGACAGCAAAACGCAGGCCTGAAGCAGGGTATTAGATAAAATCAAAACCTAGTTTACCAGACCGAGATTAAAACCATCACGATTAACCGGAATTAAGGCTTTATTATGACAAGCGTCCCATTCAACTGGAAACTGCTCGAAAAGGCGGAGCTCAATCAAAGCTTTGATCTGGAGACAGCACTTAACCACCTGAAATTTAACGCTGATGGTTTGATCCCTGCTATTGCTCAACAGTACGATACCCATGAAGTTGTGATGATGGCGTGGATGAATCTCGACGCTATTAAAGAAACCTTAAAAACACAGCGTGTTTGCTACTGGTCGCGCTCCCGTCAGGCTTATTGGCGGAAAGGTGAATCATCCGGTCAAATTCAGCATCTCAAGGAACTTCGTATAGATTGTGATGGTGACACCCTGCTCCTGCTAGTTGATCAGATTGGCCCTGCCTGCCACACCGGACGTCGCAGCTGTTTTTATGCCGTTGCTGATCAGGATGAATTACGGGTTAATTCGGAACCACTGATCAGCCCAGAAGCGCTTTATGGCAAGTAGCAATAAAGCGAGGCCAATTCATCGGAAGGGTTTATGAAATATCTGCTGAAACTCTTCGTTCATATCTATCGCTATATGATCAGTCCGTTGCTGCCCAATCGTTGTATCTATTACCCAACCTGCTCCAGCTATGCACTGGAAGCACTGGAAACGCATGGTGCGATTAAGGGAACAATTCTGGCTGTTAAACGTATTGTGAGCTGTAACCCTCTGGCCAAAGGAGGTTACGATCCGGTGCCTGAAAAAGGCTACTGGCATAATGGAACTCACCCTTGCAATAGCTGCGCTGATGACAACCCGAAATCAAAAAAACCTATGGAAAGTCACGCAAAACACAGCGGGATAAAGTCTATCAACCCTGGTGCCGATCATTCATGCACCGATACAGATGACATCAGCTGTAGCTCAGATCCAAAAAATACGGATACATCTAAGTCTCATGGCACGAATTGAATCCCCTTGCATCGGTATCTGCAGCACAACGTTGGGTGATCAGATTTGCCGAGGCTGCAAACGTCATTCAGATGAAATTCTCAACTGGGGTCGGTCTGAAGCCCAGGCACGTGAATCGGTTATGCAACGCATTGAGCAACTGACGATCGATGCAGTGTCTCTATATTTCCAGTTACTTGATAAAGATCAACTGCATCAACAACTTGAACTGCACCGGATTCGCTATACTAAGCGCTTTGCCCCTGAGTGCTGGATTGTTGATCTCCTGAGAGTGGGTGCCAGCAGAATTCAGGACATTGAAGCCTATGGCCTTACTTTGACCGATTACGCCAGAGGTCTCTCACCTGACACAGGGCGACACCATACCTCATCGCGCCTTCTGGAAATCATCTACCAGAAGATAAACCGAACCATCTTAGAAGAAACAGACAGGTTAATTTGTGAAAAACCCTGATTTGCTTGAAGAAATCTATCAATTCCTACCCTGCCCAACACCTGATTTATGGGTAGAACAGGCACTGGAAAACCTTGATATCCTGCTTATCGACCACGCCCAGTGCGAGAAAAAAGCAGCGTCTAATGCGATGAACCTGATGTATCGCTATGTCGACCGGCCTGATCTTCTGAAAAAAATGTCACAATTGGCCCGCGAAGAATTACTCCACTTTGAGCAGGTTGTTGGCATTCTGGAGGAGCGCGGCATCAAGTATGAACATATCAGTGCCGCCCGCTATGCATCAGGTCTACGCCAGCATATGCGTAAAGGTATTTATGAGCTTATTGATGTGCTGATTATTGGTGCATTTATCGAGGCCAGATCCTGCGAACGCTTTATGGCCCTGATTCCTCATTTGGATGCACCGCTGGCAAAATATTACCGCTCTTTGGTTCGATCAGAAGGACGGCACTACCGTGATTATCTTGAATTAGCTCAGCAGTATGCAACAGATTCTATTGATGAGCGCATCGCTTTCTTTGCTCAGATTGAAAAAGAGCTGATTGAAGCTGACGATGATACCTTCCGTTTTCATAGCGGGCCGGTAGTACCCCAGGCAGCGCCTCTTCAGTGAGCGCAATGCCACTAAAAAAGGCTGACGGGCAATCCCGCAGCCTTTTTGCTCAGCCAAACCTTAATCAGGCGTAATGGGTCGCCAGCTCACCGATTCTCTGCAGCATAGCGTGCAGGCCATTGCTACGTGTCGGACTCAGGTGTTTATCCAGCCCCAGCTTCGCTAAAAATTCAGGTGTGGTCGCCAAAATATCAGCAGGCTTGCGGTTATCATAGATGCGTAACAACATCGCTATCAGGCCTGAAACAATTGCAGCATCACTAATCGCATATAGTTTAATTTTGCCATCAGCAAATTCATGGTGGATCCAGACCTGAGACTGGCAACCATCAATTTTATTAAGATCCGTTCTCCACTCATCCGGAAATTCAGGCAACTTCTTTCCCATATCAATGATGTACTGATACTTGTCCATCCAATCGTCAAAAAACTCAAACTCATCAACAAGATCTAACTGCGCCTGATTGATTTCGGACATAATAACGCTGCCTTCCAATATTTGTATTTAGGTAAAAAGCGATAAAGGATAGCCTCTGCATAGAAGGCCAACCGGCCCAACAGATCGCTGTCTAACGAAAGACGCGAGTATAGCAGCCGTTAAAAGTTTCGTCAGTCCCGAGGCAGAGAGAACCCCGGCAATACTTTATTCAACCTTATCCGCAGGGTTAATGGCATCGTGCCAAGCTTCCTCTTCAGTATGAAAGTAGACCGCTGTGGTTTCCAACTGACTGTGCCGGGCCGTTTTGCTGACCAGGCGCAAATCAATGCCTCTGTCCGCCAGATGAGTAATCGCTGTATGCCGGAACCAGTGTGTCGAAGCAGCGCGCATTCGGGCTGCGGACTCAGGGAAGTGCTCCTCAATACTATCTGCGGTATCTTTGAGGATTTTTTTGCTCAACCGGTAAATCATATTCGCGCTAATTGAATTTGTTCCGCGGGTGGAGCGAATGAAAGCACCCTCCTCACCCACCTCGGGCTCTGGCGACAAACCAAGGAATGCTCGATACCGCCGAACCTGAGCCATCAACGGCTCCGGCACGGGAATTTCAGCATACTTTTTACCTTTACCCAGAACCCGCCACCACCAACGCCCACGCCGCAGAAAAAAATCTCCCATTCTACAGCTGGCAACTTCACTTACCCTTGGGGCAAGATAGTAAAGAAAATAAAGCAGTGTTTTTTCCCGCATAAACTCACGTTCAGACTTACCTGACGATGCCTCAATCTCAGCTCCGTGAGCCTCATAACGCTTAAACATAAGCTGAATATCGGTCTGTTCAAGATAGCGTTCAACCTTTTTCGATTGCTGCAGGGCCAAACTCTGTCCTTGTTTCTGTCGAATCAGCGCAAAAGGGTTACCCCTGAGATAGTCGGCATCACGCAGATAGCTAAAAAGGCCTTTTAAAATTGTGATGGTCTGCTTCTGACTGTTAGCACTCAGCCCTCTCTTAAAAGGCTTCCAGTCTGGAGATGTTCTGGCGCAAGGCTCTCCGCACCACTGACCTTCAGGCTCAGGTTTTTTTATAAAAGCCTGATAGTCCGCAATATCCTGCCGGTTAAGATCAGATAACGCTTTTCCTTGCTGATACCAACACCAGAGGATGAGACGCTCTGCCTCTCGACGATAACTACGGAAGGTCTCAGGAGAGTCCTGGTATTCAAGCAGCCAGCTCTGAACAGCTTCAAGGTCGGTGTTTGCAGCAATCTGAGGGGCCATCTCATTTCTGTTAGCGCCAAATCGCCCATTTAAAGACTCGGGTATCTGCACCCGATCAACCAGCAGTCTTTCTAAAGGTACAAGCCGGTGGGCCTGAACCGGTTTAGCTCGACCCGTTCCCGCCCCCTCATCAGCTGCGCCTTCTCTCTTTATTAAGTCAGTCATTTTCTGCCAGCTACCCGTTATTTTGACCCTTTGCTTGCCCTATAAGCCCCAGCGAGTGCCATGGCTTCAGCACCATCTTATTTTAGCAGTGTAATCATTAAAATTCACGGTTATTAGAGTTACCGTGAATTAAAGGTAGATTTGATTATATTTTATACGTAATACATAATACGTAATATCATTTATTAATGACCTATGTGTGCGTTACCAGATCAGGAATTAGCGGAAAATGGCGAGAAATGGCATTAGCTATAACGATGTAAAGCAAGCTATCGATGAGATGCAATCAGAGGGACTGAACCCGACTATTGCAGGTTTACGGGAACGACTCGGAACCGGTAGTTTCACCACCATATCGGAGCATCTGAAGCGCTGGAGAGTTGAGAGGCAGCAAAAACCCATGATTGCCGGTGGAACAGCAGCACCAGACAATCTGAACAGCATGGTCCAGGCGGTATGGCAGCAAGCAAGGGAGGATGCCACCAAAGAGCTTGAAAGCTACAAACAGGAGATCCAGAAAACACTGGATAAAGCCGAATCTGAAAAGCAGAACGCTATAGAACAAAGTCTCGCCACGGAGAAACGCAACAAGTGGCTGGAGGATAAAAATGAAGCACTTCTCAGAGAGATCCGCTTACTGGAGAAGCAGGCCGGAATAGCCGAGATAAAACTGGAAGCGTCTCTCGATGAGAAAGAGGTCCTAAACCAGAGACTTGAGAACACACAGGAAGAACTCAACACGCAACAAGACAAGCTTCAAGCCCTGAGTCAGAGCTATGAGAAAAAAATAAGCACCCTCACACAAACTCTGACGAGTAAGAATGAGCAGCTGTACTCCGATCTCTGCAGTGCTCTTTCACAGTTTGAGGTACAGCTTAATGAAGAACGAAAACGCAGCACCGATTCAGAGCAATACTGGATCAGACAAATCGACGATCTGAGACAGCAACTCAAAGAGCGCGATCAACGAGCAGAGCAACAGGAAAAGAAACAGCTGGAACTCAACAAATCAAATCTGGAAAACAATAAAGAAGCCCTGTTGACGCTTAAGCAGATTCAGCAACATATCTCAGAGCAAACTAACGAAGCAGCGACCAACAACAGAGCCATAAACCAGCTCAGTACTGAGCTAGGCAATCTCAAAACAACAAATAGTGCTAGCATAGACAATACAGATAAAAAGCTAAAAAGCCTGGAAGATGCATTTTTCAAAAGCATGGATAAGCTCAAGCAACAGCTTATAGCAACACAAGCTATACACGAAAAATAAAAGAATAATCGCTAAATTCATGCAAAAAAAAGAGCCGGAAACCGGCTCTTTTTACTACTGGAACAAGCTAGATCAGAAGGACATGTTGTAAGCTATAGAAATCACATCAGCACTGGTCTCGTAATCAGCATCTAACTCGCCTCTTGCACCATCTTCCGTTGAGCCATTTGGAAATGAGCCATCCCGAACAACACTCACGTCATCAACCGCAACATGGGTATAAGCGGCTGTGATTTCTCCGGCACTACCCAAGCGATAGCTTGCACCCACAGAGAACCACTTACGATCACCATCAGGTGTTCTTGGTGAGCGGTACTCATCTTTAGCCGGTGAGTTATCAACCGCCAAGCCTGAACGCAAGGTCAGCGCCTCAGACATCTGGTAAGTCAGACCTGCCGAATAGAACCACTGATCCTCAAAATCGAAGGTTAACACGGTATCGTTTTGAGCCTTACCGTCTGCGCCTTCTTCATATTTGATTCGCATCTCATCCAGCGAGCTCCACCCCGTTCGCATCGCGGTAACACCCAACATAAGCTTATCATTCAGCTCATGCTCAGCACTCAATGTCAGCACTGAAGGGAAAGACAAACTGTCTGAAATTGCAGCATCATCAATGCCAAGATTGGCCCCCATAGAACCAAGCGCCGGACTTACATCTGTAAACTTAGCATCCCCTTCAAAGTCGAAGTCTACTTCACTTCGGTAACCCAAACCTAAACGCGTACCTTTAACCGGCTCAAACATTGCACCCAGTGCAAAACCGTAAGTAACATCATCGGCATCCAGATCTCCATAGCCTTCTTTGTCCGTAGACAGTAGAGGGGAATCAGGAATAACCGAGTCCAGCTGAACCTCGCCACTATGAACCTGAACACTGGCACCTATAGCCCACTTTTGATTTAACTGATGCGCCAAGGTTGCCGAGAGAGAAATGTCTTCCACCCCTGTCTTTGCGGAATGAAAACGTCCAGGCCAGTCCGTACCATACTTACCGGATAAACCAAAAGGTACGTTAAGCGATGTACCCAAAACGGTCTTCTCACTCAAAGGGTACGCAAAATAGATAGATGGAACCAGGGAATCATCAACCACTCCTGAGGGGTTTGAACCCGAGACGGGAAAACCACCAAATGAAGCAGGCGCCGATGCTGAGTTCACCGTCACATCCATCTCTGGCATAACCCATGCCCCAGAGCCATATAATTCAATACCCTTGGCATTAGTAAAAAGGGCTGGATTCCAGAAACTGAATGAGATATCAGAACGACCAGCTGCCGCGCCGGCTAATGCATTACCGGATGCAGTTGCACTATGGTCATTCAGCGCAAAACCCGCAGACATCGCCTGCCCGCTGAAGAGCGCTGCTGCCACAGCAATTGATAATTTAGTTGGGAGTACTGCTTTTAACTTCATCATAATATGCCTTCCAAACGATGTTGTTTTTATTGTCACGCGGTGCTTTAAAACATACGTTTGACTAGATTCACATTCAAAGGCGCCTTTGTCAAACCTAGAGAACAAGAAAAACATGTTTAAAACCAAACCTTTGTTTGGGAAATTCTTTTCAAACATCCCGCTAAGAAAAAAGGCTTAATAAACATCAGGATAGCATTTTTTTGAAACGCAGCATTATGACTATCTAGTCACATGCGTAGAAATTAAAATAAGCACCTGTAAGCAATAGCATCAGCTAATCGTATCATCACAGGTTTGATGGCAGAGGGGTTTTATAAAAACGTAAGATAGGAGGAAAATATAAAGGATATAAAAAGAAGAACTGGGTCACCGCGGCAGGACTCAGCCAGGAGTTGGTAGGGAAAGAGAGCAACTCTTGGGGTGCGATTGAGTAGAGAAAGAAAGCCTTTACCTGCCTGCGGTGTCAAAGGGTACAGCCCAGAGGCTGTACCTGATTATCAGCAGTAATAGCGATTAGAACGCGTATTTACCCTGAACATTAAAGTTGGTTCTGTCATCACCTTCCATACCGGCAGCGTCGGTAATGTTCTGGATTTCAGCACCAAACTCCAGACCGCTAGGCATTTTGTAGAAAGCATTAACAAATACGGTAGCCTGGTCTTCTGCTCCAGAGGCACCAAAAGACTTAACCTCAGCCATAGCATTGGCGCTCAAACCACCACCAAATCCCATGCCCATGCCTCCTGATACAGCGGTCCAGTCAGCATCAATATCGTCATTACCTGTTTTCGTAACAGATAAAACAGCCTTCATGCTGTCAGACATTGCCATTTTCGCTGATGCGGAGATATGTACCCAGTTTGCATTCTCGCCTTTGCTGTCATTTTCATTAACCAAGGCACCACCAGCAAACAGGCTTACATCGCCCATTTTGGTTGTAAAGCCAGCAGCCAGATCCGGAATCACAGGACCATCTTCACCTGCTGTACTTTTCCCCCAATCCTCAACACCGAAGCTTAACTTTGAACCGCCCATATCAACTTCTTTAGCGATCATTGGGTGGCGATTGGCATATGCGGAACCACCGGTCAAAGCAACGAAGTCAACTGTTGGCAGAATACCATTCAGGTTAGCAGCAGAAGACCAGGTCTGACCGATTTTCCAACCGTCAACCATAACTAAGGCATGACGCATACGCAGGTTGCCCTGGTTGCCATTTCCGTAGTAATCACCTTCAAAAAGGATAGTTGCGTTTGATGAACCCAGGTTTGTTTGTTTCAGATTAAAACGACTCTTCACCGCTGAGCCATTCACGTCAGTTGAATCACCATCGCTTACTGTATCAAGAGAGAATTCAGCAGCAACGTAGCCACCCATAGAAAACTCTGCGTGTGCAGCGGTGGACATAGCGGCCGCGGCCAGTGGAAGAAGGATAGTACCTGCAATTTTGTGCTGAAGTTTCATGTTTTTCCTTACCTTTAGGTTTGTTGTTATTAGTGAGGCAAACAGACGAAATTTGTCCTGAACTTTGCCTCACTCAATAGGAATTTATTTTTGTTATCGAGAGTGTGGCTTGGCTTCTCGTCGGTTGTCAGACTCTGAAAAAACCTCATTACTGTCAACTGGTGCAAATGCACCAAATCATCTCACCAGCGGTTATTTCACGCACAGAAATAGTTCAAAAAAGCACTGCCAATTAATTTTTTTGTAATAAAAACATAGCATATGAAACTACCTTACAGCCGTTTGAATATAGCGACTAGCTGGTCACAAATAATAATATTTTAATATGAAAAATAGTATCTCTCACTTTTCAGATATAAAAAAACCCCGTTTTTACGGGGCTAATGGCAATAGGATGGATAGACTAAAGTATTGGTTTTACGAGGTTTTCTGGCGGCAGCCAGCCCAGATCTACTCGTCTGGGTATTGTTTTACTGCAGGGTGAACAGGAGCAAAATGCCCTACCCTGGTAAACACTGATCTCTTATTAAGAACGCTAAGTGCCGGATGCATATTACGAAACTGCTCAAAGTTTTCATCAATTACCTTGATAAGCTCTATAACTATGTCATTAGGTAGATTTTTATTTGCCACTAGCACTGCTGACAATTGAAAGGTGTCAATATCAGAAGGACTTCCTCTATAGAGCCCCCCCCTTTATCTTCCCTGCCCTATAAAAGGGGTATTTTTCAGAGAATCGTTTAATGAGTGTTTGCGGCAATGGAATCAGGCGACTATCACAAAAGGTCGTCGCTTCCCCTACAGACGTATTCGGATGACCGACATAATAGATAAAAGCATCGATTTGCCCTGAACAGAGTGCAAGGGGCATCTCAGAAGCCTGTAGTTCACTAACGTTTTCCAGATCCTTGTACGACCAACCCAGTTCACTCAGTACAAAATCCATCGTATTTCGCTGACCCGACCCCGGATCGCCAAGGTTTACTCGCTTACCTCTCAAATCCTCTAAAGACTCAATGCCACTATCCGAGCGGACAACAATGGTAAAATCTTCCGTGTGCAGCGTTAACAATGACCTTAAGTCAGTATCAGCACCTGTCGCCGTATAAATAGAGGAGCCACGGGTTGCATGAAACAGCCAATCAGACTGCACAATTGCGAGATCCAGGCTTCCTCTACGCAATGCCTTCAGGTTATAAGCAGAGCCTGGGGTGCTTTCCACGACACAGCGAATGCCATGACGATCAAGTTCTTTGTTCAGTAACCGACAGATTGCCCCCCCAACTGGATAATAGACTCCAGTAATATCTCCCGTACCCACGGTGATAAAAGAGGGCTCATCAGCTATGACAGTAACCGGAGTTATAACCAGCAGGATACCGGCCAAACATTTAGAGAGAAATCGCCGCATTAAAATGCCTTTATAGAGCTTTACAGATGCATCAATCTTAGGTGGATATGGCAAAAATTGGGAGAATAAACGTTAACTCTATTGATTCCGCACAGGAAAAAGAGGGCATGCACGCAAAAGCCAGCATTAGCTGGCTTTTACGGTGTATCTAACGATCAGAAGCACGAACTACTTGAAATAAGCGTTATCCGTAACCGTATGGTCCGTTACGTCCCGAATACCCTTCAGCTGAGGAATTTTCTCAAGTAAGGTTTTTTCAACACCATCTTTTAATGTCAGATCCACCGCTGAGCATCCCTGGCACCCACCGCCGAACTGAAGAATAGCGATATCATCATCGGTTAGTTCCACCAGCTTAATCTCACCGCCGTGAGCTGCCAGGCCAGGATTAATATCAGAATACAGCACGTAAGTAATTTGCTCAGCAAGAGGGCTATCAGCACTCACTTTGGGCATTTTTGCATTGGGTGCTTTAATCGTCAGCTGTCCACCCATGCGGTCTGGGTTGTAGTCAACCACGGCCTCTTCCAGATAAGCAGCGCTGGTTTTATCAATATAAATAGGAAATACAGCACCATCTTGACGTAGGTCTTCTTCCTCTTCTTCTCCAGGGCGGCAATATGCCAGACACGTTTCCGCATAAGGCGTCCCAGGTTGTGTCACAAATACCCGGACACCGATACCATCCGCATCCTGTTTGCTTAACAGATCGCCCAGATAGTTCTGAGCACTTTCAGTAATTTCAATAATGGCAGACATCAAGCGTCACCTAAATTCAACAATGAATGATTGAGATCTATTTTAAGGTAAAATCAACGCATTGGAAATACCCTACTATTTTTATAGGTCTTTAACCCTTGCCAATGACCTGTTCAGGCCATTATGAGTATTCTGCAAGACAGAGCCAATTTTTTTCAGGGTCAGAAGCGACTGACTTTGGTAATGTCTCACTGCGATTTTTGTCACCAGCACCTCTAGTGGGCCTGATCAGCAATTACACTTATAACTAAGTGGATAAGCGTTATAAGTGCCTGATCTGACAGTAATCTCTTAAAATAGCTTTTTATTTGATAGAATGCCGCAATCTTACGTCATTGAGAAAAGTTCAGCGACCAGCGATGTTAATCTGTACAAAAAAATATGTAGCTGCCCTTATAATAAAATCTACATTGCTTGCTGGATAATGGCCTGCTGAATATCGGCACATCGGTTTTCACCCGTTCGGAGTACCCTAAGAAATGAGTCTTGCAACACGTATTCAAACCTTAAAATCCGCCCTTAAAGAGCGCATCCTCATTCTGGACGGTGGTATGGGTACCATGATTCAGGGGGAGAAACTCACTGAAGCCGACTTCCGGTCTGAACGTTTCAAGAACTGGCCATCTGATGTTCAGGGCAATAACGATCTGCTGGTTCTGACCCAGGGTGATCTGATTAAACGCCTGCACCTGGATTATCTGAGCGCCGGTGCCGATATTCTGGAAACCAACACGTTTAACTCAACCCGCCTTTCCCAGTCTGACTACGGCATGGAAGATCTGGCCTATGAGCTAAACCTTGAAGCCGCCAAAATCGCCCGGGCCGCCGCCGATGAGAAAACGGCAGAAACACCCGAAAAGCCGCGCTTTGTTGCCGGTGTTCTGGGCCCCACAAGTCGTACGGCATCACTATCCCCTGATGTAAACGACCCCGGTTTCCGTAATGTTGATTTCGACACTCTGGCCGTTAATTACCGTGAAGCTACCCGCGCCT
The DNA here is from genome assembly GCF_048265165.1 of Oceanospirillum sp. Taxonomy (GTDB): domain Bacteria; phylum Pseudomonadota; class Gammaproteobacteria; order Pseudomonadales; family Halomonadaceae; genus Oceanospirillum. Next base: position 243,330 of record NZ_JBLXCD010000001.1, on the reverse strand, counting down.
TGATTGAAGGGGGAGCCGATCTGATTCTGATCGAAACCATCTTTGATACGCTCAATGCCAAAGCTGCTATTTTCGCCGTACAGGACGTCTTTAATGAGGTTGGCTTTGAACTGCCAATTATGATCTCCGGTACCATTACTGATGCGTCGGGCCGTACACTGTCCGGCCAGACAACAGAGGCTTTCTGGAACTCAGTCCGCCATGCCAAGCCGATATCTGTTGGTTTAAACTGCGCTCTTGGAGCCACAGAGTTACGTCCTTATCTGGAAGAGTTATCGAATAAAGCTCAAACCCACGTTTCAGCCCACCCTAATGCCGGCCTGCCCAATGAATTTGGTGAGTACGACCAAACAGGCAAAGAGATGGCGGTTATTGTAGAAGAGTTTGCCGCCAGTGGTTTTCTTAACATTATTGGTGGCTGTTGTGGTACCGCGCCAGAGCACATCAGGGCTATTGCAGAAGCTGTTGCCAAGCACTCTCCCCGCCAAATACCCGATATCCCAAAGGCTTGCCGCCTGAGTGGTCTTGAGCCCTTTAATATCGGTTCTGACAGCTTGTTTGTGAATGTTGGTGAACGTACAAACGTAACAGGTTCAGCCCGCTTTAAGCGCCTGATTGTGGAAGAAGACTACGACACCGCCCTGGAGGTTGCACAGGAGCAGGTTGAAAACGGCGCCCAGGTGATCGATATCAACATGGATGAAGGGATGCTGGAATCCCAGACCGCCATGGTCACATTTCTCAATCTGGTAGCAGCTGAGCCAGAAATTGCAAAAGTACCAATCATGATCGACTCCTCCAAATGGGAGATTATTGAAGCCGGTCTGAAATGCGTACAAGGCAAGCCAGTAGTGAACTCCATCTCTCTTAAGGAGGGTGAAGAGGCATTTCGTCACCACGCTAAACTTTGCATGCGCTACGGTGCCGCAATCATCGTGATGGCTTTTGATGAGAATGGCCAGGCTGACACGTTTGAGCGCAAGCGCGAGATCTGTAAGCGTTCTTACGATATGCTGGTGAACGAGATCGGCTTTCCGGCAGAAGACATTATCTTTGACCCCAATATCTTTGCCGTAGCGACAGGTATCGAAGAGCACAACAACTATGCCGTAGACTTTATTGATGCCACCCGTTGGATCAAACAGAACCTTCCCCACGCTATGATCTCCGGTGGTGTTTCCAATGTATCCTTCTCTTTCCGGGGTAATAATCCTGTGCGGGAAGCGATTCATTCCGTTTTCCTCTATCACGCCATTAAAGAAGGTATGACCATGGGCATCGTAAACGCCAGCCAACTGGCTGTTTACGACGATCTGCCAACAGAGCTGCGTGATTTAGTGGAAGATGTCATTCTGAACCGAAGAGATGACAGCACGGATCGCCTTCTTGATGTTGCTGAAAAATACCGTGGTAACGGCGTAGAGGAAAAGAAAGAGGATCTCGAATGGCGTTCCTGGCCAGTTACTAAGCGAATCGAGCATGCACTGGTAAAAGGTATTACCAACTTTATCCTTGAAGACACGGAAACGGCCCGTATCGAAGCTGCCCGCCCGATTCAGGTGATTGAAGGCCCACTGATGGACGGCATGAACGTGGTCGGCGACCTGTTTGGTGCCGGCAAAATGTTCCTGCCTCAGGTGGTAAAATCCGCCCGTGTCATGAAACAGGCGGTTGCCCATCTGATCCCGTTTATCGAGGCTGAAAAGTCCGGTGAAGTGGAGGCCAAAGGCAAAATCATTATGGCCACGGTGAAGGGTGACGTACACGATATTGGCAAAAACATCGTCGGCGTTGTGCTGCAGTGTAACAACTACGAAGTAGTCGATCTGGGGGTCATGGTTCCTGCGGAGAAAATCCTGCAGGCCGCCAAAGAGCACAATGCTGATATTATTGGGCTATCAGGCCTCATTACTCCATCCCTTGATGAAATGGTGCATATCGCCAAAGAGATGGAGCGCCAGGGTTTTGATTTGCCGCTGCTGATCGGTGGTGCAACCACTTCTAAAGCCCATACCGCAGTTAAAATTGAGCCGCAATATAAACGAGGCCCGGTCATCTATGTCACCGATGCCTCCCGCGCTGTTGGTGTTGCCAGTAATCTGCTGAGTGATGAACTGCGGGATGAGTTTGTCGCTGGTCGTCGTAAAGAGTACGAAGAAACCCGTATCCGGAATGCTAATCGTCGGGCCAAGGCCGATCGTATCAGTTATGAAAAAGCCTGCGATAACAAGCTGGCACTGGATTGGAACAGTTTCAGCCCAGTGAAGCCAGCCTTTACCGGCATAAAAGCTTTTGATGACTACGACCTAGCAACGATAGCTCAGCGCATCGACTGGACGCCTTTCTTTATGTCCTGGGATCTTGCCGGTAAATATCCGCAGATTCTAACCGATGATGTGGTTGGTGAAGCCGCAACAAGCCTGTTTGATGATGCAAAAGTCATGCTAAAGAAAATCATCGATGAGAAACTGATCAAGGCCCGTGGAGTGATCGGCTTCTGGCCCGCGAACACGACCCAGGCGGATCAGATTGAAGTCTATGCCGATGAAAATCGCAGTGATGTTAAAGCCTTGCTGCAGCACATACGCCAGCAAACACCAAAACCTGAAGGCAAGCCAAATCTGAGTCTAGCGGACTATATTGCACCGAAAGAAACGGGCCTTGAGGACTATATTGGTGGTTTTGCAGTCAATGCCGGTATTGGTGCAGAAGAGCTGGCAAAGGAGTATGAGGCAGCGGGCGATGACTACAACTCTATTATGGTGAAAGCACTGGCAGACCGCCTTGCAGAGGCCTTTGCAGAGCACCTGCATGAGCGGGTGCGTAAAGAGTTCTGGGGCTATGCCCAAGATGAAAGCCTTGATAATGATGCACTGATTAAGGAGCAATATCAGGGGATTCGCCCAGCTCCCGGCTACCCCGCATGTCCGGATCATACCGAAAAAGAGACCCTGTTTAACCTGCTGAACGCAACAGAGCACAGCGGCCTGGAACTGACAGAAAGCTTCGCCATGACCCCTGCAGCAGCTGTTAGCGGCTGGTATTTTGCCCACCCCGACGCGAAATACTTCGGTACCGGAAAGATTGACCTGGACCAGGTAGAGCAGATCGCAGAACGTAAGGGTAAAACAACGAAAGAGATGGAGCGATGGCTGATGCCGGTTCTGTCTTATGATCCAGCTTAATCCCTTGACGCAACTAGCTTAAGTAACACCTTTGCGTTCTCTATTAAGCCTTCCCTCCTTTGAGCGACAGCGTGAGATCTTGAAACTTGCGCTGCCGCTGATTGGTGGCATGCTATCCCAAAGCCTGATTAACCTTGTGGATTCCGCCATGGTTGGAGCTCTGGGCAGTACTGCTTTGGCTGCAGCCGGTATTGCAGGTTACACAGCCTTTGTTATTACCGCTCTGATTCTTGGCATATCGTCTGCTGTGCAGTCCACCACTGCATACTTCTATGGTGCTAAGTGCAAAGACTCTCAGGACAAAACTCTGAAAGCAGGCCTTGCTCTCGCCCTTCTGCTTTGTTTTCCCCTGATCGCTTTCTTTTACCCTATCACCGGTCTTCTGCTTTCCTATATAAACTATGATGGTGCTGTCGTTGAACTGGCTGAGCCATACCTTGATTGGCGTGTAATAGGTTTAATCGCTGTTGCCCTTAATCTCGTTTTCCGGGGTTACTGGAATGGTCGCCATCATTCAAAAATCTATTTCCAGACAATTGTGCTCATTCATTTGAGCAACATTGCCATCAGTTATGTCCTGATTTACGGAAAATTTGGTCTGCCAGCCATGGGAGTGGAAGGCGCAGGTTTAGGCACCTGCATCTCCCTGTTGATTGGCACGATCATCTGGTTCATCTACACTCTTCAGCAATTGGATCTCGGAATTTTCCAGAAGAATCCTTTAGACAGGCAAATACTGCGTAAACTGGTTAACCGCACCCTACCAAATTCCCTGCAGCAAACGCTCTTTGCCTCCGGTTATCTGGTTTTGTTCTGGATCATTGGCCAGATCAACCCCTTGTCTGTCGCAGTAGGGCATGTTCTGGTGAACCTCTCTCTACTGATGATTCTTCCGGCCGTAGGACTCGGCATGGCCGCCACCAGCCTTGTGGGCCGGTCGTTAGGGCAAGCCGATGAGCAAGCCGCTCAACACTGGGGCTTTGATGTCGCAAAAGTGGCAGTCTTATTTTTAATGATCATCGCGTTACCCCTTAACCTTTTTGCCCAACAGATCATCGGGCTGTTCCTTATAGAGCCTCAAGCTGTTGCTTTAGGTGCTGAATTACTGCAGCTCACGGCGATCATGATGGTTATTGATGCATCTGCCATCGTGTTAACCCAGGCGATGCTCGGCGCAGGAGCCAGCAAAACGGTGATGCAGGTTTCTGTTACCTTGCAGTGGGGCGTCTTCCTCCCCCTTGCCTTTATCTTCGGAATCTACCTGGGTTTTGGCCTTATGGCGATCTGGTGGGTACAGCTGGTTTACCGGTGCCTTAATGCGGCGGGCTTTATCTGGCTCTGGAAAGTAAAAGCTTGGTCACTGCGTTGATTTAGTGCCGTGCACGCAATTTTAGTTAAGCTGTTTGCTGCCCCCTATCCCTTCTGGGTTCTGTGGCGCTAAATATGATGATTGGTCACTATTTATCTTCTGTTGAAGGCTTATATTGTCATCTTACGACTTCGCCATTTATATTCCATAAAGAAATAAATATATAGATATAAATTCATTTTAAGAATAAGAGAAGACTGCTATTGTGCAGCAAATCATGCGGGTAGTGTCTGTTTTTAATTAGAAAAGCACTCCGCTTTACCGTGACTTTTGGCACATTTGATACAGAAACCCTGTCGTAGGAAATTAAATGTATAAGTACGACGATTACGATCAGAAATTAGTTGATGAGCGGGTGATTCAGTTCCGGGATCAGACCCAACGTTATCTTGATGGCAAGCTGGAAGAGGCTGAATATCTGCCTCTGCGCCTGCAAAACGGCATCTACGTGCAACGTCATGCGCCTATGCTGCGCGTGGCAATTCCGTATGGCATGCTGAACTCAAATCAGCTGCGTAAATTGGCGTACATAGCTCGTACTTATGACAAAGGCTACGCGCACTTTACAACCCGTCAAAATGTACAGTTCAACTGGCCGGCACTGGAAAACTGTCCGGATATTCTGCAGGAGCTGGCTAAAGTTGAAATGCATGCGATCCAGACCAGTGGCAACTGTATCCGTAACACCACCACAGACCAATTTGCTGGTATAGCCCAGGATGAGATTACAGATCCCCGTCCGTGGTGCGAAATTGTGCGTCAGTGGTCGACCTTTCATCCTGAGTTTGCTTTTCTGCCCCGCAAATTCAAAATTGCAATCAGTGGTACAGAGGAAGACCGTGCCGCCATCAAAGTCCATGATGTTGGCCTGCAGCTGGTAAAAAATGCAGATGGCTCTCTTGCTTTTGATGTTTACGTTGGCGGCGGCCTGGGCCGAACTCCAATGATCGGCAATCTGGTGCGTAAAAACCTGCCCGCTAAGCACTTGCTGACGTATTTAGAAGCCGTGCTTCGCGTTTACAACCAGTTTGGACGTCGTGATAACAAGTACAAAGCCCGCATTAAAATTTTGGTTAAAGCGTTAGGTGTGGAAGGGTTCGCTCAAAAGGTTGAATCTGAGTGGACACACTTGGTTGATGGCCCATCAACCCTAACAGAAAATGCCATAGCTAAAGCTGCCAGTTTCTTTATCGACCCGGCTTATGAGAATGCACCGGACAAAGGCTGCTTTGTGCAGCAACGGGCCGATAACAAAGCCTTCTCACGCTTTGTCACCAATAATACGCAAGCCCACAAGAAAGATGGCTATATTGCCGTTACCGTATCCCTGAAGAAAACAGGTATCGCCCCCGGTGATGTAACCGATAGCCAGATGGACCTGGTGGCTGATCTCGCGGACAAGTATAGCTTCGGAGAGCTGCGCGTGAGTCATCATCAGAACCTGATTCTTTCTGATGTAAAGCAATCGGACCTATTTGAATTGTGGCAAATTCTGGAAGAAAACAACCTTGCAACACCTAATATCGGCAAGCTCACCGATATGATCTGCTGCCCGGGTGGTGACTTTTGTGGTCTAGCAAACGCAAAGTCCATTCCAGTTGCTGAAGCGATTCAGCGTCGCTTTGACGACCTGGATCACCTCTATGATCTGGGCGATATCGAATTCAATTTTTCTGGCTGCATGAACGCCTGTGGCCACCACCACATTGGCAATATTGGTCTCTTGGGTGTTGATCGTAAAGGTGAAGAGTTCTACCAGGTTTCTCTGGGTGGTCGATCAGGCAGTGATGCCAACATTGGCAAGATCCTTGGGCCAGCAGTGAAGCAGGACCGAATCCCGGATGCCATTGAGGCTATCATGGGGGTTTATGTCGAGAACCGTATCGAAGGTGAGTCCTTTGTAGAGGCTTATCACCGTCTTGGCCAAGCGAAATTTAAGGAGCGTGTTTATGCCTAAGATTATTCTGAATCAGGCCATCGTTGAGGATAGCTGGTTTAAAGTTGATCTTGAAGCAGAACTACCCGCTTCAGGCAAGGTTTTGCTCCCTTATCCGCTTTGGCTATCAGGTGATTTTGATGCCGGAGCATTCGAAGCTGTAGCTGTCTGGATTCCTAATGATACTGTGCTTGATGAGCAGGCTGAAAAGCTGACAGAGCTACCTGTCGTTGCGATCGACTTTCCTGCTTTTACTGATGGCCGTGGTTACACGTTAGCTCGACAACTACGTGAACGGTTTAACTATGATGGTGAACTGCGTGCTATAGGTGATGTGCTACAGGATCAGCTCTTCTATATGACCCGTTGTGGTTTTAACAGTTTTGCTGTCCGGGAAGATAAATCTATTGAAGAGGCAATGCAGAGTCTTAAGCCTTTCTCTGGTGCCTATCAGGCAGCACTGGATAAACCCCAGCCTCTGTTTGCAGAACGCTGGAGTTAAGCCAGTTAACTTTAAAAACCTCGCTTCGGCGAGGTTTTTTTTAGTCATTTCGCAGACAATAAAAAAGGTGCCCTTTCCGGGCACCCTTTTTGGTTTAACTCAGCAGTAGATAAACCGCTTATCTTAAAAGTGGACTCTGCTGAATCCCCTGATAAACATCACGCTCAGTATTATCCGGACGTTCAATAAGCAAAATTTCAACACGGCGGTTTTTGATGCGATTTTCCTGACTAGTATTAGGAACCAGAGGGCGTGCATCTGCATTACCTACCACATAGAGAAATTTCTCTTCAAGGTCCGTCAACCATGTCAGCTCATGGGCAACAGAGACTGCACGGGCAGCTGAAAGATCCCAATTTGAACGGAAACGGTCTGTATTGATCGGCTGATCATCAGTATGACCACCCACGATAGTGAACATGTCATACTCAGAGATCAACTGTCCAACTTTCTGAAGGACAGGGACAACGGCAGGCTCCAGATAGTCACTGCCGGATGTAAATGCAGACTCGTCCGGGAAACGAATAATAATATGATCCTCATCGCGCTCGACAATGACCACACCTTTCTCAATCTCATCAGTAAAATTCGTTTCTAGCCGGTTTCCGATGCTTTCCAACTGATTCTCTATATCGGCATCTTCAGCCTCGGTCGAAGGCTGAGGCTTAAGCGGCTCAATAATATTCTCATTCTTTGGCGGATTATCAGCTGGAATGATACTGAGCGGATTAAGCTCCTGAAGCCCAAAGGAGCTTTGCATAGCCTCTGCAATGCTCTTATAGCGTTCAACATCTGTCGTAGAAAACGACAGAATTAAAACAAAAAAGGTCAGCAGAAGCGTCATCATATCGGCAAAAGTCACCATCCATTCAGGGACTTCTTCGTTCTTTGCCTTCCTGCGCTTTTTAGTATTGATATGCATCACCTCAAATATCCCTCGCGTCTAGGCTGCGGATACCCTGTTCTAAATTTCTTCAGACATTGACATGCCAGAACGCAGATATTCAGGCAGATAAGTTTCCAGAAGCTCGTCCATAACTGTTGGGTTAAGCCCTTCCTGAATCCCCAATACAGACTCAGTAATCAGAGACATATTGGACTCAAGTTCAGCACCTTTAAGAGCCAACTTGTCAGCCAGAGGCAACATAACCAATTGAGCAATCAGAGAGCCATACAGGGTTGTTAACAGTGCAACAGCCATACCCGGCCCCAGTTTAGACGGGTCATCCAGATTGTTTAGCATCTGTACCAAACCAACCAGCGTACCTATCATGCCGAAACCTGGGGCAGAACTTGCCATGTTACGGAAAATTTTCTCGCCCAACTGCTTACGATCGATGGACATGCTCATCTCATTTATAAGAACTTTCTGAATAAATTCAGGCGGATGTCCATCCACACAAAGCTGAATGCCTTTCGCAAAGAAAGGATTCTCAATAGGCTCATCCTCCAAGCCTAAGAGTCCGTTGCGACGGGCAATTTTTGCCAAGTGATTAGCAAGCTGAATAATCTCTCGCGGATTATCGTTACTTTCCAGAAAAGCAACTGAGAAGCCTTCTTTGAGGCCTGAAAAGAAACTGGCAATTCGGTACTTAACTAAAGTGACCGAGATAGTGCCACCCACTACAATAAAAATACCAGGGATGTTGATAAAGATGCTGGGGTCGTCGCCCTGAGCAATACCTAAACCAACAAATGCAACACCTGTAACTAGCCCGAGAAGCGTGGCGAAATCCATTGACCCAACCCTATTTGTGACATTTCAACAAAGTTAAACGAAAGCATAACTCAGTGAATGTTTGATTAGTAGCCCATACAACTGACTTTTCAGTAGCTTATGCCATATCGGCAACGTAAAAAAATACTTTACCGCCCAGTGGCAATTATTGCTAAAAAGCACTGCACGTCCCTTTATTTACAAATTTTATACCTGATTTCCGAAGTAAAAATCAAAACTATCCAACAAGATCAGGAAAGTGGATTTATAATAACCTAAAGCACAATCCCAGTCGCAACCACTTTCAATAAGGCTGCCTACCGCATGGCTCTATTTATTTCTACCTTCATTCAATTTTTCTTCCTCTTTGCGCCTTTTTTCGTGGTCTCTATGTTTCTGGCTTTAACCAGAGGCAACAGTCAACAGGAAAAAAGAACCACCATTAATCGGGCGGTTCTGTCTGCAGCTCTGATTAGCCTGACACTGTTCTTTTTTGGCACAACTTTATTTCAGGTTCTTGGGATAACGCTGGACTCGTTTCGTATTGGTGCCGGCTGTCTACTGTTTCTTTCAGCTGTCAGCCTTGTTAAAGATGGTGTGCGCAACCACGCAACAGGCGTACCAGAGCAAAATAGTGATGATATATCTGTCGTCCCTCTGGCGATACCAACCATTGTTGGCCCTGCCACTATCGGTGCGATTTTAGTCTATGGTGCCGAGCTCAAAACCACCACAGAAACGCTGATTGGCGTTAGCGCGCTTATGGTGGCACTTTTCTCCCTTGGCGGACTACTCTATCTGTCCAGCCAGATTGAGCGCATTTTGGGTAAAACAGGTTTGAATATTCTCAGTAAGATGACAGGCCTGATCCTCAGTGCCATGGCTGCCCAGATTGTATTCTCAGGAATAAAAAACTTTTTACAGCTTTAGATCAGTATTTTAAGAATTTTTTAGCCTTCTGTACCACTACTGGTTGGCGGGTCTGCGAACTGCGTTTATGATGAACAGCACACCTTGAGACAAAGAGATATTTACCTTATGAATCAGGACATTTCCTCTCTGCGCCGGGTTTTCGATCAGGAGGCTCTGACTGAAACAGCCTTGGCTGAAAACCCTTTCGATCAATTCAGGCAGTGGTTTGATCAGGCCGTGGAAAGCGAGCCCTTTGACCCCAATGCTATGACATTATCCACCATTTCTCCGGAAAACCGTCCTGCCTCCAGAATTGTCTTACTTAAAGGCCTGGACTCCCGCGGCCTGACCTTTTACACCAACTACCAAAGTGAAAAAGGAATGCATCTTGCTGGCAACCCGTTTGCATCAGTTGTTTTCTGGTGGGGTGAAAAGCAACGGCAGGTTCGTATTGACGGCGTGGTTGAGCGCGTTTCTCCAAAGCAATCTGAAGATTATTTTCATAGTCGTCCAAGGGAAAGCCAGATCGGTGCCTGGGTATCCAAGCAAAGCGCGGTGATTCCAGACCGGGACTGGCTATCACAGCGGTGCGACCAATTCAGTGAACAGTTCGCCGGTGATGAACCTATCCCACGCCCACCTCATTGGGGAGGCTATCGTATCGTTCCCGACCTTTTTGAGTTTTGGCAAGGGCAACCCAGCAGGCTTCACGACCGCTTCCGCTATGTTATTGGCGGCGGCAAATGGAATATAGAGCGGTTATCACCCTAGATCTAGATAACGAAAGATAAACGCAAAAAGAGGTAGCAATCCAGTCGCTACCTCTTTTTGGTTACGCAATAGCTGCCCAAAAAGCAGCCCAAAAGCGCGATAGTTATATTCCGCTGTTGTTTTCCAGTCGGTGGCGCTGCCACTCACTCTGAGGCTCATTCAACGGCATAACAGCATCAATCACCTGCTCATCGACATTATACTGGCACTGGAAGCCAAGGTATTTCATCAGGCCACGCATCGGGTGATTTTCAACCAGGATTTTTCCGATCATTTCCAATGTACCGACACTTCGGGAGTACTTAATCATTTTATGCATCAGCAAAGCTCCCAGGCCTTCCCCCTGAAGATCATCCCGAATCAGGACTGAGAATTCAGTGCGAATATTGTCGGGATCGGTCCAGACCCTAACAACACCAAGAATCTCACGCTCATCATTCTCTTTGATTTCTTCCGCAATAAAAGCCATCTGCCGGTCGTAATTAATAATTGTCAGATTAGCCAGATCCCGCTTACTGAGTTCTGCTTTATTGTGGAAATAACGGAACCGGATACTCTGCTCGCTTAACTGACTATGGAACTGAGACAATGCGGCTGCATCCTCTCCCCTGATCGGTCTGACCTCAACAACCCTTCCGGTTTTAAGTGTCACCGTTTCACGTAGCTCTTCGGGATAAGGCATGATGGCATGGTAGCTGGGCTCTCCAAGATCAATTTTTACATCGACCACCAGCATTTCATCACGATTGATAATCAAGGGGTTAATCTCCAGCCCCTGAAGCTCCGGGATATCTGCCGCCAGTTGACTGAGCTTCACCAGGACTTCAGAAATAGACTCAATATCCTCTGCAGGGTTATCACTGTGTTCTTTAATGAGCCGGTAAGCATGGGAACGTTTGATCAGTTCATTCGCCAGCGTCATATTCAATGGCGGTAAAGCCACATGACGGTCTGCCAGCACGTTTTCTTTGTAACCCCCAATGCCAAACAGGATGACGGGGCCAAAGACAGGGTCCCGCGTAATACCCATATTCAACAACATCGAATGTTTACCACGATGCATCGGTTGAATGCAGTACTCGTAGATCGTGCTATCCGGAAATTTTTCATTAACCTTATCTCTGAGGCCGATAACAGCCTTGCGCATCGCATCCGGCGTTTGTATATCCTGCATCAGTCCTGCAGATACCTTATGCGGGTGCTTCCGGTAGACGAAAGGTTTGCAATTGGTTTCGTGGATAATTTTCACTGCCAGTGGCTGATTCTGCTGGCTGGCGATGATCGCAGCTGCATTTTCATCCTTGGCATACCAGCTTTGCGTCACCGGGATATTATAAGCCGCTAAAACCTGAGTACTTTCCTGATGCGTCAGAGCCATCCGCCCTTCTTTGCGAGCTCTGGAAATCAGCTTCCGGGCGCTTCTGCGCACTTCGTAAGGTGTTTCATGGGGAATACTCGGAGGAGCCTCCTGCAACAAAGCCTGACTGCGACGGTAGTTAACCATATGCATAAAGGCCTGAACCGCATGTTCAGGCGAGCTATAGGTCGGCACACCAGCCAGATTAAACTCTTTCCGTGCAGGCCTTGCTTCCTCCATGCCCATCCAGCAGGTTAAAACACTCTTTCGGAATTTCCCACGACTATTGATTACAGCATTTGCAGTTTCAGCACTCGGGGCAAGCCGTGTTGGGGCATGAATCGCCAATACTGCATCAACCTCAGGGGCATTTGACAACACCTCCAGCGCCTTAACAAAGCGCTCAGGCATCGCATCACCGCCGATATCAATCGGATTGGCATCAGACCAACCTGACGGGAGACATTCATCTAATTTAGAGCGGGTTTCTTCTGTAAGCTTAACGAGCTTGCCACCCGATAGCAGCAATTTATCAGCCGCCAAAATACTTGGGCCAATGCCATTACTGACAATTGCCAGCCGATCCCCCAGAACAGGCTTAATCCGGGAAAGAGACTCCAGGGCATCAAAAAGTTCTTCCACATCATTGACGCGAACCACACCGGCTCGGTTAAGGGCCGCAGTATATATCTGATCACGATTCACCAAACCCGGTGTATTCAGAACAGGGCCGCCGTACGAAGACACAATACGTCCGCTTTTGATTGCCAGCACCAGCTTGTTACGGGATGCTTCACGAATTGCCGTCATAAGATGGCGGGAATCACTGATATATTCCAGATGCAGCAGAATGGCCTGAGCATGGCTATAACGATTGATATAGTCGATAACATCAGCAATCATCACATCAGCACTATCCCCCAGCGTTACCACATGGGAAAAACCGATGCCTCTGCCATTAGCCCAGTCAATCATGGCATTACCCAGCATCCCGGACTGACCAATATATGCAACTTTTCCGGGTTTAACATTACCGGATGAATAGCTCGCGTTCAGCTTTCTGCCAGGAACCAGAACACCCAAGCACTCAGGGCCCATAATTCTGATTCTGGACTCCCGGGCAGCGGCTAACATGTCATCCTTTAGTGACAGGTGACTGGGATCGACAAGACCTTGGGCACTGTTTGTTCTGGAAAGCCCTCCGGTCAGGACCAGAGCGGCTTTAACCCCAAGGTGCCCCAACCTTCCAACCAGATCGGGGACAACATTCGGTGGGGAGCAGATAACAGCTAATTCAGGAATCTCCTCCAGTGCTTCAGCACAGGGGTAACACGTCTCTCCAAAAACCTGGTCATACCCCTTGGTATTAACAGCAAAAATTTTACCCGGAAACTGTCCATCCTGAAGATTCCGGATAACCTGACCTCCCATACTGAACTCTTTTTCAGATGCTCCGAATACAGCTATGGATTTTGGCTCAAAAAAGTATTTTAAAAAACGAGTACCCACAAAAATCACTCCGCTCTTGTACTGGATGCTGCGTTGCACTATCGACTATATGCCAGTATCTCCCATACGCGAGCTTTATTAAACTGGCAAAATTAGGGAGAGTTTAAATGATCACATCATACATCAGTCACTCAGAATGCATGCTTCACGATATGGGGCCATGGCATCCGGAAAGTCCGCATCGTATTTCATCGATCAATCAGCAACTCGAACGTAGCGCACTTGCCCAAGAATTGCAGCATTATAATGCCCGACCTGCAACAGAAGAACAGATTATACGTGTGCATCCTAAAGCTCATGTGCTATCCCTTGAGTTGAGTCAACCTGAAGAAAATGCACCTTTGGTTCAGATTGATGATGACACTCTCATGAATCATCAGACAATGCATGCTGCCACCATGGCTGCAGGTGCTGTTGTCCGCGGTACAGAGCAGGTACTTAAAAATCAGGCCGACAATGTTTTTTGTGCTGTCCGCCCACCCGGTCATCATGCTGAACGGGTTGAAAGTATGGGTTTTTGTTTTCTTAACAATGTCGCCATCGGTGTGGAACACGCCCGCCAGAATTTTGGCATCAAGCGAATTGCTGTTATCGATTTTGATGTCCACCATGGGAATGGCACAGTGGACATCTACAAAAATGATCCTGATGTCCTTGTTTGTTCAAGCTTCCAGCACCCGTTTTTTCCATGGCGATTTGTGGATTCTGAGTGGGATAACATTATTAACACGCCCCTTAATGCTGGCTGCAATGGCCCGGAATTCCGTAAGTTAGTTGAAGCAAGTTGGTTGCCTGCACTGCAGATACACCGTCCAGAAATGATTTTTATCTCAGCAGGCTTTGATGCCCATAAGGATGATCCTATCGGTGAAATCAACCTTGTGGATGATGATTTTTTCTGGGTGACAAAAATGATTATGGATGTCGCAAGAACATACTCAGACGGAAGAATTGTTTCAGTTCTTGAGGGCGGTTATAGCCTTAGCGCTTTGGGTTCAGCAACCCACAAACACATAGAAGCTCTCAAAGGTCTCTGATCTGCGTCAGGCCAAACCTATTCAGGCCGACAGATTAACTAACATAATGATTCAAAAGGGAAAGGGTAGTTTGTTGTTTTATATTCTGATTTACCCTCATGACTTTTCCTACTAGTCTATAGAGTGAATTAGTTTAAGCTTGGAGGGGGGCGCCTGATGGATCCGGTTATACTAGAAAAATTAGAGAACTGTCAGTCACTTCCCTCTTTGCCCGCTGTTGCATATCAGGTTATTGAACATGCTAAGTGCAATGACAGTGATTCTGCATTAATAGCCAGTATTCTTGAAAAAGACCCAGCCTTGGTCGCCAAGGTAGTTGCCCTCTCAAATTCTGCAGCCAATATGGGTGCCATGACAATTAACTCCGTCCAAGATGCTATCACACGTATCGGTCTCGATATGACAATGACACTGGCACTTAGCTTCTCCTTTGCTCAAGCAATGCACGACAAACAGATCAATACCATGGATCATCAGCTTTTTTGGCGCCGGGCACTGGTTTCCGGGATTCTGGGGCGTGTCCTGGCTTCTAAAATGGGGCAGGTAAAGCCGGAGCGCTTCTTCCTTGCAGGGCTGATCCAGGATATTGGTATGCTGGCTTTCAATGAGATTGAAGCAGAGCGCTATGGCGTTCTTTTTCGTAGTGCAAAGGAACACTCAGAGCTGGTTAAGTTTGAGCAAAAAGAGTTTTCTACCGATCACGCAGAGCTGGGAGGCTGGCTACTGGCTAACTGGGGTATGTCCGATTTTTATGTTGATTTAGTGAAAAATAGCCACAACACCATCAACAGAGACACGCACATTGATGAGCAAATCGTTATTTTCTCCGGTAACTTCGCTGAGCTTTGGGTTCAGAAAGAGCCTTCACTTGTCATGAGCTACCTGATTAAGAAGAACGATAAATGCGGACTCTTTTCTACCAAAGAAATCAGTGCCATCGTAGACGAAGTATCAAACCAGCTTCCCGTGCTCAATGAAATTTTTGCAACCAATGTTAAAACGCCCTTCTCAATCAGCCGCCTTATTGAAGATGCTAAACAATTACTGGTTGCCCGCAATATGAAGCTCATGGATGAGCTTGACCAGGCCCGGAAAGATGCCTCCGAAGCCAAAGCCAGCCAAGAACAACTTCAAGAACAGCTCAAGAAAGATATTCTCACCAATGTCTTTAACCGTGCTTATATGAGGGTTGTTTCAGATCGTGCCTTCAGATACTCATCTGACAATAGCTGTCCACTGTCAGTGATGTTCCTTGATATTGATCACTTCAAACGGGTTAACGACAGATATGGGCACCAGGCTGGTGATATAGCACTGAAACAATTTGCTAAAACATTAGTAACAGCTTCAGGAAAAGACTGCTACGTGGGACGCTACGGTGGTGAAGAATTCGTTATTCTCATGCCATCCATAACTTCAGACCAAGCCATGATTATTGCGAAAAAAATCAGGGAAATTCTGCAGAAAAACCCTGTTCAGATTGACCAGGGCATTAAAGTGCCAATCTCGGCTTCTGTCGGTATTGCAACCTACATACCAGGCCAGTATGAGTTTTCTTCTGCTGAACACTTAATGGGCGCTGCAGATAAAGCAATGTATCAGGCAAAGAAAAACGGAAGGGACAGGGCTTTGATTTTTAAGTCATAGCCATATCCATTAGCATACTGAGTTTTGCTCCGTAGCCTTCAGACTTAATATCAGCTGATCTCCAGTGCACTCTCCTCTCCTATACATATCGACCAACCTGACGAGTTCAAAACAGGGATCATCAGGTTTTGCTGCTTGACCCTGGATATCCGCCAACCTCACGTCAACAGGTTGCTCGCTGCCATCACCAGAAGTAATAATTTCCTCGAGGCAAGCATAAATATTTTGCTTAAGAATAACCTGAGCGATGCGTTCAACTGCTGATTCAGCGTGTCCAGCAACAAAAATTACTTTTTCGGATGTTTGGGCAGAGCTGGTTTCTAAGGCATGGAACAGCTGCAGGAAATCATCAAGCTGGTCAGTCACTTCCAGACTCAAAGCATTGCTGCTTAGTGTGGCATCACTAATGGCCGCAACCTGCTCGTTAAGCGCTCTCAGGGCAGAATAGACTTCCGTCGCTGTGTCTTTTGTTCGATTAGATAAATTCTTAACCTCATCAGCAACAACAGCAAACCCTCTACCAGACTGCCCGGCCCTGGCTGCTTCCACAGATGCATTCAGAGCCAGCAGGTTCGTCTGATCTGCGATATCACTAATAAGGTTAAGAGCTCGTGCTACCTCATCACTTACATCGATGAGTGACTCCGCCTGTTTCTGAAGCTGCTTAATCTGCTCTGTTGACTGGTGCAGGTTCTCACTCATTTTTCTGATAGCACCACTACTGCTTTTAGCAACCTTACTGTTCTCTTTAGCGATACAATCAACATCTGTTATATCACCCTGAACAGAACGAATATCGGACTCACTCTGCAGCAAATCCTTACGCAAAGACTGCAGATTAATATCATGAATCTGCGAGGTCAGTGCGTTTTGCTGGGTAAAGTCCAGATTCTCTTTGATCGCAAGAATAGCCTGGTTAATTGACTTAAGTGATTCAGAAAAATCACCGGGTAATCCAGTGGACTTTGCCTCCCGGGAAAAGTCCTGCCTGTTAACCCGTACAAAGCAGAGTTTAACTTCCTTGAAATATGTTTCGACAACATCTAACAGCTCATTAACGGCCCAAGCCAATTCAGTGGCAACACCGTAACCCTGGGTATGAGTTGCCCGATGATGCAGCTCTCCTGAAGCAGCATAATTCAGAACCTGAGAAAGTGACTCCAATGTTTTACGATGACGCTTATTTCGCCTCAGGTACCAAGTGAGCGTGGCGTAAAAGAAGGCAACCAGGGCACCTAATTCAACAGTAAAATCACCCCAAATAAGCGATATTACTAACAACAGACAAGGGATCAATGAACAGAGAATAAAAACCAGATGCGCCATATTAATTTACTCCTATGTTGTTATAGAGCCTGTAACTGCATAACAAAACGCTCATAGGAAACCTGTTTACTCTCTAAAATCTGATCAAGGAAGGCTAAGGAGTGGGTGCAAGCATTCGCTTTGCTGCAGCGACGCTCAATCCCAATCATTTTCTGGTAAATGGACTCAATGGTTTTAATCGCATCTAAACTCGGACGTCTCCTGACAGAGAAATACCCCTGAACATGGCCCGCAGAATCAAAGTCCGGTGTAATATTAGCAAACACCCAGTAAAAACCGTGATCAGCAGTATAGTTTTTCACAAAACCAAAGAACTCGTGCCCTTGTCGTAACTCCTGCCAGAGGAATTTAAAAATACCCTTGGGCATATCCGGGTGCCGAATCATATTGTGAGGCTGGTGCAACAGATCTTCTTCATCAAAGCCTGCAATCCGCATGAATGTTCGGTTAGCGTAGGTAATTCGACCCTTAAGGTCTGTTTTAGAGATAATAAGATCATCCGTATTAAGGAATACCTCAGTCGAACCGGAAAGTGATTTAGCGAGCATGTCCCTGCCTCTTTATAGTTGTTGTTAAATTTAACGCTGTTGCTACGGCCAAGCCCACTAAGGGCCTGGCTAATAATGCGCTCAAGTGGATTTTTTTGAATGACCCATATCAATATAGGGACAATACATTACCAGCAACACCAGACTATAAAGCAGACTTATTACATTTTTCTGTCAGAAAACCAGTCATAACTAGTTAAATAAACTACAATTAAAGTTAAAATTCGATGTATTCGCTAAGCCGGGAACCAGTAACAGGCAAATCACGATTTGTAATTTTTGCTACACAGGTCACAAAACACCTGTCATTAGTGTCTAGCGGAAGATCCCTTTAAATTCGATGCTGGCGTCCCGGGCCGCTAATAAAGCCTTTAGCGACTTAGAATGAAACTCACGCCGGTAGAGCACAAGAACAACCAAAATTGTCGCCAACATAAAAATATAGGGATGCCAGAACCAGCAGAGCACGGATAGTGCAAAATAATATGACCTCAAACCATAGTTAAACTGGTTTGCGGCCAAATCAATCAGATCCGCAGCATGACGGGCATAAGCCTTACGCCCTTGAGGGGTCACATCCTGATCATTCGGGTGAGGTGCAGACCCAATCAGAATTGCGCAGAAATTATACTGCCGCATAGACCATGTAAATGTGAAAAACGCATAGACAAAAATAACAATCAAAAGTAAAACCTTCAGTTCCCACTCAATTCTTGAATCAGAAGCCGCAAAAGGTAGCTCAGACAATACCCCCATCGCTTTATCTGTAGCCCCCAGCATTGTAAACAGCGCCGCAAGAATCAAGAGACAACTGGACGCGAAGAAAGAGCCGTTTCGCTCCAGATGGGTCATAATCGTCGTATCTGCAATTCTCACCTCACGGTCAAGCAGCTTGGTCATCCAGTCAACTCGATAAGCGTGCATCACTTTTGCCAGACACACCTCTTTATTCATCGCTTTTTTGGAGAAAAAGTAATATAGCGTCCACCAAAAAATAAACCAGACGAAAGCGATCATATCCTGTACAGACAAATCAAAATAATTTGGTATCAATTGCACAAAAACCCCATTAGAAGACCATAATATCTGAATAATTATTCCGCATCGCTCACCTGTTCAGGTAACCCGATAATCTCTTATAATACACTTTTTCATGAAAATCACTTAGCCAGACAAGCTGATTAACTAATTCATTTATCAGTCTTTTTTGCCCCTCACTCATAAAAATGGACTTCCTGTGCGCTGACGATATCCACTCCCCAGACGCCATAATTTTGCCGCTGAAAAAACCTTGCGTATCCAAGAGATACACTCAGAAAACCATAAGACCTACCAATACACTCAAGGAGCTCATTATGAATTTAAAAATGCTTGGTACTGGAGTGCTTGCGTACCTTATATGGGGTTGTTTTCCACTTTTTTTCTCCCTTGTTTCCCATATCCCTCCTTTTGAAGTAATTTCCGCACGCATAATATGGTCTTTTCTGCTTTGTCTTTTGCTTGTCATCGGCCTCGGAAAAATGAAGGCACTCAAGTCTGCACTGTCAGTAAAAGCAATGGTTTGGTCCGGTCTGGCTGCCATATTGATATCAACAAACTGGCTGATTTTCGTTTACGCTGTCAGTATCGGCCAAGTGATTCAATCAAGCTTGGGATACTTCCTTACACCTCTGGTCAGTGTATTTCTTGCCCGCTTTATTCTGAAAGAGCAGATTCGACCTTTGCAGAGCCTCTCTATTATCCTTGCCTGCTTCGCCGTTGCCTTTGAAATTTATCGTGTCGGCAGTCTACCTTGGATATCATTGATGCTGGCATCCAGTTTTGGTCTCTATGGACTGGTGCGTAAACAAGCTCCCTTTGAAACCCTTAACGGTTTATTTCTGGAAACCGGCTGGCTGGTCATTCCAGCCTTACTCTTTTTGGTCGCTATTGGCAGTGCCGGGCTTAACCCGTCCCCTGTGAACACAGGCTCCACTATCGACTTATCCGGAACCTATCTGATGCTCTCAGGTATTGTTACCGCAGTTCCTTTATTGCTTTTCTCCGCAGCAGCCAGACAACTTCCTCTGACTGTGATCGGCTTTATTATGTATATCAACCCAACCATGCAATTTATTACAGCAATTTACATCTTCAAAGAGCCTTTCTCGGGGATGCAGCTCATCGCTTTCTCTCTGATCTGGCTTGCCGTTATTGCATTTTGCTACGATTTGTACCATATACAGCGTAAAAATAAAGTGACACCTGTAAACTCCTGACACTCTAAAAACCGACTTTCCGGTGAGCATTCATATTGAGAACAACGAAAAAAGTGTTACCATTGTGCAATTAAGTAACACTTACATTTTGAGGATCAAACCATGGGTGGCTTTTCAAATCTGTTCGTTAATCTGGCAATGACCGCAGGTGTCGCTATCATCGCGGCGGTAGCTTCTATTGCTCCTGATGTCATCCTGCCCGCTGTAGCAATGGCTCCTGCACTGGCTCTGGTTTTTGCTTTGTGGCAAGCTGCGGTTGAACGTCCTACAGCCTAGCTCCATTCGAGAATAAACAGATAAAAAAAGGCTTCATCCCTGCAAAGGATGAAGCCTTTTTTATACCGGAAGACCGGACATCAGATTCAGACCAGTTCAGCCCACAGGTCATGATCATCCGCTTCAATGATACGACCCCGTACCACTTGCCCCGGCTCCAGACCACGAACATCCAGAAGATGCACTTCACCATCAATTTCCGGTGCATCACCCTTAGTCCGGCCAATTGCACCATCAGGGCCAGCATGGTCGATAAGAATATCCATCTCCTGCCCGATCTTTTCCTGTAGCTTTTCAGCACTAATCTCTGCCTGAACTTCCATAAAACGCGCCAGACGGTCTTCTTTAACCTCTTCTGGAACAGGGTCAGCCAGCTCATTGGCCGGTGCACCATCAACCGGAGAATAGGTAAAGCAGCCTACGCGATCAAGGCGGGCCTCACGCAGGAAATCCAACAAATACTCAAAGTGTTCTTCCGTCTCACCAGGAAAGCCAACAATAAAGGTACTGCGAATGACTATTTCAGGGCAGATTTCCCGCCACTTCCTGATGCGCTCCATAGTTTTCTCTGATGCCGCAGGCCGTTTCATCATCTTAAGTACTTCAGGATGAGCATGCTGTAGCGGAATATCCAGATACGGCACAATGGCACCTTCCGCCATCAGAGGGATCACCGCATCCACACTCGGATAAGGATAAACATAATGCAGGCGCACCCAAACCCCGAGAGAACCGAGTGCCTCACACAGCTCTTTCAGACGAGTCTTCATCGGGCGTCCTTGCCAGAAACCCAGCTTATACTTCTGATCAACGCCGTAGGCACTGGTATCCTGAGAAACAACCAGTAACTCCTTAACACCTGCATCAACCAGGCGCTGCGCCTCATCCATCACCGAACCTACAGGGCGACTATCCAGATCACCCCGTAACGCCGGAATAATGCAAAACGTACAGCGATGATTGCAGCCTTCAGAGATCTTCAGATAAGAATAATGACGAGGTGTCAGCTTTACACCCTGAGGCGGAACCAGATCAACAAAAGGGTCGTGGTCTTTCTTTGGTGGCAGGTATTCATGAACAGCACCAACAACCTGCTCATATTGCTGAGGCCCGGAAACACTCAATACCTGAGGATAGGCATCCAGAATCTGGTCACCATCTGCGCCCATACAACCGGTAACGATTACCTTGCCATTTTCTTCCAGCGCTTCACCGATAGCAGCCAATGATTCAGCTTTCGCAGCATCAATAAAACCACAGGTATTCACCACTACAAGGCCTGCACCCTCATAGGATGGAGAGATTTCATAACCTTCAGTACGCAGCTGTGTCAGGATACGCTCAGAGTCAACCAGTGCTTTTGGGCAACCCAGACTGACAAAACCAACTTTAGGATTTTCTGTGGACATTAAGAACCTCGAAAACAGATGACAAAACCCGCGCATTCTAACCCAGTGAAGGTTTTTGGTGTAGTTAAAGTAAGCGCTTTACATCTAAAGGCTTTCGTTAAAAAATGCCCTATACAGCAAACAATCAAAAGCCAGAGGGTCAAGATGCTTTTTAATCTGTTGGATGAAAAAGGTTCGAAACGGAATTCCAGTGAAGAGCAACCATCACAGGAGTGGGGAACTTCATTACAGGACCAGTTAAAACAACAACCCCTGACTCACCTTCCCGTTGATAAAGTTATACCAGACCCCGACCAACCCCGTAAAAGCTTCGATGACGAGTCTCTGCTGGATCTTGCGCAAAGCATTGAAGAAAATGGGCTGCTGCAACCGATTGTCGTTCAGCCAGAAGATGCTAACGGCAACCACCGAATCATTATGGGTGAGCGTCGATGGCGGGCCCATGACTACGCCGGTAAAGAGTCCATTCCCGCAATCATCCGGCCGGAATCGGACAGTACCGTATTGGCTTTACAGATTATAGAGAACAACCAACGCGAAGATATTGCACCTCTGGAGGAAGCACGGGCCTTACAACGACTGGTTGATGTTTCCGGAAATAAAAAGGCGGTCGCCCAGGCTTTAGGGCGCTCTCCTAGCTGGTTATCCAAACGCCTTTCGCTCTTAAAAACACCGGATGTCGTTCAGGTGTTTGCTGACCAGCATGCGGTCAAGGATATCAATACCTTAAATAGCTTATCAAAGCTCTATCAGACAGCACCGGACGAAGCGCAACAGCTGATGTCAGATGTCACAAAATCTGGTGTTGAAGGCGGTCTTCGCAGTCGAATTGAGCAAAAGCGACAACAGCTGCAGGAACCCGCCACCTCAGCCTCACAGGAATCCGCCGTCTCAGGCATCGAAGAAAACCGTGCTTTCGAAAACACCGAAATGCCACAGGGTGTGGCCACGACCGCAAAAAAAACAGCAGCAGAACCGGATAGCCCTCTTAATCAGCAGCTTCAGCTTCAGCTACAGCAGCAGCTCAGAATGTCACCGCTAAACTCCCTGGAAGGCATTGAAAACCTTGACATGAGCTTCCCAGAAATCGAACAGCATTTCCGCCGCTACTTGCAGTGTACGGATCTTAATACCGGATTCCAGGGTCTCTGGCAGACCTTCCTGGAGGATATAAAACGTTAGCAATCCATTAAATTAGACAAAACTTAACAACAAAAGGCATACTAAGCAGGCAATTTTAACCTCAGCTTTTGCTAAAGCCTGAGACGCAACGTTTTGTCACCCGTAAATACAAGAGGTCATCATGGCATTAACCACACAGGATTTTGTAACAGCTGCCAAAGCGGAGATTAACGAATGCTCCATTCAGGAGGCTTCTGAAAAACTGCAGCAGGGTGCGCTAGCCTTGGATGTGCGCGAACCACAGGAGTTTATGCAAGCTCACCTGCCCTCAGCTGTCGATGTACCCCGTGGGGTTCTGGAGTTCAGGGTTGATGCCCATCCTAAACTACAGGATAAAGATCAGGAGATCCTTGTTTATTGTCAGGCAGGAGGCCGGGGTGCACTAGCAACCAAAACCCTGCAGGATATGGGTTTTACTCGGGTGACTAATATGCTTGGAGGCTTTGCTGCCTGGTCTGAAGCAGGCTTTGAACAAACCAAAGACCCGGCAGAATGGAACGAATAGACAGACTTATAAAACAAAAAACGGCGGTAAGCTATGCTTTACCGCCGCTGCGATGATAGCCCACTAACTCTGGTTTGGATTAACGTTCGATCTCTGTCTTACGCGCACGGGTCAGAAAACGATCTGCGGTTTTACTCAGACTAAGAGAGACCATCTCACCCAAACGATCTACCAGTCCGGTTTTAATTTCGTAACTTACCTCATAAACATCGGCATCGTCACAACTTTCCAGCAGATACTCATCGCTGGTTTTCAGACCATCAATCAGCCCCAATTCCAGAGCCTGCTTACCATACCAAACATCACCATTCGCAACTTTACTAAGATCCAGGCCAGGGCGCTGATCATGGATAAAGTCCTTGAACAATACGTGAGTCTCTTCAAGGTCCTGAACAAACTTCTGCCGACCTTCTTCAGTATTTTCACCAAATACCGTCATGGTGCGCTTATATTCACCGGCCGTCAGTACTTCATAATCAATATCATGCTTTTTCAGCAATTTATTAAAATTAGGAATTTGCGCAACAACCCCAATAGATCCGATAATGGAAAACGGTGCCGCCAGAATCTTTTTCGCTGTGCAGGCCATCATATAGCCACCGCTGGCCGCTACGGCATCAACACAAACCGTCAGATCAATATTCTTATTGGTAATGCGCTTTAGCTGTGAAGCTGCAAACCCATAGCTGTGAACCATACCACCGCCGCTTTCCAGCTTGACAACAACCTCATCAACATCAGGTCTGGCAATGGTCAGTACGGCACTGATCGTTTCCCGTAATGAGTCCACGTCAGAAGCCCGGATATCACCGTCAAAATCCAGAACAAAAACCCGCTTGCGGGCATCTTCAGATTCCGGCTCATCTTTCTTGGTCTTAGCCGCTTTCTTTCTTGCTTTCTCCGCCTTTTTTTCAGCTTTCAGCTCGTGTTCAAAAGCGTGTTTATCATAAACAGCTTCTTTAACAGCTTTTGTTGTTTCAGAAAGCTTCTCGTTCAGGTGCTCAATCTCAAATTCACCCTCCCCCGGCTTCCGCTTACCCTGAGCAGCGGCAACAACCACAAGGAGAATAGAACCGATAAAAATAATCGCTAATGTCACTGTCTTAGCGAAGAACAAACCATACTCGGAAAAAAATTCGTACACGGATTACCCCATCTCTTTTAATACGCCGGCAAGCATACAGGATGCGTTTCTGACTGTGTATTCTTTCCTGCCAATATTCCAGTTAACAGGGTTGATTCAAACACACGTTTGAAATATGCTCTTCTTACAGATGGTCGCAGGCCGACCAAAACGATAAGAAATCATATAAGGTAAGCGCTATGACTGATGTTGGCAAAGTGATCGAGAATCTGAAACAAGGCTTTAAACCTGAAGCTGCTCAGGGTATGGATGAAGTATTTCAGTTTGATATTAAAGATGGTGGTGAGTATTTCATCGAAATAAAAGATGGTGAGTGCAATGTTGGCACCGGCGAACACGATGACCCATCAGTAACCCTGATCATGGACCAAGAGACACTGAAGGGTGTTCTCAGTGGCAGTGTAAACGGTATGACCGCTTTCATGACCGGCAAAATTAAGGCTCAGGGTAATATGATGTTGGCAACAAAGCTCAACTCGCTGTTCGCGATCTGATCGCTGAATCCAGCATACGGGTTAACCCTACACAGGTGCTAATCTGAAAAGGCTCCCTCTGCTTTATAATACATAGCAGTGGGAGCCTTTTTCGTCAGGGTGGCCCGAGACAATGCCGGGACTAGTTTCGACTAACGCTCCGCATGGTTACAAACTCTTCAGCACCTGTTGGGTGAATCCCTACGGTACTGTCAAATATCTCTTTAGTTGCACCGGCTTTGATCGCCACTGCAATACCCTGCATCACCTCACCGGCATCTGTACCTACCATATGGGCCCCAACGACTTTGCGGGAATCTGCATCCACGACCAGCTTCATCAGATGGCGTTCATCTGAGCCGGACAAGGTATGTTTCATAGGGCGGAAACCTGCGCTGTAGACCTCAATCGTGTCAAACACTTCTCGTGCTTCCTCTTCCGACATACCTACCGTAGCAATATTCGGGTGACAGAACACCGCCGTCGGGATATTGGTGTAATCCATCTGCTTTGCCGGGAGTTCCGGCTGGAACTGATTATTGACAAAAACCATCGCTTCCGCCAAAGCCACAGGCGTCAACTGCATGCGGTTGATAACATCACCTAATGCAAAGACAGAAGGTGCCGAAGTCTGAAATTCATCATTCACTAAAACCTTGCCACCTTTACCTTGTTTAATACCGGCTGCATCCAGATTCAGGCCTTCTGTTTTAGGCACCCGACCCGTAGCGCAGAGTACAAGATCGACCTCAAGCGTCTCACCGTCGGTCAGGGTAACCAATAAGCCAGATGCCCGCTTCTCAACAGACGCAATATTGGCATTTAGGTGGAACTGAACCCCCTTCTTCTGCATCTCTTCCGATGCAAACTGACGAACCTCTTCATCAAAACCTTTCAGGGGCTGGTCTCCCCGGTAGACCAGATGGCTTTCTGCACCAAGTCCGTGGAAA
Source organism: Oceanospirillum sp. (assembly GCF_048265165.1). Classification (GTDB taxonomy): domain Bacteria; phylum Pseudomonadota; class Gammaproteobacteria; order Pseudomonadales; family Halomonadaceae; genus Oceanospirillum. The sequence continues at coordinate 217,317 of NZ_JBLXCD010000001.1, read as the reverse complement.
ATTCCTGCAAACTCAACAGCAATATAACCACCACCCAGTACCAGTGCCCGTTTAGGGAACTCGTCCAGATAGAAAACGGCATCAGAACTAACCGCATATTCATTGCCGGGGAACTCAGGCATAAACGGCTCGCTGCCAGTGGCGATTAAGATCTTTTCTGCTGAATACGTTGTACCGTTAACACTAACCTCATGGGCACTTTCAAAACGGGCGTAACCTTCAATCAGGCGAACACCGGAATTTACCAGCAGGTTATGATAAACACCATTGAGGCGCTCAATCTCTTTTGTTTTGTTATCACGCAATGTTGGCCAGTCAAAATCTGAATGACTCACACTCCAGCCAAAACCTGCAGCCTGAGCAAACTCTTCATGAAAATGAGAACCATAGGAAAACAGCTTTTTAGGCACACAACCGATGTTGACGCAGGTGCCACCCAGAAAACGGCCTTCTGCTACCGCTACCTTCTTGCCCAAAGCGGCTGCGGTTCGCGCTGCACGTACACCACCAGAACCGGCACCGATCACAAAAAGATCGAAATCAAACTCACTCATATTAACTATCCCTAATTGTTTGGATTTGTAGCAAGTGTATCACAGCACTCCCCTGCCTCCAGAAACAGAAAAGCCGATCACTAAGATCGGCTTTTCTGATTAGACATCAACACAGGCTTAGCAGAGTCAGACAGCTTTCCCGGCAACGCCAATATTGTGATCTGCCATAACAGATTCAATCTCCGGCAGACTTGCCGGATCATCTATCGTTGAAGGCACCTGATAGCTCTTACCATCTGCAATCGAGCGCAAAATACCCCGCAGAATTTTACCGGAACGTGTCTTAGGCAAGCGGTCAACAACGATAGTCTGCTTGTAGCAGGCAATAGCACCAATCTCCTTGCGCACCAGAGCCGCCAGCTCTGCTTCCAGAGTAGCATCATCACCTTCATAACCATCTTTAGTGATCACCAGGCCGACTGGTAACTGGCCTTTAAGCTCATCATTGATGCCGATGACAGTACATTCAGCGACACCATCATGGGAAGCAATAATTTCTTCCATCTCCCCTGTGGAGAGGCGGTGGCCTGCAACATTAATTACATCATCCGTGCGCCCCATAATAAAGACATAGCCGTCTTCATCAATATAACCGCCATCACCGGTCAGATAATAGCCATCAAAAGTGCTCAGGTATGAACTCTGGAAGCGCTGAGGATCTCCATAAACCGTTGCTAAGCAACCCGGCGGCATTGGCAGTTTAATACAGACACTACCCTGCTCTCCTGCCGGCATCTGATTGCCTTTGTTGTCCAGAATCTGAACATCGAAACCTGGGGTAGGCACAGTGGCCGATCCGGCTTTAGCCTGGCGGGGCTCAATACCCATTTGATTAGAGGCGATAGCCCAACCGGTTTCTGTCTGCCACCAATGATCAACCACAGGCACACCAACCAACTCCTGCAACCAGTGGAACGTAGGCGGATCGAGACGCTCTCCGGCCAGGAAAAGATTTTTCATCGATGAGATATCGTAGTTTTTCAGCAGCAACCCATCCGGGTCTTCTTTCTTAACAGCACGGAAAGCTGTTGGGGCTGTGAAAAATGCCTTAATTTTATACTCTTCAATCAGCCGCCAGAAAGCACCGCAATCAGGCGTACGAACCGGTTTACCCTCATAAACAACCGTGGTGCAGCCTGCCAGTAACGGCGCGTAAACAATGTAGGAGTGACCCACAACCCAGCCCACATCGGACGCAGCCATAAAGACTTCACCTGGGTTCATATCGTAAATCGCTTTCATACTGTATTTCAGCGCAACAGCATGACCACCATTATCACGAACAACCCCTTTTGGCTTACCCGTTGTGCCGGATGTGTACAGAATATAGAGAGGATCCGTGGCCTTCACCGAAACACAGTCCACGGGCTCAGCACCGGCAACCAGAGACTGCCAGTCGTAATCTCGCCCCTCAATCAGCTCTGCTTTCTCCTGCGGACGCTGCAGCAAGACACAGAAATCAGGTTTATGCTCAGCCAGTTCTATGGCCTTATCCAGCATCGCTTTATAAGGGATAACTTTCTGGATCTCGATACCGCATGAGGCTGAGATAATCGCTTTGGGCTTAGCGTCATCAATGCGAACGGCCAGTTCGTGAGGTGCAAAGCCACCAAATACAACAGAATGGACAGCACCCAAGCGAGCACAAGCCAGCATTGCGACCAATGCTTCCGTAACCATCGGCATGTAAACAATCACCCGATCACCCTTACCAACGCCTTTGGCTGCCAGGCCACCCGCAAACGTTGCAATCTCTGTCTGCAGCTCTTTATAGGTGATCGACTTTTTAACACCGGTCACAGGTGAATCATAATAAACTGCAATCTGATCACCACGACCATTCTCAACATGGTAGTCAACGGCGGCATAGCAAGTATTGAGTTCACCATCAACGAACCAGCGGTCCGTGCCGAACTCATCTTTACCAAGAATTTGGCTAGGCTTGGTGTACCAAGGGATATCAGCGGCTTTTTCCGCCCAGAACAGTTCAGGTTGTTGTATCGATTTTTCGTATTGTGCCTGATAGGTCATGTGGCAAGACCTCTTTTTAGTTGTTATAGGTGAGTTGTATGAGTTTAGTCATCGACACTTGAGGGATTTGGCAATTGTCGACAAAACTCCTTTAAATCGTCGACAACTTTAATGGATAAAGTCCCTCTTGAAACTAAGACAAAAGGTGCATCCCTCTGAACTCCCTATAAAACATAGCGCTCTGGCTAAAGGCATTGCGCCTGATATTTGTTGACTGTCGACAAAACAATCATAAGCCATCCCTAATACTAAAGACGAAACCACAGAGTGTTGACAATCGAATATATAATTACCAGTTTGCTTTCATGCTGAAGTAACTCCCTTTATAATCATTCTTATTACGGTAATGAAACTGTTTTTTTGTTGACCTCCGTAAAATATACTAATATTAATTACAACTAAATTAGTTCTAGCGAGTTATAAACGATGGCAATTTTCGAGGAATCAGTCCAAGAAAACGTTGATCTAGTGGCAATGCGTGATAATGCCAAGGAAGCTACCGCACTGTTAAAAGCACTGGCCAACGAAAACCGTCTCATGATTTTGTGCTACCTGGATGGCAAAGAGTTATCCGTCAGTGAGCTTAATGAATCATTAGACCTGAGTCAGTCTGCACTTTCACAGCATCTGGCAGTTCTCCGCCGCGACGATCTGGTCAAAACCCGTCGTGAATCTCAAACCATCTACTATTCCCTTAACGGTGATCGTGCGAGTACAGTTATTCGAACTCTGCATCAGATGTACTGCCCTAGTGTCATAACGCTCTAGAAAGTGCCGTAACACCCTGAAAAATTAGTAGTTTCCAAAAAAATGGCCCTGTAAACATCACAGGGCCATCCTTTCTTCCAAAATTTATTTTTGCGAACCTTCCCTAGCATGACCTGAGGTAGCACAGGGGTTCTTCTAACGTACCTCTAAACCGCCTCGCTAAAGCAACAACTAGTCAGCCACCACGGAAGCCTCATCATTTACTAAGTTCAGTGCTAATAGCTGGCGTTCATTATCATCCAGCAGGCGAGTTGGCCGGTTCGCCATCATGTCATACACCACACCATACTCCAGTACACGCTGAACATAGGTTCGGGTTTCTTTATAGGGTATAACCTCTACCCAGATATCCAGCGGCAAGTGCCCCCGTTTCTTTAACCATCCCTTAACCCGGTACGGGCCTGCATTATACGCTGCAGTCGCATAAATCCGGCTACCATCAAAGCGATCCAACATTTGCGCTAAGTAGGCTGTTCCTAATGCAATATTGGTTGCCGGGTTATAAAGCTCTTTAATCGCTGGCAGGTTCTGACGGATTTTTTTAGCCGTCTGCCTCGCCGTTTTAGGCATCAGTTGCATCAGCCCTATAGCACCGACACCAGAGCGGGCCAGAGGATTAAAGGCGCTTTCTTGACGGGTAATAGACAGAGCCCAGTTCAGAGGGATATTCTGCTGACGGGTCGATTGCTGATACAGCTCAGCGTATTCCAGGGGGAAACGCAGCTGCAGATCATTCCATTTACGTACCTGGGCAGCACCGGCTATGGCTTGCGAGTGCCACTCCCAACTACCCGCCAAATGGGAAAGTGCATACTTCTGCTCTGCATTTAAGGTTGAAAACAGTAAGTTCCACTCCTGACGAGCATAACTAAAGTGCTCCAGCTGAATAAGCTCATACATGCGCCGGACTGAAGGCAGTAGCAGAAGATTTTGCTGCAAACTGGCGGGAAAAGATGCCGGTTCATAATTCAAAGTGAAAGGTTGGCCCAGCTGCTCCGAAGCCAGAAAGCCATAATAGCTGCGATCCACGGCGATTCTGGAAAAACGTTCATTCTGGGGCTGACCGGTTATATTCTGCTCTGCCACAGCTTGCCAGTACTGCCAGCGACTGGACTGCTGCGGCTCTTCCGATAAGTTATCAATTAGCAGCCGAACCTGCGGCCAGTCCTGTTGACTCAATGCCAGACGAATACGCCATTCGGTGATCTCTGTATCCTGAAAGTCAGGATCGATCTTAGCGACTAACTCAGGCGCATCATCATAGAAACGCAAAGCCAAACGAATCCCCAGATAATGGTTCAGCTTTGCCCTCTGCTCTTCAGAGAAGTTCAGATGATCCCTCAGAGAAAGCCAGCGGCGTGCCGCCAGGCGCATATCTTTCTGAGCCAGTCGTCGTATCGCGTAATCCACAATAATAGGATGAGCCTGATCAGAAGAAGAGAATGACTTCCGTGTCAGCCAGCGTTCCGGATGACTGCGCACCTGCCATAAAAGAGCCGTGTTTTTTCTGCCTGCAGATTGACTGATTTTTCTCTCAGCATAGCGGGCAAGGGAAAAATTACGCTCCTTAACCGCATTCCAGAAACGGGTTTCAGCAACTGATGATGTCAATCCGCCATGCTTCTGCCAATAAGCAAAAACAGGGTCACAGCTTTTAGGCTGTGATCTGCCCCGAATCCAAAGCTCAGTCACCTTATCAAGATGCTTGGCAATGGAACCTTGCTTCATCTCAGCCTTGAGCATCAGGCATTTGTAGTGACTTCCCCTCGGCGGGAATAACTGATAAGACTGGCGGTACCCGGCCCAGTCATTACGCGCTGCCAGTGTATTCAACCACTTTTGCTGTAACGTTTCAGTTACCGGCAGATGCATATTTTGCTCAACAAAGCGGTTCACCTCACGGGCGCTTAGTGATTCCAGCTGCCGGGAGATCATCCGTGCTTCCAGATAAGGCTTTAGCGGATAATCATCCAGTGCACCGAGATTCTTACGAGCCTGGGATAATCGCCCTTTGCCGACCTGATCATAAAGCTGCTCAAACAGCTGCCGCTGTTCCGCCAATTGATGACTTTGTACAGATGCCGAAGCCGGGTTGGCCACAAGAATAATCGCTGCTGTCGTACCTAAAAGCTTTACACGTCCAAAACGGATCAGGCGGGGAATAAAATTCCGCCTATGGGCTTGCTCGAAACAGGTGGATAACCAACCCTGTGCTTGCTGTTGCATGGATCTCTCCTTAGCGCTCGCTGAAACCTGATCTCTTTCGGGATCAGCCGCCATCCTAATATCTTCCCTGAGTATTCCCATTCGCTGAACGGATCTTAATACTCACTGAAAGAGACACATCACACGCGATAACGGACGTTCAGCTTATGTAAATCAGTCTGAAAACCTAGCATTCAAAATAATAATGTAAGAGAAATATAACAATAGCTCAAACACAGGCTTTAAAAGAGTCTACAAAAAAGCACGGCAGGAGGACATCACTCACTAAAAATAAATCTGAAACAGCTATAAAGCTGCTTCTAATCTGTTGCCCGGGTCAGTTCCTGACTAACCTCCGCCACGAGCCTAGCCGCCAGTTTAGCGGTGCGATGATCTTCATCCAGCAATGGGTTGCACTCAGCGATATCAGTCAGTACAACTGGGACATTAGCTGTAGCGGCTTCTTTCAGGATCAGGCGGATGATTTCACATCCGGTCACCGCATCCAGCCCCATAATGGACGGCGCGCTGACACCCGGGGCTACGGCCACACTGAAGGCATCCAGGCAGATCGTCAGATAGAGGTAATCCAGCTCTGTCAGATAGTTCTTGATGTCCTGCTGAATGGCTTCCAGGTCGGTGGCTTTACAATCACGGTCCAGCCGCCATTTAACACCCCGCTCACGGGCAAATTCAAACAACGCCTGAGTATTAGCCGTTTCGTTAACACCAATGCAGTAGTAATTAAACGCTTTGTTATTGGCATTGCACCATTGAGCAATCTGGCGAAACGGCGTGCCTGAACTGGGCTGAATGTCGGGATTACGCAGATCCAGATGAGCATCCAGATTGACAATACCAATACGGGCACTCTTCTCTTCAGCGTAAATATGTTGTGCCAATCCCTGGTAACTACCCCAGGCGATCTCATGGCCACCTCCCAGTACAACAGGCTTAAGCCCATTATCCAGCAGAAAGGTGATTTTAGCCGCCAACTGATTTTGCGCGACTTCCATTGAAGCATCATCACAACTGACATCACCCGCATCCCAAGCGTTAACCGGCAGGTGCCAAGCGGCATTGGACAAGGCCCGACGAATTGCCGCTGGGCCTTCTTTGGCCCCCTGGCGTCCTTTATTCCTGCGCACACCTTCATCACAGGCAAAACCCAGAATGGCAATACCATCTGGCTCAAAACCATCCGCGGGTAATGGGCTAATTTCCTGATGCCAGCGCGTGCTGGCACCGGCCTCTTCACTATCAACCCGACCAGCCCATACCGTCATATCTACGGGGTTATAGGTCATTGATTCACTCCGTTTCATTTTGCTTCTTGCCCCGCCAGCCAGATTTTTGCCGGACGGTGCATATTAATGCCGTAGCTGAGTTCACTGGGGTGCTCCACTGGCCACAACACCAGATCGGCGTCATAACCCGTTTTAAGCACACCTTTGCTATTTTCTAACCCCAGCGCCTTTGCGCCATGACAGGTGGTGCCCGCCAGTGCTTGCTCCGGGGTCATACCAAATAACACACAGCTCTGATTCATCGCGAGTAGCAGAGATGCCACAGGGGATGTTCCCGGATTCAGGTCGGTTGAGACTGCCACCGGAATATTGTGTTCGAACAAAGCTTTTATTGGTGGCAGTTGAGTCTCTTTCAGACAATAGAAGGCTCCCGGCAGCATCACTGCAACGGTTCCGGCCTGCTTTAATATCGGTAAATCTTCTTCAGCAAGATACTCTAGGTGATCCACTGACAGAGCATTAAACTCTGCCGCCAGTACCGCCCCTTTGAGATCACTAAGTTGCTCAACATGCCCTTTTACTGGCAAGCCGTGTTTTACCGCTGCTTCAAACAAACGTCGGGTCTGCTCTGGTGAAAAACCAATACCTTCACAGAACACATCCACAGCATCTGCCAGTTTCTGCTCTGCCACTATGGGTAGCATTTCATTGATCACAATATCCAGATAGGCATCCGGGTCATGTTTGTACTCTGCTGGAATCGCATGAGCCCCTAGGAATGTTCGCTTCACCGTCAGCCCGGTATGTTCTGCCAGTCGACCGGCCACTTTCAGCATTCTCAGCTCAGTTTCGGTATCAAGGCCATACCCTGATTTGATCTCAACCGTTGTCACCCCTTCAGCCATCAGACGCTGTAAGCGCTTTAAACCTGAAGCAAATAACTCTTCATCAGAAGCCGCTCTGGTGGCGGTCACGGTACTGACAATGCCGCCGCCTTTACGGGCAATCTCTTCATAAGACACACCCTGTAAACGCCACTCAAATTCACGGGCACGACTGCCGCCATATACCAGATGAGTATGGCAATCGATCAGTCCCGGTGTTAGCCAGCCTTTCTGTCCATCTATCCGTTCAATAGCTTCAAACTCTGGAGCTTCTGATGCTGCCCCAACCCAGCTGATACGCCCTGCGGTGACAGCCAACAAACCATCCTCTAGCTGGCCATAGTGGGATACCGGGCCTGACGTTTCGTAATCCATTGTCGCTAAAGACACGTTGTGTATTAAGAGGTCACAGTGATGAGCACCAGTATTGTTCTGATTCATCACGGTATCCGATATTGTCATGAGGCACTCTCTTTCTTATCGCTACTTTCTTATAGCTTTAAAGTGGGGATATTGAGGTTCGCCCCCAAGCTTGGGGCTTTAAATTGCAGGTGAGACGGGTTTTGAATGCCATCCGAAAAATGGATGGCATTCTGATACCAGCTATCAGAAGTTTAAAAATCCAAACCTTCCAGCAAGCCATCATCGACCTGATTTGCCAGGGTCACTTTAAGTTTCGGCGTGCGTTCCATTTCGCGCTTGATGGCAAAATTGGCTTCTGTATTTCTGGCCCAGCTGCGTCGTGCAATGCCGTTATTGACATCGAAGAACAGCATATTTTTAAGGCGACGCTCACAGGCTTCAGAACCATCCAGCAGCATACCAAAACCACCGTTGATTACTTCACCCCAGCCGACACCGCCGCCATTGTGAATCGACACCCAGGTTGCACCCCGGAAGCCGTCACCAATCACGTTATGAATCGCCATATCCGCTGTAAAACGGCTGCCATCATAGATATTTGACGTTTCACGGTAAGGGGAGTCAGTACCACTGACATCGTGATGATCACGGCCTAAAACCACAGGCCCAATCTCACCGGCGTTAATGGCATCATTAAAGGCTTTCGCAATTTCTGCCCGGCCCTGTGCATCGGCATACAGGATACGAGCCTGTGAGCCGACCACGAGTTTGTTCTGTTTCGCGTCATTGATCCAGGTGATGTTGTCCTGCATCTGCTGCTGAATCTCCTCCGGAGAGTCCCGCATAATGCGTTCCAGCACCTTCGCTGCAATCTCATCCGTTTTATCCAGGTCATCCGGATTCCCTGAAGTACAAACCCAGCGGAAGGGGCCAAAACCATAGTCAAAACACATCGGCCCCAGGATATCCTGAACATAAGAGGGATATTTGAAGTCGATACCGTTTTCAGCCATCACATCACCGCCCGCCCGTGACGCTTCAAGCAAGAAGGCATTACCGTAATCGAAGAAATAGGTGCCCTTTGCCGTATGCTTATTGATCGCATCGGCGTGGCGCTTCAGTGTGGCCTGTACTTTTTCTTTAAAGACTTCCGGCTCTTCACGAATCAAACGGTTTGACTCTTCGTAGCTAATGTCTGTCGGGTAGTAACCACCGGACCAGGGATTATGCAGTGAGGTCTGGTCAGAACCTAAATGAATGAAAATATCCTCAGCCAGAAAGCTTTCCCAGACATCGACCACATTACCGATAAAGGCAATGGAGACAACTTCTTCATTTTTCTGTGCTTTGCGAACACGGGCAACCAGATCCGGCATATTATCAACCAGTTCGTCTACCCAGCCCTGCTCATGGCGTTTGATGGCCGCTTTAGGGTTCACTTCAGCACAGACCGTAATACAGTCAGCAATGTTGCCCGCTTTAGGCTGGGCACCACTCATACCGCCCAGCCCTGCGGTTAAGAAGATCTTACCTTTCGGGCTTTCACCTTTATTCAGTACCTTACGGAAGGCATTCATCACCGTAATGGTTGTACCGTGAACAATACCCTGCGGACCAATGTACATAAATGATCCGGCAGTCATCTGGCCGTATTGGGTCACACCCAGAGCATTAAATTTTTCCCAATCATCCGGTTTGGAGTAGTTCGGGATCATCATACCGTTAGTCACAACAACCCTTGGTGCCTCTTCAGAAGAAGGGAACAAGCCCATCGGGTGGCCGGAATACATATGCAGTGTCTGATCCGATTCCATCTCACTCAGATACTTCATCGTCAGAAGATACTGTGCCCAGTTCTGGAATACTGCGCCATTGCCACCATAGGTGATCAGTTCTTCCGGATGCTGAGCCACCGCCGGATCTAAGTTGTTGTCGATCATCAGCATGATCGCAGCAGCCTGCTGGCACTTCGCCGGATAATCCTCAATAGAACGCGCGCTCAATGAGTGCTCAGGCTTAAAACGGTACATATAGATCCGGCCCGATTCGTTCAGCTCTTTGGCGAACTCAGGGGCCAGTTCTGCATGCCACTCTTTCGGGAAGTAACGCAGCGCATTGCGTACTGCCAGCTGTTTTTCATCCGTCCTTAAAATATCTTTTCGTTTCGGTGCTCGGTTAGCGTTCTCCGGGTACGGCCTTGCAGCAGGTAAACTAGCAGGGATGCCTTGCTTAATCGTTTGTTGAAAAAGATTGATATCATTCATTCTAAGCGTCTCCGTTATGTTTTCCCGGTTTAAGCGTGTTTTTCTGGCGAACCAACACAGAACGCCTGTGTCTGAACCAGCTCGATAATGGCGTCAATGTCAGGTTTTAACAGTCTGTCTTCTTCTAACTTGGCGACTTTGCTACGGATAATCTGATGGTTCTGCTCGATCGTTTCTGAACAGGTATTCGGACGTCTGAAATCGATCGCCTGGGCGGCATACATCAGCTCAATGGCCAGAATTTTATCTAGATTGCCAAGGATCTGATTGAGCTTACGACCCGAAATACTGCCCATAGAGACATGATCTTCCTGCCCCATTGATGTCGGCACACTGTCTGCTGATGGCGGGAAACACAGTGATTTGTTTTCTGTTACTAAAGCTGCGGTGGCATATTGAGGAATCATCAGGCCGGAGTTTAAACCACCGGACTCGGTTAACATTCTTGGCAGGCCGTGCATCCCCTCAAGTAGCAAATAGCAACGACGATCGGCAATATTACCCAGCTCAGCCGCCGCGATAGATGCATAATCCAATGCCATCGCCAAAGGTTGACCGTGGAAGCTGCCGCCGGAAATGGCTTCTTCCTGACTGATCACAATGGGGTTATCCGTCACTGAGTTCATTTCAATCTCAGCTAACTCTTTCAGATGTTTATAGGCGTTTCGGGATGCACCATGCACCTGAGGAATACAACGCAGTGAGTAAGGGTCCTGTACACGATCACAGTTGGTATGCGATGCCATATTCTGCGAACCGTCAAAAAAGGCTCGCATTCTGGCGGCCACTTCCACGCAGCCCGGAAATGGCCGGGTCTGGTGCAATTCTGCTCTGAAAGGTGACGAACTGCCCTGCATACCTTCAATGCTCATAGCACCTGCTAAGTCCGCTAAATCCAGCAGGTAGCGCATTTTGACCAGCGCTGTAATGGCATGAGACAGGATAAATTGCGTGCCGTTAATCAGCGCCAACCCTTCTTTAGCTTCAAGTTCCATAGGTGCTAAGTTATGAGCATTTAACAGAGAGATCGCCGGTACCGTTTCTGAACCCTGCCAGAACTCACCTTCACCGATTAACGGTAAAAACAGATGTGAAAGTGGCGCTAAATCCCCCGAAGCCCCCACTGAACCTTGCTCTGGTACGACAGGAATCAGATCCAGCTCTAAAAATTTGAGCATTCTCTCAACGACTTCAAGACGAATACCCGAAAACCCCTGGCTTAGTGCCTGAACTTTGGTAATCAGCATCAGCTTAGAGATTGACTTGTTGATGGGGTTACCCAAGCCAACCGCATGGGTGATCAGCAGGTTTTTTTGTAACAGATTGGTCTCAGCAGGAGAGATCTGGGTATCACACAGAGGGCCAAAACCGGTATTAATGCCATATACCGCAGAATCTGAGCTGGCCATATGCTCAACATTTTTCCGGCTGGCGTTGATTTTGTCTTTTGCTTGCGTGCAGAGCTCAGCTTCAACAGAGCCATTGGCGATATCGTTGACCAATTCAACAGTAAGTGTATCTATCCCGTATTTAAACGTCATTTTTATAGTTCTCCGGTGAAAATCTAGCTTCTGGCAGAACTATATCTTGCAACTTATGTTTTATAGATAAAGAATATCTGATCATTATTCCTGTTTTATCGAACAAAAGTTATCAAACAAAGAATGAGCGCTGCATCGCAGCCGGAGAAATTCTTATATGCAGATCCATGATGTCGACTTAAAACTCTTAAGAATCTTTGTCGCAATTGTTGAATCCGGCGGTTTATCGGCAGCTGAATCAAGGTTAAACATCGGGCGATCAACCATCAGCTCCCATCTGTCTGACCTGGAGATCCGGCTGGGCCTGACGTTATGCAAACGTGGACGTAGTGGTTTTGAGATAACAGAACCCGGACGTGTCACCTATCAGGCCAGTCTGGAACTGCTCAGGCAGTGCGAAGCTTTTGCGGCGACCGTTGCCAGTTCCAAAAATGAGCTGACAGGCCGTGTCACCATCGCCTCGATTGATAACCTGGTTAACGATCCGCGTTGTGGAATCTCAAAAGCGATCGCAGCACTCAGAGATAAAAGCGATTCCATTCAGTTTGAAATCAACGTGTGTGAAGCAAGAGAGGTCGAAACATCGGTTATCAGCGGGCGTTCTATGGTGGGGCTGGGTGTGAGTCGTCATCCTATTCGTGGGCTGGACTACTACCCGTTACAGGACGAAGTGAACTACTTGTATTGCTCTAAAGGGCATCCGTTGTTTAATTGCGATGATGATGCCCGTGAAGCCTTGCTGCAAGAAGCTGAAATTGTCTCCAGCCACTATCAGAGAGATAAAGAAACCAGAAATGACGGGCTAAATTATCAGAATACCGCCACGGCTTACCATGATCAGGGCATTGCACATATGGTGCTGTCTGGCCGGTTTATCGGCTATCTGCCAGAGCACTATGCGAATCAATGGGTCGAAAAGGGTCAGCTAAAAGCGATTTTGCCAGAGCAGTACCATTATGAGATCCCTGTGATGCTGATAACGCTGAAGAATGCAGTTTTAACACCACTCATCAAAGAGTTGATCAGTGAATTAAAACGCTGCCATAGCAACCCCTAATCAGAACCTGTTGATTACAGCCTGAGCCTGTTGATAGCAGTTAGAGGTTGTTGATAGTAAGCAGAACTTGCTGAGCACTCACAGCTGCCAGCGAGCGTTAGGCCCAGCAGGGTTTTACTGTACCCGTCGTATTTTACTGTCATTGCGGAGTCATCCGATGACTCGGCGACTCATCCCATACCTCGAACAGGGTCTAAAGTTTGAGCTTAGCGATCAGCCCCAGCATACGATCAGCGGTTTTTCCGTAAGGCGGCATCAGATATTTCATGGGTGAAAACGCAGACTGATAGAAAACAGGTCGTAGTTTCGAGAAGGTCAGAAAGCCTTCATAACCGTGATAATGCCCCATGCCACTGCCGCCAATACCTCCGAAAGGCAAATCATGCTGCCCCACATGGAACAAGGCATCATTCACAGAAACACCACCAGACAGAATATTGCCAATATAACGATTCACCAGTGGCTTATTATTACTGAAAGGATACAGCGCCAATGGTCGATCCCTGTCATTCACATAATCGATCACGTCCTGCGGATCGGTATAGGTCTTCACCATCAGAATCGGACCGAAGGTTTCCCGCTGCTCGATGACCATCTCATCCGTTGAGTTCAGTACCAGGGTCAGCGGCAGCTTACGACTGGCGGCATCAGGCTCCTGCCCAGTCAGATTGATCACCTCAGCCCCCTTATCCCGGGCATCCGCCAGCATATCCAGCAAACGCTGAAAAGCTCGGTCATCAATCACTGAGGTGTAATCTATGCTGTGAATATCAGGGCAATGTTGACCGACCCAGCGTTTCACCTCGGCGACAAAAGCGTTTAGCTGGCCCCCATGGACAAAAACATAATCCACCGTGGTGCAGATCTGTCCGGCGTTAAACTGTTTCACAAACATCAGGCGCTCTACCGCCTTCGCCAGAGGGTATTCAGGATCGATCACCGCCGGGGACTTCCCTCCCAGCTCTAACGTTACCGGTGTCAGGTTTTCAGCCGCAGCCGCCATCACTTTACGGCCTGTCTGTCCGGAACCGGTGAACATCAGGTGATCAAATGGGAGCCTGGAAAATGCCACACCGACATTTCCGGTTTCTGTGAAAAACCGGAGTTTATCCGCAGAAAAATAATCCGGTGCCAACTGAATCAATAGCTCACTGAAATGTACAGAGTTCTCCGACATCTTGACCATAGCGCGGTTGCCCGCCGCAAAAGCCGCCGTCAGGCCTGAAAACCCCAGATTCAGAGGAAAATTCCAGGGGATAATTAAGCCCACAACACCCACTGCCTGAGGAATAACACGATTCTTCGCCCCCGGATAAAGCATCATATCGATGCCGCGCCGTTGTACCCGCATCCATTTTTTCAGATGTTTCAGGGTATGATCGATATCACTCACCACAGTAATCACTTCTGCAATCAGGGTTTCGTGGTACGAGCGGTTACCGTAATCCCGGTTGATCGCCGCTATAATATCCGACTGATTCTCCAGCAGCAGGCGCTTCAGGCTCTTCAGGTGCTGACAACGCTGACGATAATCCTCCTGCCCGGACTGCCTGAACGCCATACGTTGCTGAGTCAAAACATCTGATAACTCAGCATGGTCTTTCTGCGACTCCAAGGACAAAGCCGTAGCAACATCGTTCATAACCATTAAATCTCCCGGAAAAAGTAAGCAAGCCTCCCCTGAGACTAAACCTTCCCTGCCTGACCCGTCCAGTAAAAGCGAAAAGGGTTATCGGTATAGATGGTGGACAGACCTTACATAACACCCAAGGACTTCTTTTACTTAAAAAAATTCGTATTGCCCCGACCAGCGACTCTCCTGACGGGCGTATTTCGTTTAAGCTACCCGGTAATCGTCAGTCATAACTTTTTCCGAAACCGTCAGACCACCGACAGCAAGGACATTTCATGCCTAATCTTTTTATCATCCGGGATATTCATCTGAGCGTTCCGCTGGATTACAGCCAGCCGGAAGGTCAACCGATCAACCTGTTTGCCCGTGAAATCACCCGCCACACCGACGCACCGGTCTGTGTATTTTTACAGGGCGGTCCCGGTTTTGAAGCACCGAAAGATCCCTTCAGCATCCCATGGCTGGATTTTATGCTGGATCATTTCCGAGTGGTGCTGATGGATCAGCGCGGTACAGGTCGCAGTCACAGTATCGGCCCGGAACTGTACGAGTCTCTGCCCGATCCCGAAGATCAGCTGACCTATATCAGCCAGTTTCGGGCCGACAATATCGTGCGGGATCTGGAACAGCTGCGCTGCCGTGAATTTGGCAGTGCTCAGTGGTATCTGCTGGGACAAAGTTTTGGTGGTTTTATCAGCTGCCACTACCTGAGCGTACAGCCGGATGCGCTGGCAGGTGTGATGATCTGCGGTGGCCTGCCGCCGATACTGCTGGCGGATGCCCCCGCCATCTATGATCTGTTGGTGAAGACTGTCTATCAGCGCAGTCAGGCGTATTACCGAGCCTATCCGGAAGATATCGCCAAGGTGCAGCGTATTGTTGAGCTGTTAGAGGCTTCCCCTTACCCACTGGGTCGTGATGGCGTGATGACCGCCCGCCGTTTCCTTGATCTGGGCATGTTGCTGGGCACCACCTCGGGTTTCTCTCAGGTTCACGCCCTGCTGGATAACCCGTTTGTAGTGGGTTCCGGTGAGTCTCAGCTGCGCTATGGCTTTATTGAGCAGATCCGTCAGCAGGCCAGTTATGAGACCAATCCGCTTTATGTGCTACTGCACGAAGCGATCTATTGCGAGCAAGCCGCCAGCAACTGGGCGGCAGAAGGCGCAATGCAGCGCCACGGTGGGTTTAATCCGGCTCGACTGTTGAATGAATCGGAATCCCCGACCGGTGAAGCTCAGCTGGGCGTGAGTTTTTATGGCGAAACCGTGCGCCCGGATATGTTAGAGGATTACGGCCAGCTGCAGGGCTTTAAAGCCGTGGCCGAGTTACTGGCCGCCAAAGGTGACTGGCCGAAACTGTACGACCTTGAGCAACTGGCGAAGAACACTGTACCGGTGGAGTGTATCGTCTACCAACAGGATTATTATGTTGATATGGGTGAATCCCTGAAAACCGCTGCCGCGATTAACGGCGCAAATGTGTGGCTACACCCAGAATGGCAACATGATGGCATACGTGTCCACGGCCGCGACGTGGTGGAACCTCTGGCTCGGAGAGTTCTGGCCAGAAGCCAGTAACACCGGCCAACAACCAAAGCCTGTAAACCAAGCCAACCCAGAAACAGCCTCCTGAATAGTCAGCCGAAACCGGCCGGATGGCTATTCAAGGATGGTGGGAGGCAGCGATATAACGCTCAGGGTTTGCGGCTAAACACCAGGGCTTTTAAGCCCCCTTCAGGGTCAATATCCTGAAACTCCGGCGGATTATCCAACCGGTAATCAAAGGTCACCTCAGGGGACTCTTCCGCCATCCCCTCAATCAGAAATTGTGAAGTAACCGCCGGATCATTAACACAGGCCAGCACCTGACCGGACTCAGTAAGCAGCTCCGGCAAACGGCGGAGAATTTTGCGATAATCTTTCGTCAGAGCAAAACTCCCCTTCTGAAAGCTGGGCGGATCAATAATCACCAGATCATAAGGGCCGTACTTACGCACCTTGCCCCAGGACTTAAACAGGTCGTGCCCCATAAAGGTGACGTTTTTCAGATCATGGCCGTTTAAACGGTGATTTTCCCGCCCCCGGTTTAACGCCGCTTTGGCCATATCAAGATTCACCACATGGTCCGCACCGCCTGCTATCGCCGCCACAGAGAAACCACAGGTATAGGAAAACAGATTTAACACCCGTTTTTGACCGGCCTGCGCCCGTACCCAGTCACGCCCCAAACGCATATCAAAAAACAGACCGTTGTTCTGCTTACCGCCCAGATCCAGCCGGTATTTAAGGCTGCTTTCGGTGACATCCTGCTGTTCGTTGTGGGTGCCCCACAGCAGCTCCATAGGCACACCTTCCCGCGCCCGGTGCTGTAGCAGCAGTGACGTTGCACCGCTTTTTTGCCAGAGATCACTTTCTGTCCAGCGGGCCAGCAGCGCCTGAAGCTCTGTCAGAAACTCCTCGGAAGGCTCCTTAAACAGACACACCAACACCTGCCCCTGCAGCCAGTCAACGGTCATCTGTTCCAGCCCCTCATAACAGCGACCACGCCCGTGAAATAAACGACGAACTTCGGTGGGTGGAGCTGACAAAGCAGCGTGCAGGATATTTTCTAAAGTAACGAGCGCGTGAGTTTCCATAGTACCTTCAGAGCTGTTAAAGCAAGGTGCGGTATTTTACAGGAATATCAGCAGGAGGCTAAATTTATGGCGGGAAACAACATACCGAATGAGGATTGCCGCTCACCTCGGCAGCGAGGTAGATCTGTAAGTAAATAGGTGACACAGAACTATGAACACCCTCCCCAAGAGCATTATTTCTTAAAGTATTTATAAACGTCACCGAACATTTTAACAACATCAGGCCTATTAAGGCGATCAAGTGTGCTTTTATTTTTAACGATAGAGTCTGCTAAATCTGTTTCCAAGACTAAAACCGTTCCATCCTCTCTTAGGCCGAAGTTTTTTAATCCATCAGGTAATTTATCCGAATTGCTGGCAACCCTAATATAAATCGTTGTCGCACATATCGTATAAAGTTGAAATCGCTGACCTAAAATCCTTTTTTTCTTATGAAAACTTTGAAATCCTAAATGAGCGTCATGCTCCATTGTTCCGACTGTAATAGCCGTCCAGTATTCATTTTCTAGGAGGTATTCTGAGTTATCCAGTATCCTTCTAACTTTTTCCTGATGGACAGGGCCAAGATCATAATCTAAAAAATGCTCTACCTTACTCAGACTTAGCCTCCATAAGATGGATAAAAGCCCTAATTTAACAAAACGATAATTTAATCCTGAAATCTTGTGGAGCTTTCTTTTTCCTAGATCGCATTGAGTTTCAATCGAAATCTTTGTGTTACCTTTTCTTTTTTGAACACACGCGAAAAAATTTCTTAGCTCTCTTTCCCAGGAAGAAAATAGCGACTCGCAACGCTGGCACAAAAGATATTCACTATATCCTTTTTGCTTACTATCTTTACGATCAATATCTCTATCCATCGATATCTTAAAAAAACGACCATCGTTTGAGTATTTTTCTGACGAGGAGTACAAGGATCTATATGCAAACTCTGGAATAATATGTGACTTCCTAAGCTTAGATTCTTTCAGACAAAGTTTGCATATAGACATATTGATTTCCTTATAACCGAACGGAGCTAGCTGGTACTACCTAGATTACTGAACCGCTTGGCTCTGCTTTAACTGAAGCTCTTTCAGAAACTCCGGCGCTAAATCTGCCCCATTCGGCCAGACAACGGTTTCCAGCTCAGGATCAACCGCCAACTGCTGAAACGTGCCGATATCTTTGAGGGGTTCAAACACCGAACCTTTGAGCACGCCTTCCAGATCAACCTCACCGGAGGTGTGATCATCAAAGGCAACCCAAATCTTATAACCGGATAAATACTTGGCCGATGTAACGTGCAGCATAATCTACTCCAAGGGTTCAATATTCATCAAGGGCTCACCATCTCTGGCTCTCCGCCAATTCTCTTCCAGCTCATCTTTATGGATAACAAGCCATTCCTGAACAAAACTGGTCGCCCTTTTAGGCAATTGTCCCTCAAGAATGGTTCCATCGAAAGCGAATAACGCCTCTTGACCTGAATACTTCGCATGAAAATGAGGCGGATTGTGATCGTTAAAGTACATCGCGATCAAGATTCCGTAAAACCGACTGATAATAGGCATAAGTCATCCTTCCTGGATTATGTTTTTCCCGTGCCTGAAAAGTATCGGTTAATTTCCCTCTAACTGCCAAACCGGTATCCTTAGCCCCCTGTTTTTAACGCTTTGCTACCGGTGCTTTACCCATGAGATCCCCTGCTTCATCCGCTAACCATCCATCATCCACTGAAACCGACCTGCCGATTCTGGCGCAGGTGCCGGAGTTGGTCGCTCAGCTGCACTCACAGGAGCTGGCATTGCTGTCGGCGGAACCCGGTGCCGGTAAGACCACCCGCCTGCCTATCGCGCTGATGCAGCACCCGGCATTCCGGAACGGAAAGATCATTATGACCGCGCCCCGTCGGGTGGCGGCGCAGGCGGCGGCCTCTTATATGGCGGGGCTGATCGGGGAATCGGTGGGTGACAGTATCGGTTATCGGGTCAAGGGCGACCATAAGGTGAGCCGCCATACCCGGCTGGAGCTGGTGACCTCCGGTGTGCTGCTGCGCATGTTGCAGCACGACCCGACCTTAGAGGGCGTAAGCCTGGTGATTCTGGATGAGTTTCACGAGCGCACCGTGGACAGCGATCTGATTCTGGCGCTCTGCCGTCAGATGAACCAGCTCTATCGGGATGATAATCCGGCGGGGCTGCTGGTGATGTCGGCTACCCTGGCTCAGGAGGCGCTGGAAGCCGCGTTACAGGTGCCGATTCTCTTCTGTGAGGGTCGCACCTTTCCGCTGGAATACCGCTATAACCGCACCAGCGTGCCGGTCTCCGAGCGGGTGCAATCGACGATTGATACTTGCCTGGAGATCATCGGTTCTGGGGACAGAGAACACGCCGGCGATATCCTCTGCTTTCTGCCCGGTGTCGGCGAGATCAACCGGGTGACCGAAGCCCTCTCTGCCCCCTGTCAGCAGGCCGGTATCGACCTGCGCCAGCTGCACGGTCAGCAGAAACTGGCGGAACAGCAGGCGGCCATCGCTCCGGCGCAAAAGGGTATGCGCCGCTGTATTCTCGCCACCGCCATCGCTGAAACCAGTCTCACCATCGACGGCATCACCTTAGTCATCGATTCCGGCCTTGCCCGTGAGGCGCGTTTTGATAAAGAAGCCGGTGTGGTGCGTCTGCACACCCGATCTGTCACCCGTGCCGAAGCCAAACAGCGGGCCGGTCGTGCCGGTCGTACTCAGGAGGGTACGGCGTTCCGCTGCTGGAGTGAAGATCAGCAGGGGGCCCTGTCTGCCCAGCCAGAACCTGAGATCAACCGGCAGGATCTGTCGGAGCTGGCTCTGCAGCTGATTCAGTGGGGGTCGGATGATCCCCAGGAGTTTGATTGGGTAACACCGCCACCCAAGGCGCGCTGGCAAAGCGCCCTGACCCGCCTGCAACAGCTGAAACTGGTGGAAGCGGCTCAGGGTGGCGGCAGTCTGCAGCTGACGGAATTCGGTCAAGCCTCCCGTGAACTGGTGCTGTCTGCACACTTGGGGCGCGGCTGGCTCAGCCTGTTAAAAGCGGCGGATCAGAGCGCCAACAACCTTAACGCCGATCAGCTGGCGGCCAGTGCCTTTATCTTCAGCCTGCTGCAGGAGGGCGCACACCTGCCGGAGAACGAGCTGCTAGCCGCCTGCGAGCAGCTGATCCAGTCCCGCGATCCGGCCAATAAAGCCCTGTGTAAACGGATCGAACAGGGGGCGGCTCGTCTGTTGAAAGAGAGCCAGCAGCTGGTCACCCAGCATCCACGTTCTGACACAAACACGAATACTGTATATAAAAACAGTGAAGACTTACTCCCCCTGTTAAGCACCGCCCGGAAGCCCGCCGCCAGCCTGATAGCCCAGCTGCAGAACGCCGACTTTACCGATCTGATGATTGAAGGACTGTGTCATGCTTATCCGGATAGGGTGGGTAAAAAACAGGTGGGTTTAAAGCAAAACGCCACTAATAGCCCTGCACAAGGCAAAGGTGATGCCGGAATCTACAAACTGAGCAATGGCCGTCAGGCGCTGCTGAACAGCCATCAGCAACCGGAGTTTGTGATCGCCCTGCACGCCCGCTCTTTCAGTCAGGACAGCCGGGAAACCCTAACGCTATGGCTAATACTGGATAAAAAAACAGTAACTACTCACTTATCCGATCAGATCGTGCAGCAGCCGTTTTGTCACTGGCAGGGGGATCGGCTGATTAACAGCGTACAAACCCGCCTGGGTCAGCTGGTGCTGGATGAGAAACCGGGTGATAAACCGGATCAGGCCGCCCTGAATCAGGCGGGCATTCTGCGTCTTCAGCAGCAAGGCATCGATGCCCTACCCTGGCAGGAAGCGGATATCCGACTGCGCCAGCGCATTGAGTTTCTGCGCCTGAACGGTGGGGATCAGAAGGATGAATCCTGGCCGGACCTGTCCGATCAGGGGCTGTTGGATTCTACAGAGGATTGGCTGGTGCCGTTTCTGAGCGGCGTCAATCATCAGCGCCAGTGGCAGCAGCTGCCGGTCAGTGACATGCTGAAAAGCCTGCTCAGCTGGCCACAACAGCAGGCGCTGGACACGCTGGTGCCGCCCGCACTGCAAGTCGCCTCTGGCCGTTGGGTAACGATTGATTACAACCAGAACCCACCCACCGTAAGCACCAAACTACAGGAGATGTTCGGTACCGAAAATGTCCCGGCGATTGCAGGCGTACCGGTGAGCATACACCTTCTCTCACCGGCAGGTCGGCCATTGGCAGTGACCTCGAACCTGGCGACCTTCTGGCGGGAGGTGTACCCGGAAGTACGCAAAGAGATGCGAGGCCGATACCCTAAGCATCCCTGGCCGGAAGACCCGTTAACCGCAGAGGCCACCCATAAAACCAAACGGGCCTTGACCTAATAGTTGTTAACCAGCGTTTCAATATCCCGATACCGGAGCAACTCACAGCTGCCAAAACCGTTAATCTGCCGGGCTTTGATTTTGGTAAACACAGGCTGAGTTAAACCTGCTAAGAAGCGGGCACTTAAGGTGCGCTTTTCTTCCTCGGTCAGTTCCAACGGGCTGTCTGCCTCTAACTTCTGCAGGAAGGCGGCAACATGGGCTTTAAGTTGCCCCTGATCCGGAAAGTGTGGCTCCTGAACATAGGTCAGCTGAGCCACCTGCCCGCGACAGACAGAGCAGTGGCCGCAGGCGTTGGGGCTGGAGTTCTCATCAAAGTAGCGGGACAGATTATGGGTCAGGCAGCGATCCAGCTGGAAGAAGCGGATCAGTGCACCGATCCGTTCAATCTCCTTCTGCTCTTTCTCCGTCACGTAGGCATGGAGCTTGGCGGCGGGGTCATCGTTTTTCAGGCGGGTCATATCCACCCGAAACACCTCGGTCATCTTAGAAGCGGACAGCTCAATCAAGCCCTGCTCATGGAGATAGTCCAAAGCGGCAATGACTCTGTGGCGCTCGGCACCTGCACCATAGGCCTGATAAAGACGATCAAAGTCCGGCACACCCCAGGTCTTTTTAAATGCCGTATGCGCAAATACCGCCTGCAGAAAAGGTACACGTTCGCCGGAGAACTTCGCCAGAATCGTATCCTGATCAGCCAAAAACTTATATTTGTACTCGGCAAAATAGCTGCGTAACGGCTCCAGGATGCCCATCAGTTCCAGCTGTACCAGCAGGGTTTTCAACGGCAGCTGGCGAATATTGGTCTGATTGGCAAGGCTATAAAGCTGCACCTCCCAGTGGGAGGCCGAGCTGCCGGCGACAAAGCTCTCCTCCTCGATCGCCTGAATCAGGCGCTGAATATCGGAGCGCAGCGGTGTATCACCATAAACAAAGTTTTCCAGCACGGGTACGCCATCAAGGCTGGCCAGGGTGATGCAGTTTGACGGCTGACCGTCCCGCCCGGCACGGCCGATCTCCTGACTGTAGTTCTCGATCGATTTCGGCAGATCATAGTGCACCACAAAGCGGATATCGGACTTGTCGATGCCCATACCAAAGGCGATGGTGGCCACCACAACCCGAATCTTACCCGCCATAAAGTCGGCCTGAATCTGTTCCCGCTGCTCATTGGGCAGTCCGGCATGATAGGCGGTGGCGTTGATGCCCTGCTGGCTTAGATAAGTAGCCACATCCTCGGCGGTGTGTTGCAGGGTGACGTAGACGATGCCATCGCCCTGCTGCTGGTCGATCACCTGCTTCAGCGCCGCTTTCGGCTGCTGGCCGGATTGCAACGGCAGCACACTAAGATCCAGATTGGGGCGGTAGAAGCCGGTCTGCACCACATGTTCCGGTGCGATACCGAATTTGAGCGCCATATCCTTTTTCACCCGACGGGTGGCGGTGGCGGTCAACAGCAGCACCAAAGGAATATTCAGCTGATTGCGGTACTCCGGCAGTTTCAGATAATCGGGCCGGAAATTGTGCCCCCACTCGGAGATACAGTGTGCTTCATCCACCACCAGCATAGAGATGGGCACGGATTCGATAAACTGCCGGAAGCGCTCATTCTTAAAACGCTCCACCGACACCATCAGAATTTTCAGCCGACCGGAACGGGCATCCTGCACCACCTGCTGATGCTCTTCGTTAGTCAGGGTGGAATCAATACTGGCCGCAGCAATGCCTTTGCTGTGCAGAAATTCCAGCTGATCCTTCATCAACGCCAGCAGCGGCGACACCACCAGGGTCAGATGGGGCAGCTGCAGCGCCGTAAACTGATAACAGAGGGACTTACCGGAACCGGTGGGAAAGATCGCCAGCGACGAATGTCCGGCTAACAACTGCTCAACGGTCTGCTGCTGACCACCGCGAAAATCGGGAAAACCAAAGGTTTGCTGGAGTTTGCTGTCCAGCTCCTGAATGGATGCCGTTTGAAGAGGTTCAGACATAAACACTCCCTGTTATTAATATGAATGGAGAGCCCGTAGGGCTGGAAAATCAAGAAGATTCAGGGGCGCTCATCCATAGGCGCGCCCTGATCACATTTTTTACACTCAAGTCGTGAGCCTAACATATCTTTGCGCCCTTCCGGTGTTATCACCCAGGGACGTTCCTGCCAGGGCGGATTGTGGCGTACATGTTGATTATGGCCGCAGGCCAGCTGAGCCACCCAATGGCCTTCGTCGTCGGTATGGTAGCCGGTGATGGGTTGCTGCATAACTATCCTCCTGCTCGACTACAGGCAATAATACCGTTGCTTGGAGCTTCTTGGCTTATCAGGGATCTCCAAATACAGCCAACCCGCATCTAACAAGGGTTTAAGCACACTTTTCCGGAAGTTCTCCCTGTCTTTTAAACCGCAGAAATCCTGCAGTTCCTGCCGAGAACGTGGCTTCAGGCAGTAATTATCAAGCCCTGAGTAACGCGACAGAATATCAAGTACAACTTGCGGGGTAACTTGCGGGGTAACTTGCGGGGTAACTTGCGGGTTCAGCTGCTCTTTCAGGGTTTCATCGATCACCTGCAGCATAAACTCAATAAACGGAGCGCCGTCCGTTAGCTGAGTACTTCGGCCAATCGCCTGATAGTATTCAGCCTGATGCTGATGCACAAGGCTCTCAATTGGCAGGTTAGCAAACAGTGGATTCCAACAAGCCAGAATCAGACTTTGCCACAAGCGCCCCATACGCCCGTTACCATCTGCAAAGGGGTGAATAAACTCAAACTCGTAGTGAAAAACAACACTGGCGATCAGTGGATGATGTTCCGTACAGCCAAGCCAATCAAACAGATCTGACATCAATCTTGGCACCTGATTAGCCGGAGGTGCCATATGCACCACCTCTGAGCCACTCATCACGCCAACACCGCCGCTTCGGTAGTTCCCCTCGCCATCGACCAACCCCATCATCAGAATACGATGGGCTTCCAGCATGTCCGCTTCCCGACCAGGTAGCCAATGCTCAAACCGCTCATAGACCGCCAATGCATTCTTAACTTCCTGCACTTCTTTCTGAGGCGCTATAACCGGCTTACCTTCTAACACTGCTGTTATCTGTTCAACCGTAAGGGTGTTACCTTCAATGGCCAATGAACCCTGAATTGTGCGGATCTGATTTGCACGGCGTAATCGCAATGCCTGTGCCTGTTCAGTCAAAGCAGACAGACGCCCTAACTGCTCACTGATTGAAGCGATCAGATTGAGCGTAGTTGCTGAGATCGAAAAAGGTGGTTCGTAGGCCATCTGTTTTACTCAAAACGGGGTCATATAAACAGTTTACGTAATGGATCAGACAGCGTCACTTCCTGTCGGAAGAGAAAATAGCGACACTGCCCTAGCTGGAACCGTAACAGTCTATGAATTCAGAATTTTGAGCGGCAGCGCCAGCAGATCATCCCCTGTACCCGCCAAATAGATCATCACCGCGCAGAAGCCCGCCACGGTCACCACATACCAGATGGCAGAGAAGATCTGACCGTAACGATCCAGCGGCAGCAGATGGCTTTGGTGACGCTGCTTCCATTCAAAAAAGATTTCACCGGTGCCGATCAATAGCAGAAAACCCAGCAGGGCCAGGCCAAAGCTGTAACTGATCAGAACCCCCAGACCCGCTCCGGCACCACACAGCAGCAACCCGGCAATGGAGTTCATGGAGAAACTGATACTTTTCAGCACATGGCCGCCATCCAGTGGCAGAATCGGCAGTAGGTTAAACAGGTTCAGCAAGCTGTTAAAGGCGGCGATACCGGCAAAGAAAATATTACCGGTGATCCAATAGGCGATCAGTGCCAGCAGCGACATACCCAAGCCAAAGAATGGCCCCATCAGCGAGATCACCACATCCTGCCAGCGGGTATTGATTTTGGCATCCCCCAGGGCCAGACCACCCATAAACGGAATCAGATAGATCCCTTTGGTTTTCATACCAAAGTGCTGCATCGCCCGGATATGGCCGTATTCATGCACCACAAGACAGGCGATCAGGCTCAGGGCAAACTCCAGCGAAAACAGCCAGGAATAGGCCGCCAGACTGGCACCCGCCAACACAACCTTAATCACCTTAGCGCTTTTCAGCAGCTTCATGCCCAGAGATAACAGCCCTACCATGCTGAACTGGCGGGGTACTTTAGGCTCAACCACCGGCTGCTGGCGCTCAATATCTTTTACCGTGCGCTCACCATCGGTCAGAAGCTCATCGGCAATTTTCAGTTGATAATCAAAATGAAACGGCTGCCAACCCAGTGAAAAACGAAGCTCACAGGGAATTGTTTCACCAGTACGGCCATCCGTCAGCTGAAAACTCAGGTTAAAATCCCCTTCTGCGTTACCGTCGGCATTTTTACCTGCAACAGGCTGGCCGCCCCAGTAAAGCACCTGCCAACCCGCCATAGAGGCCTCCAGCCGCAACGGCTGTCCCAGGCAATCAATATTGAGTAGTTCCAAGATCATCCCCGTTAAAAATCAAACGCTTAAAATTGTTGCTATTATGCCTGAAAGCCCAGCCAAAGAACCATACAGGCATCGATTGCGTAGAAATAACACGTCGAAACAGCCCAGGAGGTATGCCGTGGCAACACTAAGACTGATACTCGGTGACCAACTCAGCGAAAACATCACCAGCCTGCAGGATCTCAACCCTACTGACGACTGTGTGCTGATGTGCGAACTGGTTGAAGAAACGACTTATGTTCCGCACCACAAAAAGAAACTCGTATTTTTCCTGTCAGCCATGCGCCACTTTGCTCAGCAATTGCAAAGAAAGGGTGTCAACGTCCATTACTTCAATCTAGATGAGGCGTTAGACAGCTTTTCAGATGCCATAGAAAGAGTACTCAACACACCCTCTGCCGGTATGCCCTCTTTTAAAAAGATTGTGGTGACACATCCCGGAGAATACCGCGTACTTCAACAGTTAAAACAACTTAAAGCTGTACTGAAAATACCTCTGGAGATACGCCCGGATCACCGCTTTCTGACCACCCAAAAGCAGTTTTCGGACTGGGCAAAAGGGCGCAAACAGCTGCGTATGGAGCTTTTCTATCGTCAAATACGCAAAAACCTCAATATTCTGATGCAAGATGGGGCACCGGTCGGTGGCCAATGGAATTATGATAAGGACAACAGGAAGGCACTGCCTGCGAATCTGACACCACCCATGCCACTGGGCTTCAAGCCCGATGCCATTACCCGCCAGGTCATCAAAATGGTTGGCGAGAGATTTCCTTCAAACTTTGGGGCACTGGCAGACTTCCATTATGCGGTCACCCGGACGCAGGCACTGCAGGTACTGAGTCACTTTATTGAGCAGCGCCTGCCTCTGTTTGGCGACTACCAGGACGCCATGAAGCAGGATCAGCCCTGGCTGTTTCACAGTCACATCGGCCTCTACCTGAATATTGGATTATTAAGCCCGATGGAAGCGATTCGGGCAGCTGAAAAAGCCTGGCAGGAGGACAAAGCACCGTTGAGTGCCGTTGAAGGCTTTATCCGACAGATTCTGGGCTGGCGGGAGTTTGTGCGCGGCCTTTACTGGCTGAAGATGCCCAATTACAAGCATGAGAACTTTCTGCAGGCAGATCGTGCCCTGCCAGAGTTTTACTGGAGCGGGAAAACCCGCATGAACTGTATCAGCCAGTGCGTGCAGCAAACCAAAGAACACGCCTACGCCCATCATATTCAGCGCTTAATGGTACTGGGTAATTTTGCCCTGCTCTCCGGCCTGTCCCCCAAAGAAGTGAACGACTGGTATCTACTGGTATACGCCGATGCGATTGAATGGGTCGAGCTGCCCAATGTTTCCGGCATGATTCTGTTTGCCGACGCGGGTTATCTGGCCAGTAAGCCCTATGCTGCAGGCGGAGCCTATATCAATCGCATGTCGGATTATTGCAAACATTGCCATTATAAAGTGAAGGAGAAAACCGGTAGTAACGCCTGTCCGTTTAACTATCTGTACTGGCGTTTTCTCGACCGTAACCGTCAGGCATTAAAAGGCAACCCCCGCATGGCACTGGTTTACAAAAATCTGGAGCGCATGAGCGAGAACCAGATCGGAGCGATCCGTATGCAGGCCGACAGCTTTCTCGGCAAGCTGGACAAGGGCGAGGCCGTCTGAATCGGCTTTTTTCAGGAGGTGTAGATGAAAGGCCATAGGAAAAATTTTCTGCCGGAGAAGACCTGCCTGACTTGTAACCGCAACTTTAAGTGGCGCAAGAAATGGGCAAAAGATTGGGAGCAGGTACGCTACTGCTCCCGATATTGCCGGTCAACCAAAACAGCAAGGTCAGATCATTGAGCAGAAAACACCAGATCACCGTACCAGGCTTCTGCTGAGCTTTGAGAGTTGTCGGTATCCGTCATAATCGCCACAGCTTTAACGGTTTCAATCTCTTTACCAAACAGACGTTTCAGGTCTGCTTTCAGGTTGCGTTTTTCAGTGTACCAGCCCTCACCGGCTTCCTGCTGCCTGACTGAAACCATCATCGCACTACTTCCGGTAAAAGGGTTCGCCCACTCATCACCCTCCGGGGATTTCGCAGACCAGACATAACTGATCGCTTTGGTACTGAGAAATGTCCAGCCGTCATTGACGACAATATAAACCCGGGCGGCAAAGTCATCGCCGGACTTGATCTTTTCATCTCCCAGCTCCGGCAACTGAGTGACCTTCCAGCGCCAGCTCAGATAGGGCGTTTTATTCAGATCAATCTCTGTTTCATAAAACAAACCCGAAGCCGTCCCCTGACTCAGGGCCTGTACAACGTTATTTTCCGATACCTGTTTCAGCTGATATGCGGTGTGACCTTCAAACTCTTTTGCCTGCCAGCCTATAATCTGATCCGGTGTAAAGCGTAATGAAGACTCAGCCTGAGCACGTTCAGCCACCATAGCTGCCATCAGCAGACTTACAATAAAAGTGAACACCCTTGGGAAAACACCGGAAAAACCGGGTGCCCGGTTTACAAAACAGTGACTTATCAGTCGCATATAACAGCCTCATTCAACCTTTGATTCTCAGATACCTACTTGTCGATATACGCAGCAAACACTATTCTGTATTCAGTTTTTTCTACGACTTTAATCTTAAGACCTTAGATTAGACATCTGAATTTCTTTACCAGGCAGCACGTAATTAAGGGCTTAAGATACCACCGCAAGTAAGGATTCAACCGTATATGTCAGAACAGATCTCCATAATCGAAGGAAATAAAGCCCAAAAGTACCAAAGCCTGTTACCACAAATTGAAGCTCTGGTCAGTGCCGAAGACGATGTCATCGCAAATCTTGCGAATATCAGTGCGGCGCTCAAGCAGGCGATGGGATTTTTCTGGGTTGGTTTTTATCGGGCAAAGACCCCGGATATGCTGGTATTAGGCCCTTTCCAAGGCCCTGTTGCCTGTACACGCATCCCTAAAGGCAAAGGTGTCTGCGGGGCTGTTCTTGAGCAGCGAAAAACACTGATTGTCCCTAATGTGGATGAGTTTCCCGGTCATATTGCCTGTGCCAGTGAGTCTAAATCAGAGATTGTTCTGCCGATTTTTCATCGCGGCGGCGTGGCCTGGGTACTGGATATCGACAGTGATCAGCTGAATAGTTTTGATGAGACCGACCAACACTGGCTGGAAAAACTGACCGCCGTGATCAGCCTGATGCTTTAAACCGACACAGATAAGTCACTGACCAGAGTCAGTGGCTTTGCGTTGAAAGCTGCCGGTTCTGATCCACCGGCAAAATGATTCTCGCCAGCAGCCAGGCTGTGAAATAACAGATATAGCCGGAGAAGATAACATCACTCAAAAAATGCCCTCCTTGCATTACCCGTACTTCTCCCACAAACAAACCTAATACCACCCCCAAAAGTAGCCCGAGTTGCCACTCCCAGACCCAGGCCAGCGCAATAAAGGCAAACCCCATTGCTGCATGGCCACTGGTAAATGAACAATTTTTCTCGCATTGATCACTGATGACCCAGGCCGGCGTAAAGTGCTGCTCGCCCCCAAACACTACAATATCCCGGGGCCTTGCTCTGTCCCAATTATTTTTAAAACCAGCATGAACTAACAGACCGGGGCCAATCAGAAGGAAGAGCATTAAAAAAAGTAGTTTATGGCGTCTGGCGCGTAACTTTACCGGCGCAAAACGCAGCCAGGAAAGCGCAGTTGCTATTATCAGGGCAGGCACAAGAAACAGCGGCATATCTTTGAAAGCAACATAGACAAACCTGACCCAGCTTTCACGGTTGGCAGGAAAACTACGGGAGGTCTCATCAAAAAAAACATCACTTATTATCAGGTCAAGTTCCGGCCAAGCAACAAATAAAACGATCAGAGCAACAAAGCTCACTGAAATCCAACTCAGTCGTTTCCGTATCATAATAGTTCGCCCCACTTTATGAGTTCCAAGGTTTGCGTTATTGCGAAGCAGTATCACCCGCAAAGCTTAAAGAAACCTTAAGTCAAGATGCTTGCAACTGGCACTGCCTTACCCGGACTTTTTCAGTAATAAACACTACAGCCATCCGGTTTTTCATATTTTCCTAGGTTACAATCGGATCATTACAGATATGATGCGTAATAACGCAGTGATTTAGGTTAGGGAACGTTTATGACACAAGAAACTAAAGGTCGCTTAACGACCCGTACCATGGCGATGCCGGCGGATACCAACCCCTCCGGTGATATTTTTGGTGGTTGGGTTTTGGCTCAGATGGATATTGCAGCCGGTATCTGTGCCAGTCAGCGTGCTCAGCAGCGTGTTGTTACCGTTGCGGTAGAGGGAATGAGTTTTATCCGTCCGGTTAAAGTAGGCGATATTCTGGGGGTTTATACCGATGTTGCTGAAGTGGGCAAAACTTCGATGAAAATTCACGTTGAGGCTTGGGTACGTCGTGGTCAGATCGGCTTGCGGGAGAAAGTCACCGAGGCGATCTTTAAGTTTGTTGCTCTGGACGATGATGGCAACTCGACACCCGTCCCGGAGAAAAACCAGCTACCAGACTACGCAGTAGAGGAGTTCACGCTTTAATGCCTGGTGCTTAGTGTCGCTTCAGGCAAAGTCAGACAAAAAGGCTGCCTCCTTGAGGATCGCAGCCTTTTTTTATCATGCCTAACCCGTACTCGTTATCTAAACCACACCTGACATCTAATACAAAACATCAGCTCTGCTGCATATTGTCAGTGATATCTGACGCAGCTCTCAACCAGGGTGGTCAGACAGTCGCGTCACAAGAAAATCCACCGCTGCTTTAACCTTAGGCACCTGATAACGGTTTTGGGCATACAAGAGATAGATACCTAACTTCTCACTTCGGGTCACGGCTACGGCGGGGTTAAGCGGTATTTCCAGCAGTGCGCCACGATCCAGAGCACTTTGCAATGCCCAACGGGGCAGCATCAACAGCCCGTCACCCTTACTTGCCTTGTCAACCAGCCAGCGGCCAGCATTACTGACCGCAACTTTATGGGGTGAAACATCCTGCCATTCATCGTTGATCATGCTGATCCAGGGCAGGATGCCAATGGGTGCCCGATAAAACAGGCCTTTATGCTCTTTAAGATCCTGCGCATGCGCAGGCATTCCCTCCCGCTCAAGATAAGCAGGTGAGCCCGCCAGAATAAAACGGTTATCCCGGAGTTTCACTGCAACAACCCGCTCATCCGGTACATACCCACCCCGAATGGCGATATCCACATCATCACGCCCCAGGGTCGATAACGCATCACTCAACTCAATATCCAGTACAATCTCAGGGTAACGGTCCGAAAACTCATCCATCAGCGGTAACAACAACGTTTCACCAAAACCCACAGTCGCACTGATTTTAAGATGCCCCATGGGTTTACTCTGGTAGCTGCCCACTAACTCATCCGTGGCTTCCAGTCGGGAGAGAATATCCCGCACCTGTTGCAGATAAAGCCGGCCAATCTCCGTTAACCGTACCACCCGGGTCGAACGCTTCAGCAGAACCGCCCCCAGATGATTTTCAAGGTCGGCAACCCTGCGCGATAACGAGGAAGCCGGAACATCAAAATGTTGCGCCGCTTTAGTAAAACTTCCGGCCTCTGCTACTTTCACGAAATAACGCATCGCTTTCAGTTGATCCAAGACCTCTCCTTTTAAGCCTTCACGGCGAATACAGTACTCATTTACAACCTGTGGCCAGCATTTACAGGCGCTTAACCGGCATTCGCCTGATTCCCAGGCCCTACTATTGTCTTAATAACAAAGATGATTCCTATTTTACCGCCTATATCTCACTTTTTCAGTGAATATAATAGTGTCATTACTTAAAACGGTAGCCAAATTGCCGTCATCCAATAAAGAAATGACCAGAGTGAATAACACATGACTCAAGCAACACAAAATACACAGATCAAACTGATAGCCCGTCCACAGGGTGCGCCAACAGCTGAACTCTTTCAGGTTGAGCATAGCACCATCCCCCAGGCTGGCGACGGTCAGATTCTGGTGAAACAAAGCCACATGTCACTGGACCCGGCTATGTTGGGCTGGATGTCAGATGACCGTGAAAGCTATATTCCTCCTGTTGAGCTGGGCGATGTAATGCGCTCCAGCGGTTATGCAGAGGTGGTTGAGTCTCAGCATCCGGATTTTGCTGTGGGAGATAAGGTCACCGGCATGTTTGGCTGGCAGGAATATGCTCTCAGTAACGGTCAGGGCATCAACAAAGTTGATCCCAACCTTCCGGCGGAGATGGTTTTATCGGTATTAGCCCTCCCCGGCCTGACGGCGACACAGGGCCTATTACGTATCGGGCAACCAAAATCGGGAGAGACCCTGGTCGTTACCGGAGCAGCAGGTTCCGTCGGCTCCATTGTGGGTCAGCTGGCAAAAGCAGAAGGTTTACGGGTGATCGGTGTTGTTGGCAGCGAAGACAAGGCGGACTGGATTGTTAACACCCTGGGCTTTGATGCTGCAATCAACTACAAAACCGACAATCTCGCGCAACAGTTGGCAGAATTAACACCTGAAGGTATCGATCTTTTCTTTGAAAACACCGGCGGGCCCATTCAGCAGCATATCTATCAGCGCATGAATGCCCACGGTCGTATTGTGGTTTGCGGCATGATTGCTGATTACACCGCAGCAACTCCGGCTCCGGGGCCGAACTGGATGAATATTATCCGTAAGCGCCTGACGATTCAGGGTTTCACCATGCCGGACCACTTCCATGAAGTCCCTCAATTACTGGAACTGCTGGTGCCTTATGTTCAGAAAGGGCAGATTCAGTACCGCAGCCATACCCTGAAAGGGCTGACCTCTGCTATTGGTGGCCTGAATCTGCTGTTTACCGGTGGGAATCAGGGCAAACTCATTGTCGAACTCTAAGCACTGCAAGGGTACTTATCGATATAAATCCATTCTGTAAACTTTTATTTACGATACGAAAACAGCATTTAAAATGGCAGTTGAGTATCGCTTAAAGCATCAGTAAACCACACCTGATTTACCTATCAATTGATCAGCTGAAACCCTTATGTTGTAAGGGTTTCAGCATTCAACATGTCGGATTCCCGCTACAACCCTCAGCTATAAAGCATGATAAAAAACCTACAAAAATCAATTAACCAGAACAATCATCTGTAAAATTGACCTATAACAAAGCACTAGCCTGATAAAATGCTTTTGGGTAGTATCACCCGCTCTTCATCACTTCATAATAAAGACAACATTGGGAGAACATCGTGGTATCCACTCGGTTTTTAGGAAGTACGCTGCTGGTGGCGGGAACAGCGCTGGGGGCAGGCATGCTCGCTATTCCTATGGTTCTGGCTCCGCTGGGGTTTGGTCTCGGCTTAGGTTTACTGTTTTTTGTTTGGGCTTTTACAACACTTGCTGCCCTTCTTTTACTGGAAGTAAATGTTAATTATCACCCTGGTGAAAACATGCATGCCATGTCCGGGAAATGGTTAGGGCCTCTCGGTCAGCTAATCACAAACTCCAGTATGATTTTTTTGTTAGTCTTCCTGCTGATGGCCTATATTCTTGGTGCCAGCGAACTGCTTCAGGTTGCTCTGAAGTATATGGGACTGGATGTCACTCTGGCTTTCAGCCGTACTCTGTTTACCCTGCTGGCGGGTATCACGATTGTTTTGGGTACCGGAGCTGTTGATCGCCTGAATCGCCTGTTCTTCGCCATTATGCTGGTCGCTATGGTTATCGCACTTTACTCTCTGGCCTCCATGGCACCGGATATATCCCACGAAACCCATCTGGCTTCCGCATCAGCCCCAGGGACTCAGGCTCAAATCATGTCGGCATTGCCTGTTCTGTTCACTTCCTTTGGTTTTATGGTGGTGATTCCCCCGCTGGTGAGCTACACCGAGGATGGCGAGGGAAAACACTTCAGCAAGGTTGTCATTGTGGGCAGTCTTATCCCTCTGGTGTGCTATATCGCATGGTTCTGGGCTTGTATGAACGCGGTCAACCCAGAGCAACTGGCGGGTCTGAGCGGTGTAGAACAGCTGGTTTCGGCGCTGGATAAAAGTGGTGCCAGCCTGGGATCGGTACTGAAACTTTTTGCTGCGATGGCCTTACTGACCTCATTCCTGGGCGTGGCCTTATCTCTGTTTGGCTTTATTCGGGAAATGTGTGATAAAAAGCCTGTTATTGACGGCAAGATTCCGGCAATTGTTCTGACTCTGGTTCCAGCCCTGATTATGGCTTCCAGCGCTCCGGGGCAGTTTCTCAAAGCGCTGAGTTATGCCGGTCTGGCTCTGACGGTACTGGCGATTTTCATTCCGGTGGCAATGGTATGGCGCAGTCGCCAACAGGGTGAAGTCGCTTATGTTACCCCCGGTGGCCAAATAACACTGATTACAACACTCGCCTTTGGCGCTCTGCTTGTAGGCGCTCAGTTCTACTGATCATCGGTTTACAGGTGATCCTGACCAGTAAGTATAAAAAAACGGCGGTATCTGATGATAGCGCCGTTTTTGTTTAGCAGCTCCGTCTGATAAAGATATCCGGAGCCTGTATCGTTTCAACGATCAGGCAAGTGCGCCGTCTCTCTCAGGCTGATAGAGAATCTCTTCAATCTCAACCAGCATCATCCCGCCAGCCGGTTTTGGCCAGCTGATCTGCTGGCCAACGGACAGCCCCAGTAATGCCGAACCGATTGGAGCCAGAACAGAAACCGTTTCCTGCTGGCCTGCATCTTTCGGATACACCAGAGTCAGAATAAAGCTCTTTGCCGAATGAATATCCTTAAAGCGCACCCTGGAGTTCATGGTCACAACATTCTCCGGTATCTGAGAGGAAGGCACGATAGATGCCCGATCCAGTTCCTGCTCCAGATTAACGCTGCCCGGAAACTCTTTTTGAGAAACGACCGCCAGTAGCTCATCTAACTTCTCGGCATCAGATTCAGAGATAATAATCTCAGGCTGTATATTTTCCATTGTGTTCATCCTTAACGTCTATGGGAAAGCCCACAAGACAATTACACCTATTCAGTTAATTGCTACCACTCCCCGCTGTAATAACTAAGCACTACGGAGCAGGTAACAGGAGAGTCATAAGTAAAAAACCAAGCCAATAAAAAACACCTGACGCCAAAGGCATCAGGTGTTTGATTTAAAATATATTATACCGCAGAGACCAAATAAAGTGACCCGAAAACCGCTCTACATATTCAGGGTTGTTCTGCTAATTCAGGGTTGTTCTGCTAAGATCTGCTCTCTGCTTGCTTTATCCCGCCTTTGAGGCCGTACGCTGCAGATACCAACGACCGGTGATGACCAGAAAGATCCCACCTAAAATCATTAACGAAGCGATAATCAGCGTCATAGTAACAGGTTCCGAGACAAATACGACGCCACCTACAGCGGCAATAACAGGTACTGAGAGCTGTAAAACGGCCGCTTGCGTCCCCGTATAAAACGGCAAAGTTGCATACCAGATAACATAGCCCAAACCCGAGGTAATTGCACCGGATATCAGTGCCAGAATAACGCCCCGGGATGTCCACTCCCCTCCTTCAATCAGAAGCCAGAGAATTAATAACAGTAACCAGGGCCAGGTAAAGAGAAAGTTACGGGCTGTATCCAGAGCCGGGGTTCTCGATCCTCTGCCTTTCAGGGTATAAAACCCCCAGGCGATACCCGCCAATGTCATCAGGATAAATCCGGAAAAACTTGGCGTACTAAAACCCGGTAAAACCAGATAAACAAACCCGGAAAAGGCCAGCAGCACTCCCGCCCATTCAATAAAGTGTAACCGTTGGCCTTGCAGCCACCCCGCAAGAATCATCGTCAATTGCACAGCACCAAACAGAACCAGTGCTCCTGCTCCGGTATCGAGATCCAGATATGCAACCGAGAACGCAAGGGCATAAATAAACAGCATAAAGCCTGCCCGGTAGCTGCCACCGGCGACAGGCTTCTGCGGCTCTGACTTTTTCCAGCTGAGCAGAAAAATGACCAGCCAAAGCATCCCGACACCGGCAACAAGTCGCAGCAAGGTAAAGCTTACCGGATCGATCGCACCGGAAGCCAGCACACGCTCAGTAGCGCCATCAATCAGGCTCTCTGCCAAAGGTGTTTGCTCAGGAGCCAAAGCCAACCGACAGAGCACAGAATTTGCTGCCAGAGCCATAAGAGAAAGCAGTGTCAGTAAAACTGGCCTGATCATTGAATACACCTTTAGCAGATTATTTTAAAATACGACTATACGTTAAAGACAAGGCTTGTCACGAAAATCCAGAAAAATCTGACGGTTAAAAGCCGCTGCCCGCAACGGTGCAGGATTCTGATGGACGCAAACCCACATACAACAGACAATAGTGACCAGCTTCTTGGACAGCCGCTATACAGCCATTAAGGAAAACATAATGAATGCAAAACTAGAGACTGTTCTGCAAAAGATCGACCAGAGTAATCATCAGGACCCCAATCAGGATATAGACCAGGGGAAACAGGTCGCCAAAGAGTGGCTCTATGGCCAGCGCATGAGCGAGCGCCTGACTCAGTTTGAACCTGATGCCTCTGAGCTTCTACAGATAGCAGCCCGTGGCCAGCATATCCAGCGCTGGAGTATTCCTCGCTCCGATTACCCTGAAGGCCGCGTCGGCTATAAACACTGGCGTACAGATCTGGGAAAATTCCACGGCGAAAAAACCGCTGAACTCATGCTTCAGGCAGGTTACAGCGAACAGGATGCCGAACGAGTCAAAGCCCTGCTGCAGAAAAAGGGGCTAAAACAGGATACGGAAGTTCAAACATTGGAAGATGTGATCTGCCTGGTTTTTCTGGAGCACTACCTTGCTCCCTTTGCTGAGAAGCACAGTGAACCGAAGCTGATTACGATTATCCAGAAAACCTGGAGCAAAATGTCAGAAAAAGGACACCAGGCAGCGCTGAAAATCAGCTATCAGCCCGAACATCTGGCGCTTATCCAAAAAGCTCTGGCTTAAGCCTGAAAAGGTGCTGCCGTGGCGCTTAGGCACAGGTTATTCTTAAATAAACATCGTATAATTTATATCATTGGCGTCAGAAATGGCGCAGGTTTTGCACCAAAAGCAGACAAATGGCCAAAGGCCAGGCGCTAAACCGGTGCGCAAATACACAGAGCAAGAAACTCGCACAACAAAGTGGTGTCATGAATGGAAGATATTATCCGTAAAGAGATGCGGGTACTGCCCGAAATTGATCCGGAATTTGAAATCCGTCGCCGGACAGATTTTATTAAAAACAGCCTGACAGGCGCTGGCTGTAAAACACTGGTACTCGGTATCAGCGGCGGCGTGGACTCCACCACCTGTGGTCGCCTGGCTCAGCTGGCAGTGGATGAACTCAACCAGGCGGCCCCGCAGTCAGACTATCAGTTTATAGCTGTTCGCCTGCCTTTCGGTACACAGAAAGATGAAGATGAGGCTCAGTTAGCGCTTTCTTTTATCAAGCCAAGCCAATCCGTTAGTGTCAATATCCAGAGCGGTGTTGAGGGCATTCATAGCAGTACCCTGGAGGCCCTTAAAGACACAGGCCTTATCCCGCAAGACCCCGCTAAGCTGGATTTTGTCAAAGGTAATGTCAAAGCCCGCGCCCGTATGGTGGCTCAGTATGAGATCGCAGGCCTTACCGGCGGTCTGGTTATCGGAACAGATCATTCAGCCGAAAATATCACCGGCTTCTACACCAAATACGGTGACGGGGCCTGTGATCTGGCTCCTCTCTTTGGTCTTAGCAAACGCCAGGTACGCCAGATCGCCGCAACCTTAGGTGCACCTGAGCTACTGGTTAAGAAAGTACCAACCGCTGATCTGGAAGAGCTTGCCCCACAAAAGGCAGACGAAGATGCTCTGGCGTTAAGCTATGAGCAGATCGACGATTTTCTTGAGGGTAAACCTGTGGCACCGGAGGTGAAAGATCACCTGATCCGTATCTACAGATCAACACAACATAAACGCCAGCCCATTCCTACGATTTACGACTGATCTGCAGTAGCCTGATCGCCGGCATAGCTCTGTGCAGATGCCGGCGGTCAGAAGCATTCGAAATGCCCTCACCTTCTTCTAGACACGGCCTCTGTCGATGACTCTTGTGAAAGTGCGCGTCGCCAGCCAGAACATTAGCAGTGTAAGCCCCAGCAAGGGTACAAAAAGCCCGCAAAGCACAGGAATCAGAACCAAAGCGCCACGCTTTTTGCTACGGGATGAAGGTGCCCCCAAATGAAAAGAGCGATTGGCTGGCTTACGTTGCCACCACATAACAATACCCGCAATACAGACAAAGATAACCCCAAGACAAAGCACAATATTGATCACCAGGTTGGTCCTTCCCCACAGCCCCATATGCAGCGGAATACCGACCGCCATCGCCTTAGCCAACAGGTTATAGTCATCGTACCCGACATCAGCCAGCACCTTGCCGGTATAGCGATCAATATGAAGCGTCCGGTCAGCGAAAGGATCTGTAATATCTCCATTCATAGCTGCTGCCATTGCGGTGTAGACTCCATCCGGAGCGGTGGGCAAATTCAGACGAAAGCGTGTCATACCGTTATCCTGAGCATAGCGGATTACACTGTCAGCATTGACCGGCGTATCAGCAGGAATACCCGGCTGACCAGACAGAGAACCGGAAGCAGGCAAAGGTGTCTGCTCAAGATTCCAGGGCACCTGCTCAGTAACTCCAGGGTTAAGAGAAGCATGGGTCTGATCCGACAACGGAATACCTGAAAACACTCCAGCCGGGAAACTACTCCAGGCCTGAACCATTTTAGCCCCCCAAATGCCAGTCCAGGAGAGCCCGGAAAGTACAAACAGCATCAGCACAACCGACAGATAGAAGCCGGAAAAGGTATGCCATTCACGCCAGGATAAACGCCCCTTCAACCCGGTCTCAGGCCGCAGCAGATATCCGGGTTGGCGTTTACGTCGTGCCCACCAAAGCAGCAGGCCGGTTACCAGTAATATCAGAGTTAACGCTGCCGCCAGCTCAATCAGACCATCACCAAATGCACCCAGTAAAAGTGTCCCATGGATCTCATCGGCGAGCGCATAAAGGGTCGCATCGTTATTAAGCGCCCCTATAATTTCTCCCCGATAAGGGTCAACAAAAACCTGAAGATTAACACCGGCTTCCTTCACAAGGATGCGTACTGGGTCCTGTTCATCCTGTGGCAATAACAACTGGCGCACAACCCCTTCAGGATAAGCGCTCTTTACCAGATCTACCTGTTGCTGCCAGCTTATGCTCGATTGCCCATCCGTCGGGACAACCGAGATAAACTCTGGGTAGATTAGCGGCTCAATCAGCGGCTTATAGGTCATCATAATGATACCGGTCACACTCAACATCAGCATAAAAGGTACAACATACAGTCCTGCCAGCAGGTGCCAGCGCCATAGCCGGTTATAGCCGGACTTTGACTGGGCCACTCCGGCTTTATGATCCACTTCCGGAACTTTAAACGAGGTATTCATCTGGTTTTCCACGGTCAGTTAGACAAGTGCAGGAAATATATCAGAGAGCAATGCTGGCCATGCGCGGTCAAATGTCGCATTTTCCATCATAGTGGCGAGGCAAATAGACGCAGGTAACCCACTAATTTAAAAGGACAAAATATGAAAACATCTAATATAAAAGCAAAAAAATGACCTCGTCTAAAGGCCATTTTCAGTAACAGCTTAACCCGGAGAGCCCTGACCCTACGTCAGGGCACTCCCCAGGCTATGCCTGCACGGTCTTATCATCCAAATGAAACCACTTGTTCCACCGGGCATTAACCCAGAGTGATAGCCCAATAATGGCACCACCGAGTAACAAACGTGTCAGATCCACATCCCGATTCCAGATCAGAAGGTTCACCACCAGGCCCGCAGGCACCAGAGCGTTATTCATAATCCCCAGCGTACCAGCATCCACTAAGCAGGCACCTTTATTCCACAAATAGAAGCCCAGCCCCGAAGCCACCAATCCCAACCAGACCAGAACCCCCCACTGCAACGATGTCGAAGGCAGCTTATCCGGATTACCCAGCAGAAGAAAAGCGGGCAGAACCACCAGTAAAGCACCCAGAAAAAAGTAACCGAAAAAACGCCATGCTGGCAGAGTCACCGGTTGCGCTTTAATCAGATTAGCATAGCCCACCTGCCCGGCAGCAAAAGCAAGGTTCGCCACCTGCAGCAGTAGAAAGCCGGTAATAAAATCATCACTCAGATTCTGATAACGGATAACACCCGCCCCTACCACCGCAATGGATGTGGCAACCAAAGGCGCCAGAGTAAAGCGTTTATTCAGAAGATCGTCGATCAGGGTGACATAGAGAGGTGTGAAAATGGTAAACAGTAACACCTCAGGTACCGTCAGATAGAGAAACGCCTGATAGAGGCAAACATAGGTCACACCAAACTGCAGTGCCCCCACAAGGATAGTGCCCCCTTTAAGAGACCCCGGCAGCCCTTTCCAGCGAGTAAAGGGCAGAAAGATGAGTCCTGCCAAAACAATTCGGGTCAGTACCGCAAAATAACTGTCCACCTGTCCTGCCAGATAGACGCCGATCAGGCTGAATGAAACAGCCCAGAGCAAGGTTACAAAGACAAGATAACGCACCGCTTTATCCTTCTGTATTGTTATATGAGTAATATATCAGCCCTTTTGAGCACTGCTGCGCATTCTACCCAACTCCTCACTGTCAACCAACAAAAACAAATCAAGTTTACAAAAATATTTATGAGAAACATTCTCACTAATTGACAAGCCCACAAGGGGTGCAGATAATTGATAAAATTATCATAAGCAAGGTAACCGGCTAATGTTTAAGGAAGTTTTTTCCGACATTGACAACTTCACCCTTTACGACGTAATTCAGAATCGTCGCTTTGGTGTGGAATACCAACCTATTGTCGAACCAAAAAGTGGCGAGATTATGGCTTGGGAAGGGTTAGCTCGCTTTATAAATCAGGATGGTAAGTTATTAAGACCCGACCTGGTCTTTGAAGCCCTCCATGCCGATGAGCTCAGCCTGTTCAATGTTGAATATCAGATGAAGTGGCTCCAGCTTACCTCGGCACCCCAGGGAGATAAGTTATTTCTGAATATCGACCCGCACGCATTCGCCTTCTTTGGCAATGATGAGCGCAACCCCCTGCTTGAACTGCTGAAGGGGAAAAACCATTTAGTCGTAGAAATTATTGAAAACACCGATGCCAGTGATGCGGTTTATAGCAGCGATATGGGCCGAGCCTATCGTGAGCAAGGTCTGCAGATCGCACTGGATGATATCGGAGCACCCAACAGCATGCTGTCCTTTGACGTTCTGCTGAGTGTTGATTATCTGAAGCTGGATCGTTCCTGGATCAAAAATCAGAAAAAACCCCATTACGGGCACCTGCTCAACACACTTTGCACCTTTGCCAGAGCTTCAGGTAAAAAACTGGTTCTGGAAGGTGTCGAAAACGAAGAAGACCTTATGTTCGCACAACAACTCGGCGTCGATTATGTGCAGGGCTTTTATTACCGCTCATTATTCCGGCAGGAAATGCCCTGAAATCTCAGCCTTTACCCCGCTTACCCGCCTGTGTTCTCATTAGCACCTGAGAACACTTTGCTGTCGATACGAACTTTTTTCAGGGTAACACATGAGTCAGAATGCAGATCCAAAGCAAGATTTCCTTGATGCCGAGTTAATCAGCCAGGCCAGCCAGGCACTCAATGCGGAAACCTGGGTCATTCAGGTTTTTGTCGTGTTACTGGCAACCGGAATTATTAATATAATCCAGGCCCGGATTCTCAGAAGATTACACGATGTTGCCAACCGCACGAAGACACCATGGGACGAGGCTCTCATCTATTCGGTTCAGCGCCCGCTAACGCTTATTCTCTGGGTGCTTGGCATAAGCTTTAGCTGTCGGATTATTGGAGAAGAAACCGGAACGACCCTATTTCAGGCGGTTCCGGCCATTCGGGATGTACTTATTATCGCCCTGATAGCCATGACGTTAACCCGTCTGATCAAGCGGGCGGAATACAACCTGATTCAGTCAAAACAGGCTCAGGGCAAGTCCTTCGACAAAACAACACTGGAAGCAGTGACCAAACTGCTGCGACTGACTGTTTTTATTACATCCGGTTTAGTTGCCTTACAAACGCTGGGCTTTAGCGTATCCGGTGTACTGGCCTTTGGCGGTATCGGAGGTATGGCTGTAGGTTTTGCGGCAAAGGATATGCTGGCAAACTTCTTTGGTGGACTGACAATCTACCTTGACCGTCCCTTTACCGAGGGTGACTGGATTCGTTCTCCGGATCGCAATATAGAAGGCGTGGTAGAGCGTATTGGATGGCGTCAAACCGTGATACGAACCTTTGATAAACGTCCGTTGTATGTACCCAATGCGAGTTTTTCTTCCATTGCGGTGGAAAACCCGTCCCGGATGCACAATCGCCGGATCTATGAAACACTGGGCATCCGCTATGACGACGCGGATAAAATGCGGGAGATCACTGAAGAGGTTCGCTACATGCTGAGATCTCACCCCGAGATTGATACGAATCAGACGCTGATTGTAAATTTTAATCAGTTTGCCAGCTCCTC
Organism: Oceanospirillum sp.; assembly: GCF_048265165.1. Taxonomy (GTDB): domain Bacteria; phylum Pseudomonadota; class Gammaproteobacteria; order Pseudomonadales; family Halomonadaceae; genus Oceanospirillum. The sequence goes on along the minus strand of NZ_JBLXCD010000001.1, from coordinate 174,636 downwards.
TCTTGATTTCTTTATTTACTGTTTTACCAAGACAACAGACTGGGTCACATACCACCAGATCAAAGAAGATGTACTGCTTAAAGTCATGGATATCATTCTGCAAAAAGGTGCGGAGTGCGCTTTTCCGACATCAACCGTCTATTTATCGCAAAATAATCCCGAAGACCCAGCATTTGATCCATCAGCCCTAGCCGGTGGCTCCGGTGCCGTCAGCCATTCATTAAGCGAGCGTCAGGCACCAACCCCCGGATCATCCGTTGATTCAGGCTCCAGATAGATCTGAACTAACGATATTACCGCCACATTTCGTATAGAATAGAGTTTTGATTAGCGGCAAGCTCCGGGCCACAGGGAAAGTTTGAGGATGCCACCTATGCGCAGCGTTTCACGACCATTGATTTTTGCTCTGTTTCTCGCCTTGGTGCTCCTGTCGAACCTTATGATAAGTCCGCCATCAGAAGCACAAACTGTTCAGAAAGTGATTTTACAGCTTCCCTGGACCCATCAGTTTGAGTTTGCCGGGTTCTATGCTGCACAGGAAAATGGTTTTTTTGCCCAGGAAGGGCTTGATGTGGAAATTCGGCCAGGCAAGCAAAACCGTACCCCCCTGAATGAAGTGCTCAATGGTAATGCGGATTTTGGTGTGGCTGCCTCAGAGCTGCTTCTGGCTCGCGCCAAAGGGCAGCCTGTTATAGCAATGGGCGTTATTTTCCAGCATTCAGCATCCGCCATGGCCACGCTTACCGATAACGGTATTTATACCCCCCAGGATTTTATTGGACAGCGCCTGGAGATGGGAGATCTTTCCAGCGGTGCTGAAACCTATGCCATGCTGCAGGCCGAAGGGATAACACCACGTCAATATGAACAGATCCCTTCAAGCTTTTCTCTGCATAGGTTAATCAACGGTGATGTCAGCGCAGTTTCTGTTTTTGTTACCAATCAGCCTTTTTATCTGAAAGAGCAGCAAATCCCCTACCGTCTGATTCTGCCTCGTTCTTACGGCATTGATTTCTATGGTGACACGCTTTTTACCCGGGAAAAACTGGCCGAAGATAACCCTCAGCTGGTAGAAGCCTTTCACCGGGCGGCATTCAAAGGTTGGCGATATGCTTTTGATCGACCTGGTGAAGTGATCGATATTATCCTGGAAAAATACAGCGACTTCCCTTTTTCCCATAGTCGCAAGCATCTTGAGTATGAGCACAGGGAAATGGAAAAACTGGTTCTGCCAAATCTGGTGGAACTGGGCCATATGAATATTGGTCGCTGGCATCATATGGCCAACACATTCGTCTCACTGGGCCTGCTTCAGCCGGACTACAGTCTGGAAGGTTTTCTCTGGTCACCAGAAACGCCTAAACCTTATTTCCAACGCCTTAATCTTCAGATTCTTGGCGTCGTCACCATTTGTGTCTTCCTAATGGGGCTTTCACTGCTAACGTTTAACCGCCGACTGCAATACCAGGCGACACAAAACCAGCTGCTCACCAAAGAAAAAGAGGAACTGGAGAAAAAGATCGACATGATATTCTGGAGCGGCGACTTTGGTTACTGGCACTGGAATCGCAGCAAAAATGTACTTTACCTCAATGAGAAGGCTGCAGCGGCCCTCGGTGGTCAACATGAGGCAGGGCTCTTCACCCTGCAGGAAATTCAGGTAAATGAATCTCTGATTTCTGTGCGTCACTTTTTCTCCTGGTTCAGCGAAGATATTCGTAAAAGGAGGGGCCGCTTTGAGCTGGAACGAGAACGGCTTGATGATGAAGGACAGACGTGCTGGCTCACCTGTCGGGGTGAAGTACTGGACCTTATGCCTGACGGGAGTATTAAAACCAGTCATGGCATACTTCTGGACAATACGGAGCTGCACAGGGCCCGACAACAGGTTGAGCAACTCACCATTACAGATGCAATGACAGGGTTATTGAATCTGCGTTACTTTATGGGCCGGTTAGAAGCCTTTATGCAGCGGGTAAAATTTGGCGAAGGTTACTTCTCTGTTGCCTTAGTTGATATTGATCGTATGGATATGATCAGAAACGAATACGGTAGTTATACTGCAGATTATGTTATTGAAACCCTTTCCGATATTATCCAGCAACAAGCTAGGCCGATGGACCTGATTGCCCGCTATACCGATACGAGTTTTGCTGTTCTCCTTCCTGGTACGACGGCAGAAGAGACTCAGTCCGCCTGTGACCGTATGCGAAAGCATATCGCTCACTACAGGTTCGACACCAGCAGCCATAACTTTTTTGCTACAGTGACCATAGGCATTGTGGAAACACAGGAATTTTCTTCAACAGACCTAAGCAGCAAACAGCTGCTGCATGTGGCAGAAGAGCGGATAGAAACGGGCAAATTAAAAGGCTGCAATGTGCTGATTACCCGAAATAACCAAACCCTGACCAGTCCTTAAAACCTGAGGGAACCTGAGGGTTCAGGCTGTCAGCTGATACCTTTGGAATATAACCTGCAGCACATCAGCTGGCACACGCCTGCTATTCTGGGCTTCAAAACCTGCTATTATTGGTTTTAACATCTATTATTTTCTTGATTTACATCAGAAGTATCCCCATCTGATGATGAATTCCATATAATCTCAAATCCCGTCGTCCCCACATAAAACTGAATATCCCTTGGGAGATTCAGGCTTAATTGGAAGCTTGATATGTTTAAAAATATTTCGATACCCCGGGCGCTCCAGTTTGTCTTCGGAGCTGCCATTACGGCCATTATTGCTCTGAGTATTCATTTATTGGTTTCCATTAATGGTATTCAGAATCAGTTTGTCATGGTTGTTGACCGTAATGTCAGCCTGCTTACCACTGTATCTGACCTGCGTTACTACACGGTTACTTACCGTCGGTTTGCGCTGGATTACGGCCTAACAAATGATGCCTCTGAGCACAAAAAAATACTGGAAACTATTCGCTTCAATGATGAAAAAGTCGCTGCCGCAATGAATACCATGGAGCAACTGGCTGATACAGGCAAAATTAAAGCAGATATACGGGAGTATCAGCAGCGAATTGACGACTACCGTAAAATGCAGGAAAACTACATCAACCTGATCAACAGTGGTCGCATCATTATGGCCCGTAAAGAGATGCTGGGACCTATGCTGGCTCCTTTTAATCAGATCGTATCCCTGCTAAGCCGACTGCAGGAGGATCTGGAACAGGAAGCCATCGCCATCAAAGAAGCTGAAGCGGAACGCATCTCCGGACTGATCCGGTTAACATCCGTTGTGGTGGCTGTTATCACTGCTTTCTTAGTGATGATGAGCATTATGATTTCGCGCAAGGTCACCCGCCCACTGGAGCGGCTGGTTAACCAGATGCAAGCCGTTGAACAGGGCGACCTGAGTAAACGCCTTAACCTGCAAGACTTCGCTAAAGATGAGTTAGGTAGTGCCGCACACTACTTTGACAGAATGCAGGCTGGCCTCAGCACCCTGGCCAAAGAGATCAACGAAAGTGTTAAAACACTGGAGGACACCAGTAGCTCGCTGCGTAATAAAGTAAGCGAGACAACCGGCAGCCTGGACACCCAGCGCAGTGAAATTTCTCAGATTGCAGCAGCCACCGAGCAGATGCAGGCAGGCTTCAGTGAAGTTGTTCAACGTACCCTTGATGCATCTGAGCAGAGCAACCAGGCGAAAAATGAAGCTCAGGAAAGTCAGAGTAATATTCAAAAATCCGTGGATCAGAGTGAAGCTTTAGCAGGTGCTTTGAGCCAAACCGCCGAAGTCGTCTTAAGACTGCAGGAAGACAGCCACAGTATTAGTGTTATCTCAGAGGTCATCGGTAACATTACCGAACAGACAAACCTTCTGGCGCTAAATGCTGCCATCGAAGCCGCCCGGGCCGGTGAAGCAGGCAGAGGTTTTGCCGTCGTCGCCGATGAGGTACGCCAGCTCGCCCAGAAAACCCAGGCCTCGCTGAGTGAAATCAGCGACATTATCGAATCACTGCAAAAGCATGCCGGTCAGGCTGCAGAAATGATGGGGAACAGCGAACAGCAGATGCAGACCGGGCTTGAGCGCATCCGTGATGCGGGTAACTCCTTCGGTCATATTCTGAGCGCCTCAGAGCAGATTGCCGGAATGAGCACCCAGATCGCCACTGCGACAGAGGAACAAACAGCTGTTGCCCGGGATCTGAGCGAAAGTGTCAGCGCTATCCATATGGCTTCGGATCGTATAGCCGATGGCGCACTGGAAACCCAGACAGCCTGCGATGCTCTCAGTCAGGAAAGCGATCACCTTAGCCAATTAGCGGGACGCTTTAAACTTAGCTAGCGGCAGAAAACAGATCCTGCTTTGCTATCCTGATATTTTACGTTAGAGTGCCCTGCCAGCTGGCGGGGCCCGATTAGCATCAGGCCGCCCATTAAACCATCAGAATTAAATCAGGAGTGCTATGAGCATTCAGGAAATTGCTGTTTCTAACAGCCAGAAAAAAAAGATTCAGAAGTCGATTAAAGATGAAAGCGTTTTGATCGTTGATGACAACGGTGATCTTGCCGTTCAGGTCATTACCTATGAGCTGTACAAACAAAAAAGTCGTGCCACCCCCTTGGAAGATATTCTGGGTGAAGGGACACTGAACCCGGATGCGGAATATTACGTGTTCAGCGTTTAAGTAGCTCAACGCAAACTGCTTGCTGAAAATACGAGTGGCGGCTCTGGCCATACCTCCTTGACGGGGGTACAGCAGCAAAGAGCCGTCATTTTCTAAGCCCGACTCCCCTGCCCGGTAGATAGTAAAGCTCACACCCTTGTGAGACCATCCTGCATCTCTTCAATCATCCAGTCTTTAAATACCTTCATACCGTAGGAGAGAGGCCGCTGCTTCTGGTAAACCAGGTAAAAAGATTTATGAGTGTCCAGCTTAATATCAAAAGGCCGGATCAACTTACCCTCTTTGATTTCACGGGAAGTCAACGTACTGTCCGCCAGAGCCACACCCAATCCTTCCTGGGCAGCTCCTGTTGCCAGCTGACTACTGGAAAGCTGCAAACCGTGGCTGAAGCCCCGATAATCAACGCCGGCTAACTGCAACCACTCCGGCCATTCATGCACCCGCTTACTCACATGAATCAATGTGTGATGACGCAGATCTGCAGGTTTGTTCAAGGCATGCCGCCCCTCCAGCAATGAAGGGCTACACACCGGCACCAGCAGTACATTACGCAAAAAATGTACTTCAATATCAGGCCAGTCACCATAACCATAATAAACAGCCATATCCGTATTTTGCTTATTAAAATCGATCAAACCCGATGAAGCACTAATCTGCAGCTCCACATCGGGGAACAGCGCCTGAAAGCGGTTCATACGGGGCATCAACCAGCGTATCAGAAAGTTCGGTGCAACGCTGATGGTCACCACATCCCGCTCCGGATTAGATGTCAGTCGGTAGGTGGCGGCTTCGATCTCATCCAGAGCCCCCCGCACAGAGCGTAAATACTGAGCCCCTGCTTCTGTCAGCTCTACCTTGCGTTTATTGCGAAGAAACAGGCTAAGGCCGAGATAATGCTCAAGACTTTTGATCTGATGGCTAACGGCGGAAGCAGTAATAAACAACTCCTCTGCCGCTTTGGCAAAACTTTCATTACGGGCTGCAGCTTCAAAAACCCGCAGCGCATTCATAGGGGGTAAACGTCTGATAAGGCACCTCTATTTTCCAGCAGACAGAAACATAGCCAATTGATTAGTTTTTCTCATCATTTAGGTTAAAAAAGGTCGTTTGTGGAGTTTATACCAAAGTCTTAAGATACACGTACTTTAGTTAAACACCGAAAGTGATCGGGATAACCATCAGGACCCAGAAACTCTACGGTATTGCTGAAGCCCCCAATATATATGACTTACAGGACGACTATTATGAACAACGACATCAAAAAAGACGCATACGGCAACATCGATATTGAATTCTACGTTGCTAAAGCTAAAGAAGAGCGTGATGCATACATTTCAGAATTTTTCACTAATCTGAAAGTATCTATCGCATCCAAACTGAGTGTAAAACTGCCTAAAATCAGCCTGCATTTTGGCCGTCACGCCCACTAACTAAGTGGTGACGACTGAAGTGGCAGTGCTTCAGTATCTTACACTGCAAAAGCAAGGCGGAAAATCATAAGCTTTTCCCCTAACGGGGGCCACACCAGAAAACGTTGCTTCCACAAAAACTTCGCTCCCATCTACGGTTTTCTTAAGCCGTCCCATAAGATGGAGCATCATCTTATTACAACTACTGCGCAAACCAGCCGGCAAAATAAACCACTGCCAGATATCGCAGTGTTTTACCTGTAGCCACCAGCGCTAAAAACGGCAGCAAGTGCACACGCATTATTCCTGCAATCAATGTCAGAACATCTCCCACAACAGGCAACCAGGCCATCAGCAAACTCCAGATACCATAACGCTGGAATCTGATCTGCATACGCCCTATCTGTTCCGGTTTAAAATAAAACCAGCGCTTGTGCTGGTATTTCAGCAAATAGCGCCCAAGATACCAGTTCACCACCGCCCCCAGCGTATTACCAAACGAAGCGACAATCACCAGAGGAACAGGATCATATCCCTGCTGCAGTAAGATAAATAGCCATGCTTCAGAGTAAAACGGAAAGATTGTGGCAGCCATAAAGGCCGAGAAAAAAAGAAACAGAACCTCCAACGTCATTCCTCTTTTTTCACGGGCGCACCTCTGGTGCTACTCTGTTTACCGGGCTGGCGATGATGATCGCGCTTCAGGTTCTGAACATAGTGACAGTGGCCGTTTCGATCCAGAGCATACGCCTCAAAGTCCTCCGCCAAAAACAGACGCCCTGAATAATGCAACCTCGCCTCGTGCCGGATCTCTTCGATACTCCGGTCACGTTTTTTTCGTGCTTTTTTCAGGTAGCGGGGGCTGAAATGGGTCAGCATCAGATTCCTGAGTCCGGCACTGGCGGCAAAACGGGCCACACGCTCTGCCGATGAATGCTGCGGTTCCGGCCCTACGTGTTCCAGTACTTCCTGGGTATATGTCGATTCATGCACGAGAAGATCAACGCCTCTGCAAGCCTCTGACAACAGCTCCGGTGTATCATTATCTCCGGCAATAACCACAGTCCGTGCAGACCAGGAATCAAAAGTATATTCCGCACTGTTTAGCACCCGACCATCAGGCAACTCAACATCTTCCCCCGCCTGAAGACAGGCGTAATGATGCCCCGAGGGAATACCGTCCTCCTTCAGGCGCGCCAGATTCAGTTTTTTGGGTATCCCTGTTTCTTCAAACCGATAAGCCCAACTGGGCACCCTATGACTCAGAGGATGAGCCGTTATTCTGAACCCGGCAATATTCAGGCTAAGTGCCGAATTAACGGCAACAAACTGCAGAGGATAGGTAATATGCAGGTCGGTGAGTTCAATCACAGCCTGCAGATACCGCCAGACCGCCTCAGGGGCAACAAGGGTCAGAGGTTCCGTTCGGCCATTCAGCTGACAGGAGGCCAGCAAGCCCGGCAGGCCATAACAGTGGTCGCCATGCCTGTGAGTGATCAGCACTATCGACAGTTTCTGAGGTGACAAAGGCGTATGCAGCAATTGGTGCTGCGTTGCTTCGCCACAATCAACCAGCGCCCAATGGCGACTTTTTTCCGGCTGTATCGCCGTGGCACTGACATTTCGTTGACGGGATGGCACACCGGATGAAGTGCCTAAAAAGGTAATCTGCACGCGTAATATCTACCTGATCCTGAATCAAGAATACAAATACTAAGCGCCGCAGAGTAGCCCAGCCACCCGATAAAAAAAACGTTTTATCGCTTTTTTATCTGAGAGGCCGATTTTCTGCCCGCCTGCCGCCCAGAGATTCATAACAGGCAACACGGGCACGCTTAATTCCTTTTGATTGAGCCTTTCATGACTCCAAAAACATCCGCCTGTCTGCTATAGTGGCGCACCTCTTTTTGCGTACGAAACACCGGTGGCGGCGAGCACACTCCGGCCCGTGTCCCGTGCCTTATTATTTTTCAGTGCCACCATGCCGGGAAACACCATGTCATTTGCTACACTCAAGCTTAACGCCTCTCTTGTAAAAGCGCTTACTGAACAGGGCTACACCACACCAACTCCGATACAGCAGCGGGCTATCCCTGAAATTCTGGCTGGCCGGGATCTCATCGCCGCAGCTCAAACCGGCACCGGTAAAACCGCCGCTTTCGTTCTACCCATCCTGCAACAGATCGACCCGGACAAGACCGTACGAGCCAAGCGGGTTCAGGCGTTGATTCTCGTGCCAACCCGGGAGCTTGCAGTACAGGTTGAAAACAGTGTTCAAAGCTATGCCAAACATCTTGATATCCGTTCAATGGCGATGTTTGGTGGCAGTAAAATTGCGGACCAAAAGCAGGCGCTGATCGAGGGCGTTGATATTCTGGTGGCCACACCAGGCCGACTGATCGATATGCTGTATCAGCGTGCGCTACAGCTGGATGAGCTGGAGTATTTTGTGCTTGATGAAGCGGACCGGATGCTGGACATGGGCTTTATCGCGGATATCAACAAAGTCATTGAGCGCCTGCCGGAACAACGTCAGAACCTGCTGTTCTCCGCCACCTTACCGGAGGCGGTTCGCCAACTGGCCCGAACAGCACTGCAGCACCCGCTAGAGATCAAAATTGCGGATACCGCAGATGCTGAGCCAAAAATTGAACAGTGGATTATTACCGTTGACAAAGACACCAAGTCCGCGTTGTTAAGCCACCTGATTACAGAAAACAACTGGGATCAGGCACTGATCTTTATCCGCACCAAGCATGGCGCCGCCAAATTAGCCAGCCAGTTAGAAAAGCGTGGCATACCTTCCGACACCATTCACAGTGGCCGGAGTCAGAAAGAGCGAACACGGGTGCTGGAGGCGTTTAAGTCCGGTGAGTTAAAATACCTGGTGACCACAGATGTCACTGCCCGCGGCATCGATATCGACCAGTTAAGCCGTGTGGTGAATTACGACCTGCCGCAGGAATCCCAGGACTATGTACACCGAATTGGCCGCACGGGTCGTGCCGGAGCCTCCGGTGAGGCGATCTCCTTCGTGTCCAAAGATGATTTTAAACATCTGATCGCTATTGAAAGCCGTCTGAACCATCTTTTAGAGCGCCGTGTCGAAGCAGGCTTTGAGCCCCGTAAAGAAGTTCCGGTAACCAAGCTGAACTTTGTCCCCAAAAGCGGCAAAGTTGTTGCAGGAGCGGATGAAGCAGAGCGTCCAAGCTTTAAGCGTAAAGCCCCAGAGGATGGCAAACCCGCGCCGACCGGCAGTTACCGCAAACCAGGTCCGAAAAAAAACGGCGACAGTAAGCGAGGACAGGCTCCCCAGCGCCGTAGCCGTGATGACGGCAACAGGACGTCGGGTAACAGCAAAGCGGCTGATCCATGGGCAAAGTTCCGAAAGTAAGCAAGAGACCGTGCCTGTCAGAAGCCAGAATATTTCTGCCTGCCGCCAGAGTACAAAAACGGGCTGCCTGAAAAGCAGCCCGTTTTATTTTCTGAGTCCTGCTTGCCCCACTGACCCGGTGTTACCCGAAAGCCATGGAGGCGGATAACAGAAATGATCTGATCACTCCTGCTTCATATCCGCAATAAACTGGTCTGATTCCTGAATCGCGACACTCATCTCCCGGATCATCACATCAACATCCTGACGAATACCCGCCAATTCATCTTTTAATGCCCCAATGGCCCGGGCATTAAGGTTATGCTTCAGAAACAGTACATTGTCCTGAAGCGCAGACAGAACAGGCTGCATACGTCCTTCAGCACGTTTCATCGCACGAATCAGGCTTTTGTAGCGGCTCTGTGTTTCATTCAATTGGCGTTCACTCTGACGGCGCAGGCGACTGCTGGTATAAAGATTCAGCTCCTCTTCCCACTCATCAAACAAAGCCTCAGCGACGTGCTCAACTTTCTCGATTCGCTCACGGACCTCTTCAGCTGCCGCTTCACTATCTTCATATTCAGCATTGAGGCGCTCATACAGCGTTTCAATCTCGCCACCATTAAAACTGACAACAGCCCGATACTGATCCAGGGCAGATTTAAACTGCTCCTGAGCCTCCTCCTGAGATTCTTTCGCATTATCCACCCGATCAACCAAAATATCGCGTTTATGGACACCCACCTGCTCCATGGCAGAGTAATAAGTACTTTGGCAGGCAGATAACAGGGAAACAGTACCCATCAGACAGAGCAACCGGCAGACAACAGACGTTATTTTCATCGAATGAATCTCGTTCTTTAAAAGTGGTATAGGGGCATTTTGTCAGCTGAATCAGTGTTTGTTAAGACAAACCTCCATGCATTCAAGCTGTTAGTTCACCCATAGGCAGAATCTGAGGTACACTACAGACTTTAGAATTATCTCTTGTTCAGCTTAGCTACACTATATAAATAAACTATTTTAAAAGGCCCGTTATGAGTCTGATCTCTTCATTTAAATCACTATTTGCCACCGGTGAAAAGGCCCCTAAAGCGCCTCAGAACCAAGCTTCTGAAAGCTACGGTGATTATCTGATCACACCCGCCTCGATCAAAGAGGAGCAGGGTTTCCGCATCAACGGTACAATCACGAAAGGTGAACAAGTGCACATATTTATCCGCGCGGATACTTTGCCCTCCGCCGATGAATGCGCCAAAGAGATGATCCGCAAAGCCAAACAGATGATTGACCAACAAGGTGACCGGATATTCCACTAATCATCCCTGACAGGCTGACTCATCCCCAATCAGCGCCGAAAAGCTGCTTCGGCTACCTGATTGCTCACAACGGTCTGACCAACCGGTGCAAAAGATACCACCGCCAGTTTTAAGTGCTGAATTGCAAAAGGGATTCCGATAATAGTGATAGCACAGGCCACAGCAGACATCAGGTGCCCAAGTGCCAGCCAGATACCGGCGAACAGAATCCAGATAATATTACCCATCAGACCAAAAGTCCCAGTCCCGATGTCCCCATGACCGGTCAGTTGCCGACGGCTGACCGTCTGCTTGCCAAACGGCCAAAAAGAGAACTGCCCCAGCACAAAGCAGGAGCGCCCCCAGGGAATCCCCACCAGTGTGATAAAAGCCAGCACACCATAGGCCCACCAGGCCAGCCCCATAATAAAGCCCCCCATAACAAACCAGATAATATTGCCGATCAGACGCATGAAGCCTACCCTCTTCGTTTAATGAAATAACTTCGACCAAAAGCCCTGAGCCTAAGCATGTTGAATTCTGAAACCATGATTTCCAGGGAGGTTCAGCCGCCGGAAAATATCAATCATAAGTCATATGTTTTATCATAAGGCAAACCTTATTCATCCTCTAAAGATCGAGCTGACAGACACCTATGACAACTCTGACGATTCAAACCCCGGACGACTGGCACCTGCACCTGCGTGATGCTGATATGCTACCGGAAACGGTCCCAGCTACCGCCCGCTGCTTTAAACGCGCTATTGTGATGCCCAATCTGGTACCACCGGTGACAACCGCCGAAATGGCAATGGCTTATCGTCAGCGTATTCTGGATGCCCGGCCTGCCGGTAGTAAATTTGAACCCTTGATGACACTGTTCCTCACCAACAGCACATCAGCCCAGGATATTATGGATGCGAAAGCAGCCGGTATTGTTGCCGCCAAGCTTTATCCGGCGGGAGCAACTACAAACTCCTCTGCTGCGGTTAAGCAGCTGGAGGCGATGTATCCAATCTTTGACGTCATGCAGCAACAGGGCATGCTACTGCTGGTACACGGTGAGGTGACGGACCATCATATTGATATCTTTGATCGCGAAAAAGAGTTTATCGATCAGAAAATGGTGCATATCGTTAACAACTTCCCGAATCTTAAGGTGGTATTTGAACACATTACCACAGGGGATGCCGCTCAGTTTGTACAGGAAGCCGGTGACAATATCGCCGCCACCATTACCCCCCAGCACCTGCTGCTGAACCGCAACGACCTTCTGGTCGGTGGTGTACGTCCGCATAACTTCTGCCTGCCGGTTCTGAAGCGCAATACCCATCAGCAGGCTCTGCGTGCCGCCGTGAAAACCGGTTCACCTAAATTTTTCCTGGGTACTGACTCTGCACCACACGCCAAAGAAGCGAAAGAAAACGCCTGTGGTTGTGCCGGTTGCTACAGCGCCTGGAGCGCTATTGAATTATACGCCCACGTTTTTGAGGATTTGGGAGCACTGGACAAGCTTGAAGGCTTTGCCAGTCATCACGGCCCGGACTTCTATGGACTGCCGCGAAACGAGGGCACCATTACCCTGGTACGTGAAGAATGGACAATTCCCGGAGAAATTGAACTACCCAGTGGCAAACCTATCGTGCCATTTTTTGCCGGTGAGTCGGTTCACTGGAAGTTAAAAGCATAATAAACCGCTGCGGCCTCAGAAGTCCCTGATCACAATTTGAAGTCCCTGATCACAATTTATAGTCGTCAGGGATTTTTTTTATACCCATCTTTTCTTTCTCACGTTTCCCCGCCTGATTTCAGCGTCACGTCCTCTCTCCCTCTATTCAAACCCAGAATATTGAGATATTGTATCCAATATACAAAAATATAATTCATAACAGTGAGAGCCCCAGCTATGAGTGCACCCAGTATTTTCAATGATGTTCTTGGCCCTGTCATGCGCGGCCCTTCAAGCTCTCACTGTGCAGGAGCACTTCGCATTGGTCGTCTGGCGAGGGATCTGATGCAGGGAGACATAAAACAGGCCCTGATCGAATATGACCCCAATGGCTCCCTGGTCACCACTCACAAATCCCAGGGTTCCGATATGGGCTTATTCGGTGGTTTCCTTGGCTGGGATGCCGATGAAGAGCAGCTGGTGAACTATGAATCTCACCTGGAGCAGGCAGGTATCACCACGGAGATCCAGTATCGCAGCATAGGGGCAACACACCCTAATACTTATAAATTAAGTCTGAGTAACAACAACATCAGCCATGAGTTCACCGCACTATCCACGGGTGGTGGCATGATCGAAGTGATCGCCATTGACCAGGCCCCGGTACATTTTATGGGCGATAGCTATGTGCTTGTGGTATATCCGCAATTCACAGACCCTCTGGCGCTGGAAACACTTACCAACAGCCTTAACAGCCAACTAGAAGCAGAGAACAAACACCTGCAGGCTGAACTGAGCCAGGGCATTAAACCCGTCATCCTTATTGAGTCTGCACAGGAGTTCGGCGATACCCTGATTCAGCGAATCTGTCAGCAGTGTCAAACTCAGGACTACCGTCTTCTGAACCCTGTCATGCCGGTTCTCAGTAACCCGGATATGACCCTACCCTTTATGGATGCCCGGCAGCTACTCGACTATATCCAGAGCCACAATGCAAAGCCCTTACCCCTCATTGCACTGGAGTATGAATCAGCGCGCAGCGGCCTTAACCACCAGCAGTTAATGGCTAAAATGAGCGGGATCCACCAGGTAATGAGTAGCGCCGTCAATACCGGGCTTCAGGGAACTCAGTTTGCGGATCGCATCCTACCCTCTCAGTCACCTGCTTTCAGGGCAAAACATCTGTCCAATGAACTTCTGCCCAGCAGTATTCTGAATGAGACCGTCATGCACGTCAGTGCGATCATGGAAGCCAAAAGCGCTATGCACACCATTGTCGCAGCGCCGACTGCAGGCTCATGCGGCGCAATGGCTGGGGCGGTACTTGGTGCCGCTAAAGTCATGGGTAGCAGTGACGAACAGGTTTGTGAAGCCCTGTTTGTGGCGGGCCTAATCGGCGTACTGATCACAAAAGATGCGACATTTGCAGCAGAAGAAGCAGGGTGCATGGCCGAATGCGGATCTGGCTCCAGTATGGCTGCAGCGGCATTAGTAGCGCTGCACAACGGCGATACAGAGCAGTGCTTAACCGCTGCATCAATGGCATTACAAAATTCATTCGGAATGACATGCGATCCTATTGCCAACCGGGTTGAAGCCCCTTGTTTAGGTAAGAATGTGATGGCAGCCAGTAACGCACTATCCTGTGCCAATATGGCTTTGGCGGGCTTTGATCAGGTGGTGCCTATTGATGAGGTTATTATTGCCATGGCTAAGGTAGGTAAAGCTATTCCCCATGAGCTGTGTTGCACCGCCCTGGGAGGACTGTCACAAACACCTACAGCCCAAAAGATTGAAAAGCAGCTATCCGGCTCCGAAGGAGTGACAGAAGTTCTTCGCTTTAAAAGCTGCTAAGAAACTCTGCCCTATGGGCAGAGCTTCTGCTCCGGCATCGACAGAACCCGTCTGAAGATGGCTCAGATACGGAACTGTCCCACCATTCCGTGGAGTTTATCCGCCTGACTTGCCAGTTCATCGCTGGACTGGTTTATCTGCTGAACAGATTCAGCAGAGGTTTGCGACAGATCAACAATATTAACCACATTCTTGTTGATCTCTTCTGCAACCAGGGACTGCTCTTCGGCTGCACTGGCGATCATATCATTCATATCTTTTATGAACTCAACGGCCTGCAGAATAGAGTCGAGTGATACGCCGGCCTGTTCTGCAATTGCGATGGTCTCTTCTGTGGACTTCATACTGGCATCCATAGAGAGAACGGCATCCTGCGCAGCACTTTGTAGCTTCTCGATCATCCCTTCAATTTCATCGGTGCTCTCCTGAGTTCGCTGAGCTAGCGTGCGCACCTCATCAGCAACCACAGCAAAACCCCGGCCTTGCTCACCGGCCCGAGCAGCCTCAATAGCCGCATTCAGAGCCAACAAGTTGGTCTGTTCCGCAACACCACGAATCACTTCCAGCACAGAGCCAATATTCTCACTATCCGCATGCAGGCGCTGGATCACCTGAGCAGAGCCAGATACCTGCTCGCTGAGTTGGTTGATGGCCGTAATGGTCTTTTCAACCTGTTCTTTACCACAGCGGGCCTCCTGATCAGCACGATTAGCACCTTCAGCAGCCTGACCGGCGCTCTTTGCGACTTCATGTACCGTCGTCGACATCTCATGAACGGCCGTTGCCACCTGGTCAATCTCCTTGGCCTGCTGCTCAGTATTCCTGTGCACGCCTGTGGTTATGCCTGATAAACCTTCTGCCGAACCTGAAACCGAAGACGATGCAACATTAACCTGACCAATAACACCGTGTACTTTTTCAACGAATCCGTTGAAGTAACGGGTCAAAAGGGTAATTTCATCATTCCCTGCAACCGCCAGCCGCTTGGTCAGGTCGCCATCGCCTTCATTGATATCTTTTAGGGCAGATAAAGTTTCCCCCAGAGGCCGGGTAATACTTTTTATCAACATCCAGGCAATCGTCAACATAACGACAATAATAACGGCGGTGATGCTCAGGTTCGTGGTGACCTTTTTCCAGAAAATAGTTTCAATATCATCAATATAAAAACCAGAACCTACCGACCAGTTCCAGTTCTTATAGGCAAGAATCATCCCCATTTTCTCTAACGGCACATCGCCCCCTGCTTTTGGCCAGAAGAACTCAGCATAGGTAAGACCATCACGCTCCAGATCGCCGGGAAGATCATCAAAGATACGTTTGCCCTGCTTGTCTTTCAGTAACGATCCATTCTTACCGGTCAAAGAAGACACCGCCGGGTGCATCAGATAGACACCCTTCATATCCATAACCCAGAAATAATCTTTATCATTTGCACCATAGCGCATATTTTTGATGATATTCAGCGCCTGGCTTTGGGCCTGCTCAAGGGTTAAAACGCCGTTCTGGACCTCGTTGTCCAGACCCTCCAGTACTTCTATCACCGTATGGAGCATATTGTACAGCTCAGCTTTTTTCTGCTCTCTGAAACTGTCCCTTTCCTGCAACATCATAAACAGCAAGAGAACCGCCATCGCTAAGAAGGGGAGAATTTGCATAAACCAGATACGGAATTGAATTCTGAATTGCCGAAATAAAGATTCCACTACGAGCCACCTGTTGTTAGATACTTGAATTTTATTATTAATATTCTTTAATTATAAACATATTCCGAAGAAGCGAATAGTTCACTAACAAAAGAAAACAATCAAGTGGAATTAAAGAAGCTACAAAGCAGCTCTACCAACCTATAGGGATGTTTATGCAAACTAATATTGTACTGCAGCAATGGTCAGACCCCTTACCCGACAAGGCTAAAGGATAGGTATCAACACTTAGGGCACGGCAAAAAAGAGTGGGTTTATTGGTAGATACACCGGAATGAATTGACAATAAATTACACTCCCTTGCAATTAACCACCCAAGACTTTAACAGAGTTAATCAAAAATATAGGTCAAAGTAGCGAACACCTGATCCAGGTCATACATTTATTTCACTTTTATGACATCTATTCATAGCTTAGCGGGCAACCACCAACAATCGACCTAAAACAACGTACCCACGCAAAACAGCCAGAGTCTCATAAGGCATGAATGGCTGACTGCATTACGTGGCAGGTGATAACTACTGGGCGACAGCAGCCTTTGACAAGGTACTTAGCACACGTGAAATTTTATTAATGACCTCATCACACCCTTTTATGTCGTGACGCTTCATCAAATAATTCGGGCTATTGTAACTGAGCCAGACTTTGTTATTAGCATCTTCGCTAACCATAACTTTTTGTGGCAGATCAATGGCCACATTCTGAGCACACTGCATCAGAGGGGTTCCCACCTTGGGGTTACCAAACATAATGACCTCAGTGGGCCGGAGCTCTAAATTCACACCGCGGGCATTTTTG
Organism: Oceanospirillum sp.; assembly: GCF_048265165.1. Classification (GTDB taxonomy): domain Bacteria; phylum Pseudomonadota; class Gammaproteobacteria; order Pseudomonadales; family Halomonadaceae; genus Oceanospirillum. Next base: position 157,880 of record NZ_JBLXCD010000001.1, on the reverse strand, counting down.
CGGTGATCGATCCGGGCAAATAAGGTCAGCCCTTTACTTTTTGCAATCTCTTCAAAGCGGTCTGCCGTCTCTTTAACAGAAAAGCGGCTTTCATATTTCACTAAACCTTCAGATGCAGACACTGAAAATGATGCCGATAAAAGAACAGCTCCAAGTGATATTATTTTTTTCATGACGATACCTCCTGTATTATTTTACTGAAATGCATATAAAAATCGTTATCAAAAAAATCAAAGAATCGCCGCACGTTGGCAGACGACTCTGATCTGGCTTATAACTATGCTCTAACCCGGAAAATGAGGAACTTTAGTAACCTGAAGACCATTTTTATACCATTCAGGCTGCTCAGAGCAAAATATCTGAGCATCAGGTGTTATGGATGGCTCTCCATTTAAACTACCCGCCGGAACAATTAAAGACTTACCGCTTTGCGATATATACGGCAGGCCAGAGGCACAGTTCTCGCAAAAGGCTTTGGAAAAAGAACGCTCAGGGTGATCGTAGCGCCTTATCTTATTCTCCCCTTTAATCCAGGTAATATTATCCGGTGCCGTAAACAGATTTGATGCGTGCGCCGTGCCCGTCAGTTTTCGGCACTGTTCACAATGGCAAAAGAAAAAATTTCTGAAATCATCTTTAAGTGTAAATTCAACGTCGCCACAGCAACAACTACCTGACATCATCTGATTCATAGTCAATCCAAGTTGAGTCAATATTTTAAAATAACACCCTTAATTAACGATATAAGCTATTAATCTGAGGTTATTATCAGTTTTTTTAGTACATATGCTGCCTTCCGTGGGATCTTTTATCTTACGACTCTATATTCAATAATTCTCATTGCAACCAACAATGCATTATCCGTCGGCCTCTCCCGGTTGCTCACCCTCTATGACCGCAGTTTTCTGATTCGGTTTTCTGTTATTTTCAGCTCCGTAAGAAAATATCAGCACCTGGCAGCGAGCTAAACAGTCTGAGTAAGGGTGTTCGGAGTTTTGCAGCCGCTATATTTTGCCCGTTTGCTTCTTATCACTCACACCCTTTAGGACGCGCCTAACGTAAGGTATGTCTGTGTCCAGAGAGGTCAAAGTTGTTCGTTATCAGAGGGAAGGAAACATGGGGATTTATTGCGGGTTGGGGCTATGACGGGCATCGTTAGGGTGATGATCTGAGTCGTTAGCATTGAGGTCCGCATAGTAGCGGCATTTGTCAGCATACATATTTTTGTCTGCCTGACTTAATAGTGCCTGTACCGATGCGCCATCTTCAGGATATAACGCTGCGCCCTGGCTCACCTGGCAGTGCAGCTGATGACGTTTAATCTGAAACGCCTCAGCCATCCCCTCTTTAATACGGGACATAACCTGGGTTACATCCCGATTATCGGTTATTTCAGTCAACAGAACGACAAATTCATCCCCGCCTACACGCGCCAGAGTGTCTGTATCCTTTAGCTGTTGTTTAATACGCAGGGTTACTTGCTGCAGTAACACGTCGCCCACCTCATGTCCGTAGGTATCATTCACCTGCTTGAAAGCATTCAGGTCAACAAATAATACAGCGAATGGCGTATGACTGCGGTTCGCCAAAGCGATGGTTTGCTGTATACGCTCATGCAGCACCGTGCGATTAACAAGACCGGTGAGGCTATCATGATGGGCCAGATGCAGAATCTTTTTTTCTGCCGCTTTACGATCGGAGATATCCGTAAGCATATTAAGTGTTGCCGGCTGCCCGCCCCAAACAATGGCAACACCGCTAAGCTCAATCGGGTAACTGGAGCCATCCTTGCGTAACAAAAGACTTTCATACCGCTGCGGAGCTGTCTCTCCAGCCACACGGCGCTGATAATTCGCCATCATCTCATCCCGTGACGATGGATGAATCAAGGGGATAAAAGACGGCAAAGCCTTGAGCTCAGTTTCATGATATCCACTCATTTCACACATGCGCGGATTCAGATAAACCAGCCGTTTATTTTGCACTACGGCAATACCTTCATGTGCCGTCTCTACAAGGTAACGAAAAGTATCTGCGCTCTCACGTAGATTCTGCACTAACAGACGCTGAGCCGCCATGGCGCGGCGGTGATAGAAAAAACACCAGGCTCCCGACAGAAACAGAACCACCACAATCAGAATGACACTCCAGAGAAAATATTGGCTGGCCCAGTACCCGGTTTCGACTAAAGCGGCAGCCGCTTCGGTGTTTCTGTTCATAAAATTGCTCTGTGGCCGTTAATCGTTTGCCATTTAACCGTTGTAGAGATACGGCCTTTCTGCTTTGCGTTACACAGTGTAACCACCTATTGGGGATCACTTCAATTAGCTTGTCGGCTTTTCCAGCTCCTGAATCTGATAAGTCAGTTCTTCGGTTTTTTCATGAAACAGGGTCTGGGCATCAGCCAGCCCCTGATTGTAAAAGTGCGGCCCGATCTCCTTCGCGAAGAAATCGATCAGGAACTCGGCTTCAAAACCGCCAATATCCTGATCCAGTTCATCAGCAAAGTAATCTTTGATCTTAGCGACGATACGGGCGGTATCGTCCTTGGAGAGTTTTATATCGGTCATAGAGTTTGCTTAGGTTTTGGCTGCTTAAGCAGACAGGAATTTCAGCGGTTGCAGCTCGGAAAGATTGATTCGCTGCTCCGCCTGCCAGTTTTCACTGGCCGATGAAATGATAAAGGTTAGTTCAGGATGAAGCCATGATCGCGCATTGCTCTTAGCTGGTACTGATACCATAATTGGGTATATATAGGTATTTCGGAGCAAACAACATGGCTAAGAACACCAGTATTACCTTGGGGGATCACTTCGAGGGGTTTATCTCTGAACAGGTGCAGAGCGGCCGGTATGGTTCCGCCAGTGAAGTGATCCGCTCTGCCCTGCGCCTGCTGGAAAATCAGGAAGCTAAGATGGAAACCCTGCGACAGCTGCTGCAACAGGGCGAACAAAGCGGCGATGCGGATTATGACCTAGATAGCTTTATCAAAGAGCTGGATAACGAAGAGCTTCAATGAAACCCTTCACACTGACGGTCGCAGCGAAAACGGACTTACGGGAAATCGCCCTTTTTACCCAGCGCCGCTGGGGCAAAGAGCAACGGAATGACTACCTGAAGCAATTTAATGATTCATTTTGGTTGGTAGCGGAAAACCCGGATATTGGCAGAACCTGAGATGAGATCCGAGCGGGATATCGGAAATTCCCGCAGGGAAGTCATGTGATCTTCTACCAGCAAATCAGGATTATCCGTATTCTTCATAAGAGTATGGATGTTAGCTTGCAGGTAGGAACATAACGCTTTGCTTACCGGTAAATTAGGAGTACAGCGAGTAATTTATCCGCGTGCAGCAACTTGTTATACGGCATTAGGATAGACATCTTAAGCAAGGTTTCCTAATATCCACTGTTTGGCAGCCGAAGAATTAAAAGCTTTTCTCCCATACCCTTCGGTTAACAAATCTTCTGGCAGATACTCATCATATTTTTCAACAAGCTTTTGCTGTATCGAAAGTGTTTCAGCAAGCTCAGTTTCATCTGGTAGCACATCATTTGCTATGTCTATTAAACAGTTCTTTATATCATCTGCATTAGAATTTTGTACCTCAATAACACCAGAAAAATTACTACATACATAACCACTTCTAATTAGTAAAACGGTAAGCGTGTTAACAACTTTATCGCCCATCCATGAGAAAATATAACTATGCTTACCGCTTTGATAGACAGGTTTTTTTTCAATGTAAGCCTCTTTAAAAAGGTATGCACCCTCTTGAAAAAGCCGTCTTCCAAGATTATCTACAAAATCTATTTTTTGATTTCCAACCTCAATGCGATAGTCACCATTGCGGTAGATACTTAGCATCTCTTTTCGAACCCTGTCATGAATCGACATGCCACTGCCGTTAAATTTTGGAGGTTTACCACCCTTTGTAGAAGTGACATAGATGACTTTCTTTTCATCATCAATATCCGTGACCTTCCATCTACGGCCACCAAATATAATGTGCTGATCTTTAAGAATTAGGGAGTCGACAGGTAGCGTACCGAGCGTTTTGCTTCCGGCAACAATACGGAATTCTTCCGGTGTTTTAAACACAGCATAGAAAGTATAGGAATTGGTAAGACGCTCCCCCTCAATTCCCAAAACCAATTCACCGCTATTGATTTGCTGTACTAATTGGACTTTACCCATATGGGACAACAATTTTTTAAAATGCTGAACTGATATTTCTTTGAACGATCCTTGCTCACATAATAAAGAATAAAGCTGGTCAGCCCTGATGCTTCCCCATTGCGCAATTACGGCAAGTATCTGGTGTAAAAAGGTAGAAAGATGCATTTGCTCTGTATCTGCTGGTTCAAACCAGTTCTCTACAATGAGCAATCGAATCATTGCTAGTGATTGAACCAACTCCAATCTAAGACCATCTACAATATTGGATTTATCATTCAGTTCATTTTCTGCGATTAACGTACGCAATATGGAAGGTGAATTCCTTCTGCCAGACCGGCCTAACCGCTGACGTAAACTTGATACTGAGTGTGGAGCAGTAACCTGTATAACAGAACTCACTTTCCCGATGTCAATGCCTAGCTCTAAGGTCATGGTACAAATAGCTGTTGTTGGCAGGGTTTCTTTCTGCAACCTGGATTCTAAATATTCCCGAAGTTCTTTAGCTAATGAACCGTGATGAGGGAAAAACTCATTGGGTACAGCGTGTTGTTCGCATAAATCACTTAACTGCGCAGCGATGCTTTCTGTCCGGCTGCGGCTATTTGCAAATACCAGATGTGAGTCACCTCTACAGAGCCTAAATATTTCCTGACAAATCTGCTGTTCAGCAGAAGTACGTGTTTCATCCATCATGATGTCTACCGGCTCTAAATATCCTTTAACCTGAACCCTAATAGTGCTTTGGTGCTGACTACTGGTAATGGTTTCGCAAGGCAGACTTTTATTTGGCCTAAGAGAAAGTGGTACTTTTTCAAGCTCTCCGAGTGTCGCACTTAGCGCAACCCGTGGAATAGGATTAGAGATTCGGCCAGTTATATGTTCAAGGCGGATAAGCAGAGAAAGTAATTGCTGTCCTCGCTCGGTTCCGATGAACGCATGAAATTCATCAATGACAATAAATTTGAGTGAGGTGAAGGATTGCTTAATCCATCCCGGCTCCCTGACTAGCAGTGATTCCAAAGATTCAGGAGTGATTAACAGAACACCTGAAGGATTGTTTCTGGCTTTTTTCTTTTTGGATTGAAGGCTATCACCATGCCAAGGTGTAACCTGCATATCCAGCATTTCACTTAAACTATCTAGCCTGCGGTACTGATCGTTTATCAATGCTTTCAAAGGACTGATATAGAGAATACCAAAGCCATTTCCATCGTCGGCAATTGCGCTACATGCGGGTAGAAAAAAAGCTTCTGTTTTACCTGCTGCCGTCGATGCACTAATCAGCACATCTCTATCACCTGACAGAATCGGTGCAATTGCCCGTTTTTGTATTTCCCTTAAATCAGGCCATCCCTGATTAAACAACCATTTTTGTACACGCTTATCAAGGCGTTGATATTCCTCTATCATAATTTGAAATCAGCTAGCCCATCACTATTCAAAATTTCGCCTGTCTTTTCATACACCATAATTTCATCTGTATCACTTGGACGATCATCCTCAATTGCAATTGATTGAACTAACTGCGACCATTGCATAGAAGGGTTTTGTTCCAACACAGCCAACATATCTAAAAATGCTTTGATGGTATTTCTCGGTGTGCGGAAATAGGCATCACCAATAGTCTGACTACAATGATGTAGAAAAGCTTTGAGAGCATCATCAGGTACTAGATATTTAGACGTATCACCTTCAGCAAAGACATGACGAAGATTCTTCAGGAGAATATAAAGTTCCTCCGGTGTTAAGCTCGCCAGATGTAGTGCAGGTGAGGAGTAATCAATAACCCCCGCACGTTGCGCAAAGCTATTTTCAGCTAATCGGGATTGCAATGCTTCATAGCTATATAATCCTCTGCGGGGATCTAATAAAAACTCTGGCGTTCCGCCCAATAAAAACCCAAGATATTCAGCTGAACCCTGAAGGCAATCATTGAGTATTCGAAGAATCTGCTCATAGTTAGATGTACGTGCTTGTGTACTACTTAATTTATAAAGATTAACCATTTCATCCAGGTTAACGAGTAAGCCTTCATAGCCCGCCTGACGTACAAACAGGCTCATAAGTTTTAACGCATCATAAAACGAGTTATCTGAAATAATCGTTCTTACATCAAGATCTCTTCTTGCATCTGTCTTAGTAGTGTATTCAGCACGTAACCAGCGAATGGCATTTGATTTTAACTCCTCATTATCCTGCTCGTGACCATTCCAGTAGGCATCAATAACGTTTGCAAAATCATATCCGCCAACCAATTCTGACAAGGATGCTAATTTTTGATGAATTACTGTCGAAACATCAGTTTTTTTTTCAGCTGCTTCTTTACGGGCCTGAGTTACAAATCGCTCTACAACACTGGCTAATGCATTTCCATCCGGTTTATTGCGGGTTGCCAGATTCCTCATGAGCTCGGAATAAAGATTCCGTGCCTGTCCTGAAGAAGCGTGGACACGCCGATCCGGTGAAAGATCCGCATTGACCGTAACCAGCTTCTTTTCAAGAGCAATGGACCGTACCACGCTCAGAAAAAAAGTTTTCCCTGAGCCATAATCACCAATGATAAGCCTGAATGCTGCGCCGCCTTGAGAGATTCTTTCAATGTCCTTATACAACGCTTTGACTTCATTACTTCGTCCTACCTGAATATGCTGAATCCCAATTTTGGGAGTTACACCAGATTTCAGTGATTGAATGATTGCATCACGTTCTTTTAATCGGATACGTTTTTCCATAAATTTAACCTTCTATCTCTTCTACGATTTCCTGATCGACATAAATTGCGTCACCATCCTCTTCAAGTACAGCAGCATCAACTTTATCAAATGACCAGTCATTAATAGTTTCCAAAGCTCCACTAACCATCAAACCCGAATCACAGCACAATGCTTCCACCTCTTCACGAGTCCATTTATCTTTTCGTATAAGGCTTTCATACAACGCATAATGCGGTTTATCAATTCCGGTTTCTTCCTCTACAACAGTGCTATCTGTGGCTGAGTCATCGGAGTCACTAAAGGGTTCGTCCTCCACAAATATTGCGCCCAACATGCTTTGTACATCTTTGGTTTCCGATTCATGTATTGCAAGAATGCTTTCGTCGAGCTGGAATGACGAGGAAGCAGGAGTGATACTTTCTGATTGAGTGCTGGCAGGCCGCACTCCCGCTTTGCTGGATGACATTCCATGAATGTCTCCAGTGACTAAAGCTTTATCCAGACCTAGCAAGGTATAGAGTTTTTCAAGCTGTTTGATTTCATCCGGATCAATTTTTCCATCGGCCATCGCAACACCAACCAATATGCGACTGATAGCAGCTTTTTCTGTTTTACCAAGTAATTCCACTCTGGCTTTTAAGCCCGTGACGTTTGAAGGTGTATTAAGTCTCCACACCAGATAGGCATGTAATGATCGTTTCTCTGTAGGAGATAAATTAGTATCGTGGTCAATGAGCTGAGTTAATAAATGTAATTCCGCCTGATCCACATGTGAATCAATGGTGGCAACCATAGCACCTAGGCGTAGTGCCATTCCCATTTCACTAAATGCTTTGGAGGGTTCAAAGTATTTGCCATGTCCTTCAGGAAATAGAACCAATTTTCCATCTGCGCTTGTCTTGGCATGGTGGTAACGTGTATCGGGTGCTATGCCATAACCGGCTTTTTGTGCAAGATTCTGAATTAATTCAGCTTCTTTTTTGTTGATCTTCGCAGGTAAAGGTGATTTGGTATATGTCCAGAATTCCTCGACACTTACCAGACCATTTTTCGTTGAAATGGCATCATCCGCCCATTTCTTAAACTCTCCTAACCCTAACGTAGTGCCCGCATCGCTAAGGTCGTCCGGCAGTAACAATATAGCTTCAATATCGGTGCGGGACGTATTGGGTTTAGCAAGATAGCGGCTATACGCATCTAGTTCAGTAATACATTCATCTGCAATAACAATAAGTTTATTTACAGGGCCTTTCAATTTACTGGGGTCAGGAAGGTCCTGTTGAGGAAATGATATTCCTCGCAAGGAAGAGCTGGCAGGGTGATATTCAACCTTTAATCGTGTTTTATTGGGCTTGACTATAAGCCCATCCCCGTATTTTTTGCTATAGAGGCGTATAAACATCTGGCTGAATTCATAGCCGCAACGCCGCGCTGGTTTCTTCAGATTATAATCCGGATAAAACCGAATCCATGCCAATGCCAATTCAGCTGAAACCGGCTTTCCTTCATTTACCGTAGTGGCAAGGCGATGTCTGAATAACATTGAATCTCTTTGAGGTGTTTTTTCAAGTTCCAGATGTGAAACTACGTGAGGTCGTAATAGACACATTATTTCTAGAAGACGAGTGGAATAATTTGAAAATGAACGGCTATTGCCGTAAATGCCTTTTAATCGTAAAATTTCGTCAAACAACGATTTGAATTCTGTGTCATCAACCGCCTGTTTAATTGAATCAACAGTAATGCGCCTTTCAAGGCCATAGAAATAAATAAACACATAACCCAAAGGTGTATCCGGATCACTTCTATTGCCGGATAGCCAATTAAGGAAAGCACCACGCCCTTTAGGTGTGAGCGAGATAAATTTAGGCCAATATCCTAAACTTTCATCTTCATAACTTGATGGCATATTTTCAACGGTTAACGAATCATCAACCAGTGACGCTTCTGTTCCGTACCCATCGAATGAACTGAGCTTTCCACCAAAATAAAAATTGCCGCCAGTAAATTTTTGCCCTTTTATGGTGATGGTCTCACCAGGTTTTATCCATTCTCCCGGAGCCTTGTTGTAACTTTTTTCTTTATCATCATAGCCATATAAAATATTGAAAGTAGCAAGATCATCGTCATCATCAAAATTTTTGTTCGCTTCAACTCGGTAGTTGACTTCTTCGCACTCCCGCTCCAACACACTAATTGACTCCTCAACATCCGAAAGACGGTCGATTTTGATCCACGAATTTTCTTTTGCTAACGCCTTTAATTCATCCAGTTTTTCTTTTGCTAAATCTAGCCGTGAAGCCTTTGTATCAGCGTTTTTTGAGTCATTTGCAATATTAAGAGACTCGTTAATTATCTCAACGAGACGCTGAGCAGAAGAAGCAACTATCTGTTGGGTCACATCAAGTTGAGGTTCTTGCTCTGACCATGGAGTGGTGCTCGATTGAGAGTTGCGCGCCTTAAATTTAAAGACACATAGAACAACGATCAACAGGATAGTTACGATTATAAAAAAAAATGAACTGCCCACTTATATCTCCATATTACCTATATGCTGCCAACACACGCGTTTTAACGATTTCAATATACCGTCAAAAATTGAGGAAAGGGTTTGATTAGAAAGAAAAAATCCGTTTTCTGATCTGACTGCTTCCCTGCAAAAGCGCATGCGCATCTGCGCTAATAACCGTGCGCCTATGCTATTAAAAACAATAGGCTGCTACGATTGCCATAATGTATTAATTTTGCAGCTTATCCAATTTCGCCGCACCGGTAAACCGAGCATTAAGTCGGACAAATCGAGCACGATTTTATGAAAGACCGCAAATATACTGTATATAGACACAGAAACCGATCCAGTCTAAATATACATCTGAAACACCCTCGGTTTAAGACGAACCTCAACCAACAGCCATAAAAAAACCCCGCCATATGGCGGGGTAAATATGCAGAGTTCAGCAAGAGAGCTGAGTTGATACGGTGTGTGCTAAACCCCGTATCCGGCAGAACAGGAGAACTGCCGTTCCTAACAACGAACGATTCCTTCCCTTCGACCAGCTCAGGGAAGGCAGACTCCACCGGTGGCGCGCCCCAAAGGCAAAGCCACCGGTTAGACCCACCAGTTTATGGCTGATGGACCTGCACAGCTGGAATCTGTTGTCCATCAACAGCCGGGGCTTTCTTACCACCCTGACCTTTGCTGGACGAGGACAGATCAGAGAACACCTTCTCTGCCTTCTCATACCGCACCTGGCGATATCCTTTGATGTTATCCAGTCGTACCAGTGCTTTGCGCTGGTCGCCAGTCATTCCGGGAATAACCTCCAGCAGTTCACGACGGACACGGTGTGCAATCTCATGCTCGCGGGCATGAACTTTAGCCTGGGCTTTACGCAACCATCGCTGATGACGGAAGGTTTTCAGCATCCAGTTTTTCGGTGAAAACTCAAACGCGATGCGACGATTGAACAGGTCAAACTCAGGGCGGTTCAGGTGCTTAATCTCAAAACCGGTGCCCAGGTGTCTGTAGGCAGCTTCGTCACGGGCTTTCTTAACCGGTGACACCATAAGGTGTGCGGTAAAGACTTCATCTTTGATCCAGTAAGTCTTACACAGAGCACGCAGGGCGATACGCTGCAGGGCCACATCGGAATAAAGCGTTGCCACTTTTTCAGCATCAGCAATAAAAGCATCCAGAGAGGCGGCACGGTCATAGACCACAACATCATGGATGTAGTTTGCCAGATGATCACCCTCGATCTCCGGGAAGAGACCCTGTAAACGTGTCAGGCCGTTATCGTACAGTTTGATCAGTTGGTCTTTGTTCTCAAACAGACCGGCGCTGTCGGCCACGCTGTTACGGAAGGCGCTAACCATCTGGCCATCAGTGTCACCACTGTGCGGCAGAAATTCATTACGGAAGGCTTCAACACCCATTTCAACAACACGGCGGCCCAGTTCAAAGGCTTTCCAGTTGTTGTCAAATTCCGCTTTAGGTACACCACGACGGAAGGCACCACGCATATTCTCTTCCGTGAACGGCAACATACCTTTCTGGTACGCCACGCCCAACAATACAGCAGATGCATAAACGCTTTTACCCAGCTGACGGTGCGCTACCGCTTTCATGGGACTGAATAAAGCCCGTTCTTTCAGCTTATTGTCGATCACTTCCCGCAGTTTTTCGGCTTTTAACACATCCTGTTCTTCGCCGTAATCCAGTAGAATTGACAGGGGAATCTGGAACTCTTCATCCAGTAGCGCTAGTCCATAGGGCGCCAGGAAGTTCAGCGCGGCGCTACCATCCAACAGATCCGGTGACAGTACCAGATCCGCTGTGCCTAAAGGAGTGATGGCGCTGGCGGATTTCTCGCGGTTAAAGATGCTCAGGTGACCGGTTACGCGACCATTACGCTGAGCCAAACCTTTCTGGTCCATAAACTTAAAGTCGAGTCCATCAAGGCCGTTCATCTCTTCAGCAGCTTCTGCCAGTACACGGGAGATGGTGGTGACACCGGAACCGCCGACACCGGTAATCACGACACGCCAGTCCTGACCTTCCAGAATATCTTCGAAGGCTTTACTACGATCCGGTTCCGGCAGTGCGTCTGAAGCAGCCCGTGTTATGGGCTGATTTGCACCACTTTCCCGGGCGTAGCGTGTCGGGTGATAGTTGATCACATTCACCTGCTCAAAACTCGGGCAGGCCAGAATTTTGGAGCAGTAACCGTCCGATACGCAGATCTGAGGGTCAATAAACATTTTCGGCCCGTAGGCATCTTCGGTCTGAGACAGCCCCGGACAACCGGTCATCTCAACGCAGGCACGGCAATCTTCACAGGCAGACGTATTGATCTGGAAGAAGGTCTGAACCGGCTTGGTTTCGCCAGCGCCAAAGATTTTACGGTCTTCACGTTTCTTACGTGCGGCAAAGGTCAGACCGCACTCTTTGTCAGAAACAATTACTTTGGTGCCCTGTTTCTTCACCAGCTGCTTCAGCATATTGCGGTAGAAGTAACGGTCAGACGGGTTGACCTCAATCGCTTCATCAACGCCCATACCCCGTACCAGATTCAGCATATCCTGTTCCGGGCGCTTGCGCCCTTCCACAGACTCACCGGTGCTGGGTGACATCTGGTGACCGGTCATGGCGGTGAAGTCATTATCCAGCACGATATAGGTGATATTATGACCCAGCTGTACCGAGTTAGAGATGGCGCTCAATCCAGAGTGGAAGAAGGTTGAGTCGCCCATCAGAACCACGGACGGATTGGTGGAGAACAGATCCATACCGGCACCGAAGGCACCACCCTGCCCCATGGCGGAGATGTCATGCATCTCCTTGAACGGTTCCAGGAACGACAGGGAGTAACAGCCTACATCACCGTGGGAGATCAGGTTGATACCGTCTTCCTCTTTAAACACCTTGCGCAGCTCTTTCAGCAGGCTCAGGGTTTCACGGTGCGGACAGCCCGGACAGAAGGTTGGCAGACGCATCGGCAGCGCCTGATCCAGCTTGATAAGCTCTGGCTGTTTCTGCTGACAAGGACGCAGCCCCAGAACACCCATCAGTTCGTCCAGTTTGCTACGCAAAATCTCGTAGGAGATGCCTCCGTCCGCCGGGAAGCCTTCAATCACTTTTTCACTGCCAAGCTCACCACCGACAACGCGATCAGCAAACTCTTTACCGTAAATATGAACCTTAACGCCGTGTTCCTGGCACAGATGGATCAGTTCGTTCTCCAGGAAGCCACGCTTCTCCTCAACCACCACCAGAGTGTCCAACTTCTGCAACCAAGGCACCAGCAGGTCATCCACCAGCGGATAGGAGCAGGCCACTTTGTACAGTGAAAAATCATCCAGATAGTGTTCTTCCTGCATAATCTGGCGCAGGGTTTCAAAGACGACACCGGAGGAGATAAAGCCGATTTTGCTGTCGCTGTTACCGTACTGACGATCCAGTGCCAGATCCTTCAGCACTTTTTTCGCCCTCGGGAAACGCTCACGAATCAGGCGCTGGTCAGCACCCAGGGAGTTAGGCGGCACCATAACACTGGCAGCCAGATCAAAGGTGCTCGGATCAAAGTCGGTCAGCGCGTTAGGGACTTCAGACTCTTCTCCCATCTCCACACGACCACCGCCTTCTGCAATAAAGGTAGTGACCAGTACACCGGCGTACAGAGAAGAGCGCTGAGAGAGTGTCAGGGCGTGGGCGATCCAGTCTTTCAGCTCCTGAGGGCTGGATGGCTCAAGGAAGGGCATATGCAGATGCTTAAACAGATAACGGGAATCTGCAGCGGTTGCAGTGGACATCGACCAGGGGTCATCACCCACAACCACGACAACACCGGAGTGAATCGATTCACCGGTTTCAGGGTCAATATAAGGCTGACCGGGGTTAGCAAAGTTACCGACAGAAAGGGCATCAGAGGCCACATGCAATCCCATGGACTTCATGCCCACCATCACATTACGACCAGCCTGTTTGGCACCACCGGCCATAGCAGCAGCATTGGCTTCGGTATTACCCAGCGCGACACGGATACCTTTCTCTTTCAGCTCGTTTTTACGGGCGTGCAGAATATTAAAGTAGTCCGCTAATGGAGAGCCCGGATAACCGGTATAAAGCGAGAAGCCCGCCTCAATACCACCCTGAATAATCAGTTCGTTACCGTTCAGAATTTTATACGTCATGACCTTGCCTTATCATTGTTCTGGACTGGGCTACCCTTCTATGACCTGAGCCATTGAAAGACCTGAGCCGGATAACACAGTCGAAAGGGTCAAAATGCAGATCTCAGTCTGGGGTGTTTTCAAACCCACAATCACGGTGACTGATGCAGTGTGTCTGCCTTTATAATTTTGATAAGACTATTCTGGTCAATTACAGCGGGAGCTTGCAGAGCTAGTTTCTGCTCATTTAAGCAGTACAGTTGCAAAAAAAACCAACTGTACCGATCATTCTGACGTAAACTGTAATGATCCAAAGTGTTACAAATACGTTAGGATGAGGTTAAATATCAGTAACACTTTAACGCTGTTACCCAGTAGCAATAATTCTGCAACCCATAACACCTGTTCAGAGACGTCCAAATATCTGACCGGTGTAAAGCTACCCCTTCCGGGGAAAACAATAAAAAAGAAGACTGCGCCCTGCTTATGACACAACCCGCTTCGCACAACCAGACCCTGTATCAGCAAATCGCCGATGAACTGGCTCGCCAGATAACTGAAGGCATTTTCCAACCGGGTGATAAACTGCCCTCAATCCGTAAGCTTAGCCAGCAGCGCTCCGTAAGCATCGCAACCATACAAAGCGCCTACGAGCAGCTGGAGCTACAACACCTGATTGAATCCCGGCCCCAGTCCGGTTTTTATGTGCGCCAGCCCGTAACACCCACCTATGGCGGTACACTTTCGGAGAAGTCCGGCATCAGCCGTATGCTGCCACCTTTTGGCTCGGAAGCTGGCCAGTCCTGCGAACTACCAACGCCGGATCAGCATACCGATCTGAGCCTGCCCACGGCGGTGAGTATCAAACAATCCGCCAGTGAGGTGCTGCGCCGCTGCCAGCAGCCGGAGTTGATCAATCTGGGCACAGCGATTCCCAGCCCCGACTTTCTGCCGGTAAAACAGTTGCAACGCATTATGGGTAGTCTGGTACGTAAACGCATGGATGAGGTGGTGGTGTCAGTTTTCCCGCCAGGGCTCGAGGAGTTACGCAACCAGATTGCCAAGCGCATGGCAGAATCCGGCTGCCATGTGGCGGCAAATGAGATTGTGATCACCAACGGTTGTCAGGAGGCTCTGACCCTCTGTCTGCGCGCCGTAGCTCAACCCGGTGATGTTATTGCCATCGAAAGCCCGGCATTTGTCGGTTTGCTGCAAACCATTGAATCCCTGGGTATGAAAGCGCTGGAAATTCCAACACACCCACAAAAAGGGATCAGCCTGGAAGCGCTGCAACTGGCGCTGCAGCAGTGGCCGGTTAAAGCCGTCGCCCTTGTACCCACCTATAATAACCCTCTGGGCTTTACTATGCCGGTTGAGCACCGCCGTAAGTTACTGACATTACTAAAGCCTTTGAGCATTCCGGTGATAGAAGATGATCTGTTTGGTGACCTGGATTACTCCGGCAACCGGACACCGGCCATTAAAGCCTATGATGAAGACGGACTGGTGCTGTACTGCTCATCGGTTTCAAAATCCATCGCCTCCGGCTTGCGGGTGGGTTGGGTGTCCGGTGGACGCTACCAGCAGCATATTGAGTTTCTGAAGTCGTTCAGCAGTGTCGGCACGTCAACACTGAGTCAGATGGCAGTAGCGGAGTTTATGGCTAACGGGGGTTATGACCGGCATCTGCGCCGTATTCAGGCGGCCTATGCCCGGCAGGTACAATTGATGGGTGAAGCGGTGAGCCGTTGGTTCCCGGAAGGCACCACACTGACCCGCCCCATGGGAGGTTATATTCTCTGGGTAGGGCTGCCCGGAAAAGTTGATACCTTTCAGTTACACCACAGGGCACTGGAGCAAGGTATCGGCATTATGCCGGGCAAGCTGTTTTCCGCCCGGGATCATTATCAGAACTTTCTGCGGGTTAACTGCGCCATTATCTGGGATGAACAAGTGGATAATGCCGTGCGTTGTCTTGGGGAGTTAGCTCAGGAGCTGCTGGCAACCGAGGGTGAACCCGGAGAGGAAGCGTGATAAAAACACTCTTCCCCTCCCGGACTTCCGTTGGTTCCGGCCTCAAGGGCTGGCACCATCAATGATCTACGAGTACCCTTAATGGGCTTTGACGTTATCGGTTACTTTAAAGCTACCCATCACCTCCTGCAGCTGATTACTCATCGTATTCAGATCATCAGCCAGGCTGAAGGTTTGCTGCCCACTCGCTAGGGCCTCCTTGAAGCGTTCATTCATCACACCGATATTATCGCTGACCTCAGTAAAGTTTGTATTCTGGGTCTGTACTGCAGAGAGAATCTCTTCCGAGCAGTGACGGATATGGACAATCGACTCGTTGATCTCCTCCAGTCGGGTACTACTTGCCTCCACCAATGCTTTACTGTCTTTGGCAGCCTCCACACTCTGACGCATCACGCTGACCACACTGGCGGTTCCATTACGGATCGCTTCCACCATTGTTTGGACCTCCAGCGTGGAGTCATGGGTTTTACCCGCCAGGGAACGCACCTCATCAGCCACCACTGCAAAACCCCGCCCCGCCTCACCGGCACGTGCCGCTTCAATCGCAGCATTCAGAGCCAACAAGTTGGTCTGCTCTGCAATGGTGCCGATCACATCGATCACCCCTTCAATGCGATCACTGCTCTCCTGCAACCGCTTGATAGTTTCCTCTGCACCAGAGACCTGTTCCACCAGCTGCTCCATATGAGCCGTGGACTCCTGCACCACTGTCAGTCCGTTAGCAACCCGATTATAACCCTGATCACTGGCAGCAGCGATACGCTCTACCGCACAGGATACCGATTGCGAAGCCTCCTGGGTCGCCAGCATACCACTATGAACCTTCTGACTCTGCTCGCTCTGTTTCAGAGTACGCCCTTTCGCCTCTTCACTGGTCTGGGAGAGTTCATTCGCCATAGGGATAAGACGAACCACGGTTCTCATCACATTAGCCACTGCCTGATCGGTTTTAGCCAGAAAATGGTTAAAGGAGCGAGCCAGATCACCGATCTCATCTTTGCGGCTTTCCGGCAGCCGCTGCGAGAGGTCACCCTCTCCGTTGCCCAAATCCTCCACCAGCCGGTACATGGCGTTAATCGGCTTGAGCACAAATGAACGCAGGCCACCCAGAAGGACAAGAATCAGCAACGCCAGAAGCAGTGAAAACAACATACTGGTGTATTGGGATTGTTTTGCTTTCTGCACCGCTACCGTCAGCGCGGCCTGGGTAGCCTCATCCTGACGGGTCATCAGTTCGCCGATACGTCCATAAATAGCACTGGCAGCCTCATCAAACTCAGCCATTAACAGGTTACCCTGGGAGGGGCCACCGTCAATATACCCCTGAGCCATCCTCTTACCTGTAGCATAATAAGCTTCAAAAACCGGCAGCAACTCCCGGTAGGATGTCACGTGTTCTTCATCAAGTTGCAGCATCTCATTCAGACGCTGACGGAAAATCTGTGCATTCTCCTCCGCAACCTCAAAGCCATCATTCAGCCCATCCTGAGCCCGTGTCGCACTGATATCCGTTAGCCACTGCTGCACCTGAATGACCGCCACCTGCATATCATGTGCTTTATTCAACTGAGGAATACGTTTCTGCTCTAAGTGTTCAACCTGTGCAATAACGTGACGGGCTTCGCTACGTAGCATAACCACCTGAGCTATCAGGAAAGTAATAGAGATAATAGTAAAAAATAGCGCTTTATTACGTAAGGTATTTAGAAACATAAGAAATTCTCAAACCGGGAAGGACTCTGTACAGAAAAAACAGGAGTTACTCAATATTACCACACATATACATTAATACGCACTAAAGTAATAAACTACCCGATCATCCTTGATCAATATTAATGGTTGATATGTCACGACATTGGTCAGCAAACACGTTCTCTGGTGCCATCACTGACCATAAGCACGCTCTTTCTCCTTCAGATAATCCAGATACTTCATTGCCTGATCAAGCCCAGGCTCATTATCCTCCCAGCTGATCTCACCATCACCGTTCAGGTCTTCACCTGACAGGATCTGTTCCGCAAGTAAAACCAGTTTGGGTGCCTCACCGGACAGGTCGCTGTAACGGGGCGTATGAATAATCTGATCTGCCAGTGCCAGCAACTGTTGGCCGCGCTCCAGCACTGAATCGGCGCTCAGGGTAATCTGCTCCCCATGAAACTCAATCGCATCGGAGGCATCATTCTGCTCCATGGCAAGCTCTACCCGATCCTTAACATGGTTAACCGCTTTCAGCAGGCCGTAACTGCTAACGGCTCCACTCTCTGCACTTGCCGGTGCCAGAGTATGGCGGATATGTATCGCATGCATTTTGACCCAGTCAGAGTCCTGGGCACGCTGCATGGCAAGGGAGGCATGAGTATGAATAAGCTCAGCATCAGAGCGTGCAATTGCCAATAAGCCCTGCTGCCCCCGTATATCGGTTGCCACATCATCAATATAGGACATAGCCACAGGCCCGGCACCGCCATCCTCATCATAGCCCGCTTCGATCTCCTGAATATTATCGCTGGCACAACCTGCAAGAATTGCAAATATCAAAGCCAGGGGTAACCGTTTTCCTACCCGCAGTTTCATCAGTATCTCCTTAATCATTCTCGTCATCTTTTTTATATCAGGTAGCAAAAATCAGCAACGCGTTTTTTGATCTCTTTTTATTCCGGTCAGAATTTCAACTTATGCCCGTCAGAGTTTCAACGGATCAGGGCGTTAACAAGATCGTAAATTGGCTTTGGCTGGATGACTCTTCAAGCTGTCGGGCCTTCTGCTGCTCCGGTGAGCACTGGCTCATACGACCTGACAATCCCTGAGCCGCAAACAGCTTACGCCATTCCGTTAACCGATTCTGATTCAAACTTTTAAATGCGGATGCCGCCAGGACGCTATCTCCCTGTTGCTCAAGCAAAGCCATGCGCTCTTCTTCTGAGGCAAAGTAGCAATAATTCAGCCTCAGATCCTTTTTATCCTGCAGAATCTGACTTATTTTCAGTGCATAGCCTTTCTGATTAGCCGTCAGTTCAGCCTGCAGCGGCTCCAGAACGACAGGCTCAAGAGGAATATCACCACTTTTCATCAGACTGGTGCCAACGTCTTTCAGCGTCAGCAGTGCGCCGTAGGGCTGTAGCGTATACTTAAGATAGGCAAAGGTTCCTTTCTGGCTGGCGGCCAGAAGCAGCTCTTTAACAATGGCAGAAGCTCCCACGTTCAGCTCTTCACCTTTTTTATCCAGCTTCAGCTCCAGCTCGATCCGGTCACTGGCATCCTCCAGCATTGAAAATGCTGTTTTTACCGGTAAGTTGAGATTAGCCAGACCGCCTTTCATCTCCATATCCAGCTTATTAAAACCAAAGCCCAGTTCACCTTTCAGGCTATCAGGGGTGATCTCAAACTGAATTTTATTATCCATGACCCCTTCATCAAATACGATCTCAGCGTAGTACTCACTGTAAGGACTGATATCCGGGAGGTTCAGACCGGACTGATCAATATTCAGGTTTACTTTAAGCGGTGCCGTTTGCAGGTCGCCATTCATCAGCCAGTGACTCTGGCCATTCAGCCATAGCTCCGCAGCCCAGGGAAACGGGGTTTTTGCCGGGTATCGGGGCTGATCCAGCTGTAACGAGGTGAGTTCAAGCTGAGTCAGAGGTGCATCCGTAAGATTCAGGTCACGAAAGTCAATTTTCTGGTTTAACAGTTGAATCGCTTGCCCTGTGTAGCGTACCTCATAGGCTGTCGGAGCCTGATCAGGCTGAGCCTCAGCGATAACACCTGAATCATCAGAGTGAGAGGGCTGACCAGCTTCAGGCGGCACTTTTGCAGAAGAGGCTTGTGTGGTGGACTCTTTTGCCTTCGCCAGTTCAAATTTAAGGTCGCCGTTGGCCAGTTCAAGAACACCGGTCTGAATCTCTGCTGACTCGGTATCAGCATGGATACTGAGCATCTTCAGGTCGATGCTTTGCAGCAGAAAGTCCAACCCCGGCTGGTTCACCGAAAGCGTTTCAAGCATCACCTGCTCTACCCCTACAACAGCCTTAGGGTCAGCATGCTGCAGATCGGCAATATCTACCTGAATATCAAGCCCATTCAGAGCAAAGTGCTTCAGTGCGTATTTATCAGAGGGTACATCTTCAGCTTCCGGCTCAGGTTGTGTTTCAGCAGCTTGAGGGGAAGCCTTGTTGGCTGCCTGCCAAATCAGATTATTCAGCTGAAGATCACCTGTCACCTGTGCTTTGAGAGATGATAAGGCGGCCTTCTCTGTTACACCGGCCTCATTTGGCATTTCCGATACAAGCTGACGAACAGAAATATCAAGTTCCGTATCAAGAGCAACCTGTAATGCTTCGGGTATCTGCGCCAGCCACTGCTGATCCGGTGCAAAATCCGTTATCTTCAGCATAAAGTCTGCGGAAGGCTCTGCAGATAAAGGCGATAATGTGCCGGTTATGTTGATTTCGCCCCCGGCAGTTACCAGCTCCATCTGTAGAGATGACAGTGTCTCCGGTTGATCTGTATAGAAAGGGTTGAAAAGAAGACGCTTCAGCTGCAGATCAGGCAGGCCGTTTTTTTCGCTGTTAACGTTCAGGTCACTGATTTCAAGGCTATTAAGATGCACCACAAACTCGGATGCAGAGGCCTCAGCAGGATCATTACCGGCCAGATCTTCGCTGTTATTCTCCGGGCCCTGCGCCTCAGAAGTAAACACCTGCTGCCATTGGCCGATACTCAAACCTGCAACCTGCCAGCCCGCTTCCGTTTCTGCCGGTAACTGCCGATAGCCTACCTGACCGCCCTCCAGCTTAACAAACAGCTGCAGGGGCTCTCCCGCCAGTACGCTATATCGGGTCTGGATTTCCAATGAGTCCAGGGTAAAAGCCGACGCGCCCTCCCCCACAGACAACTTCTCAACAATCAGAGAAAGTGGGAACCAGTCTATCTGGGTATGGCCCACCTGAATCTTATACGGTTCAGCAAAATGGTTGACCAGCCGGGTGTGCCAACCCTGACTCAGGGCGATCAGAATGAATAGAATAAAAACAGTTACAGCGATAATCAGGGTGCGTAACCCAGAGAGCAGAAATTTCATTTACTCACAAAACTCGTTGGAAATAGCAGTTGAAAAAATCAGGTAAACACTTTGAAATGTTAGACCATTGCGCCAGCTTGTCTTTACTGATCAGCATCGTAATACTAGCACTGACCGGAAAGCGTGGTATGACAACAAAAATTGTTGCCAATTAAAAGCCATCCTTGACTACTTTATCAGTAAAAATTAGCCCTACCTAAAAGAAACAGGATTATCTTGAATGAACAAAATTACAGCAGGGATTTTGATCGGTGCTGGAGCCGTTGGCGCGGCCACTGCGGCTTATATCCCGGTAAAAGTTGGGGACACGGTACAGCAACAGATTACGCTTGCTGTAGCCTCAGCCAATGCGCAACAAGGTTCCTCCGGCCTTGAGATTCAGGTTATGGATTACCAGAAAAATGCCTACGACAGCTCACTGATAACCCGCATCCTGCTTAACGAACCATCGGTTATTCAGGCTGACGGCACTGCTCCCTACGTTGATATCAGACATCAGATCAGTCACGGATTCACAGGGGCGGAGTTTATTTCCGAGGTCGTTGTCACCGAGGAGATGAAAGAAAGCCTGAAAGATTTTGACGACAAAGTACCTCTGCATTTTGATGGCGAGATCTCGGCTGACAAGTCCGTCCTGAACACTTACATTGAAGGCTTCACTCTGACACCGGACAACGGCGTCATCAAAATGAAGCCCGGAATTATTCGTCTGAACTATGATGCCGGTGATGCGACCTACGACCTTAACGGCATCTGGAATGGCCTTAAGCTAAATGCCGAAGGAAACCAGCTGACGGTTGGCGAAACCAGTATTAAAGGTTCCGGCCAACAGCAAACCGAATTTATCTGGTCCTATAGTAATGATATCAATGTCAGCCATCTGGGGTTGAGCAATGACCGGATCGAGATTCAGTCCGCCTCTTTAAACCTGAATGACAAGCTGAATATCCAGAAACAGCAAGCTGCGGATGAAACCATACATTATTCCGGTAACTGGTCGCTGGATAAGCTGCATATCGCCCAATTCGGCCAAACGCTGTACGACTTTGAGCCTAGCGGTTTCTCCTACACGCTGAGTGGCCCAACGGTAAAACAGACTGAAGCTCTGATGAAAGTTGCCCAGGAGATGGACAGCGAGCAGATGACGCCACAGGATGCACAGGAGATTCTGCCGATTTTCGCCGATGTGGTAAACGCTGCAACGTTTAGTTTGCACGATGTTAATGTGGTAACCACTGAAGGGCGTATCAATGGCGATATGAACCTCAGTTTGGACACCAGTCAGCAGGAGCTGATCAAGGCTCTGAGTTTTCCTCCGATTCTGGCGCAATATGTGAAACTGGAAAGTAACGCATCGGTGAACAAATCTCTGTTCAACTCTATGCCGGTCTTTTCTATGATGGCGATGCAATTGAATCAGATGGGAGCCTATCAGGAAGATGAAGAGGATATGCTGATTCACGCACAGATGGAAAATGGTCAACTGACGATCAATGATGTACTAATGCGCTGAGTCACTCTGACGGGAGGTCACCGGCAGTGGTCTACTTTCCGTCGGGCAATTCAAACCACCTGGCTTTACTTGAATGCCGCGGGGTCTTCTGACCTGCGGCATTTTGATTTCCGGGCCGCCGGAAATTCCGTTCTGCTTCCGTCTGTATTAGAATACCCGCCTTATTTGGATACAACACCTTTTACACCGCAACCTTTTCACCGAAATAAAGCGAGCAGCCTATGCGTACGCCTGATATCGACGCCCCTAAAACCCCTGAACTGGAAACCAATCAAACCAAAAACGGTTTTTTATGCCTGGTTTCCCGCATGGTTATCGAAGAACGTATGCCCATTCGCTTTATGTACAAAACCGTCCCTGACCACCTCAATGACACCGGGTGGCGTATGTACAGCGGGTATGAGTCTGAAGAATATCTGGCAGATGAGCTGAATAATATGATGACAGCGCCGGTTGAAGCCATGTGTAAAGCGGACCCGACCATCACGGATCTGATGGATTATAACGCCGGTACTGTCTGGGAGCGCCCACCGGGGGCTGCCGAAGATGGCTGGGAGCGGGTGTACGATTACATCATCCCATCACCCAGTGTTGATGTTGATATCACCAATGATCCGGATGCGTTTAAAAACCTGTAATTCTGGTTTCTATGTTGATTAACCTCTGATTAAAACCGCTTGCTACAGATCTGATTTAAAGCCTTTCAGCCGGGTCGGTATCCCCAGATATCGACTATGCTGAGAGGCTTCTTAATTTTGACCGTTTCTTACAGGAACTGATGCCATGAACCCTGCAAACCCTTCCATTGCCAATCAAGTATTAGCAGTAAACAACGATCTGCCAATCCGTACCCATCAGCCGGTTCATAGCGGCAAAGTCCGTTCTGTATACTGGCTAACGGAAGAGGACAGCCGCCGTCTGATTCAGGAAAAAGGCTATAACGTCCAGCCTGATGCTCCCCTGGCGATTATGGTGATCAGTGATCGTATCTCAGCATTCGACTGTATCTGGCACGGCGAAGGGGGCATGCAGGGTGTTCCCGGCAAAGGGGCCGCGCTGAATGCCATCTCAAATCACTGGTTTAAGTTATTCCGTGAAAACGGTCTGGCAGACAGTCATATTCTGGATATCCCGCACCCTTTTGTCTGGATCGTACAAAAAGCCAGACCCGTCATGATCGAAGCGATCTGCCGCCAATACATCACCGGCTCCATGTGGCGGGCATACAGTAAGGGCGAACGTAACTTCTGCGGTATAGAGCTGCCGGAAGGCTTACAGAAGGATCAAAAGCTGCCGGAGCTGCTGATCACCCCATCTACCAAGGGTGTGCTTAAAGGCATTCCGGGGGTTCCTGAGGCAGATGATGTAAATATTACCCGTGACAACATCATCGATAACTTTGCTGCCTTTAACTTCCAAGGCCAGGAAGATATTGCTCAGTATGAAAAGCTGCTGAAGGAGGGTTTTTCCGTAATCAGCGATGCACTGGCAGCGTTGGATCAGGTCTTTGTCGATACCAAGTTTGAATTTGGCTACGTCACAGATGCCGAGGGTAATGACAAACTGATCTACATGGATGAAGTGGGTACACCGGATTCTTCCCGCATCTGGGATGGCCCGGCTTATCGTGAAGGCCAGGTGGTCGAAAAATCCAAAGAGGGTTTTCGTCAGATGCTGCTGAACCACTTCCCGGAACCGGATATTCTGCTGAACAAAGACCGCATGAGTGAGCGTGAAGCATTGGCCCGTGACAATGCCCTGCCACTGGAAGCACTGATGAATGTATCCCGAACTTACATCGATATCGCAGAGAAAGTGACCGGAGAAAAACTACGGCTTTCCGATAACCCTAAGGGCGAAATCATCAGCATTCTGCGGGATCAATACGGACTGATCGACTGATCACCGGACAATCAGATATAGCTGTATCAACAAAAACACCGCTGAGGCTCTGCTGCCGCCAGCGGTGTTTTTCTCTGTACTGGGTCAGATTAAACCTTCAGATCAATCTGCTGAACTGAGGCGATACCTCCGGACTCCTTCAGGAGTACACCGGACTCCCTGACATAGCCCTGAGTTCTGTTGCCTGTTTCAGTTTTCAGAGCAAAAGGGGTCTGCTCCGACTTCAGGTAGATGGCACCAACATCCTTATCCAGCAGTGCGTATAACTCACTCTCGCCCTCACCTTTGGGCACCCATATTTTCAGCTGACTGAAGACGGCATCATTTTCATCAATAAAACCGTTACCATCATCGTCGTATTGCGCCAGCTCTTCAAAACCATCACCACTTTTGGCGCCAAATAACTCATTACCAGAATTGATAACACCATCATCATTGAGATCCAGCGCCAGATAGCCGGAACCGGCTAACAGCTCTGGCAGCGCTTCGTCTTCACCATCGGCATCCAGATCAAACTGGAAGTGCAACTTATCGCTCAGTCCAACACTGGGTCGGTCAAAATTAATGACCAGCGGATCTTTCAGATTTCCTTCTGAAAACTGAACAAAACTTTCAGACTGAAAGCTACGGCTCATATTGAGATCAAGGGACAGTTCAAGTTCACGGCCATCTTCCGTAATCACCTTGCCCTTTGCCTCCATATGCGTATGCTCTTCCTCATGGTAGAAGGTTGTCGCGCTATAGGTTATCTGCTGGCCATTACTTGGCGGAGGCTGATCACCGGCTGCCGCACGTTGATTAGCAGGCTTCATCGCATCCATCTGCTCTCCAAGCCCACGCAGCTTCTGTATATCCTTCAGATCTTCTTCTGACAAATGAGAGTCATCCAGCGAGATTCTGAGGCCAAACATCTGCTCCATTAGCTGAACAAAGGCCAACATACGAAGATCTGATATCGCGTCAGCATCCAGTGCCAACCCATTATCAAGAGGATCCGCTGACACACCGGACGTATCCGTTCCCAGACGGTCAGACGGCACCTGTTCCTGAGCATCAGTCTGGCGGCCCGGCACCGGAAAACGACCATAGGTATCATCTCCGTCAGCCCCCTGAGAAGCCGTGTTAGCCGATCCGTAGTAGCTCAGTGAAACCTGGGTAGCATCTGTTTTATTTTGGTACGTCAGAACCTGATCTTTGCCGTCTGTACGCTTCACAATCTGCAGAGACTCTTCCTTTGTCAGTCGCTGAATAGCCTCATGACTGGATCGCAGATTAAACTGTCCTTGTTGAATCTTCATAAAACACCTCAAGTCCGGCTAATTACCGGAAGCTGGTTATTTACAAACAGGTCGATACATAAATCGGGTTATACATCCATACCTTCATCGGCAGATATGAACTTTAGGTAAATGAAATATTCTCATCCAAAAATCATAAAATCTTCCTTGAATCGCTAAAGGCTTCCCGATACGCCTCTCTGGTGCTCTGCAATTTCTGACTTAAAATTTGGCATCAGGCTGGCATTGAAAAAACCTTCTCTGCATCCCATCTCTTAGAGTAATACCCATAAAAAACACATACGCCATTCTATTTTCAGAAAAAGGGTCTCCAATGTTTAAGAAAATTCTTGCCAGTATCGGTATCGGTGGCACCAAAGTTGACACTTTGCTGCATACAGAGCTGCTTTGCCCTGGTGAAAACTTCAAGGCAACCATCGTGGTTAAAGGTGGAGAAACAGAACAGGAGATATCCGGGCTGGATCTGGCTCTGGTCACCCGCGTCAAAGTTGAACGTGATGATACTGAGATGGTCGTCAATAAAACGCTGACCCACTGGCATGTTGCAGATCGCTTCTCCATTGGCCCTGGAGAAACCCGGGAGATTCCTTTCCAGGCGCAGCTACCCTATGAAACGCCCATCACAAACAATGGTGCCCGACATAATCAGAGTAAAGTTTGGCTGGCAACAGGCTTGAATATCGATATGGCACTGGATGCCAGTGATAAGGACCCCATTGAAGTTATTGCAACCTCAACCCAAAACAAAGTTCTTCAGGCTATGGATAGCTGCGGCTACAACCTGGTGAAAGCCGATGTGGAAAAGGGTGTTATTCGTGGCCAGAACTTCCAGTCCTCGCTGGGCTGCTATCAGGAACTGGAATATCGCCCTAATAAATTCGCACTATTCGGCCTGAATGAAGTGGAGATCTCTTTTGTCAGCACAGCCGATCAGACTCATATTCTCTTTGAGCTGGACCGCAATTTTGGTGGTGATACTTACCGGTCCTTCTCATTTGCCAACGATGTCTCACAGGATGAAGTGACTCAACTGATTAAAAACCTACTGGGCTAACCAATAGCAAAACACCAGGAGCCGAATATTAATTCGGCTTCCTGAATGTTCCGCATGCATTACTGAACAGTAATCTTACCAATTCAAACATTATTTTTTTATCACTTTCACCCCATTGGGCAATCCTCTAAGATAGGCCGAAATACAATGCAAAAAAGTGCCTGAAACACAGAGTGCTTTTACTTTTTAGAGCAATGGCCTGAAAGATGGATCAGCCTGCCAGCGCTTTCTGCTTTCAGGATTATTAAATGCGACAAAATATCCCTGTTCAACAGTTAACTCCTGGCATGAAAATCATTGCACTGGACATTGGCTGGGATAAAAGTCCTAAGTGGACTCAATCTTTTGTTTTAAACACCAGTGAAGACCTGGCGCTATTGCTTCAGCACTGCAATATTGTAACGATTGAAACAGACTCACCCGAAGAAGAAAAACCACCTGTTTCTGAATCTCAGAAACATCCCCGGCCGGTATCTACTGATCAGAAGCAGGCTCCGGCCACAGAGGCCTCAAACTCAGCGGCCCACAAACAAGCAGAAAACAAGAGCTCTACAGCCCCCTCCCAGGCAAAGGCAGATCTCAGCAGCAGAGTTTCCAAGAAGTTTGTTATCGATAGCTTTCACAGCTGTCTGGATATTTTAAGTACTAATTTCGAAAGGGCCCGAAGTGGGCTGAGCCTGGATGCCAGCGCGCTTGAGGTGTCGTCTAAAAAACTTCTGGTTTCTACATTGGCACGCCCCGGCACACTAACGCTGCTAAGCCAACTGGAAGAAAAAGACAGCTCTTTGGAACGTAAATCCCTTGATGTGGCGGTTCTTAGCCTCAGCTTCGGCCGAAGCCTTGGTATGTCAAAGGCTCAACTTCACAGACTCTGCATGAGCGCTCTATTGCACGATATCGGTATGATCAGGATTCCTGAAGAGCTACTGAAGCAAAAAGAGGTTTTGAGTATCGGCCAGCGAATCAGTATCCAAAAGCATGTTGATCATAGCTGTGACATTTTGCATCAGTCACAGGCCCTACGACCCTTAAACAGCATCGTCGCCTATCACCATGAACGCTTTGACGGAACGGGATACCCTGCAGGTATATCTGGTCGAAGAATTCCGCTTGAAGCACGGATTCTTGCGATTATCACAACGTTTGAAGCGATGACCCGTAACCGGCACTTCAGCAATAAAGGAACACCAACACAGGCTCTGCGCAATCTCTACCGTCTGCGTAATCATAACTTTGATGGCAAGTTGGTTGAGCGATTTATTCAGTCTGTTGGCATCTACCCTATAGGCACACTGGTTGAACTCAACCGGCAACAGATCGGCATGGTGACCGATATTACCCGGTCAGCCCGGTCAAGGCCGAAGGTTCGCTGTTTGTTTGATCATAACGGGAAACCACTACCTAAGCACCAAGAGCTGGATCTTGCTGATGATGGTTTAAGGAAAGTAAATATCACCCGCACCGTAGAACCGGAAGAGATACCAGACTTATCACTACAAATGCTGGCCATGGAGCTGGGCCTTAATCGGGCAGCCTGATACTGAACGCCAACGTAGGCTAGACCTGTGCCGGGGCAAGAGGGTTCATTCTCCCGGTAACAGTTAGGAACTAAGGCTGCAGAAATTCTCCGCAGCCTTGATAGCGCCGGCCGTTCCACCAGACACTCACACTTTGCGGCCATATTTTGTCTGCCATGGAATCCTGACAAGCACTGCTGCGCACTGTCGCAGAAACTCTGTCAGCGCCACTCATGGCCCGATATGTAACACTACCCGGCTTGTAGATGACCTTTGGTTCCGGCAGCTGTACTCGCTTCTGTCCGTATTCTGTAATCAGGTTGAGATTGTGCTGAGAAACCACCTCTAACAACCAAGGTGGCTCTTGGCCCACTGCCCGAAAATCCACCGGACGTCTCTCATGGGGGTCACGGGCATCACGGGCAGTGTTATGCACGCACTGGCTGTATAATGTGCTCTTATGTGACAACATTGCCCGCTCACCCTTCATCCAGAACAGGGTATCACCCTCCTCATAGCGAACCCCTGAGGCTGAGCGAACCTGTGAGAGCACCAGAACCCCATCAGGAAGATACAGGGCAATTTCACCGATTCCCGTCCGAGTGCCAAAAGCAAAGTCTCCACACTGAAAAACCCGACTCACCGCAGCGGTCATAGGCTTCATATGGGATTGCTGGGTTACCGGAACACGAATCAGCGGCAGGTTGATCTCCCGATTGGGCCCTAAAGGCTCCAAAGCAACAGGAGTCTTGCTGGCAAATAAAAGGCGCTCGTCTCCGGAGAAAATCTGACCTTTAATCGCATAACGGAAACCGCTACGAATATCTTCCGGTTTAAATTTCAGATGATAGGTAAAAGGCACCTGACCTAAAGGATGAAAAATCTGTTCAGCAATCTCGACCGGAGGCTCTGCCTTCTCTCCTTCCCGGATCAATACAACGCGGACAAAGGCACCGGGTAAAAGTGCGATTCTCTCACGGTAGGACACCTGCCCGGAAACAACACCCGCCGGAAGCGTCTCCTGCATAGATTTTTGCACAGGTTCCTGCTCTGTATCCGGCACACTCTCAGAGGTCAGGCTATCGGGCAAAGGCTGTTCAGGGGTAGCTGATCCAGTTTCAGGAGGCTGTGGTGACGTAACGCTACACCCGCTAACCAGAAGAAAAACAAGCCATAAACCCAGCCATCTCAGCCCCGCAGGCAATCCATTTAAAACCACACCTCACTCCAATTTTTACAGATAAACTCTTACAAAAAAACAGGCTGCCAGAGGCTGGTTCACCTGCCAAACTGACGCCGGGTATTGATAAAATATTCAGAAACTACAAACCTGGTCACGCCCCTTGGACTTGGCATTATAAAGCTGTTCATCAGCATGTTTCACCAACTGCGCAAAGCAATCTTTCAGATCAAAGGTCTGGTTTAGGCAGAGACTCTCACCCAGAGTTGCTACTCCCGCAGAAAGCGTTATTTTAAGGCGTTCATCACCATATTCCATTTCAAATGCCCGAACGGAACTCACAATACGCTCGGCAAGCACGATAGCATCTTCTTTATTCGTTTGCGGCGCCAGAACAATAAACTCTTCACCACCAAAACGTCCCACCAGATCTGTTGCCCGAACTTCTGACTCAAATAATTGAGCAACATGCTTGAGCACAAGATCCCCCACATCATGACCATAAATGTCATTGAAGCGTTTAAAGTAATCAATATCCATCATGATGACGGAGAACGGCTCTTCTGTTCTCAGATAACGGGCAATTTCCGGCTCAGCACGATAATTGATACTTCGCCGGTTAAACAAACCTGTCAGGCTATCGTGCATGGCCGCTTTTTCCAACTGAGCCAAAACCTGATTACGCTCAGTGACATCAAAGATAATTGAGTGATAGTAGTGTTTACCATCAAACTCCACATCACTGGTGTATACTTCAACATCACGTATTTCACCATTCGCCAGGCGATGCTTGTAGCTACCATAATCACAGTTTTCAGTCTGTGTCCGATAAAACTCAGCCCTCAACGCCTCCAGTGACAAAGTATTGATCTCCTCAATCCCCATACTGGTCAGCTGCTTATGGCTGTATCCGTAGTACCTTTGAGCCGCTTCATTGGCATCAATAATTTGCCCTTGCTCAGGATTCACAAGCAGCTTGACGGCTCGACTACGTTCAAAAATTTGTCGATAGAGCTGTTCTTTTGCTTCTATCGCTTTTTGTAGTTCAATCTGGTGTGAGATATCCTGAAGGGTACCCAAGATGCGATCCACAGCACCGGCATCGTTGAAAATAACTTCCATATGGTTACGGACATAGATCAGATGACCATTCTTGCTTTCAACTCTATGGGTCAGATCGCCGGAGATCCCTTTTTTCGCGCTTAGAAACGTTTGCCTGACCTCTTCCTGGTCTTCCTCATAAACACAGGAGAGAAACTGCTCAAGGCTTATATCTGTACCCTGAGGCAACCCTACAATTCGGTAAACCTCATCAGAAAATACCAGCTGATTTGCTTCGACCTGCAGCTGCCAATACCCCAGATGGGCAATTTTCTGCGCCTGGTTCAGCTGGTCTGTACTCTCCTGCAGTGCCAGTGTTTTCTGTTCAACCTGTATGCTGAGGTGACGTATGTAAAAACGAACCAGCAAAATCATCATGGACAAAACAAACAAAAAGCCGACAACGCCCAGCACCAAATAACGCTTCTGAGTACTTTGCAGGTGTTGATACTTTTCTGTCTGGTCAAACCAGAATGCAATATACCCAATGCGATTCTGGGGGTCTTTGTTCGATAAGCTCTTTTTATAATCAAACAAAGGGATCAGTGAGAAGCCATAATAGCGCTCACCAAGCGGATACAATCCCACGCGGTGATGGTTCTCGTTATCCTCTGCCTGCAGATCCATCATTCTGCGCAGCTCACCTTTTCGGGACTCCGCTTCCAAGTAACAGCCACAGGAGTGAATTACGTCACCAAAACGCTCCTCGATATATTCAGGCCACATCGTCGCGGTAATATGATCGCGACGCAATAAAATACCAGCTCCAACATTCTGCGTTTCATCAAATATTTTCAACACGGTATTGAAAGAGGTCCCTACCTCCAGAGCGCCCACATGCACCTGCTGCTGAGTTTCACTATCTTCTGAAAACACAGGCACAACGCCACGCAAACCGGAGTAAACACGGCCAGTTTCAAAACCAAGAACAGGCTCCAGCGAAGCATTCACGTCTACAACGGTATGTCGGATATTATCCATCCGGTCGCCATATTTCTCCGGCCGATGAACACGTAAAAAACTCAGAGAACCGGGGGCCAGATGAAAATGAAGCTGACGGGCATCAAATCGTTGCTGAATTTTTTTCCAGCTAGGGGCAACAGCATCGTAAAGGGCATGACGATAAAACGCAGCAGACTCCGCACCGGCACCGCCGCCTTCAGCCTGAACAGCTAACATCCCTTTATAAAACAATTGCTGAACATCATGATTGTTACTGACAAACGTCGCAATCATTTCCATATTTTTATATGTACGTTCTAACAGGCTATTAAAACTTTTTTCCAGAACCTCAGAGTCCCGCTCTAAAGAGAGATAGAAAGTCTCTTCAGTGGCCTTAATACTATAATAAACACCTATAATAGCAACAAAAGCTAATAAAACAGAAGCTAATATAAGTATTCTATATTGATTCAGAACAGAACGAAGAACAGGTACGATAGGCTGAGAGACCGGGACAGACATCTATACATTCCAATATTCGATTATAGCGATGCCCGGAGAAACTTGAAGGGCATTAATGATATGCGTACAGCAGTAGTAACCCGCTACATGCTATACCAGAGCTGATAGCAATCATATTCAACGATGTTGACATCAGTAGTTTTTACAGTGGAACTATAGCTGATTTCGGCCCAAACCATAACCGATCACCATGGCCACCGTTCCCCCAATGGCCAGATAACCATTATTGACACCAATAATCTCAGCCCAATTAACTAAAGCGGTCGAAACCAACAAAAGGCCTCCGCCATTCATAAAAACGCGCCCAAGGGCAACACGATCCATTATTGATTTACCTTATAAAAACAAAATATTAACTCACTCTGACATAACCCATCAGGCCGGTTTTCATATGCTCAATAACATGACAATGATACATCCAGCTGCCAGGGTTATCGGCAACAAATGCCGCCTTAGCCCGACCATTTTTACCGAGTAATACCGTATCTGTATAGAAAGGTGTCACAGCCTTGCCATCCATTTCGAAAACCAGAAAAGTATGGCCATGAAGATGAATAGGGTGATGATATTGGGTGTTATTTTTCAGATCAAAAATATAGCTTTTACCTAGCTTCAGATCTGCCACTGGCTCAGGAATACTACCCGGCCCCATACCCTGCCAGGGCCTACGGTTAATCAACCAGAATGTATCGTGGGTTTTACCATCTTTGCCAACAGGGCTTATTGCTCCTTCCCACTCAAAAGCAAAAGGAATTGTCTCAGCGGCCTGCAGATCCGGCACAGGAACCGGATTCATCGCCAGCCGTGGGATTGATCGGGTCTTTAATAAAGGTGCAGAAGACGCTATAAAGCTTACCAAAGGAAAGCCAAATTTACCCCGCAGATACTCCAAAACAACGCCACCACTATCGGGTGTGGTTTCTGGCATTATAAATCCCAGGTCCAGACGCATGCCGGGGCCGATTTTATGCTGCTCAAAAATAAAAGGCACTGATACCGGATTTCCATCAATAGCGATAACCTGGGCTGACACCCCCTTCAAGCGCAGGTTATACGTCATAGTATTATCGACATTAGCTAACCGCAGCCGAACCCGGCTTCCTGCCCGATAACTCAGTGTCGGGTTGTTGATGCCATTAGCCGTTCCCCATTCTCCGGGGGTTCCCATTCGGGCGGCGTAACGAGGTCGGGTGAGAGCTTTCCATTGGCCCTGTTTATCCAAGTGCCAGTGTTTAAGAATCAATACCTCATCAATGTCAAAGTCTGGTTTTATCGCCTCTTCAACAATCAGGGCACCAACAAGCCCCTTACCTAATTGCACGACACTATTCATGTGCGGATGATACCAGAATGTTCCGGCATCCGGCGGTGTAAACTCATAAACAAAGGTTTCACCCGGCATAATCGGCTTCTGGCTCAGAAAAGGCACGCCATCCATTGCAATCGGGATACGAAGGCCGTGCCAATGAATTGTCGTCGGCTCATCCAGTTTATTGGTAAATTCGATACGAACCGGCTGTCCCTGCTTTGCCCGGATAACCGGTGCCGGAATATCACCATTAAACGCCAGAACGCTACTCTGGAAGCCCGGAACCAATTCAGTCTCAGCGGGCTCAGCTGTCAGCCGGTAGTGATACATGATACCGGAATCAACCTGAGCCAAACTCCAGCGCGGCATCGCCGCTGCCGCCACCCCAAAAGTACTCATTCGCAGAAAACTCCTGCGACTTAACAAGCTGACTGACGCCTCAGACTGGTTTTGTTGAGTGGTTGCTACAACATGCTTATGGCTATTCAATGGCGACCCTTTTTCTCTGAAAAATACTGCTGGCTTAACATGATGTTTAGGGCTGGTTCACCCCAAATGCCTGCATATTATAACGCTATCACATCATATCGGCACTAAATTCTACAGCGCCCAAGCAGAGCCAGCACATTAAATACCGCACAAAAAAAACGGCAGAATCATCTGCCGTTTTTGGAAGCCTATCAAAATAGAGTCGAAAAATTAAGCTTTAGCAGTCCTCTGCTGAAGCGACACCTTGACCTCAGGTGCCAGCTGTTCAGGTGGGACAAAAGCAGGTTTGCGATAACGCCCCATTACAGAGCCGACAGCGATGAAGGCAGCAATAGAATACACAACTGTTAAGGTGTCAAAGAAGACAAGACCAAACATCAGAATACTCATATCTGTTGCCAATGTAGTTCGTGCTGCATTAATGGATAAACGACGCTCAAGAAATACAGCAAGAATCGTAATTCCACCCAATGAAGCCTGCGCCCGGATCAGGAAGGTAAGCCCTAAGCCAATCAGAAGACCACCCAAAACAGACGCAATCAGAGGGTGTGCCAGTTCAAGACTGACATACTGTGAGATAAGATCTGAAAATACAGACAATAAAGACACGGCACCGAATGTCCGCAGTGTAAAACCAATCCCCAAATAGCGGAGAGCGATCAGATAAAAGGGCAGATTAACCAGGAAGAAAACCTGACCGAAGGTCATATCAGGTAAAAATTGAAGCGCAATTAATGTTAAACCGGCTGTACCACCAACCAAAAGTTCCGATGCATTTATCAGCTGCACACCAAGTGCAACCAGCAAGCAGGCCTCGACAATAGCCAACCACTGAGTAGCATAAACTTTCATTAGATTCTCCAAAACAAGATGCATCACGAAAGGAATCCGCACAAAGACAATACATGCCCGCGGACAACCAACGCAGAAGCCATCGTCACCCTGACATTTATTGTTGTTGGAGAAATGGGTTTTGACGTGGACAAAAGAAAAACTGAGATGTTATAGGCTAAAGATTATACCTGTCGGCCCTAAAAAAGGGACTTTTCAGCACCAGTCAGGTGTAAAGTCTCAATCAGGGTGCGTAACATTTTATTTACAGCACAAGAATAGAGATGCCGGATGCCTGAAAAAAGCAACCATGACAGGTGAGAATTATCATAGGCAATGCTAGTCTTACACTGGTCTTTATTGCGATGCGTCAGACTTGTTCCGCTTTGTTTTACAGTTTATTAGATTGCCAGCCAATCACGCATTTAGCGATGTACTGCAAAATACCCCCTACAGAAAACAGAAGAGTTAACACATGAGTAAATTCTGGAGTGACGCGCTAAACTCCCTTCAACCCTATGTCCCGGGTGAGCAGCCTAAAACCAGTAATATCATCAAGTTGAATACCAATGAAAATCCATACCCGCCATCACCTAAAGTAACTGAGGCTCTTGACCATTTCCCAGTAGAAAAGCTCCGCCTCTACCCGGACCCTGATGGCTCAGTCCTTAAAGAAGCTCTAAGTAATTACTTTGAACTTCCTATAGATCATGTCTTTGTCGGAAATGGTTCTGATGAAGTTCTGGCACATGCATTTATGGCATTTTTCCGCCAGAAAAAGCCGCTTTTAATGCCGACAATGACATACAGTTTCTACGATGTTTACTGCAACCTCTACAACATTGAGGCTGAGCACATTCCATTGGCAGATGATTTCTGTATCGACCTTAGTCAGTACCATCAGGATAATGGAGGCATTATCTTTGCCAACCCAAATGCCCCTACCGGCATTGCGGTAAGCCTTGGTGAGATTGAAGAGTTACTACAAAGAAATACAAATACACTGGTTCTCGTTGACGAGGCTTATGTGGATTTCGGCGCAGAAAGTGCTTGCTCATTGATAGCCAAATACCCCAACCTTCTGGTGGTACAAACGCTTTCAAAATCGCGCAGCCTTGCAGGCATGCGTGTAGGTTTTGCTCTAGGTCATCCGGACTTAATAGCAGGACTGGAGCGGGTCAAAAACTCCTTCAACTCTTATCCGCTGGATATGTTGGCACTGGCATCCGCTACAGCGGCAATTGAAGATACAGACTACTTTGCCCAAACCGTACAACAGATCATAAAAGACAGAAACTGGACCACGGAACAGCTAAAATCTCTCGGTTTCGAAGTGCTACCATCGAGTACTAATTTTGTTTTTGCCCGCCACAAAAGTGCTGCCGGGGACGATCTGATGACCTACCTGCGTAATCAAAATATTCTAGTACGCCATTTTACTAAACCGGGCCTTGAAAGTTACTTACGTATCAGCATAGGTACCCGTGAAGAGATGCAAACACTGATCACAGCTCTGGAAGGGTATACTCATATTTAGGGTGAGTGATCACAAAAGATAAGACAGCAGCCGAGTCATCGGCTGCTGTCGGCAAGGAGAAAATAAGAGAACCCGGAGGGGTAAGTGCGACAAAACCCGGTAAAACAGGACTCAACGCTTCTTAAAGAAACGGTGACAGCTTTTACAGCTCTTCGCAGCCTGGTCAATATACATACGGGCATCCTCTTGATTAGCGTACTCGAGGCTCTCGGCCGTTTTTTCCGTTAGCTCAATAAATTTCAGCATCTGAGCTTCAAAGCGTGGCCAGCTATCCCAAATCCGTCCAAGTGCTTTTGTATCCCCATGATCAGACCTGACACGAAACATTTCCAGCAACGGCTGACTTAGGGCCGCCAACTTATCCGCCTCAGCACGAGCAGAACCGGCATCAAACTCTTTTTGAATCAGAATAAAACGAAGCTGTTTGAAGCTTGCTTTGATATCTTCAAACTGATCCTGTCGCGCCTGTGTGGCAACATTCGGATCTGTATAATCTGCAGCACTGACACTCCCCACCCAAAAAAGGCCGAGAATTAACGCAAACAACCTATTCATAACCAACTACCCCTAAAAAAACCACTTATCACCCAAAAGAGTACAGGCAGGTTAGCTGACACGCATCAGCTTCAGTCCCCACAAGATTGAAGGATTAATATTCCCAAGCTGCTCGGCTTTTACACCGCTTTTGATGCTATAGCGCTTATCCCCGGTATCACGCATAATCGGGTGCATGAAGCGTGTACCAAAACGATCCCGGATAGATGAAACGAGCGGTTTACTGCTCTCTGCTGCTTTTCGTTTGATAACAACACCCATCTCACCATTTGCCAGCTCAACAGTTGATCCGGGAGGATGTATACCCAGTTCAGAAAGAAAAATATTTGTCAGAGATTCATCAAAGAAACTGCCACGCTGCATGAGCAGTTGCTTAAGACTTCTCTGGGGCGTCAGTGCTGGACGATATGCACGACCGGAAATCATCGCAGAATAAATATCTGCCAAACCAACAATTTTCGCCTCAAGGCAGATCTGATCACCTCTAAGACCTTCCGGGTAGCCACTGCCATCAATTTTTTCATGATGCTGAAGGACAATATCGAGCCAAAGCGTATTAGTAATCCCTGCTTTTTTCAGCAGTTTATAACTTTCTTTGGGATGTTCTTTAACGCGGGCCTCCTGTTCATCAGTCAGTGGACCCTTATGCTCCTGCAGGCTATCCTGATAGGAGCTCATTGCAATATTAGCCGTAATAGCAGCACCAATCATTGCAAGCTGGACATCCTGAGGCAGCTCGAGCGCATCCGCGATAATTGAAGAGATAATCGCAACATGAAGCGGGTGCTTAATGGAATAGTTAAACTTGCTAGACAGATGAATTGACCCGAGAAGAGCATCACCATTAAGCTGGATCAGCCCTTGGATCTGAGATGAAGATTCATACAAACGACGCTCCAGGCGCCCCTCTTTAAAGCTGCCATCACCGATAATACCGCCAAAAGCCTGCTCCAGCTCAAGACACATCTCTTCAAGTTCGTTGAAAGGGTTAGTATCTTTAGAATAGACAATGGGTGACGGGAGATCAGGGGTAACAGGGTCAGAGGCAACTTCTTCAGTCTCTGTCGGCAATTCATCCAAACGATAACCAGACGAAATAATTGAATTAAGTCGCGACTGGGTTGAAATGACATGACCCGACTCCATCAGTAACCGTCCGGTAGCATCATAAACAGTCCATGGCAATGTATCCCCAATCATAAGGTCTGCTGCCGAAACTTTTATCAGATCGCCTTTATCGTTCAATGCCATAGTGTTTAACCTTTTTCAAGAAATATCCCTTGCATGTGCAGCGCTCCTCCTGAGACAAAAATCATTATATCTCATTATGTTAGCTTGAATCCGTGTAACAATACACCAATGAAAAGTGACGCAGTGCAGAATTGTATTATCCTTAATGCTATTTATGCTCCTACGGGGTTTGTGTCCCCTTCTAAGATAGCGTTAAACTACGGCCAAGAAATGATAAAGTTAAACAACTATCAAAAGATTCTAAGGTTATCAAGATGAAAGGTATACGTCTGCTTAATCGGGTTAAGATACTGAATATTCTGAATAAGATTGATTTTTTCAGCGCCTTTAACCCAGGTGAGAAAAATATGATCGTTGACACCCGAAGTCGGTTTGTTGCTGCAGATGAAGGAGAAAATATTATTGTCCAGGGTGAACGGGATTCTGCATTCTATATACTTCTGCACGGGAAAGCTCATGTAGAGCTCGAGGAGAACCAGAAAATACTGGCAGCACTGGAGCCGGGTGACTTTTTTGGTGAGGTTTCATTTCTGACCAACACCCCCAGAACAAGTAATGTGGTTGCTGATGAGACCTGCATTTTATTCCGTTTTGATAAAAAAGTGATGAACTCCCTCCCCCCTATGACCCGGGAAAAGATCAAAGATAAGATCATAGCTAAGCTGGTGAATCTTCTTTCAGATAAGAATGAGAGCCAAAAATAGCTCTTGTAGCTCTGGATCGGCTGTAAAGCTTACTCCGGCACCCTTAGCTACTCGTAATCCAGGTTGTCGTCACCTGAAACCTGATACTCTGCCGCATAACGGATATTTTCAATATACATTGCGATGCATGCATCATAATCGTCCGCATGACTTAGGCTGCCAGCCAAAACGTTAATGCGCTTCACTCCCAACACATTGCCATACTCAACGGCTTGGGCGCAGCCCTGCTAAAGTCAGTCTGCAATGCGCGAGACAGCTAGGGCCTGTCCGGCGTGCCCAGGTCATAATCAACTGTAACTTTGTTGCCACGATCTTCATAAACCACCGCACGACAAAGCTGCTTAACAAGCTTGATACCTCGGCCATGCATCATCACCTGCCCGGAAGGTAGCGGCTGATTAAAATGCTCGTAGTTAAAGCCATTCCCGCTATCCTCAACGGTAATGCGCAGAAAAGACTCGTCATGCAGACACAGTTTACTGGCCGTAATTTCAATACAGCCTGAGCTAAGATCTTCAAGCTGCTGCTGCCGCTCGGCAAGATATTTTTCGAAAGCATCAGGGCCAGACTTAAGACTGGAGTCCAACTCAAGCAAGCCATGATCCAGTGCGTTATTGAGCAACTCTGCCATAATCAGAAATAGCTTCTGATTGTGCTTTTCAAGGCCTTTAAATTGGCCAAGAGCACCAAGAATCATAGGGGTAAGATCCAGTGCCTTAACTTCTGACACACCAAGATGAAAGCTGACCCGCCAATCGACACTATCTGCAGGTGGAACTGCCGTTAAAATTTCTGTCTGCTGCTGATCATTAAAAATATCAAAACCACTGACATCCTGCGCAGGCATATCAACCAAAGCCAATGTAACATCATCGTGCGGGTGCTGGTCACCTAAGAAGCTTTGCAAGGCACAACGGATATCATCCAACCGATTTTCAGGGTTATGCAGGCAACCAAGTAGTCTCTCGATGCCAAAAAAATCACCATCACCACTTTCAGCCTCAATAAGGCCGTCAGAAAACAGGATAAGCTGATGCCCCGGTCGATAAGGGATAATCTCACTGGTAACTTCATACTGATCAGCGGTCAGAACACCTAAAGGTAACTGCGTGGACTCAAAGGTATCGGATACATGTCCATGGGAGTCGACACAATAAAAAGTGGGCAGAC
Organism: Oceanospirillum sp.; assembly: GCF_048265165.1. GTDB lineage: Bacteria > Pseudomonadota > Gammaproteobacteria > Pseudomonadales > Halomonadaceae > Oceanospirillum. Next base: position 118,323 of record NZ_JBLXCD010000001.1, on the reverse strand, counting down.
CAGCATTCCAGACCTCGGCATAAGACTCTCCGGGGTCGATCATAACGATACCGCAAGCAACAAAACAACCTGTTGGCATCGCTTCTTTAATACGGCGATTCAACTCCTTTGCAATGGTCTGAAGCTCGAAACCTTTATAAACCATGGAATAGAACGTGCCTGAAATAGGCAGCGTATTAATTGCAGCCGCAAGGCCATGACCAACAGCATCACCAATTAACAGGTAAAGACGATTGCTTGGCGAGCGTGCGGCACACAATACATCACCGCTAAACTGCTCAGCCGGAGTAATCATGGAGCTGATAAGTGGATCTTCAAGGCCTTTGCTCTCTGCCATATGCTCCATAATATGTCGGGATATGCGGCGCTCAGCCTCATCTTTTTCTACATATTCCTGCAATGCAGTATTCTGACTATGAAGCGTATTCTGCATATCCACAATACGCTTAATCGACTCAATTTTAGTATTCAGGATCACCTGGTTAATCGGTTTAAACAGATAATCAGCCCCACCTGACTGGTGACCTTTAATATAATATTCTTCTGTGGCGGCAGCCGAAATAAATATGATAGGCACCCAACGCGGCGCTGACATATCCTGAAGTTTTTGAGCTGTTTCGAAGCCATCCATTCCCGGCATCATGACATCCATCAGAACAAGATCAGGCTGTTGTTCCGAAAAAACCTCAAGTGCGTCCTCACCATTTTCAGCCGTTACAACCTCATGACCGGACCGTTTCAACATCGCCTGAAGCAATACTAAGTTTGCCCGGGTGTCATCTACCGCAAGAATACGCATAGTCAGAATACCACTCAGGAGATTTCAAATAACTTATCGAAATTGGCAATAGCAAGGACATCTTTTGCCAACTGAGAACAGTTCTGCAAGGTGATTTTGGTACTTTGCATATCTGCTTTTTCCTTGAACTGAAGCAGCATCCCAAGTGCGGAGCTATCCAGATAATCGACCTGACTCATCTCAAGCGCAATAAGCTCAGCTTTAGCGTCAAGCAGCTGCTGGTACGTCTCACGAAAGACTTTGTGTGAGTTAAAATCAAAGCGACCACTAAGACGCATGGTACTTTGAGAATCATTAGTTGTTGTTTGAATATTCATGGTAGCTCCCAAAACGGTTGTCAGTTCAAAATATATCAGTTATTTATTCATGGTTCGGGCAAGCTGTACAGGCATTAATTCCAAAGGGTAAACAAATTCGACAGCACCGAGCCTTTCCGCTGCTTTCGGCATGCCATAGACCACACAGCTTGCTTCATCCTGCCCAAAAGTTCTGGCACCTGCATCACGGAGGCGCTTAAGCCCCTGCGCTCCATCAGCCCCCATACCCGTCAGTATCACAGCGGCCACATTGCGGCCATGACGAACCAAGGAATCAAACAGGACATCAACTGAAGGTTTGTGACGATTAACCGCCGGCCCCGAGTCAAGCTTAACAATAAAACGTCCCTCTTCCTCTTCAACTTTAAGGTGGCGATCACCAGGGGCTATAAAAACATGGCCGGACGCTAGTATATCGCCATCCTCGGCTTCCTTAACATTGAGGCGGGTTAGGCTATTCATTCGTTCGGCGAATGTATGAGTAAACCCTGGGGGCATATGTTGAGTTACAACAATAGCAGGGGAATGAACAGGCAATGACATTAAGAGATTTTTAATCGCTTCTGTACCACCTGTTGATGCCCCAATAGCAATAATTTTACTCAGTGCATTCGGCGAGAAAAGGATCGGCTTATCAGCAATCAGCTGATTATTTTTGTTCTTACGGATATTCTTCAGATGCGGGCCAGCCTGGGCCGCTATACGTATCTTGTCACAGATAATGTCACTGTATTGCTTCAACTCGCTGGATACTCCAACCTTAGGCTTAGCGATAAAATCTAAGGCACCCAGCTCCAACGCACGAATCGTTGTATCTGAACCCACTGTCGTCATTGTTGAGATCATAACAACGGGGGTTGGCCGCAGGCGCATTAGCTTTTCAAGAAAATCCAGCCCATGCATTCTGGGCATTTCTACGTCCAGAGTAATAACGTCAGGGTTTACCTGCCGGATCACTTCTCTGGCTTCATAAGGGTCTCGAGCCAGGCCAGTAACCGTCATATCATCCTGCTCACTGATGATCTCTTTCAGAAGATTACGGATCAGTGCTGAATCATCGACAATAACAACCTCAATCACAACGCATATCCTTTAATCATCATTGTTAATCGAAGAGTTCAATATCATTCGATACAGGCGCCTGACCAAGAGACTGACTGTACTGGTTCTCAATCTCGAGCACTTCCCTATCAGCACCATCGCTGCGAAGACGTTTCATAAGGACTCTGCCTGTTCCGGGGAAGAACACAACTTTACGTGGGCAAGTGTCGAGCAGATCTTTAGCGGTAATCGGTATGGATTCAAAACCCAGGTAATCAATAACGAACTGTGCATTACGTTTCCCGACATTACTGCTTGTCATCGATGCAACAACATTACCCCCACCAAATATTTTCGCTTCCAGATTTTCTCTTTTTGCTCCTCGTTTAAGAATCTCATTAATCAGCATCTCCATTGCATAGCTGCCATAACGGGCGGAAGCACTAAGGGGATTAAAAACATCTGAGTTACCTGGCAGCATAAAATGATTCATCCCCCCAATATTCAATTTGGTATCCCGAATACAAGCCGATATGCAGGAGCCCAGTACCGTACTGATTGCCATATCAGTGGAGGCTACGTAAAACTCACCAGGTAATATCTTCGCGACCTGACAGTTAAACTTCCTGTCGAAGTAGATCTTCGGCTGCGAAGCTTCATGCAAAATATCCATGGCCTTACCTACCATTTAGCTTATTTTGTAGCCTTAACATAGACAGTGTGCTTTCGTAACCTGAACAGATCAGATGCGTGAGGGAAGCTCTCTGAGTGTCCCGCAAATAGCAGACCATCCTCCTTCAGATATGGAACAAAATTTTTCAGTACTTTATATTGCGTCGGCTTATCAAAGTAGATCATGACATTACGGCAAAAAATAATGTCGAATGGATCATCAAACGGCCAGTTATTATTAAGTAAGTTCAGATTAAGGAAAAAAACAAGATCCTGTAATTCAGATTTTACTTTAACCAAACCTGAATTATTACCCTTACCACGAAAAAAGAATGTTTTAAGCCTTTGATCAGAAAGACTTTCAACTCTTTCAAAAGAATAGACGCCTTGTCGTGCTTTTTCGAGTACTTTAGTATCCAGATCGGATGCCAGAATCTCTACAGGAGGGTTATAACAACCAAAGTATTCAATAGCAGCCATTGCAATTGAGTATGGCTCTTCACCTGTCGAAGCGGCACAACACCAGATTCGGAATTTTTTCTTATCCGGGTGCTCGGAGAAATACGCCTTAAGGGCATCAAAATGGTGCGCCTCCCTGAAAAAAGAGGTCAGGTTCGTCGTCAGTGAGTTCACAAACTCCTGCTGCTCATCACAGGCCGGATCGGCCAACAGTTCAAGATACTGCTGAAAGCTGTTTAAGCCATTAGCCCTCAGGCGCCGGGATAACCGGCTATAAACCATATCCTTTTTTGTTTCGGCCAGATTAATACCAGCCCGATCGTATATGAGCGCCTTAATCGTCGCAAAGTTACTGTCTGTAAAGTGAAATTCGCGGTCAGAACGGGATGTTTGCATCTTCCAATCCTAAAAAATAGGCTGCCATCCGGCAGCCTATAATTCTTACGGCAAGCGACTCTATCAGAACTCTTCCCAATCGCCATCGGTGTCAGATCTTGAGGGCTGAGAGATCAGTCTATCAGAGCTTTTAACCCGGGAGGTCACTACCTCAGGAGCCTTCCGTTCAGTGCTGAAAGGAGCATCTGACGAGGGTAAGGCCATTATATCCTGGCTGCCAGCATCAAGTTTAAACAAACTAACCGAACCAACCAGGGATCGTGCCTGCTCCTCCGTAGACTCCGCCGCTGCGGCGGCTTCCTCAACCAGAGCAGCGTTCTGTTGCGTAACATCATCTATCTGTGTGATCGCAGTATTGACCTGCTCAATACCAGATCTCTGCTCAGCTGACGCAGCTGAGATCTCAGTCATAATGCTTGTTACCTGGCCGATCGCATCCACGATATCTTTCATGGTTGCTCCCGCATCATCAACTAACTGAGATCCCTCTTCTACAGTATCAACTGAAGTCACGATAAGCTCTTTAATCTCTTTTGCGGCACCGGCACTACGTTTCGCTAAATTACGGACTTCTGTCGCCACAACCGCAAAACCACGCCCCTGCTCACCGGCTCGAGCAGCTTCCACCGCAGCATTAAGCGCAAGAATATTTGTCTGAAAGGCAATACTGTCAATAACGCTGATGATCTCTTCAACCTGCTTGGAGTTATCACTGATGGTTCGCATCGTCGTGACAACCTGATTGACAACATCACCACCTTTCTGAGCAATTCGACTGGCACCCTGTGCCAGATTATTCGCCTGGGAAGCATTCTCAGCATTTTGCTGGACGGTTGAGGTTAGCTCTTCCATTGACGCTGCCGTTTCTTCCAGGCTCGATGCTTGCTCTTCCGTACGCTGAGACAGATCATTATTGCCCGCAGAGATCTCACTGGCAGCGGTATTAATGGCATCAGATGCTTCTTTAATCTGGGTGACGATAACCGCTAATTGATCCACTGTAGCATTAGCATCATCTTTTAACTGACCGAACATACCATCAAAGTCTTTCTCTATGCGTTCAGTCAGGTCGCCTCTGGACATGGCACTCAGAACCCGCGCAATCTCAGAAAGACCGTCAGACGTTGTCTCCATAAGGTTGTTCATTCCATCCGCAAGCTCAAGGAAGAAACCTTCCTTACCTTGGGTATTGATACGGCGATTAAAGTCGCCGCGGGATGCACCCTCTACAATATCAGCAATTTCTGCCTGAGCCAGAGTCTCATTCGTCGTATCAGACCATTCAACAACAGTTCCTAAGCGCTCGCCCTCTTCGTTGAAAATCGGGTTAGCAATAAATGCCAGGTGGCGACCTGCAATAGAGATCTTGGCATAGTGCGTATCTTGCAATGCCGCCAACATATGCCGCTGATGCGCAGGGTCTTTGTGGAAAACGTCAATATTCTGACCTAACAGATTATCAACCGAAAACTCAGGTAGCTCCTGCTGAATCAGCGCCTCAGACCCACGGAACATACCCCGCAGCGCATCATTGATATAAATAATGTTCAGATCAGTATCCGCCATCATCACGTTACTGGACACATTATCCAGTGCATTACGGATACGGCTATTAATATCAGCCAGCTCACGCTGCTTACGATTGCCCTCTTCTGTCTCAGCTTCACGGCGCAGAATATCGGTCATGTCACGCCACTCAACAACAAAGCCCTGCCGCTGATCCGGTTTTCCAATCGGAGTCACCTGGAGATTGAAGGTGCTGTCACCTATATTCAGCATCGCGCTATGCGTATCAGTAAGACCACCTAACATACGGCGCTGCATATCAGGGTTTTTATGGAACAGGTCAATATTCTGACCCAGCAGATTACGCGCATCAAAGTGAGGCAGATCCTTCTGGATCTCAGTCTCATTTCGGGCAAGCATCTCAAGAATCGACTCATTCATATAAACAATATTGAGATCAGCGTCAGATATCATGACATTTGTATTCACCACATCCAGACCTCGGCGAATACGCTGATTCTCACTCATCAGCTCAGCTTGCCGCTCCTGTAGCGCCTGCTCTTTTTGCTCCTGCGCGAGGGAGTCTGTCAGATCCTGCCACTCAACAATGTAGCCATTACGTTCGCCATTATTGGAGATCGGATGAACCAACAGGCTGAAGGTCGTATCACCAACATGAATGCGCGCCTTGTGAGCACCGCCTAAACCACCCAGAAGCTTGCGTTGATACCCAGGATTACGATGAAAAATATCAATGTTTCTACCGACCAAAGTTCCGGCATCGAAGTGAGGTAATGTCTTCTGCAGGTCTGTCTCACGGTCACGTAGCATCCGCTGGATCGATGCATTCACATAAATAATATTCAGATCAGCATCCGCGATCATGACATTAGTATCGACAACATCCAGACCGCGCTTGATGCGGGCTATCTGATCAAACTGGCGCAACTCTTTCTGACGCTTCGACTCAACCTCAGCCTGTGCTTCTAAGAGCGCACGGACAACAACACCAATCTCATTATCCGCTATAGGTCCCGGATGAGCCGGTTTACCGTCAGAAAAATGCCGACTAATAGCCATTAACTGATGCAATGGTTGCTCCAGCTGAGTTAATACAGAGCGAGCACCGGCAAAGAGAACCAGCAAAGCCCCTCCGTGGAGGCAAAGCGCCCAATAGAGTGCATTTTTTCCTTCGCCCAGAAAGGCTACTAACCCTCCTGCTACGATCAGAGCACCCGCAGCAAAAGCAACACTAAGTAGCTTTGACCGGATTGATGTTTTTGTACTCATTGCCCGCTCTCCAACTGAACCTGCATCTTAAATCTAACTAGCGTTAAGTAATTGTTATTCGGCAATCGCCTTGGTTTTATCAACCAGAGCCATCTCCTCACTGGACATTAATTTCTCAATATCTGTGATAATTAGCATCTGCTCATCAACAGTGGCCAGGCCCAGGATATATTCCGAATCAAAGTTGGCAGAAAAGTCCGGTGGATTCTTGATATCATCACCAGCAAGACTCACAACATCAGATACACCATCAACCACCATACCAACAACCCTGTCAGTCAGGTTTAAAACAATAACAATAGTGAATTCATCATAATGGGCTTTACCCAGATTAAACTTAATGCGCAGATCAATAATAGGGACAATTACACCCCGAAGATTAATAACGCCTTTTATAAAAGAAGGGGCATTCGCAATTTTTGTTACTGCGCCATAACCACGAATTTCCTGAACTTTCAGAATATCAACGGCGTAATACTCTTTACCAAGGGAAAAGGTCAAATATTCCTGTCCAAGTAAACGTCCGTACTCACTATGATCCTGATTTTCGGTTATCTGTTCTGCCATGCTTAACCCCTTAGACCAGCACACTGCCGGGCACTGCCCTGGTACGTGTTTTATGCATGCTGATTAACTCTTCGACATCGAGAATCAAGGCGACACGCCCTGTTCCTAAAATTGTTGCCCCAGACACGCCCTCAACCTTGCGGTAGTTCGCTTCCAGGCTCTTAATAACCACCTGGGACTGACCAACAAGATCATCAACAAACAAGCCAACCTGCCCACCATTTGACTCCAAAATGACCATAATCCCCTGCTCATACTCGTCAAATGCAGCGGGCATATTCAACAGGTCACTCAGCCGTATAATCGGCAGGTATTCATCCCGGATACAGATCACTGCACCTTCGCCTGATACGGTTTTGATATCACTGGGGTCCGGCTGCATTGATCCGATAATACTGGTCAAAGGCACAATATAAATTTCATCACCCAGGGCAACCTGAAGACCATCGAGAATAGCGAGCGTCAAAGGCAAACGAATACTGATTCGGCTACCGATACCCTCCATTGACTCAATTTCGAGTCGTCCCCCTAAAGACGTGATATTCCTTTTAACCACATCCATCCCAACACCACGCCCCGATACATCAGTGACTTCTGACGCGGTTGAAAATCCGGGAGCAAAGATTAGTGACCATACATCGGAGTCAGGCATACTCTCTGATGTTGCAATACCTTTCTCCTGAGCTTTAGAAAGAATACGCTCGCGATTTAAACCTGCACCATCATCCTGAACCTCAACAACGATATTCCCCCCCTGATGTGAAGCCCGGAGTAAAATAGTACCGGTCTGATCTTTGCCTGCTGCGGAACGCTCTTCAGGTGATTCAATACCATGATCCAGGCTGTTTCTGATCAGATGGGTTAATGGGTCAGCTAGCTTTTCAATCATGCTCCGATCAAGCTCGGTATGCTCCCCCATCATTTCCAGCTTAACTTTCTTATTCAGCTTACCGGCCAAATCACGCACAACACGAGGGAAGCGACTGAAAACGATACTAATCGGCATCATGCGGATCGACATAACAGAATCCTGAAGATCCCGGGTATTTCTTTCCAGCTGAGCAAGGCCATTGGCCATCTTCTCATGCAGGATAGGATCAACCTCAGATGCCATCTGAGCCAACATAGCCTGAGTAATCACCAATTCACCGACCTGGTTAATCAGCTGGTCGACCTTCTCAACACTGACCCGAACCGAAGAGTCCGCCCCACTGTTCTTAACGGCTGCGACTTTTGACGACTTAATCTTTGCCTGGGGTTCAGGCGTAGCAGAAACCTTTGAGGGCAAAGTTTGAGGTGAAGGTTCTGCGCTTTTGACAGTAGCGTCACTATTAAGAGGCTCAAAGAAGCCATAACCATCAAACTCAGCGCCTCGATCCTCATGGGTCTCTGGGTCAGTTTTGTTATCGACGGCGATATCCTGAGACCCAACCAAAGCAGGAGCCTCGGCGGAAAGCGGCTCATCTTCGAAGAAACCATAACCGGGATCATCTTCCTCAAAAAAACCATAACCCGGGTCACCCTCAGTATCACCCCCGCTCACAGGGCCTGTGCTGGTTTTATCAGCAATGTCATCAAAATCATCAAAGAAACCATAACCCAGCTCATCTTCGCTGGCACCCTCCCCAACAGACTCGAAGAAGCCAAAACTACCATCATCTGAAGATATTTCTTCTTCAATAGACAAGGAATCTTCGGCAACCATGAAGGTAATCAGGTCTTTAAGATCCTCTTTTTTCGCATCGGTCTGCAGTGAAAACAGCCAATCATCCGAGTGTTCAGAGGGTGCATCAATAACCGTCAGCTCACCCAGTTCTTTAAGGGAATCAAAAAGCAGGTCCAGCTCCTGATCAGGCGCGGGAAAGCGAACAATGAAAGACTGGGTTAATAACGACTCGCTGGGCTGCACAACAGGAAGATGGTCAGAGAAGGTATTCGGATCAAGTGTTGCAGGCTGCACCTCGCCACCTTTAACGATAGCAAGCTGCTGATTCAACGCTATGATAACGGACTGGGCCGGCTCCTGGTCAGGCTCCTCACCATTTTGGTGAGATTGAAGCATACCCGTCAGAACGTCACCGGCCTGAAGGGTAACATCGACCATCTCATCCGTTAATTCAGTCTCACCTTTGCGCACCAGATCCAGTAACGTTTCAAGCTCATGCGTTACTGCCGTCATATCATTAAAGCCAAACGTGCCACTATTACCTTTAATAGAGTGAGCGGCACGGAATACAGCATTCAGATCATCCATATCCGGCGACTGAACATCCATATTCAGCATCAGGCTCTCCATTGTGGCGAGATGCTCAGCAGTTTCTTCAAAAAACAACTGATTGAACTGGCTCAAATCAAACGACATTATACATTATCCGTTTCTGTTGCTTTGGATTACTCAACCCAGCACTTTCTTGACAACTTCCAGTAATTTAGCCGGATCAAAGGGTTTTACTAGCCAACCTGTGGCTCGGGCTGCACGCCCTTTTGCCTTCATGTCATCACCAGACTCAGTTGTCAGCATCAGTATCGGAGTCCGACTGTACTGTGGCAAGGCTCTGAGCGATTTAATAAGAGTCAGGCCATCCATTTTAGGCATATTCTGATCCGTCAGTACCAGGTCAAACTGACCCGACTTAGCTTTGTTCAGTCCATCTTGTCCATCAATCGCTTCCACCACGTCATACCCGGCACCCTTGAGCGTGAAAGCCACCATCTGACGAATTGAGGCTGCATCGTCCACCGTCAGAATTTTCTTGGCCATAAGTTTCTCCAACACCTGATTATTTTATTAAAAGAGTTCAATATCACCCGAGTCCATACTGCCATGGGAAACAGGGTTATGTTTCATACTATCAATCTTAGAGCGAGTTGCCTGAAGTTTCTCGCGAATATGTCGTAAAATTTCTTCCGATGAGTAAGCGTTATCTTCCTGTGTCAGATGCGCTACATCATTCATGAATCCATGGATCGCATCCAGCCTCGTATCTGTATGACCCAGAAGCTGACTGGTCATATCCTGAAACTGAAGACCTGTCGTTGCTTGGTTAATATTTTCCTCTACCTCAGCAGCCAGCTCACTTTGTAATGCCAGCGCCCCCGACGATTCATGATTAATTCGTTCAAGCTGACCCAAAACCTGCTCAATACGTCGTTTTGACTCACTGGCAAACCCCATATCAACAGAAGAGATTTTCTGGATAGAAGTGTCCGCATTAGAAAAGGAACTGTGCAGATCCGTCATCAAACCTCGAATCTGATCACTGAAATGGGTTGTTTTTTTAGAGAGTGAACGAACTTCATCCGCCACCACTGCAAATCCCCGGCCTGCATCTCCAGCTCGGGCAGCTTCGATAGCAGCATTGAGCGCCAAAAGATTGGTCTGATCAGCAATATCGTCAATTTCATCAAGAAGTTTAACAATCCCACCAATATTGCTGGCCATATCATCCATAATTTCAACAAGACCCATGGCAAATTTACTCGCCTGAACAGCATTATCCATAAAAACTTCAAAAGTCTCTGTCGTATCATGAATAAACCCGGAAAAAATAGAATCAACATTTTCTCCGGCAGCCATATATTGTGTAATTCGATGGGTCAGTGCCTGCTGTTCCTGGGTTTTCTGATGGACCTGTGTGAAATTATCAACAAGCTGACCAATAGCCGTATCCAGCAGATTTTTTACCTGCTGAACCTCCTCTCTGGACGCTTTAAACTCAGAAGACAGCTCTGAAGAAAGAGCGTTAAAGGTGTCCGCCGTCTGATATGAGAGATCGGGGGATACAGCATCGTTTTCAGCTGTATGGTAACGATTCATCAGCCATATGAGGCAAAAACCAGAACAAAGCGCCATTAAAAAAGCCACATGAGGGTTAACCGTAAAAAAACATCCAGCCCCCCAGACACACACAGACACAACTGCACCCACAATGAGCGAGCTGGCAGATACAGATATGGCAGGCGGAGATGGTTCACGAGAACTCATTCAATACTCCTGTAATTAAAACAAAGCACACCTTAATAACGTACGGTGCATTAACCATCATAAAAAATAAAAAAGGGAATAACCGAGTACACGATGTAATTATATATCAAAAAAAACTATTGCCCGATATTAGCTTCAAGCCACTGACTGAGGGCATGGTAGGCCATAGGCTTACCATGCAGCCAGCCCTGCTGCATTTGAGCACCACCGTCCACCAGATAACGGGATTGAGCTTCGGTTTCCACACCCTCAGCGATCACACTTAAGCGCATGCTCTGTGCGATAGAAAGAATCGCATCCACAAGAACTTTGTCACCACTATCTTTATCAAGATCTGAGACAAAGCTTTTATCGATCTTAATTGTCGTCAAAGGCAGCTGCTTCAAGTAGCTTAAAGAGGAATACCCTGTGCCAAAATCATCAATTGCAATTTCAAACCCCTGCGCACGCAACTTATTTAGCTTCTCGACAGAATCACCGGCAGGATCAAGAAAAAGCGACTCTGTTATTTCCAGCGTTACCCATTTAGCAGCCAGGTCATATTGCTGTAGAATATCAACAAAATGCTCAACATGGTGCTCATCTGTAGCAATTTGCTTGGACGACAAGTTAATCGCAACCCCCAGTTCCGGGAAGCGTTTGCGTAGGCTTGATATCTCCGAGACTGCCTGAGCGAAAACCCAGCCACCCAGCGGGATAATCAAGCCACTCTCTTCTGCAAGCGATATAAATTGATCCGGCGACACGCGCCCCTGAACAGGATGGTTCCAGCGTACTAAAGCCTCGACCTTAACAACCTGTCTATCCTGGTTCACTACGGGCTGATAGTGCAACTCAAACTCATGATGATCCAGAGCAGAACGAAGGTCATGCTGCAGAGACTGACGACGCTCTGTTTCCTGCTGCATCTGGGGTGTAAAAAAACGATAGGTGTGACGGCCCGCTGATTTGGCGGCATACATCGCCTGATCGGCATTCTGAAGCACTCGGGTCAGCTCATCACCATCGTCAGGAAAGATAGTAACCCCTATACTTGCTGAGATATGAGCAGATTTACCATCAAGGTCAAATGTCCTCGACAGGGCCTCAATAATTTTCCCGGCGACTCTTCTCACATCTTCTACACTACCTATTGATGGCAGCATAACCGTAAACTCATCCCCGCCCAGGCGAGCCACAGTATCAGACTCGCGGGTATATTGGCGCAAGCGTTCCGAAACTTTCTTCAGCAAACTATCTCCGGCTTCATGACCCAGCGTATCATTCACTTCTTTAAAATGATCTAAATCGATAAACATCAACGCTCCCCGGTCCTTTGGGTAACGACGTGCAGAGGTTATCGATTGCATCAAACGGTCATGAAAGAGAACCCGATTAGGCAGTCCTGTCAGTGCATCATAGTTAGCCTGATACCGGATCAATTCTTCTTTTTCTTTACGGTCGGTAATATCAGAGAAAACCGCTACATAGTTCTCAACTTCATGATATTGATTTTTCAGGGCTGTTATTGATAGCCATTCAACATAAAGCTCACCGTTTTTCTTACGATTCCAGACCTCTCCCTGCCAGCCTCCGGTTGCTTGAAGGCTTTCCCACATCGTCTGATAGAAGTTATCCGGTTGCTTACCAGAGCTGAGAATCGCAGGGTTTTCACCCAATACATCATCAGAGCTATAGCCTGTAATCCGGCTAAAAGCATCATTGACGGACACAATGCAGTTATTCGCATCTGTCACCACAATCGCTTCTGCTGTGCTCTCAAAAACTGAAGCCGCCAGCTTAATTCTCTGATTACTCAGATAAGTTTCCGTTATATCTTCACCAAAACCAGCAAGATTCTTAACCCGACCTTCATTATCATAAGTCGCAAAAGAAAGACTGCGAATCCAACGTACGTTACCGGTCGGATGCTGAATGCGAAATTCAAGCTGCAAAGGCTGCCTGGCTACCGAGAAAATCCCCTCCACCATCGGCCTGTCTTCCGGTACCACACTGCCAAAAAGAGGTTCAACACCAGACAGTACCAGCTCAGCCTTCATTCCGATCACCCTCTCATAGCCTGGGCTAAGAAATTCGACCTCATGACCGTCAGGGTGGCACAGCCAAAAAATACCCGGCACGTTCTCTGCAAAAAGCCTGAATTTTTCCTCACTATTTGCCAGGGCAATCTGAGCTTCGAGCATGGAGGAGATGTCAACCATGTCAACGACAAAACACTCACTTCCATTGAACATAATTTTCTGCAGCCCGATCAGAAACGTACTGATCCTGCCGTTGTCAGCCCGTCGCAATTTAAGGGTGTAATTGCTCAGTTTATGGTCACGCTCCACACAGCTCAGCAGAAGTTCCCGGTCGGAGGGGGAAGGATAAAACACCACAATTGACTGACCAACCAGCTCAGAGGGTTCTATACCCAACATTCTTTTTGAGGAGGGGTTACAAAATAACACCATACCGTCAGCGGCCCGGGATATCATAATCAGGCTTTGAGCAGCATCTGTGATGGCCGAAAGCTGAGTTTCCCGCTGTTTCAGCTCTCGTTCAATTCTCCGGCTGGAGGTCACATCCTGAAAGGTACCAAAAACCCGAACCGGTTTACGGTCTGCACTCAGTTCAACAAAACCTTCAGAATGTACCCAGCGCTGATCAAAGTCTGCCCGCATCAACCTGAAATCGGTTTGATAGCGCCCACCTCTGCCCATTGCATCCTGAATCGCTGCTTCAACGGCAGGCCGATCCTCCATGTGGACAAACTGCAGATAACCATCATTTTCAAGGGCTCGATCCCCCTTCTCCAGGCCAAACAAGCGGTATGCTTCATCCGACCAGAAAACATCGCCTTTGGCGATATTCCATGACCAGTTACCAATCCGGCCAACACGCTGGGCCTGGTCCAGCATTAACTGCTGGTTCTCAATAAGTCCCACAGCACGCAGCTCTTTAAGGCGCAACCAGAGAATCAGGATAATAATACTGATCATCAGCCCTGCTGCGAGCTGAATCCAAAGCCGGGATGACTGCTCGACAAAAGACTCAGACTGAATACTAGCTGCAATCTGCCACTGAGTGCCCGGTAAGGTTATGCTGTCCGTAATATCCGCTGCATTAAAAAGTGTAGTAGGGCCATAGAAAGCAGCCTGAGGCTTGCTATGACGTACCTCCCGGACAGAAACTTCCATTTCATGGCCCAGCTTATAAAGGCCTGAGGCCTCATAGATTTGTTCAAGGGATAAAGGAAAGAGTAACAGTGCCGTCCGGTATTGACGACCGGAGCTCTGGAGTGGCAGCCATATATGGAGATGCGCGACGCCATCAGTTTGCATAACCGGGCCTGAAACAAAGATCTCTCCGGTTTCCACCGCCTGACGAGCAGCCTCAAAACCCCGTGTATCAGAAGGAATAAAGCGATCCGTAAAATCAGTATCAGTTGCATCTGGATAACGGTGGGTATACTGATAATCACTGGATACACGATAAACCGTATTCACCATAGGATTATTGCTGAGAAACAGATTTGCTGTTTCAGAAAAATCACGCTGACTAATATCAGGGTTTATCGACAGGTAGGCGGCAAGCCCTTGCATACTGGCAAGATTGGAGCGGATAATACTCTCAATACCAGCACTGGTTTCTGAAACTCGCGCCTGGGACTCGAGCACACGCTTCTGACGTATTTGCTCCAAATATGAAACTTCAATATACCAAGCGCTCCCCACGACCGCCAAGATAGCCAGGGCAGCGACAAACCAGTTAAGCAGATAAGCGCGACTGTTCACAAATTTGAAGCCTTATTGTTCGAGCCAAAAATGAGGCTGACTATCATGTCCGAGCCAAAATCCTAACAAAATCAAAAAGTAAGTGATACTTTTAAACCCGCAAGCAGGCCTTGTTAGTAAGATTTTTGACTTCTGTCGGTAAAATTAAACAATTCCTGAACCTTTTCAGTCAAAAGCTCACCTTTTGTATAGCAGTAAAGGTGCAACAGATGATTTTCAGGCAGTGACAGCTCCTCAAATGAGAAGCTGGAATTGGCCGGAAAGATGATCAATACCGGTGTTTTGGATAGTACATCGCTATCGGACAGATAGCATAGCAACTCCTCCAACGAGAAATCGCTCACCTGTGAGTCACAGATCATCAGTTGGAAATTATGCTGTAGTGCTAATTCAAGAAAAGCAACGCCTGAGTTTACAAATACCGGGTCCGCACTAATTAACGCCGTCTCCAATCCTGGGCAATAGCTGTCAGCACGACGCTCATCCCCTAAAATTAAAACCCTGGCCGGCAGGAGAGGGGCTGCCAGCTCCTCACCTTCACTCTCTTGGACTGAGGAGCTTCCCGGAAGACTCAATGTAAAGCAGCTCCCTACACCTTTAGTGCTTGATACGGTCAATGAGCCACGCATCAACTCCGTCAACTGACGAGTAATCACCAACCCCATTCCGGTTCCTTCGATATCGGTTTTTTCCGCATGCAGCCGGTTAAAAGACTCAAACAAATGATGAAGCTCATGTTCAGAAAGACCAACCCCTGTATCCTGAACATGGATATCAACCTGTCCTGGTTTGGGCAGTTGTACGTTGAGAACTACACTACCTTCGGGCTTATTATATTTAATAGCATTCGAAAGCAGGTTCAGCAGAATTTGACGCAATCGACCAGCATCCGCCACAACCTGCAAAGAGCGCCTGCTATCAGGGTGCATTCTGAACTGAATACCTTTTTGCTGAGCAAGCTGTCCGGTTACAGAGCAACACTCCTCCAGCAGGCTATCCAATGAGATGTAATCTGATTGAAGTTCAATACGTCCTGACTCAATACGCCCCAGGTCAAGCACCTCATTAATCAGGCTCATCAGGTGATGGCCTGCAATATCAATCTCCCGGAGAAAACTATGCTGCTCTTCTGTTTCGGCCGACTCAGTTAATAGCCCGGTAAAGCCAAGAATGGCATTCATTGGCGTTCTAAGCTCATGGCTAACCCTGGAAAGGAAGTCTGTTTTAGCACGATTGGCTTTTTCGGCAGATTCTTTTGCCTTGAGTAACTGCTGTTGAGTCGCAATAATTTTCATATCACTGTCAATCGCAGCGATCAGATTCGCACAGGTCGTCAGTATTGGTTGCAGGAAGCGAACCAGTTCCTGATCATACCTTTTTAAGTGATTCGCAAAACCTATCATACCCACCAGATCATTGCCTTTCAGCAGAGGAGCAGCCATAAAATTCCTGACACCGACGTCACCACCGGTTATATCCTTAACCCAAGCCTCTGATAACGGGGTATTACTGATTTCAAGCTTTGCTGTTTTTAAACCACGACCCAATAATGTACCTAAGTTATGAAACTCTACCCCATCACCATGGTGCTTTTGTTGCCATTTTTTAGTTATCTCATCCTGTGAGAGCCTGGTAATAGCATAGGTTCTGAGATAAGGCTGACCGTCCGGCTTATACAAAACCTGACCAATAAAGCCATACTCACTTTCCGCCAGTTCCAATACCTCCCCCAGAAGATGAGAAAACACTGCCCAGCAATTATCTCCCGCAAAATAGCGCAACTGTGAACTGTAAATAGAGGCCAGAAGTTTATGATGCCGCTGCAGGCTTTTCTGAGTCTCCAGCCGCTCTGTAACATCCGTGTAAACCCCGAGCACCCCGAGTGTATTATGCTCCTGATCCTGAATGGGTAAACGACTGATCTCGACATAACAGAGCTTGCCGTTATTCATATGATAACGACCACTACGACGAAGCATCGGTACCCCAGTCTCAACCACCGTACGATCCAATCGCTCAATTAATGCGGCCTGACGACGATTGCAATAAACCTCTTCGTCAGTTTTACCGATAATATCTTTTTCCTTAAGCTCCAAATCCTGGCAGAACTTCTTGTTGACACCTGCAATTGTCAAATCCGCTTTCTTCCAATAAACACCAATTGGAATAGTGTCCAGCACAAGTCGAAGCATATTTCTGGCCGCCAGCAGTGCCTTTTCATTTTCTTTACGCTCGGTAATTCTCTGAACATGGCCAATCAAACGGCTTATAGCGCCTTGTTCCTGAAGAGGTGTCCCTTGGATCAGTAACCATTCACTGGTTCCATCGTCATAATCAACCCGGCATTCAATTGAAAATGGCTCCTGAGCCCTAACAGAACTGTAAAGCGTACGGTGAAGCAGTGGGCGGTCACTCCCGTTGATACGGCTAAAAAAAACACCTAACCCTACGGCGCAACGACTGACCTCAAGACCATTAAGCTTCAGGGCCATCTCAGTAGCCATGACCTTATCAGAGTGAACATCCCACTCCCACGTCCCGATATAAGCGAAGGACTGACTCATTTCCAGCCGCTGACGCGCCTCAAAAAGGGAGCGCTCAGACATTTTCTGCGCACTGACATCACGCACAATAACGGTAAAAAAAGAACTCTGACTGGTTTCAGTTTCAGCAATTGAAACGGTTACAGGGAATGTTCGACGATCATCATGCACACCTGTTGCTTCGATAGCCTGACCACAGGCTTTAGCCATATAGTCAGCACGCAGATGCTCCCTGCTATCCAACCAAACCCAATCCTCTATAAGGTGCCCTATCAGCTTGTCCTGACGACAGCCAAAGATACGTGCAGTCGCAGGATTGGCGGATAAAATCACACCACGATTATCCACGGTAAAAATCGCATCCCAGGCTGTATCAATGATCGCCCTGTGCTTCGCTTCACGGTCAGCAATATCAAGAGTATTACGCTCATGCAGAGATACCAGCTCACTGACCAATGCCTCCCGAGCTTCCTCCTCCTCCCGGGTACGCGCCGCTGACCAATAGGCGAGAATAAAAAAGAAGCTAAGAATGATCAGAATCACCAGCCCGACAAAGGTCAAAAAGATCCACTGCATCCTGCGCAATAGCTCAAGCCCCTCACCCGAGGACTGCTCCAGTGCCAGCCCCATCTGAAACTGCTTATCCCAAATCCAGGCTCCGACTTTTAGCTGGCCATCGTAACCGGTAATAGCATTGCGAATGTAAACCTCATCACTCACTAGGCCGACTCTGTCTGCAAGCGGTGTCGTTTCATAACCGGGAAGAGGATTATTATTCACCCCCAGTAACGTTGCCTGCCCGCGATCCGTTGGCCGCAGACTTTCAGTATCAAAATTACGACCTGGAGTCAGCAGCAGACCATCACGATCAAAAGCATACGCTTCACCCGTTCCTGAGAATGCTGATTTTCTGAAAATCTGATAGAAACTGACCACAGGATCAATTTCAAAGACTAATAGCGCCATCGGCGAGCTGGTAGCATTTCTGACAGCAGCCGCAACATAGATGGCACCGGCACCTTGCTCAGCGAGTCGCAGTGGGCGCGTAATAACCGACATCCCACCCCAGGCCTGTCTCAGGAGATAAGGAAACGCCACCAGAGGTGCCGTCACCCCCAGCTGATCCGGGTTATCGCTGGCAATAATCCGGTTGCCAGGTCCAATCAGGTAGAAGTGCTTGATTTCCGGGTCTGAGATCACAGGCCTCAGATAGTCCCCGAGAGCAAAGCCACTTAACTTCTTTAGCGACGAGCCGGCATCACCTGTTAACACTTTTATATGGCGTCTCAGCTCTGGCTGCTTTGCCCAAGAATAAACATAGCTTCTCTTGGATCGCCCCCAAGCAGATAAGCTCTGGTGAAGAGTGCCCAGCTGGCTTCCCATAGTCTGCTCTAAACGTTCAAAATAAAGAGACTGAAGATGGTTAAAACTGCTGAAAGCGGTCATACCAAGCAGTAAACACACTACCGCAAGCACAACAAATTTTGACCATAGAATGTTGATAGCAAATTTCAGCAATATTTTTATTCCCAGTATCAGTACTTAGGGCGATATCAATCTTACAAACCGATAAAAATAGGATACCTAGAGTTAATATAGGCCAGAACAGCGAGAACACGAGATTAACAAACCTTCCAAAACACTTATTTAGGATACAGATACCCCCCGCCCTATCCTCAGTTTCAACGCCATCAGGCATCACCAGTAAAATCATCCACGTGTCACAGGATTGTTACATTCAGACCTTACATTAATGCCCCATATCAACATCTGAGTGCACATCAGAAATAAAACCTGAACCTATACATGGATCTGAGATATGAGCAACTTTGAACAGCAGGATGATCTGAACCACCCGGTAACACAGACGCCGGAGCTAACTCAAATTATTGAAGAAGGGTTGAGCCGTCGTCAGTTTATGGGAGGAGCAGCACTTTTAGGCCTGAGTACACTCGCCGCTGGCTGCACGCCGCTAAGCATGAGCGGTTCGGCCAACAGTAACCCAATGAGCCCTGAAATTGGTTTTAAGCCGGTTCCAGCCTCTACCGCTGACACCATCACCGTTCCTGAAGGTTATCGCTGGGAGCGACTCATATCCTGGGGTGACCCTCTGTTTTCAAACGCCAACGAGTTCATCGATGGTGGCAAAAACAACGCCTATGACCAGGAACACCAGTTTGGTGACAACAATGATGGCATGAGTTTTTTCCCGTTGGCCGAAGATCGCGCCATCATGGCCATTAATAACGAGTACACCAACTATGAATACCTGCTCCCCCATCAGGGCAAAAAGGTAAGTCACGGTGATGTCCGTAAAGCTCAGGCTGCACATGGTGTGTCTATCTTTGAAATTCGTAAAGTTAATGGTAGCTGGAAGCCTGTAAAAGACAGTCGCTTTAACCGTCGAATCCACGCTAATACACCGATGGCATTAACCGGACCCGCAGCCGGAAACCCTTTATTAGCGACCTCTGCAGATCCTTCAGGCACAAAAGTACTGGGTACATTCAATAACTGTGCGAACGGCCAGACACCTTGGGGCACTTACCTCACCTGTGAAGAAAACTTCAATGGTTATTTCGGCAGTGATTCTGCTGTGGATCTGGGTGATGATGCCAAGCGCTATGGTATCGGAGCCAAAGATGCAGGCTACCAGTGGCATAAGCACGACAGTCGTTTTGATTTATCACTCAACCCTCAAGAACCGCATCGTCACGGCTGGATTGTTGAAATAGACCCTAAAAATCCCGACAGCACGCCAAAAAAGAGAACTGCACTGGGGCGTTTTAAACACGAAAATGCGGCACTGACCGTCAGCGCAGATGGCCATGTTGTGGTTTATCTGGGGGACGACCAGCGGGGCGAACACCTATATAAGTTTGTTTCGAAAAATCGCTACAACCCGGACAACCAGGCCGCCAACCGCGACCTGCTAGAGGAAGGCACACTCTATGTAGCCAAATTTGAGGCTGAGCCAGGAAGGGTGGCCGGAGAGGGCGAGTGGGTTGCACTGACTTTTGGCCAGAATGGCCTGACACCTGAAAACGGCTTTGCCGATCAGGCAGAAGTGCTCATCTTTGCACGAAGAGCAGCAACTCAGGTTGGTGCAACAACAATGGATCGCCCTGAATGGGTTGCCGTTCACCCATCCGGCCAGCAGGTTTTTTGTACACTGACTAACAATAAAAACCGAGGCAAAGAAGGCCAGCCAGTAGGAGGCCCTAATCCTCGAGCCAAAAATCATTACGGTCAGATTATTCGCTGGCAGCCGGATAACAATGATCATACCGCTGCAGGTTTTAAGTGGGATCTGTTTGTTATGGCGGGGAACCCTGAAGTTCATGGTGACTCCGCTTATGGCGGCTCTGCTAATATCAACAGCGACAATATGTTTAACAGTCCTGACGGCCTTGGTTTTGATGCTGCAGGCCGCCTCTGGATTCAGACCGATGGTAAATACTCCAATAGCGGTGACTTTGCCGGTATGGGTAATAACCAAATGCTATGCG
The DNA here is from genome assembly GCF_048265165.1 of Oceanospirillum sp. Taxonomy (GTDB): domain Bacteria; phylum Pseudomonadota; class Gammaproteobacteria; order Pseudomonadales; family Halomonadaceae; genus Oceanospirillum. The sequence goes on along the minus strand of NZ_JBLXCD010000001.1, from coordinate 97,463 downwards.
CTGATCCGGCCAGCGGTGAGATACGGCGCTTTCTGACTGGCCCAGTGGCCTGTGAAATAACCGGATTAGCTTTCACACCGGACTATCGCACCGTCTTTATTGGTGTTCAACACCCCGGTGAAGACTTGCAACCATCTCACTTCCCCGGTGGCGGTCAAAGCACACCGAGATCTTCCGTGATTATGATTCAACGGGAAGATGGTGGAATTATTGGCACTTAAGTCAAAACTTCACTAAATTCAATACCTATTAAGGGCAGCTTTTGGCTGCCCTTTTTAGTATCCTTCTTTTATATTTCTGACTCGCTTTACCGTGCAGCCAGAGAAAAACCAGTTAAAATAAAAAAACATACCTAATAATAATCATGAACGTAATCAATATATTACGGTCAGAACCACCCCAAAACCGGTAAAAATAACGATCGATCAATCAGATTCTGATTGAAAAGCAAGATGGACAAAACAGGAGCTACCCTTGTTGAACGACCTGATCTGGATACCACTGCTACCCTTATTGGGAACCCTGGTACCCCTATTTGCATCGAGGTTCAGCCGCAGCGCGTGTGCTTTTCTTACTGCGGGATTTCCCGCCCTTGCTTTGGTTCTGGTTTTACAACTTGCACCTCAGGTGTTTGATGGTGAAACCGTCCGCCAAAGCTTTGGCTGGATACCTCAGTTAGGATTAGAGCTTGCGTTCCGCCTGGACGGACTTGCACTGCTTTTTACCTTACTGATTTTGGGTATTGGTTTACTGGTTGTGCTTTATGCGCGCTACTATCTTTCCGAAAATGATTCCATGGGTAAGTTTTATGCTTATCTGATTCTCTTTATGTTCGCTATGCTTGGCGTAGTGATGTCCGACAACCTGATTCAGCTCTGGATGTTCTGGGAGCTTACCAGTATCAGTTCTTTTCTGCTGATCAGCTTCTGGGGACACAAAACTGAGGCCCGAAAAGGCGCACGAATGGCCCTGACCATCACGGGTGCAGGGGGGTTAGCGCTGCTGGCTGGTGTATTGCTGATCGGCAACGTTGTCGGTAGCTACAGCCTGCATGACGTGCTGGCCAGTGGTGACCTGATTCGTGAACATGCAGTTTACCCGGTTATCCTGGTACTGGTTCTTCTGGGCGCATTCACTAAATCAGCCCAGTTCCCTTTCCATTTCTGGCTACCCCATGCCATGGCGGCACCAACACCGGTCAGTGCTTATCTGCACTCAGCTACCATGGTAAAAGCCGGTATATTCCTGATGGCCCGAATGTACCCTGTGTTATCCGGTACTGAGCTCTGGTTCCTGATTGTTAGTATGACTGGACTGGCGACCCTGCTTCTGGGCGCCTATGTTGCCCTGTTCAAACATGACCTCAAAGGCCTTCTGGCTTACTCCACGGTCAGTCATTTAGGCTTGATCACCCTGCTGCTAGGCATGGGCACAGACATGGCTGCCGTTGCAGCTCTGTTTCATATTATCAACCACGCTACCTTTAAGGCATCGCTCTTTATGGCAGCCGGGATCATCGACCATGAATCCGGTTCCCGGGATATGAGGCAGCTGAATGGCTTGTGGAAATATATGCCTTATACGGCGACTCTGGCGATGGTTGCAGCCGCAGCAATGGCAGGTGTTCCGCTACTGAACGGTTTTCTGTCAAAGGAGATGTTCTTTGCAGAAACCCTTCATCAGGATTCTCTGGGCTCTCTTTCATGGATGGTGCCAGTATTTGCGACGCTGGGAACCGTATTTTCTGTGGCATACTCCCTGCGCTTTATCCATGATGTATTCTTCAACGGCGAACCTGTTAATCTGCCTAAAACACCTCATGAGCCCCCCCGCTACATGAGAGTTCCTGTGGAAATTCTGGTGGCCCTGTGCCTGCTGGTCGGTATTATGCCCACCTATATGATTGGCGACTTACTCTATGCTGCATCGGCTGCAACACTACAGGGACAGGTACCTGAATATAGCCTGTCAATCTGGCATGGTTTCAACTTTCCTCTGTTGATGAGCGTTGTGGCACTGGTCGGTGGCACCTTGGTGTATATCAACCGGAAAGAGCTGTTTCAGTTTCAGGCTCAGTTCCCGGAAAACGACCCCAAGCTGGTTTTTGAGGCCGTCATTCAATTGATTCACAAGCAAATCTCCCGTGTGATGGAACTGGCCGAAAATGGTTCCCTGCAACGCTACAGCTATATGATGCTTAGTTTGGCGATGGTGATGATGGCAGAACCTCTTCTGGATCTGAATGCCACTGCCGGCCACAGGCCTCAGATTCCGGTGGATGCAATCTCAATTACAGGGGCTGTGCTGCTGGCGATAGGGGCTCTGGCAACGGTGATATGGAATCGCCAGCGTATGGTCGCCTTGGTAGCCCTTTCTGTGGTCGGCCTGATCGTATCACTGATGTTTGCCAAGTTCTCAGCACCGGATCTGGCCCTGACTCAGCTGGCAGTAGAGGTTGTCACCGTTATTTTGCTGATGCTTGCACTCTTTTTCCTACCGCAAACTACACCAAAAGAATCGTCACCTAAACGTGTTGCCCGGGACTTGGGGATAGCCGCGATCATAGGTGGCGTAATCGGTACTATCAGTTACGCATTAATGACCCGACCGCTGGACAGTATTTCCACTTTCTTTTTGGAAAACAGCAAGACCGGTGGCGGCGGTACTAACGTCGTAAACGTGATACTTGTAGATTTCCGGGGCTTTGACACATTGGGTGAAATTACCGTACTGGGCATTGCTGCACTGGGTATTTTCAAGTTGATCGCCCGTATGCGCCTCTATATGCCCGCCAGCGATGGTGATGGCCGCCCATGGTCTCAGGACAGTCACCCTCTAATGCTCTCCGTTGTATCCCAGAGTTTGCTGCCACTTGCATTACTGGTATCTGCCTATATCTTCCTCCGGGGGCACAATATGCCGGGCGGTGGCTTTATTGCGGGCCTGATTACTTCTGTTGCCATTATTCAGCAATATATTGCCCACGGTGTGGACTGGATTAAAGCCCGCATGAAACTTGATTATCAGCTGATGATAGGCAGCGGCATTACCATTGCAGCTCTGACAGGGCTTGGTAGCTGGGCATTTGGCCGCCCATTCCTGACCTCCTGGTTTGATCATTTCCACCTGCCTTTGGTTGGCGAGTTCGAGCTGGCCAGCGCCATGCTCTTCGACCTTGGAGTATTCCTGACCGTTGTCGGGGCCACCATGCTGATCCTGGCTAATCTCGGCAAACTAACGACCAGCGAACGGCCCGTATTGAAGGAGCACGACTGATAATGGAAGGACTATATGCTTTCTGCGTAGGCCTGCTGACAGCCTGCGGTATTTTCTTAGCTCTACGAGGGCGCACATTCCCGGTGGTTGTGGGCCTTACATTACTTTCCTATGGCGTCAACCTGTTTCTGTTTGCCAGCGGACGCCTGAAATTAAACTCAGCAGCCGTCCTTGGGCAATCAGCGCAACATAGTGACCCGCTGCCCCAGGCGCTGGTTCTGACCGCTATTGTTATTGGCTTTGCTATGACCGCTTTTGTTGTGATTCTTGCCATGCGTGCACGGGCTGACCTTGGCAATGACCATGTTGATGGTCGCCTGCCCGAAGCACCGAAGCCGCGTCTTGCCCGCCGCTCAGGGGGTCAATGATGCAGCATCTGGCTATTTTACCGATTCTGATTCCGCTCTTTACCGGTGCAATGTTGCTGCTGCCGCCTTTTAGAGATGTCCTGAACCGTCAGCGAAGTCTTGCCCTAGTCTCCGTAGCGTTCCAGGTCATCTTTGCAGCCATGTTGTTAGTAACTGCCGCCAGCGAAGGCACTCAAATGTACGTACTGGGCGACTGGCAACCGCCTTTTGGTATTGTTCTGGTGGCCGACCGCCTATCCAGTATGCTGGTACTATTAACAACATTACTCTGCGCTGGAGCTCTACTCTATTCATGTGCGGGGCATGACAAGAGTGGTCAGTATTTCCACTCACTGTTTATGTTTCAGGTAATGGGGATCAATGGCGCCTTTCTGACAGGCGATATTTTTAATCTGTTTGTCTTCTTTGAAGTATTACTGATTGCCTCATATGCCCTACTGGTTCATGGTGGTGGTAAACAGAAAACTCAGGCTGCGGTTCATTATGTAATCCTCAACCTGATAGGCTCCAGTTTGTTCCTTTTTGGCTTGGGTATCCTATACGGCACGCTAGGTACTTTGAATATAGCTGACATGGCGGTTCAGGTACGGGCACTGGATGAATCCGAAGCAATTTTAGCCAAGGCAGGAGGTTTGCTATTACTTCTGGTCTTTGGTCTGAAAGCTGCCTTGCTGCCACTGCATTTCTGGCTTCCCCGTACCTATGCATCGGCATCGGCACCTGTTGCAACTCTTTTTGCCATTATGACCAAGGTTGGCGTCTATAGTATATTCCGCGTCCATACCGTCGTATTTGGTGAAGAGGCCAATTTGCTGGCTAATATTGCCCTGCCCTGGCTATGGCCAATGGCAATGGGTACTCTTGCAATCGGCACACTGGGCGTTTTTGCTAGCCCAACTCTGCGGGTAATGACAGCAAATCTTGTGATTATTTCGGCCGGAACCCTGCTGATAGCTGCGGCGCTGCAAACGGAACATGCAACATCTGCCGCCCTCTATTACATAGTGCACAGCACACTGGTCACCGGTGCTCTTTTTCTGATCGCTGATCTTATTTCACGCCAGCGTGGCAAGGCTGAGGATCGCTTTGTGAAATCACGGGCTATGGCACAGCCAAGGTTACTCGGCTTTGCTTTTGTTATCGCGGCGTTAGCGATTATAGGTTTACCGCCACTGTCAGGCTTTGTTGGTAAGGTTCTGATTATGCGCGCGGCTGAATCTACAGCAGAAATCATTTGGATCTGGCCACTGATTCTGATCAGCAGCCTTATGGTTCTGGTTGCAATATCCCGCGCTGGAACGACCTTATTCTGGCGAGTGACATCGGCGTCCTCTAGCGAGGAACAAGTTCACCCGCTTGAAATTGCTGGTATCGCCCTGCTTTTGGCGGCATCACCTCTACTGGTAATTTTTGGTGGCCCGGCGACCGAATTCACGGCCGATGCAGCCCATCAATTGCACGACCTAACACAATCAGTCGATGCTCTATTACCGAATAGTACGGCTCTTCCAGGAGACAACCACTGATGTTTACGGTCAAAGAGTCCCGTTTTCTGCCCATGCCTTTTCATAGCCTGCTTTTGTTCGTAGTCTGGCTACTACTGAATAATACAATGGCTTTTGGCCATATTCTTCTGGCACTTTTTTTTGGTTGGTCAATCCCTAAATTGGTTTCTATTCTGAAACACGGGCACCCAACGATAAAGCGTCCCTGGTTAACTGTCCGTTACTTCTTTATGGTGATGAAAGATATTATTACTGCCAATATTGAAGTTGCGCTAATGGTTCTTGGGCCTTTGAAGAAACTGCAACCGGGCTTTGCTGCTATACCTTTAGATATCACCTCAGATCTTGGTGTTACGTTGCTTGCCAGCACTATCTCTCTGACTCCCGGCACCGTGAGTGCTGAAATATCTGAAGACCGCAAATGGCTCTACGTGCACGCTCTGCATCTGGATAATGCCGATGAGCTGATTACACAGGTAAAACAACGTTACGAGATACCACTGAAGGAGATTCTGGGATGCTAAAGTGGGCCGTTATTATCGTCGCTGTCCTGATCTGTATCGCCCTGTTCCTTAATCTGTGGCGACTGATTCAGGGCCCGAACCTGCAGGACCGCATCCTGGCTCTGGATACCATGTATATCAACAGCATCGCGCTGATCATTCTGTATGGCATCCATATGGGAACAGGGCTCTACTTTGAGGCCGCACTTCTGATCGCCATGTTGGGCTTTGTCAGTACCTCTGCACTGTGTAAGTACCTGCTCCGTGGCGATCTGATTGAATAAACATCACACAATATTATGAGTAACATCAGGCGCTCTTTAGTGCGGCCTGAAACAGCACAATAGGTGAAAATATGGCAACCTGGCTTGAAGGGCTGATCGCTCTGGTCCTGATAATTGGTGGAGTTTTTCTGCTGATCGGCTCCATAGGACTGGTGCGGCTTCCTGATCTGTACACACGGCTGCATGGACCGACAAAGGCAACAACTCTGGGAATGGCAGGCCTCCTGCTGGCATCATCGGTTGTATCCAGTATCACTCAAGGCGCTATATCGGTCCATGAATGGCTGATTACATTATTTCTACTCATCACAGCACCGGTTTCGGCCAACATGATCGCTAAAACGGCTATGCACCACGACCTGACACCCTGGAAACGGACTCAGGGACAGAGTTTAATTGAGCCAGCCAGTCGACAAGCATCACCGGACGACCAACATGAAACCAAAGATGGCAAACTACCCTAAACACGCCAAAACCTAAGCGCTATGCAACAGATAGCTCCGCAAGAAATATTGCGGGGCTATTTTTTTAGCTGTTTTAAACGCAAACATAGACCTATTCGACCGTTTAAGGCAAAATAAATTAATACATACGTTTGAAATAAGACGTCTTGCACCGGATCAATGACGGCAAAATACTAGCACGTGCCATTAAGAATCGGGCAACTCCCATCAAATAACAGCAGCCATACTCATAGTCAATATAAGCTGCTGGGCTGGCAGATTAAGGTGATAACCAACATGCAAAATAACGTTGTGATCAGCGGTGCGGGTCTTTGGAACCCTGAAAACAGTATCAGCAACGAAGAGCTGGTGACAAGCTACAACGCATACGCTGCGTTGTATAACAAACAATACGCTGCGGAAATCGACGCCGGTGAACGGGTGGAAAAACCCTTTTCCAGCGCTGAGTTTATTGAGAAAGCATCAGGCATAAAGTCTCGTTATGCTTTTGTCAAAGAGGGTATTCTTGATCCTGAGCGAATGCGCCCGGTGTTAGAAGAACGGGAAGATGATGCGCTTTCTCATCAGGCTGAGATGGCGATTAATGCCGCAAAAATAGCACTGCAAGAAGCAAACAAAACACCAGATCAGATCGACGCCGTTATCGTATCCTGCGCCTACACTCAGCGCTCTTATCCGGCCATTGCGATTGAGGTCCAGCATGCTCTGGGTATTGAAGGGTTTGGCTTCGATATGCTGGTTGCCTGCTCTGCCGCTACCTTTGCCTTACATCGGGCCTATGAGATGGTTGCCGCCGGAACGGCCAGGGCTGTTTTGGTGATCAACCCGGAACTCACATCTCCCCAAGTTAATTACATGGACCGCGACAGTCACTTTATCTTTGGAGATGTGGCAACCGCTACTATCCTGGAACAGGAAAGCAGCTGCAACTCCGAACACGCTTACCGTATACTGGGGGTGAAAGCGCAAACCAGCTACTCCAACAATATCCGCTCTAACTTCGGCTATCTATCAAGGGTTACTGATACAGATCCCTACTCTGCTGATAAGTTATTCCACCAGAACGGCCGGAAAGTCTTTAAAGAAGTTTGCCCAATGGCAGCTCAACACATCACCGACCACGTGGCTGCAACAGGCAACACCAACAGTGATATTCGTCGCTGGTGGCTGCATCAGGCCAATATTAATATGAACACCCTAATCGGCAAAAAACTATTAGGCAGGGAACCATCTGCGGATGAGGCTCCTATTGTGCTTGATGAATACGCCAACACGGCATCAGCAGGCTCGCTGATCGCATTTAACAAAAGCCATAAAGACCTGGCAAAAGGCGATAAAGGCGTGATCTGTTCCTTTGGTGCCGGCTACTCTATTGGCAGTCTGGTGATTGAGAAAATCTGATAATATTCAGAGCTCATTTGCAAAAGAGACCCTGGTCTCTTTTCTCCAATCCTGTCGAATTTATTGGAGGCGTAGCATTAGAAATATACTGTCGCCTCTGATATTCGCTTTACTAACTGCTGCATCATTAGCCTGCCCATACCATACCTACACTAAACTCTGCCATAGCAGAAATATAGCTTTTATGGCAACGCTATAAGCCTATCACCTGAAACGGCGCTTTTTAATATGTATGTTTAAAGGTTTGAAACAACCGGAGAAAGAATAGAAAGAGATATATAGAAAAAAAAGCGCCTGATGCGCTGATTTTATAAGGTATCTTTGAAGAGTAAGACTGCTATGGATGGCTGGATACAGTCGAATGGTGCCCGGAGCCGGAATCGAACCGGCACGGTGTTACCACCGAGGGATTTTAAGTCCCTTGCGTCTACCAATTTCGCCATCCGGGCTAACTGGCGCTGTAAAACTTAACAGCTTGAGATGGAGGCCGAGGTCGGAATCGAACCGGCGTACACGGAGTTGCAGTCCGCTGCATGACCACTCTGCCACTCGGCCATCTCAAAAAAAGTGGAGCGGGAAACGAGATTCGAACTCGCGACCCCAACCTTGGCAAGGTTGTGCTCTACCAACTGAGCTATTCCCGCTGAACTTGGGACGTATTATATACTGTCTTTCCTAAGCGTCAACTATTTTTTTCACAACTTTTTGTTTTTATTACAATTATCCGAGATTTAGCTCAACGCAGTGCCGCAAACTGCTACATACCGGACTTCAGGTCAGGCCATGCAGCTTTGAGATACTGCATCATCGACCAGATGGTGAGTACAACAGCCCCGTATAATAAAATCATACCAACCATTGCAATATCACTACCTGGGGGCTGGCTTAACAAAACAAAAATCGACAGCATCTGAAGAGACGTCTTGGCCTTCCCTATCATGGAAACAGCAATGCTGGCACGTTTCCCTAACTCTGCCATCCACTCTCTCAATGCCGAGATCACAATTTCACGGCCAATAATAATCAAAGCAGGGATTGTCATCCAGATGCTGGCATGAGCATCAATCAAAAGACCTAGCGAGACAGACACCATAAGTTTATCAGCAACGGGATCAAGAAAAGCACCGAAGGGTGTAGATTGGTTGAGACGTCTTGCCAAAAAACCATCCAGCCAGTCAGTCCAGGCCGCCAATGCGAAAATGCCGGCAGCTATATAGAGATTGTTCTCCAGGGGCAGATAGAACACCGCAACAATTAAAGGAATAAAAGCGATGCGTAATGCAGTTAAAATATTGGGTAACTTCATCGGGCCTACTACTGTTCGGGGTGTAAGTGAAAATAGATCTGCTCGGCCAACGCTGCGCTAATGCCCGGAACCTTAGCAAGCTCCTGAATACTCGCATCCAGCGCTTCTTTCTGGCCGCCAAAATGTCGTAAAATTGCTTGTCGCCTTTTCGGTCCAATCCCTGGAATCGACTCAAATCGAGACGTACGGCGGGTATTATCCCGTCTTTGACGATGACTCACAATGGCGAATCGGTGCGCCTCATCCCTTACCTGCTCAATCACGTGCAGTGCTTTGGAATCTGAATCCAGATCGATAATCTGATCATTAGTTTCAAGGTAAAGTGTCTCAAACCCTTGCTTACGGGTTGTACCCTTTGAGACTGCCAACAAAATAACATCGGTTATAGCGAGCTCATTAAATACAGCTCTTGCCTGTTTTAGCTGACCTTTACCGCCATCAAGCACCAAAATATCAGGCTTTTTTCCCTCTCCTGACGCCAAACGTTTATAGCGTCGAATAAGCGCCTGTCTCATGGCGGCATAATCATCGCCTGCTGTAATCCCTTCTATATTGAATTTCCGATATTCGCTTTTTATGGGGCCATCCGGGCCTAATACAACACAGGATGCAACGGTTGCCTCACCTGAGCTATGGCTAATATCAAAACATTCCAACCGCTCCGGACGCTCTTCCAGTCCCAGGGCTTCCCGAAGCGCCTTAAACCGGCTGTCCATTGTGCCTTTGCGCGCCAGATGGCTGATCAACGACTGCTCTGCATTAGTAACCGCCATCTGCAACCAACGTGAACGATGTGACCGAACCTGTGAGTTCAACGCTACTTTCTTGCCGTAAAGCTCTTTCAGAGCCTCCGCAAGGGTTTCAGGTTCTATCAGTGTCAAATTGGTAATAACCTCGGCAGGAACCTCACGGGTACCACTTCCCAAATAAAATTGATTAATAAAACTCTGAAGTGTACCAGCCTCATTGTCCGATAAAATATCGGATGGGAAATAATGCCGGGAGCCCAGTACACGCCCAGCACGGACAAACAACACTGAAATAGCAAAACCGCCAGGACGGGAAACCAGAGCGAAAAGATCTGCATCACCCTGCTCTCCGTAAACATACTGCTGTTCCTGAACCTTTCTGAGCTGGATAAGCTGATCCCTAAAACGGGCCGCCAGCTCAAAATCAAGTTTCTCCGCCGCCTGATCCATTTTTTCCTGAAGCTCAGCCAAAAGCTCTACGCTACGCCCTTTCAGAAAGAGCACCGCCCGCTCAACGTCATCCTGATAAACCTGCTTGCTAACCAGGTCCACACAGGGCGCACTACAGCGCTCAATCTGATGCTGAAGGCATGGCCGGCTCCGATGACTAAAAAAATTGTCATCGCACTGGCGCAACCGAAAAACTTTCTGAAGAAGATTGAGGGTTTCTTTAACGGCGTTCGCATTTGGATAAGGTCCGAAGTACTGACCAGACTTACGCTTTTTGCCACGGCTGTACTCGATTTGAGGATAATCACCGGCACTCAGGAAGATATAGGGATAGGATTTATCATCCCTCATAAGAATATTAAAAGGGGGGCGGTGCCGCTTAATCTGAGTTTGCTCCAGTAGCAAAGCTTCAGTCTCACTACTGGTAACAGTGAACTCAATGCGGGCAATCTGCTCAACCAGTGCTTTAGTTTTTAAACTCAAGCCTGTTGAACGGAAATAACTACTGACTCTGTTCTTCAGGTTTTTAGCTTTACCAACATATAGCAGTGCGTCAGCACTGTCATACATACGATAAACGCCCGGATGGCTGGACAAGGTTTTAAGAAACGCTTTTGCATCAAACTCAGGCATTTTATCAAAGAGATTCCGTATCAATCATCTTATGGCGAATAGCAAGATGCGTCAGCTCTACATCACTGGAGACCTGTAATTTATCAAAAATACGATAACGGTATGTGTTAACTGTTTTAGGGCTTAAAAAAAGCTTATCTGAAATATCACAAACTTTCTGACAGTTAACCACCATTAAGGCGATCTGTAGCTCACGGTCGGACAGGTTATCGAATGGATTCTCATTACCAGGGGTCATTCTCCCCAGAGCAACTTTCTGGGCAATTTCAGAGCTCAGGTATCGCTGGCCATGGTGCACCTGGCGTATCGCATTGATCATTTCAACAGGATCAGCACCTTTTGATAGATACCCGGAAGCACCAACCTCCAATGCGCGGGTTGCAAATGTTTCTTCAACCAAGGCAGACAGGGCAATAACTTTACAGTCTGGAAGCATTCGCACAATCTTTCGGGTAGCTTCCAACCCTCCGATACCTTGCATCTTAATGTCCATAAGAACCACATCCGGCAGTAAGTCCCGGGCCATTGTCACGGCATCTTCGCCACTACCCGCCTCTCCGGCTATTTCGATCCACTCTTCATCAGCCAGCATTTTGGAAACCGCCGCACGAACAAGATGGTGATCATCAACAATCAGCAGTTTAACCATGGCCACCTCAGCAATAACAATAAAAAAATCAGTACGTTAACGATGACTAACATAATAACGGCAAACATTGGCCGAACAATATTTTCATCGGATATGCGTTGAAAATAATTAATTAAACTTCAAAAGAGCCCTCGGTTTTTTTGAAGGCATTCAGTATTAAAACCATCATGACAGACCAATTCTGTAGTGCCTTAATTTATTGGCTATCGTGGTATGCGAAACCCCCAGTCGCTTTGCTAACAAACGACTACTGGGATAGTCAGGATAAAGACTGGCCAGAATTTGCTGCTCAACACGGGCTGTAATATCACCCCAGTGGCCACTAAGATCCAAAGGTTGGGCATCAGAGCTATGAAGGCTTGGAAGTTTGATATGGTCAATCTGAATAATCGTGTCTTCACAGATTGAAACAGCCTGATAAAGCACATTCTCCAACTGGCGTACATTACCCGGCCAATGATACTGACTGAGAACAGTTTCCGCTTCAGGACTCAGCTCACGTAAAGCCGTCCCAATCTGAGTACAGGCACGGTCAATAAAATGCCTGGCCAGTGCCACAATTCCTTCTTTACAGCTTCGTAACGGAGGAATAAACAGTGTCAGGACATTCAGGCGATGAAACAGATCTTCCCGAAACAGGCTCAGATCACAAAGCTCAGCCAGATCTTTCTGAGAAGAGCAGATCACACGTACATCAACCTGAATCTCATCTTCAGTACCAATGCGTCTGAAACTGCCATCCTGCAGGAAACGCAGCAGCTTAACCTGAAGATGCGGACTCATTTCACCGACTTCATCAAGAAAAATACTGCCGCCGGAAGCCAAATCCAACAAACCAAGCTTACCCTCTTTACGGGCACCTTCAAAAGCATTAGGGCCGTAGCCAAACAGCTCTGTTTCTGCCAGGTTATCCGGCAAGCTTGCACAGTTCAGTACCATAAAAGGCGAGCGTCCACGGGGGCTGCTCATATGGCACGCTCGGGCCAACATCTCCTTTCCAGTACCCGTTTCACCCTGAATTAATAAGGGCGCGTCCAAGGGTGCCATACGCTTAGCTTCACGAATCATCGCCTGCATATTAGAGGCTTCAATTTGCAGCGCCTCAAACCCGAACTCTTCATGCTTCTGCAACGAGTAAATCTGAGCGCCTAAAGACTCAACAGGATGAAGGGTTATAACAGCGCCTGCTGGCTCACGGCCAGATAGTTGCTCTTCCATATAAATAGGGCTGATATCAGCCAGATACGCATGCCCCTTTATCTCAACCCGGACACCGTTAAGTCGCGACTCTAACTTCGGCAATAATGTATCAAGTTCCAGATTCTTGACGCGCTTACTCAGTGAAATGCCGGAAACCTCATCCACTCTCAGGCTCAGAATACGCCCCGATGCAGCGTTTGCAGCCACAACACGTCCATCAATATCAACAGACAAAACCGGCAAATCCAGAGACTGCAGCAATATATCCAGTTCGTAATGTCGTCGCTCGCTGGGTATCAGGCTGATGCGGCGAATTTTCTGCACACCAGAAATTTTTTCCAGGCGTGCCCGAACACTTTGCAGCTGCATATTGAGCATGCTGGGCATATAAAGATAGATCGCGCTGCCTTTATCATCCCCGGCTTCTGCGCGAACAACGTTGATACGGAATTCGACAAACACCTCAAGGATATCCCGCATAATACCAACACGGTTCTGACAGACGATCTCTAAGCGCATACTTTATACCCTTATACTGGCAACAATTGTGTAAATCATTCTATACAGTCTCACATCGGAACACACGCTGAATCAGTGTTTTACTTAATTTCAGATACAGGTAACCCCCGTACCTTTCAATCCGCAATAGCCACCAGGATTCTTATCCAGATACTGTTGGTGATATGGCTCTGCAAAATAGAACACGGTTTCCAGACGTAGATCTGTCGTAATATCGCCATGGCCCGCCTGAGCCAGCTGACTCTGAAATTGCTGCATACTATGAAGAGCCTGATGGTAATCCTGCTCGTTCTGACAATAGATAGCCGACCTGTATTGAGTTCCCTGATCATTTCCCTGTTGCATCCCTTGAGTCGGGTCATGATTTTCCCAAAAGAGCTGTAACAGTTGTTCAAGACTTAATTGTTCAGGGTCATAAGCAATAACAACAACCTCTGCATGGCCAGTCAAACCACTGCACACCTCTTCATAAGATGGAAAAGGGGTATAACCGCCCGCGTAACCTACTGCGGTCATAAGTACACCCGGCCGCTGCCAAAAAAGCCTTTCCGCCCCCCAAAAACAACCCAAACCGAGAATAACCTTATGAGGATAATGCTCAAGTTCAGCCAGGGAGCCAGCAAGCACCTCATGCGGCAGGTCAATGTCAAAAGGGTAAGAATCACGGCCAGGTAAGGCCTGTGATGGCTCAATCAGCTGTTCTTTAAGGCTATTCAAACGAATCTGGTATTTTTCACTACTCAACATAAAATCGACTCCGGTATTATAGGGCAGAAATCTATAACGTATTGATTAATATAACCCCCAATAGGGCAAATGCTATGAACATGACGAAAAACGGAACGACATCCGATCAGCCTTGCTATTGCCAGTCCGGGCAAGATTTTGGAAACTGCTGCGAAAAGTTTATCACCGGAAAGCAACTACCGGATACGCCTGAGCAATTAATGCGCTCTCGTTATTCAGCTTATGTACAGGCGGATCTAGCTTACATTAAGCAAACGACCCAGAAAGATATTCGTCCTGAGTATGATTTTGAAGGGCTGAAAGCCTGGGCAGAGAACTCAGAGTGGTTAGGCCTGAAGGTTCACGGAACGGAAACGTCCGGAGATGAAGGACGGGTACGCTTCACCGCCCGTTACCGTGAGAAAGAGGGTATTATCAACCACTCTGAAGACTCGAAGTTTATTCGTGAAGAGGGACAATGGTTCTTTGTCCATGGCAAAGACTTTACACCCGTGACAGAAAAAAATATTGGCCGTAACGACCCGTGCCCATGCGGCAGCGGTAAAAAATATAAGAAATGCTGCCTGAGTTAAAAACAGACGTCCCAAGGCTTCTTAATTACGCCTTTTTACGCCTTTGCTCCCACAATTTTACGCCTTTACTCCCACAAGAGAATCAAGCGTTGTAGTCTGGCAACGAGAGGCTGCCTCAGAGCAGCCTCAACATAAACGATCCTGTCTGCGCCAGCGTTACGGATACACGTCAATCACCAGCATCAGTAATGTCAGACATACAGGACCTGCAATCAAGGCAAGATTCAGCCGTAAGCCAACACTTATCGCAGTCTTTTCCAGTGCCTTCTGCATCAAAAAAGCCCCGGCAACCAGCTGAAGAAAGCTACTCAAACCCAGCAGAATCCCCTGATAATAAAACTGCACAACAATTAATCCGATAATACTGGTCATGGTAAGCCAGGTTGAAATCTTCAGAAAAACTTTACTCTGCTCCCTCAAATGCTCTTTCCAATACTGTCTTGAAGACCTCCCTAAACAAACCTCCCCCAATGCCCCGATAAGCAACGTGACCAGAATAACTATCCACATATCTCTGCTCCCTAAGTCGTTTTTATTATTGTCGCTGCCAGCTCAGGCTATAAAGCTACACGGGCAGATAAAGTAGCACGCAATAAAATAGTAACAGACCCACTAAAGATTACCGCTATCCTACTGGGTGGCATCACAAAAAAAAGAATAGCAGCCGCTAAAATCAAGTTTTTCCACCCGCAATGCTTTCCATGATCGTGGCAACATGCTGACTCAGCTTACCTGAAGCTGCACGGGTTTTCTCCGCGGCAATTTGAGTTTCTTCAGCACTGACCGTCACTTCCTGCAGGCTTTTATTGATCTCTCCTGCAGCAACACTTTGCTGACGCGCTGCACTGGCGATGCTCTGCCCTTTCTGACTAATCCGCTGCATAGTATCTGTAATGTTTAATAAAGTACCACTGGCTGCTTCAGCCTGATCAACACTCTGATTAGCCTGCTGGCAGCTTTCATGCATAACGAGGTGAACCTGACGTGTTTCATCCATCAGCCGGGTCAGCATGCCCTGTATTTCGGATGTAGAATGCTGAGTTCGGGAAGCCAAAGAGCGGACTTCATCGGCAACAACAGCAAAACCCCGACCATACTCATCCGCCCGGGCAGCTTCAATGGCAGCATTCAGGGCCAAAAGACTGGTCTGTGCTGCAATATCATTGATCATAGAAACAGCGCTGGAGATCTCTTCACTGGCGCTGTAAAGATGATCAACCTGGGAAGCCGCCAGCTGGACCTGATCTGCCAGGCGATGAATGGAAGCCAAAGCACCCCGAACAACTTCCTGCCCCTCTTTTGCCTGCTCAAGAGCTTGATCAGTGGCATCAGAAGCATCTGCAGAGCGGGTCGCTACCGTTGTAATCGCTTCAGACAACTCAGCAACAACGTTGGAAATATGACGTACCTCATCATTTTGCTGCTGCACGGCGTGAGCCGCCATATCTGAAATCTCCTGCGTACCTTGCCCCAGTTTATCTAACATTGCTGCCGAATAGCGAATCCTAGTACGAATGGCTGATTCATTGGCAATGCGTAATTTAGCCATCAAGCGCAAAAAACCAGCCTCAGAGGAACTATCTGAATACATCTGCGCCAGAAGTGGACTGTAATCATTACCAACCAAGCGCTGACAGGCGAATCTGAGTGGTGCAAGAATTCTCCAACCAAGAAAAGCAAGGCAACTACTGCCCAATCCAGCGACTGCCATCAGGGAAAAGCCTGACAAGTCAAAAGTCAGTTGCAGAATAAAAGGGAGTGAACAGGTTAAAACCAAGAGTACCGGCAATGATGCCAACAGGGGAATATCAATAAATCTGACTCGGGATTTACTGGCATTCAGGCGTGTATAAATACGCTCCGCTCTATCGATCTGAGTTTGTTTGGGTTTAAGGCGGACAGACTGAAAACCGACAATACCTCCATCCCGGACAATAGCCGATACAAACGCATTGACATAATAATGATCACCATTTTTGCAGCGATTCTTTACAACCCCCATCCAGGGTTTTGCCTGACGAATGGTTTGCCACATTTGCTCAAAAACTGCAGGGGGCATATCCGGGTGACGAACGATATTATGAGGCTGGCCTAATAATTCATCTTCACTGAAGCCGGATACCTCAATAAATGCATCATTGACATAGGTAATCTGACCTTTAATATTTGTCGTCGAGACCAAAGGCACGTCATCGACGAACTTGGTTTCCTGTCCAGTAATCGGCAGATTCTGCTTCACGTGTCACCTCCATGTGTTTTTATTATGTTTTTAAGGGCTGGATCGAACCTACTTGTGGAGGCGGCGTATTCTACGCGCTACCTAGCCCATAACACTGACTCTGGTCAAAAATGGCCATCAGAAGCAACATCCTGTTGCATTGATCAATAAAAACCTGCCAGCCTGTAAATGTCAATTACACAAAACAGACAAGCAAAGAGCCCGTTAGCGAGCCCCCTAAATAAAGGTTATGCTTACCGTCTACATCGAAAACCGAATCAGGACGCATATGAGTCGCTACCAATCAAAGACATCACCAGAACTGAGAGCAGCCCTTGATCGCTGGCAGCAAGACCGACACCCCGAAGATGCAGAATGGCTTTCAGATCAGATACCTTACCTGCTTGAAGATGTTGCACGGGTTCAGGCCGGCTTTTTGGCATTACAAGATAAGGTCAGGAAACTTGAGTCCGAGATGCAGACATACCGCCAGGCACGTATTCTGGCTGAATTTGACGATGTAAATAAACACTAGTAAAGACTAAACGTTTAAAGGCGATTATCAGCCACTCCGGTAACGCATGATGACAGAACTCAATGTTTCTATTGAGATAGGTTTGCAAAGATAATCATCAAAGCCCTGATCCAAAGCACTCTCAATTGTTTCAGAGGCGACGTCACCGCTAACCGCAATCACCGGTAGCTCCGAGCCTTCGGAGTGGCTACGGATCATGTTCAGCACTTTCACCCCAGAAACCGCCCCAAGATTCATGTCAACAAACACCAGGTCTGGACGTTCCTGTAAAAATGCAGCGACCCCTTCCTCTGCGGTCTCCTGACCGAAAAATTCAATATCTGGATCGAAATGCAGAATCAGTCGTTCAAGGACCTTGCGATTCGCTTCGTCATCTTCGACATAGAGCACTCTGAATACTCTTCCAGGGGCACAGACTTCAGGCTCTGCAGCTGGAGCTGGCAAAAAATTGCCTATTACGGAGGCATCAGCGGGCGGCTTAAGAGAGTTACCCTGTTGGTCCACTTGAGCACAATGCTCTTCGGGAACCTCACAGGGCATTCTCAGAGTAAAAATACTGCCAACCCCAACTTCTGAATCCACATGGATCGTCCCCCCCATAGCCTCCAGGGCGTATCGCGCCAGCGCTAAACCATTCCCCATTCCCTGGGCATTAATGTATCCCTCTGCAGCTTCAAACGGCATAAAAATTCTATCAATAAAATCCTGGGAAATGCCTTTGCCGGTATCCTGAATAGAGAGTTCACAATACTGACCACAGCATTGATGCCTGAGTCTGATAAGACCGCCAGAGTCCGTATAACAGATCGCATTTTTTAAAAGCGAAGTAATCACTTGTCGCAGCCGCCGCTCATCCGCTCGTACAAAATAATCCTGCCCGGGTAAATCTGCTTCAAACCTAAGGTCCGCCTGCTCAATTTCATCAATCACATCAGACACACAATCCGTCGCAATCTGGTTAAGGCAAACCCGGGTTATATCAACCGAAAATTCCTGGCGCTCCAGCTGAGCTAAATCCAGCACATCATCCACCAGGTTAAGCATCGCTTCCCCGGAATTGACAATCTGAGCAAGATGCTCAAGATGTTCATCATCCAATCCCTCTTCCAATTGAAGCAGATGCCCAAAACCCAAAATCGCATTTAGCGGCGTTCTGAACTCATGACTCATTCGTGAGAGAAATTGGGTTTTAGCCTGACTGGCATGTTCCGCACGCTCTTTTTCAAGCTGAACATTTCTCTCGGCCAATTGACGCTCAGTTTCAGATTCATAAGCAGATAGTAGAGCCGCTACCGTGGCGAGCCAGGGGTCAAATAAGCGAAGCTCTGACATCCAGTGACGATAGTCATCAAGCACCAGACTGAAGCAGATTACCGGATAATCACCAGATAACACCGGCAATAACAACAGCCCTTCATTACGGATATCCCGTGCTGAATTTGCAAAAATATCTTGCAAGGGCGTCAAGACAGGCTCCGGTGTTTCAATCGAGGCCCGCCAATGGGCCACAACCTGTGCAATACGCTCATAAATTAACGAAATATCATCGTCATGATTGAGAAAAGCCTCTGGCCGTCTGAAGCGGTGGCCTGAGGCAGGACAGCCTAGCTTCTGCTGCAACGATTCCGCCAGCCAGTAAAAGCCAGCTTCCGACTGCACTAAGTTAACCAGGGAATAAAGTTGCCCGGGAATATCGGGAAGTTTATTACTATTACAGATGAAATGTGTCTGCATCTGAGAAATGCTCATTAGCAGCCGATTGTTAAACTGGCGAAAATACTCTGCACGCTTCCGCTCAGTAATATCTCTCACCAACAGTAGAATTTTATTGGTGCCGGTTCGGGCAAAGCGCAGCTCCAGTGTTTGTACCTGCCACTGATTTTCCAGTGTGATCTCTGTAAAATAACGGGCTAAACCCGAGTATGCCTGATCTGTAAGATGGTGCTGCAGAACCTTTGGATCTAATGGAGGAAACAGCTGGCAAAGCAAAACACCAGCGCTCAGCTCCAGAGGCAGTATCTCACCTTGCGGTTGCTGATAGCTTAAAACTTCAAAACGGGAATTAAAAACGACTAACAGATCCGGTAATGCTTCAATCAACGCCTCGTTTTCTGCTTCTCTGACCTCCAGCTCCTGTGAAGTCACCGAAAGTTTTTCTGTTAAGCGCATCCGCTTACGATAGAGATCAACCTCAAGGCGTTTGCGTTTGGATATATCCCGGAAAGAAAGACATGCATACTCTTCAAACCCATCAGAGTAGTAGCGCACCAAAACCTCTACAGGGAAAGGTATACCGTTCCGGCGAAGTACATTGCTTTCCTGCTCAATAGATTCCCCTCGTCTGATACGGGCCCAGATCAGCCGCCAGCTTTCTTCATTAAGACTTGAGTCAATATCTCCAACCGAAAGTCCCTGAAACTCTTTCTGTGAATACCCCAGTAATGCCACGGCAGTTTGATTGGCACTAACAACCCCGCCTTCCCGGCCGGCCCAGAGCACCAGTTCTGCGGCGTCATCCAGGGCTTCACTTTGACGCTTAAGTCGCAGATATTCCTGTCGCGATCGGGTTACATCCCGAATACTGACCACAGACTCTGCACCTGAAGATAAACACTCCCTCGATACCTCCAGCAAGCAGCGCGCACCATTAGCTGACCACCAGGCGTAATACCTAGTGCCGGCTTCTCTGGTCAAAAGCATTTTCAGGTCCCCCATCGGATGACCTGATTCATCATTAAGCCCCAATGCACATTCTGCCAACAGAATGGACATTGACTCAGGCGTGACCTCCTGCCCCCCAGCTAAAAGAAGTGCGGCTTGTCGATTAAAGCTGGTTACAACTCCTGTGTCAGAAAGCTGGAGCAGCCCTTCCCGACCCTGCTCATAAAATATCTGGAAAAGCGGGTCCGGTTTATCAGCAACCGGAGCCTCCCTCGACAGCCTCACAAGCAGAAACACTACAACCAATAAAGCAAGACTGCCTATCCCCAGCAGTAAGTTCTGCTGGGTACTGAACACAGGAGAAACCGGAAACACCTTCCCAACCGTAAATGAGACCGGAAGCAGGTCATGATCTTTTCGCACCATAAATGGTTCTGACTCAGATGCATTATCAGCAAACTGCTTCTGACCAATATCGACCAAAGACCGATTCCGGGCTGACACCTGTAAAAAGAAGTCCGGCGAAACCAAGGTATCCTGCATTAAGTGGTGCAGCTCCCGGCGCATATTGACTGTAAAAATCAGGGCCATTTTGACTTTTAGATCATGTTTAACAGGGGCGGCAATCAGCAACATAGGTTGCTCTTGTCTGAAAACTCCGGACTGATCCAGTGACATTGACGGATTCACGTAAGGAAGAAGCCACTGATTATTCCCCTGCCATAATGGAGTAAGAAAAGAGAGATACTCTCCAATAGGTGACGGTAATCCGGTCAAGCGGTCATCAGAAGCCGCCAGCACCAAACCGCGGCTGTCGATTAACAAGTAACTATCAATCCTGGATGAAGCCATTAAAGGTGAGAAAATCTGGCGCAACTTCTCTGACACAGGACCTGCCAGCAGCTCAGGTCGTGATGTACCAATCCGTGACAACAGGTCTGCAGACTCCAGAACAACCTGGTGGCGGGACCAGGCATTGACTCTGTTCTTTTGCTGCTGAAACCAGTGAGAAAAAATCCGCTCACTGCTATATAGTTTTTCCTCAAGCTGATCCTTACGACTGGCATGCTGATTCTTCTGCAACTGATAGAAGCCAAGAAAGCAGGTAAGCAGGATCAGGCCCGCCATAATCACGGAGATCCACTGAGTTCTATTATCCATTAACAACATCTACGCTCATCTACCACTCAACAAAATGCAGCTTAACCATCAGCACCGAGAAACCGGATCAAAACTATCTCGACCAAAAACAGAGACAAACCACTTAATTAAAGCCCAAAACCTTATATTATCGCTCAGGAAATGAGAAATCGCCTTTAATTTGTCTTATTAAAGCCTTATTTGTAAGCACTGAGGCTACCATCCAATGACAACAGGAAAGATGAGGGGAGACCTATGGCTTACCAGGATGATGATCTGGACTATTTTTTAAGGGAAATGCGTGACGTCGTTCCATTAAAACAGGACCTGAAAGCGGATCTGAAAACCACCCATAAAAGCGATTTTCAAAGTCTCAAAGCCCGCCGCAATGCCGCTCAGGAACAAACAGAGGCAGACAGAAATTTTTTAACCGACCAGTTTGTTGATCTGCTGGGACCTTTCGATCCCGTTATATATAAAAAAGATGGTGTGCAACAAGGTGTCTACAAACGCCTCAAGCAAGGACGTTACCCAGTCGATGCTGCATTAAATCTGCACAAAAAGCCTGTGGAGTCCTGCCGCAGGGAGGTCTTTGATTTTATTGAGGATTGCTATAAAAGTGATATTCGGGTGGCTCTCATCAGTTTTGGTAAAGGTACAACGGCTGACTCACTCCCTTGTGTCATTAAAAGTTATCTCGCCCGCTGGCTCCCTGAGCTCCCTCAAGTTATTGCGGTCAGTAGTGCCCATAAAAGCCACGGAGGGACTACTGCAGTTTATGCACTGCTGAAAAAGAGTGAAAAGCAGAAAGCCATCAACCGCGACCGGCATATAAAACAGGGGCGTCAACCTAAAGCCGGTTGATAACAGGTAATGGTAGAGCCATAGACTTATTGGGTAGAGCTGTCATTATCAATGATCAGCTTGTAATGACAGCTCTGACGCCGCCTCTTATCCCAGTAAATGACCATTGAGCTTTTGAATCTCATCCCGAATCTGAGCAGCCTGCTCAAATTCAAGATTTTTAGAAGCCTCGTACATTTTATCCTCCAGCTTACTGATAGCCTTTAGTAGCTGTTCCGGCGACATCAACGCAGGATCAACAGCATACTCCCCCGCAGCTTCAGCAACTTTCTTACCGGACTTATTACTGATCTTTTTACCGGGAATCCGGGCTCCTTCCATAATATCTGCCACATTTTTTGTGACGGTGGTCGGGGTGATACCTGCCGCTTCGTTAGCCTCCATCTGTTTTTCACGACGGCGCTGAGTCTCATCAATCGCTTTCTGCATAGAGCCGGTAATGCGATCACCATACAGAATCGCCTTACCCTTTGAGTTACGGGCGGCGCGACCAATGGTCTGGATCAGAGAGCGTTCCGAGCGCAGAAAACCCTCTTTGTCGGCATCCAGAATCGCCACCAGAGACACTTCTGGCATATCCAGACCTTCCCTCAGCAGGTTGATCCCTACCAAGACATCAAATTCACCCAGACGCAGATCCCGAATAATCTCAACGCGCTCAACCGTATCAATATCCGAGTGCAGATAGCGCACCTTTACACCATGCTCAGAAAGGTAGTCCGTCAAATCTTCCGACATGCGCTTTGTCAGCGTTGTCACCAGCACACGGTCGCCATCGGCAACCCTGAGACTGATTTCTGACATCAGGTCATCCACCTGACTCGTCGCAGGGCGCACCTCAATTTCAGGATCAAGCAACCCTGTCGGCCGTACAACCTGCTCGATCACCTGCCCCTGGTGCTCGGCTTCATAGTTACCTGGTGTAGCAGAAACAAACACCATTTGAGGCGAGATCTGCTCCCACTCCTCGAACTTCATCGGGCGGTTATCCAGTGCTGATGGCAACCGGAATCCATACTGCACCAGAGTTTCCTTCCGGGAGCGGTCTCCACGGTACATCGCCCCCAGCTGAGGTACGGTGACATGGGACTCATCGATAAACAGCAGTGCATTATCCGGCAGATAATCAAAAAAGGTGGGTGGCGCGTTACCCGGGTCACGCCCGGATAAATAGCGGGAGTAGTTTTCAATACCATTACAGTAGCCCAGCTCCAGCATCATCTCGATATCATACAAGGTACGCTGTTCAATCCGCTGTGCTTCAACCAACTTATCATGCTCCCGAAACCATTCGACCCGCTCCCGCAGCTCATCTTTAATATGCTCGGTAGCTTCAACAACCTTCTCTCTTGGCGTCACATAATGGCTTTTCGGATAGATCGTAATTCGTGGCAGCTTGCGCAGCTGCTCTCCCGTCAGAGGGTCAAAGATGGAGATGTTATCGATTTCATCGTCAAACAACTCAACCCGAACAGCTTCCTGATCGGACTCTGCAGGAAAAATATCAATCACATCACCCCGAACCCGGTAAGTAGCCCGGCGGAAATCAAGGTCATTACGGGTATATTGCAGCTCAGCCAGCCGACGCAACATCTGGCGCTGATCAATACGCTCCCCCCGATTAATATGCAGCACCATCTTGTGATAGGACTTAGGATCTCCCAAACCGTAAATCGCGGATACGGTTGCCACAATCAGAGAATCTTTACGCTCCAGTAGTGCTTTGGTTGCCGACAAACGCATCTGTTCAATATGCTCGTTAATAGAAGCATCTTTATCAATAAAAGTATCAGAGGCAGGAACATAAGCTTCAGGCTGATAGTAGTCATAGTAAGAAACAAAGTACTCAATCGCATTATCAGGAAAGAAGTCTTTAAACTCACCATACAGCTGAGCTGCGAGAGTCTTGTTATGAGCCAGAATAATGGTCGGGCGCTGAGTCTTCTCAATAATGTTTGCCATGGTAAATGTTTTACCCGACCCCGTTACCCCCAAAAGGGTTTGGTGCATCAGGCCGTTATCAAGGCCTTTACAGAGCGCATCGATCGCGGCAGGCTGATCCCCCGCAGGTTTAAAACGGGAATGTAGTTTAAACTTTTTCTGTGATTCCATGTTTTACCAGACTTATTTTTTATCTTAGCAATGCAATTCAGCAAACTACGCTAAATAAGCAACTCTATAAATTTAAAAGCACTATAACCTGATCCATCAGTAACATTAAAACAGGCGATTCAGAGCCACCCGCTGTCAACGCAAACGTAGATAAATACCGGACTTTTTAGCATGTTTTTTAAACTTGCCTCCTTCACGAAGGGCCGGTATCTCCTGTATGATTCATCTGCATAACGCCTATTTTCTGACTGAAAATAAATTGAGGATATCAGCTTGGACGTACAACTGTCAGATCGCGTACAGTCAATTAAACCTTCACCGACTCTCGCGGTCACAAACCGTGCGGCAGAGCTTCGCGCAGCAGGCAATGACATTATCGGCCTGGGCGCAGGTGAGCCGGATTTCGACACCCCGCAACACATCAAAGATGCCGCGATTGAGGCCATCAATAAGGGCCTGACAAAATACACCGCTGTGGACGGTACACCAAGCCTGAAAAAAGCCATTATAGCGAAATTTGAACGGGATAACGGACTCAAATACGAGCCCAATCAGATTCTGGTTTCATCAGGTGGCAAACAGAGCTTTTTCAATCTGTCTCTGGCACTTCTGAATCCCGGTGATGAGGTCATTATTCCTGCGCCCTACTGGGTATCTTACCCAGACATGGTGCTTGTGGCCGAAGGCAAACCGGTTATCCTGGAAACCACCGCAGAGAAGCGCTTCAAGATCACTGCCGATCAGTTAGAAGCCGCAATCACGCCTCGTACCAAACTGTTTGTGATTAATAGTCCATCCAACCCAAGCGGTATGGCTTACACCCTTGATGAGTTAAAAGCTCTGGGTGAGGTTCTGAAGAAGCATCCTCAAATCATGGTTGCAACAGACGATATGTACGAGCATATCCTGTGGGATCAGAACTTCTGCAATATTCTGAACGCAACGCCAGAACTCTATGATCGTACGTTCGTTCTGAATGGTGTATCCAAAGCCTACAGCATGACAGGTTGGCGTATTGGGTATGCTGCAGGCCCGGCCAAAGTGATCGGTGCCATGAAGAAAATTCAGTCCCAATCCACGTCAAACCCGGCCTCCATCTCGCAGTACGCTGCCGAAGCCGCGCTGAACGGGCCTCAGGAGTGTATCTCGGAGATGCTGGTTTCCTTCAAGCAGCGTCACGATTTCGTGGTTGAGAAGCTAAACGCTATTGATGGTGTTAACTGCTTAGCCGGTGATGGCACCTTCTATGCTTTTGCGGATTTCTCAGGGGCAATCAAAGCTTACGGCTCAGCCGATGATGTTGAATTTGCTGAAGCGATGCTTGAAAAAGCCGGTGTTGCTCTGGTTCCAGGGTCTGCTTTTGGAACCAGCGACTGTATGCGTATCTCATTTGCAACCAGCAACGCCAATCTTGAAGATTCTATGGCACGGCTGGCAAAAGAGTTAAGCTAGCGAAAAGATCATTGCCGATGGTGCATAACAAAACAAAAAACCGGGCTGGACCCGGTTTTTTGTTAGCACTTTCTATGCTTATACCAGAAAGCCTCTCGCCCTAGTTCCAGCGTTCAGGACGCACCTCGACACTCTGCTCGCCACAGGAAAACCAAGCAGTGCCATCCTGAATCGTCACCTGAATTTGCATGGTACGGGCGATCAACCCGGCCAACTGCTCAATAGCTGTATCCTGGATATTCCACACCTGCAGGTTTTCAAAGCGCGCCAATTTACTCTTATTCTGCTGCCACCAGATGGGAGCGGCATTATCACCATAGGTATAAAGAATCACTTCTTTTGAGCGCGCAGACGCTTTGCGTAACCACTTCTCGTCCGGGCATCCCAGTTCGATCCAAAGTTCAATCTCATCAGAATAATTTTTCTTCCAAACCTCAGGTTCATCATCCACACAAAGGCCCTTGGTAAACTCAAGACCTTCCGTCGCATTCAGACTCCAGGCAAGGATGCGCAACATCATTCGCTCGTCGGTTTCAGAAGGATGTTGCGCCAAAGTCAGTGACTGATCGAGATAAACATTCCGATCCATATCAGCAAGATTAACTGCTGCTTTATAAACTGTTGATTTCAGAGCCATTAGGCATCCTTAGAAGCAGGTAATAGAATATGGGTGCGGAATATACGGTGATGAGCAAGAAAGCTCAAGCCACAACAACAAACCTGCAATCTGAGAACTCTATTTATAGCGCTTGGCTCATTTCCTTGCGCATCATCGCCCCCAATCTATTAAACTTATGTTTGAATAGCTGATAAGCATCCAGAGCCTGTTTTTTCTGCTCAGAAAGGCGCCGTTCCAATACCTCCTGATCAGGGTTTTCCTGCAGGCTACTCACTGTTTTATCGACATCATCTTTCATCGCAGTCCAGTTCTCCAATAAAAGACACACCTCCACAAAGCTGGAGTTAACCTCCTCAGATGCGTGAAGATGAAGTTTAGGGGAAAGGTCATTAAATAGGTTCGCAAGCTCCGGCGTGCCATTACTAACAGAAGACATTGCCTGCTCAAGCTGAGCAATCACGTCCTGATAGGTCTTGCGCCGCTCATCACGACGACTCTTCTCCAGAACAAGCACTGAATTCGCCGCATCCAGCCTTCGCTTCAGACGCCAAGCCATCAGTGCAGCACTTATGGCGAAAATCAGTGAGAAAACAACAATACCAAAACCAATATACTCCTTCATAACACACACTCCTTAGTTATGTACCAGAGATACTCCCTACTGGAGAAGGATTTCCTGCACATTTCAGATAACACAGAAGAAACCAATAAAATATACATTATCTTTATTTACAATACCTTGCGGTATCTCAGACAATTATCAGCTCTTATGAATATTATACCGTCCATAACAAGAAAACCGGGTAACCGGTAAAGGTGGGGTGCTTTGGTAATACAATAAAAAGACAAAAAAAAGGTTGGGGGCACGCAGGAGTAACAGATCAATAACAAACTAACGCTGAATCTGAGCATATCAGATCCAGAGTAAAACTATTGCCCAATACTGGCAATCAACTTATCAATAGGCATAGGCCTATCTATATAAAACCCCTGACCAAAGTCACAGCCTGATTCTGACAGTAAATCCATCTGGGTTTTATTTTCAACACCTTCTGCAACAACCCCTAACCCCATCGCCTTACCTAAAGAAACCAGAGCCGTCACAATCGCCAGCCCCTCTGCGCCATGGTCCAGAGACATAATAAACGAACGATCAATCTTCATGGTATTGACCGGAAACTCTTTCAGATAGGACATCGATGAAAAACCAGTACCAAAATCATCAATCGCTAACTGAACGCCCAGATTACGCAGGTTATGCATAGATTGCCGAGCATCCTCTACTTTATCAATCAGCATGCTTTCCGTAATTTCAAACTCTACTAATGCCGGATCAATACCGGTATGCCGAAGCGCCTCAGCTACCAAACCCACGACTCCGGGGTTAAGAAACTGACGAACAGACAAATTAATGGCCACCTGCAGCTGAAGCCCTGTTTGCTGATTAATACGACAGGCATCCTGCATTGCCTGAATGATGATCCACTGCCCAATAGGGTTGATCAGCCCTGTATCTTCTGTCAGAGGAATAAAGCTTTCAGGAGATACCGTACTACCATCCTCCTGAGGCCAGCGTAATAGAGCTTCCACCCCCATGACTTTACCGGTTTTGAGATCAAGTTTAGGCTGATAATGTAGAGTAAATTCTTCGTTTGTAACGGCCCGATGCAAACGCGCTTCAAGACGAACCCGCTCAGCACTACTACGGTTTAACTCATCAGAAAAAAATCGATAGCCACCTTTACCTTCCGCTTTAACAAGATTCAATGCGGCCTCAGCACACTGCATTAACCCGTCTTCACTTTTAGCATTATCAGGATAAACCGCAATTCCTATACTACCGGAGAGAAAAACCTCTTCGCCATAGGCATCAAAAGGCTCTTCGAATGCAGCGAGTAAACGCCGTGCAACAACATTTGCATCTTCCGATGCTCTCAGTTCACTAAGAATAAAACTGAAATCGTCACCTCCAATGCGAGAAATCAGATCCGAGTCTCTCTCTGAACGATCTTCCTGTCGTGCCAGCAGGTCGGTCGAACGTACCCGACTTCGAAGTCGTGCTGCCACCTGCACCAGTAGCTCATCCCCCAGAGCAAAACCAAAGGCATCATTGATCATACGAAAACGATCAAGGTTTAATACCAAAAGCCCTGTACGGGACTGATGGCGGTTTGAAATATTAAATTCGTGTCCAAGGCGATTACGGAAAAGTATGCGATTTGGTAACTCTGTCAGAGGATCATAATGTGTCAGCCGCTCCAGCTCTTCTTCTGTACGCTTTTGTTCAGAAAGGTCACTGAAAATAGCAAAGTAGTGAGTAACCGCTCCGACTTCATCTCTGAGCGCTTCAATGGATAGGTATTTCATGAAGAAACTGCCATCAGGCCGCCGATCCCAGACCTCACCTCGCCAAACCCCTTTACGGTACAGTTCATCCCAGAGTTTCTGATAAAATTCTTTGGCATGGCGCCCAGACTGGTTAACCTTAGGTGTATGGCCAATTACATCTTCTGCTTTTAGACCTGTAAGCCGGGTATAAGCGGCGTTGACATACACAAGGCGCTGTTCGGCGTCGGTAATCATGACCGAAAAATGAGCCTTCTCAACAACCCGACTGATCAGGTTAAGCTGAGCCGAAGTATCTCTGTGACGACGGATCTCACTCTCCAGATGAACCCGGATTTTCTTCGCCTCTTCCATATGTTTTCTGAGCTCCAGTTCCAGCTCATCCCGGCTTAATCCATTGTATTCCGTCATCCGATCACCTATTTACGTCCCCACAAAGGAAAAACACCGTGTGAACTATAGCCTGCAGCTAGCAGGAGGCCATAGAAATCACATCAATATTTCAATTCTGACCGAAGACAAAATGTCCCGCAGGACGCCCCAGATAGAACCCTTGTCCATAATCGATTCCCAGCTCACGAACCTTATCCATAATGTCCTCATCCTCAATAAACTCAGCAATCGTTTTGATACCCAGATTCTGAGCCAGCGTCACAATACTTTTAACAAAGGCCATATATTTGTCGTCATGAAGCATATTACGAATAAACTCACCTTCAATCTTGATAACATCGATTGGAAAGTGCTTGATATAGTGAAACGAGGAGAAACCAGAACCGAAATCATCAATGGCAAAATTGAAACCCTCCAGTTTCAGATCCAGTACAAACTTTTCCAGCAGATTCAGGTTGCTGACCGTTTCCCGCTCAGTTAGCTCGAAAACAATTCGATCAGAAGCAATGTTCTTATCCTGAGCTAACTGGCGAATACGCCCAATAAATTCACTGACAATCAATGACTTTGGCGACAGGTTCACAAATAGCTTTCCGGTGTAGCCCTGCTCAAGCACCTGATCAAAAGCTTTCTCAATCAGCATATAGTCCATTTTATGGACTACACCAATTCCCTCTGCAATATCAATAAACTCACCGGCGGGAACAATACGATGATCCATTTCAATTCGCATAAGTAATTCGTGAATCTCGACATCACCTGTTTCCGAGTCCACGATAGGCTGGAAATAAGGAACAATGCGTTCCTCCTCCAGTGCATTCAGTACCATTATATTTTTGGCACCGGCCTCTTTGTAAACCTCAGCAACCTCATCGTCATCCGGTACAGCGATACTGTTACGGCCAAGACGTTTTGCCTTATACATCATGTTATCGGCAAGCAAAAACAGATCTCTTGGGTTGCTCGCATGATCCGGATAGACCGCAATCCCCATGGAACCGGTTGCGCGCATCGGCTGACCATCAGGGGATTTCAGATGCATCTGATCAATAGCATGCTTTATTCGCTGAGCAACGGAGAAAGCCTGTTCCTGACTCGCTTCCGGCAGAATAATCGTGAATTCATCACCGCCGTAGCGAGACAGAAAATCGCCCGGACGTACAGAATGCTCCAATACTCTGGCAAAAGCCTGCAGAAACTGATCACCATAGGCATGCCCAAATCTGTCATTCACCGTCTTAAAGTTATCCAGATCAAGCATTAAAAGCGCAAAGCTCTCTTTATGACGGCTGGCCCGACCCACTTCGTACCCAAGAAGCTCCTTAAACATTCGTTGGTTATGCAAACTGGTCAAAGGGTCACGGGTAGCGTAGAACTCCAGATCCTGTGTGTATTTATAGATCGCTTTAACCGAACCCACCAAATTCAGCAGAGTTGTCAGAATGCCATCAATAACAATATGACGAATTGGGTCCCGAGCCAGATCTGATTGCACACCAATCCCTACAACACCACCAATCTTAGGTGCTTCCAGCAGCAAAGATTTAGTCTGTAGTTCAATATCCTCTGGTGTAATAGGTTTTAGATCCAGAGTTTCAGG
The DNA here is from genome assembly GCF_048265165.1 of Oceanospirillum sp. Classification (GTDB taxonomy): domain Bacteria; phylum Pseudomonadota; class Gammaproteobacteria; order Pseudomonadales; family Halomonadaceae; genus Oceanospirillum. The sequence continues at coordinate 66,897 of NZ_JBLXCD010000001.1, read as the reverse complement.
TTCAGGGTGAGCGACGTGATGAGCAATACTCAGAATCACAGCCCCTTTATGGAAGTGTTCATCACTTTCAATATTCGTGCGTAGAAACACTTCAAAGGCCGTTCGGGTTGCTTCGGTAACATCCTGATACCAGAACACTTCAAGCTCATAGCCTTCATCATCTACCTGAAAAATAGTGACCAAAGTATGCGCTTCAATAATGGTATTAATATCGACCAGCAGGTCTTTAATGAAATCACGCCAGTCGCGAACGACCTCAGAAGTAATAATAAACTTACTGAGCAGCCGGATCTCGAACTCCAGAATATCCTTGTCAACGGCCACATCTTTCAGCTTTTCCATCAGAGAGCTAACATGGAAAAACGCCTGATTAAATTCATCAAAAAAGAAATCAACTTTTTTCGTATCCAGCGCCCGAAAATCTTTTACCGAATTCACATCTTTCAGCTGATGTTTGAAGCGCTCCATCGACTGCTTGATACGTACCGAGATTGAGGCAGAGATCCCCAGAGCAGCAAACATAATCACCATGGCGGCGATAATAAAAAGAGTGATATAGCCCTGGCGAATACCATCACGTATCGGGCTCATATCCTGCTGAATATCAATAACACCCAGCACATCACCCGGTTTTGCATTGCGGTGACACTGCAGGCATTCAGTGCGGGCTTTCAATGGAAAAAGGCGGCGAGTTGTATGATCGGTCTGGCTCAGATGATGCAAGCCATCCTGAAAAACCTGCTGAATCGCAGCATCAGGATTCGGTTGATCAATGACACCAAATAATGCTTCTACTTTACTCCCCCGATAAATTTCAATATCAAAAGGTGTATTGGCATAAGCGGCCTTGGTTTCTGAGAGAAAAACCTCCAGTTCTTGACGAGTCCAGCCCTGGCGCATCACCTGAAACATACTATTGAAAGTACTCTGGGCAATACTCTCAGATGTCTGGGCAGACTGACGATGAATGACATCTTCATAAAGCAGGGTAGCCGTCAAAGTGACACTGAGAAAGACTACAATGGACACCGCCATAATAGAGATCAGTACATAACCACGCAGGGTTCTGGCAAAGCGGATAATTTTTTGGTGTAAAGGCATTCACGTGCTCTCAAACAACGGACCCGAAAGAAGGGCACCCATTAAAACAGGAGATATCACATCCGCTGATGATACAGCTCAAACCTTTATACGACCCTCTACTATTAGTTATAGAAAACCCAAATTAGTTATAGAAAATCCAAAAACCAGATGAATCCAGCGAAAAAAAAGAAAACCAAGTGAAAAGCCTATAGAATCCACCTCCTATAACAATAAAAACTAACTAGACAGCAGATCTCCAGGTCTCGCGCACTGCCACACAAACAATAATAAGATCATTAATCATGCACAAAACGAAACAGTTTGACCGGATCGACCGTAGAATTCTTGAAGTCCTGCAGAAAAATGCCAATATCAGCAATCTGGAGCTGGCAGAACAGGTAGGCTTATCACCGTCACCCTGCGCCAGAAGAGTCAAACTACTGGAAGATGCTGGCATCATCAGTCGGCAGGTCACACTGCTTAGCCAGAGTGCTCTGGGGCTGGATATGACCATCTATGTACAGATATGCCTGGCCAGTCAGCTACCGGAACGACTGGAGGCATTTGAAAGGAAGATTCTAAACTATGATGAAGTACTGGAGTGCGCCCTGATTACCGGCAGTGATGCCGACTTTATGCTCAAGGTCGTGATGCCGGATATGGCCTACTACGAACATTTTCTACTCAATGAGCTGAACCGTATCGAAGGCGTTGCCAGCATTCGGACCAGCTTTGTGCTCCGTCAGGTTAAAACATGCACCGAGTTACCGTTAAAACATCTCAGATGAATATCCGGCTTCCATAAGCAAAAGGACGCATGGAACCCCATAATACAGCTTCGAGCCAGAAGCTGTATTATCAGCATTTAAGTTATTCAGTCATACGCCCTTTTACAAGCCCACTGGCCAGAATCACACCCAGACTAATCAACGCGATCCCCGCAACAATTACCAGTGTAACCTGCTCCCCAAACCAGACATAGGCAATAGCCGAAGCAGCTACCGGTGTTAGAGACCCAATTGCCGAAGTTACTTCAGCCCCCAAACGACTGATGGCAAAGGCAAATAATAAACCGGATGCCAACCCTGCACCTAGGCCCTGAGCCAAAATTTGGCCAAGCTGCTGGTTCAGCGACAGGTCAAACCAACCCAGCTCAGGCTGCATCACAGCCCCCACAATCAGAAGCAACAACCCTGTTGGCACCGCTACCACAGATGCGGCCACTAGGGGTGAAAGCCCACATTGACGAATTGACAGTGCAAACAAAGCCCATAAAAAGCTGGCTGCCAGAAAAAGAACCACCGCCCCAACGTGCGTATCACCAGTTACTGAATTACCAATAAATGCCACAACACCGGCAAAAATCAGTAACAAACCACCAAGACGCCATCCGGATAGGGGCTGATTGAAAACCAGAACCGCCATCATCGTCACAAATAGCGGGGCTACCCCAGGGATCAGAGTACTGCCTTCAGCCACCTGCCCGACCTGCATCCCCATGGCACCCAGCCAGAAAAAGGGCAATCCGCCACCCACCAGCATTCCAACCAGATACAGCCTGGGCACCTGACAAATAGCTTTAAAATTACGGATAAAAACCGGTAGCAGGATTAATCCCGGTAAACCAAAACGCAGCAACGCAATTTCGTAGGTACTGACCGGAGTGACAGCTCCGGCCCGCAGGGAGAGAAAATAGCCCGACCAGACAAAAACCATCATCAGGGCGGCTAATAGACCCAGTACTTTCTGGGCAGAAGGCATATTGAGGGATTCCACCTCCAGCACAGATCGGCCAGAAACGCCTGGACGGTCAGTGTTTGTTAATACATCAGAAGACATGATCACTACTCTAGCGTTAATGTTGTTATTTTGATCATCTATTGTCGCTAAAGATAATAAGCAATAATGACTAAAATCATGTCAAATAAAACCAATATTAAAATAATACACCTAAAAAAACCTTTTACTTAACGATAAAAACCACATCAGCAGGTAAAAGCTGGCAAACCACTCCACACCCTGGACACGTAAAACTCCATACCCTAGACACGTAAACTCTATAGCCTCAACAGATCAAAACTCTGTAGCCAAGAAGTGCAAAAAACCGGTCGAAAGGCATTTGCGTAAAACAGGAACAGAATACAGTCCATTTTCCACCAACAGGCAGAGCAGGTAGAAACAATGAGTAAAAAAAAGCTCACGGATAAAAAACTGACACTCTACTATGACGGCGCTTGCCCGCTATGTAGAAAAGAGGTTCGCTGGTTACAGGCTCGCTGTCGGCGTAAAGACTTATCACTGGCGTTTGTTGATATCAGTCAGGATGGTTTTGACCCAGGCCCAACGGGTAAGCAGACTAAACAGCTAATGGCTGAGCTGCACCTGCAGGACAATGAAGGAAATTGGTGGACGGCCATGGATGCTTCCCGGCGCATTTATCAAGAGATCGGGCTTGGCTGGCTTATGGCACCTACCGGCTGGCCATTTCTTAAACCCGTTTTTGACCGGCTATATCACTCATTTGCTAAAATACGCCCAAGACTACAGAAGAAAGACTGCCCACAATGTACTCGGTAGCTCGTCCTATTCGAAACCTGATCGCCGGCTTTAATTAGCCCAAAGCTGGCGATCAGTTCTTAGGTATCGGATTATAACTTAGCCGTTAACCAATGAATTAACTCTGCCACAGGAAGCTCACGGCATTTACCTGCAGACTCTCCGCACCATAGAGGTGAGAAATCCCATCGCCCCTGTTGCTCTGCCGCTGCCCGCAAGGGTGCAATCGCCTGGGAAGCCAGGGGAAATGCCGGAGCCTGAGGTGAGATTGGCCCCAGCTCTTCCATCAGACGGTTCACCATACCCCGGGCCGGTCTTCCGGAAAACAGGTTGGTAACAGAAGTCTTATCAACCAGATCACTTTTCAGCGCCTGACGGTGTAAATCTGTGGTTTTGGCTTCCGGTGTCAATAAAAAGGCCGTCCCTAACTGTACCGCAGAAGCGCCAAGGCTCAGCAGCTCAGCGATATCATCCCCAGTGGCGATCCCACCGGCAGCAATCATCGGCAGGTCAACCTTCGACACCAACTCCGTCACCAAAAACCGTACCGGTAACTGACACTCAAGGTCTGCTGTAAGAAAGTGTCCCCGATGCCCCCCGGCCTCCAGACCCTGAGCAATCACAAAATCAGCCCCCCTCTCCTGAAGCCATATACCCTCTTCAACCGTGGTTGCGGTGGAAGCAATCAATCCGCCCCAGGCTTTAATCTCTGCGATTAACGCCTGATCCGGTAACCCAAAATGAAAACTGACCACCTCGGGTTGATAGGGTCTGATCGCCTCAAGGTAAGCCTCTGAAAAAGGCTGACGGCCAGAGCCTGCTGGTACGGCTAAAGGATCAAGCCCCATTTCAGCGTAATAAGGCTGCAGTGCTTCCAGCCAGGCAGCCTGCTCTGTCTCATTGGATTCAGGTGGGTTATGGCAAAAGAAATTCACATTAACAGGCCGCTTTGTTTTCTCCTTCACCAGAGCCAATGCACTACGAACCTGTTCTGGAGAGAGCATAGCGCATGGAATCGCCCCTAAACCGCCAGCATCACTCACAGCAATCGCTAATACACTGTCCTGAGATCCCGCCATAGGGGCTTGCCATAATGGAAAACGAAGCATTTTCTGTAAAAAAGCAGCCGAGGGCTGCAGAACGGACGTCGGCATAAACAACTCCTCCATTAGTATTTACCATCCCAGGGGTGAGCCAGAATTTTTCAGGTACTGCTATCGGCCCAGCATTCAGTAATTTGAGCTGCCCGAACATTTTTCACAGCTTAAAACCCTGCTAGTCTGGCGCAAAGACTACCGGTCAAACAAGCAGAATGGCATTTGGAACGGATGACATCCCTACCGGTATAGGCTCTGGAATGCAGCCTTCAGTCACCGGGTAACCGGCTACTGGACTGCGTTAACCACGATCTGGTCTGCAAAGAGATACCCTACACTGTAAACGGTTCGGATCGGAATCGATTCATCATCATGATAACGCTGAATTTTCTTCCGCAACCGCCGCACAAGCGTATCCAGTGCACGCTGAGCACTTTCATCATCGCGACCGTACAGGGTCTGTAACAGCTTGGGACGCCGCACCGGTTCAGAAGGTGTTTCTGCCAGCATATACAGCAGCCGATACTCCTTCACCGTACAATCAATCTCTTCCGAAGCAGGCGTCACCAAGGACCAGCTCCTACTGTTCAACTGCCAACCCGCCGAGACTGTCGGCGCGCCTGACTCAGAAGTAACACGACTGACCTGGCGCTCAGCCAGACTCAGAATTGCAGCGGCAAGCTCGCACCCCTGAACCGGCTTCCCCATAAACAGGTCCGCCCCCGCCCGGTAACAACTTACTCTTGAATTCAGACCATCATTCGCTGTAATAACAATTAAAGACATGTCACTGCTGCTACGGGCAAAATCCACCAAGGCTTCCCCTGAAGCGTCCGGCAGACCGAGATCAATAATCGCGACCTGAAAGCTCCGCCGCTCCAACAGACTATAAAACCCTGCCGCCGTACCTGTACCCTCAACAGTCAGTCCTTTAAGCTCAAGATATTCCACAAGACTGTCCCTCAGGGACTGATCATCCTCAACCAAAACAACAGAGACCGGCTGAGATAATCCATTTAAAGCCTTCACTCTCACCCACTCCTTACAATACGACTGCGCTGTACACGTTAATATTCACAACCCTTTGAGCATTAGCTATCAGGGCCTGACTTTTTTTTGCCATTTTCAAATGATGACAAGTTTTCATTCGGATCCATCTCCGCTTCCAGATAAACCCGGGCTTCAAATAGCTTATCTGTCTCAACAAGCTCCAGCCGGTCGCCTTGTTCCGCCACAATTTGTTCTACCAGATTCAGACCTAGTCCAAGACCACTGGTCCCTGCACTGTTCGCACCACGGATGTATTTCTTGGTCAGCTCAACATCCTGATGGCTTGCTGACTCTGCCACCGGATTTCTGACACTGAATACCAGCGCACTCTCATCCGGTGATACTCTCAGCATGACACGAATAGCAAAAGGGTCTGAGCTATATTTCCGCGCATTATCAATCAGGTTCAGCACAACCGTTTTCATCAGAGAGGTGTCCAGACTCTTGTACCAGACTTGAGAAACGTGAGCATCATATTGGATACGAATATCGCTCCACATCAAATGAGCTTCATCCATAAAGTGATCCATCAGAGAGACCAGTTCTTTATGCTCATGCAGGCGCTCCAATGCCTGCTTCCAGCTGGCACCTTTAATCGTCTTATCAAAAACCTCCTGCAACCGCTCTGTAGCCTGCTGCATCACATGCAGATTATGACGACCGGTCCAGTCAGGTTTTTCTTTCAACTCCAAAATTTCTAAATTGGTTTTCAAAATTGAAAGAGGCGTCCTGTACTCATGGGAGATCATATCGATAAAGCGTTCCTGCTCAAGCCGAAGGATTTTCTCCTGATCCAGTACCTTTATCAGCTCCTGATTCATACCTGCTGCCATATCCTTAGCGCGTAACTCAGATAACTGGGCAGATTTCACGGCGTCCTTCTCGGCAGACATAACCCGTTCAGCAAAAGCCTGGTTAAGTAACAGCATGTGCAGTAAAGAAGAGAACTGAAACGCGTGGATAGTAAAAATATTTTCCGGTATCCAGCCGAGCAATCGACTGAAGTTGATAACAATACCGACCACAGAGAGAAAAAGAGCCAGAAATACAAAGCGATCACCAGTCGAACCATTTCTTACACGCACACCAAAACTTATCAGCAGAATGAAAGAAAAAGCTACAGCATTCAGAGCAACGAACTCTGCAACATAAACATAAGCATCAAAAGGGGACAGTAGCGCCTGAACAAGCCCTGCAGCGGCGGTAAACTGCAGGTATAACTTAAGCCATGGATGAACAGGGCGGCCATTGGCCAGCAGATACAGGCTCAACACACTGAAGCAAAAAAAGCTGAGGCCTGTTCCGGCGCCGCTAAAAAGGTCAGACAGGTACGGCGGTGCATGCTCAAAGACGACAAAAAGGACACCACTGATCGGCAGATAAACCACCATAATAGTGACCAGATAAAGGGCATACCAAAAATAAACCCGATCTCTCAACCGGTAAGCAACAAAGATAGAGAATGCGGCCAAAATAAATGTGACCGTAGTGAATCCCGCATAGAAAAAAAGATAAAGATTACTATTCCTGACCATTGCCGAATCCGTCAGCAAACGACCATTTAATGTATGAGCACTATTCGTTCTGACCCGGATAAAGACCTGGTATTCACCCAGGGCCTGAAAGCCCGGGTACTGCAAATACGAACGAATGCTTTTTAACGGGAATAGCATACGGAAATGAAGATAGGGCTTTTCAGCCCCATCGCCATGATCCCCCAGAGATAACTTCTGATAGCTTCGAGCCTCTGAAGCATTAACCCCTGCCTGGTAGTACACATCGACTTCATTCAGCTGCGATGGCTCCATCCACAGATAGTCAAAATCGCTCAGCTCAGAGGCTGTCAACGTAAGGCTTAGCCAGGAATCAGACAGTGTATAGCCCCGACTTAAAGAGCCACCAATAGGCTTAAAGCCATTGTGTTCAAACCGGTTAATAGCCTGCTGAAGCGATAAATCTCCTGAAGGATCATCAAGCCAACCAAATTTTGCATCTACTTCACCAGCAGCAACCGATGCATCAGCCTGAGTTGAAGTAACCCCGAGCAGCATAATTAAAAATACCGATAGGGAAACAAAATACAGACCGATAAGCCGCAACCCGGATACTAATAACGAAAGCAAAGTAGACATCCTGCGCATTATAAAGAAGTGAAATGCTAGCAGCTTTAACGAAGCGACACTATGGAATAAAAATGCCAGTCAGAATCGGTCAGTTTCTGCTACGTGACAAGTTAACAGGCCTTTACCAGAATGTAAGAACCCACATCAGATATAACGAGAAAACTATGATCATCGCAGGCTATTTAAACCAACTGCTAAGAGACGGCCAGTTCTGGTTTCTGAAAGAAAGCGCCCTGGATCTTTGGATGAGCAACAAAAACCCTCAGGCCCTTCCCTATCTTGCGGTTGCCTATGACTGCCTTCACGAAAGGTATATTGGCATACAATGGCTTCAGGAATGCCGCCAATCTCTATCAGCAGATGAGCAACGTGAGCTGGCCGAGAGCATAGGCAGAAACGCCCCGGAAAATGCAGCCCCAAGAATACGCATGATATTAAAAGCCTTAATTACCTGATTTTTTCAAGCAAAGAACTATCAACCCAAAGACAAACCTGCAAACGGCCTATGCCGTTTGCAGCTTGCCCTCATCGTCTAATGCCTGAGCGGTAGGGTCCGTCATTTTCAGCCAGAAAATAAGCACGGTGCCCACCGCTACAAAACCACCCGCCAGCCAGAGCCCAAGATCATAATGCCCTGTTTTTTCTGCCAGAATACCGGTCAGAGCAGGTGCAATCATCTGAGCAGCCCCATATGAGATCGTCATTTTACCCATCAGTTTGGCGGGCTTTGATGGATAAAGCCGTCCGGCCATGGTCAAAACCAGACTCACACAACCAATAAAGGTGCCACCAAACAGAAGCGCACTAAACAGAGCGACTTCAAGGGAGTGGAAGAACGTTGGCAAAATAATACCGACAATCTGCAGACTGTACGCCATTAGCAAAGCGTTAAGATAACCAATCCGTCGGGCAATCAGATCCCAGTTCATTACCGCAGGAGCCGCTGCCAGTCCTACCACAGCAAACGTCATTGCCCCCATGCCACTGAGGGCAGGAATACGCTCAACAATGGTAACAATGAAAGTTGCGCTGATCACATAACCATAACCTGCGCAGAAGTAAGCCGTTAGCATCAACCACATAAACTTTCGGGTAGGAGGCATATCTTTTATCGGTGTACTGCTCCCTGAAACATTGACAGAAGCAGGTCGGGGCAGCCAGCGCCATGCAGGAAAAGCAAGAACAATTGCCAGACTACCAAACCACAACCATTGCTGCTGCCAGTTTTGCCCCAGCTGCAGCATCAGCTCAACAAAGAGAGCCGCTACCATAATACCAATACCAACACCGGCAAAATGGATACCCAGTTCAGAGCGATGTCCATGGCGAATCAGCCAGTTCAGAATCAATGCAGACGCGATCAACATCGAACCAGCACTACTCAGACCGGAGAGAAAGCGCAGCAAAGCCCAGAGCCAGAAATTTTCTGTCACCGCCATCAGCAGTGTAGTAACAACAGCTAAAACCAAACCGATTCGATATAGCCTGTCCTTCACATTAAGATCACTCAGTGAAGCAGCCAGCAGAGCCCCGGCCATATATCCGGCATAGTTCACAGCCGCCAGCCAGCCTCCTTCAATATCTCCCAACCAACTCTGCTCCTGCATGACCGGTAGCAAAGGGGTATAAGAAAAACGGGCAATACCAATACAGATAACCTGACTGAAGACCCCGGCTAATAAAACCTGTAGACGCCTGATCTTTAACCCTGGCTGCTGACTCATCATAAATTCCTCTTATTATTAGAGAAATCACAATAAGCGAATAAACGCATCAATAGAAATGAATTAAACTGATGTCTTCAATCTCAAAGTGAGAACACAAAAAAAGCCCACGGAAATTAATCCGTAGGCTTTCGTCTGATTCTATTTATATCAGGGTAAAGTGCTTTAGGTACTCTGCATCAGGATGCTGCAGTTTGTGGCTTTACACGTCCTACCAGCATAAAGAACGCTAATACCAGAATCGTTGGCAGCACCCAGGCAAGACCCAATTTATAAAGTGGCATAAAACTCATATCCGGCAGGTTTACACCTGCGGCTTTCAGACCTTCCAAAACCCCAAAAAACAATGATACCGACAGCGTTAAGGCCAGAGCAGGCTTTTTGTAGCCAATAAAGCCAGAGAAAACACTGAATAACATCAAAGCCACGGCAATTGGATAAACAGAAACCAGAACCGGAATACTCAACTCGATCAGCACACCGAGCTCAAGGTTTGCCATCATGATGCAGAAAACAGCATTGATAATCACGTATCCAGCATAAGGGATAGGTGTCAGCTGAGAAAAGTAATCTGAGCAGGCACTTAGCAAGCCCACTGCTGTCGTCATACAAGCCAGTGTAATCACGCCGGAAAGAACAACCAGCCCCAGAGTACCAAACTGCTGTTCAACAAAAGTAGTCAAAATAACGCCACCGGAAGTTGCACCCGGCACGCCAAAACCTGCACCTAAAAAGAAAAGAGAGACATAAACAAAAGCCAGTCCTCCCGCAGCGATCAAAGCTGCAATCACCAAGTAGCGATACTGGCGCGAACGATCCCTAACCCCTTTTTTATTCAATAGGTCAACAATCAACATACCGAACATAATGGAGGCCAGCGCATCCATGGTGCTGTAACCATCCAATATCCCTTTTGCAAAAGGCGCTTCCAGATACGCCGCATCCGTTGGTAGTACCTGTCCACCCGACGCCGTCAAGACCGCAACCGACAAAGCTACAAGTAACACAATCAGAAGCGGAGTCAGAATTTTACCCACAGAGTCCATCAGCTTACCGGGGAACAACGCCAAAACCGTAGCCAGCGCAAAGAACATCAGTGAATAAGCAAACTGACTGATAACCGGATTTTCACCAAAAGGTTTAACACCCAGCTCGAACGCCACCAGCCCCGTACGAGGTGCGGCAATAAGAGGGCCAATAATGATAAAAATAGCCACCGAGATAAAAACACCGATTGCCGGGTGCAACATTCGGGTCATATCAGAAATACCACCACCTGCTTTCGCCACCGCAAATAACCCCAGCAGAGGCAGCCCTACCGCCGTCAGCAGAAAACCAAGCATAGTAGATACCGCCTGCTCCCCCGCTAACATACCCGCCATCGTCGGGAAAATAATATTACCCGCCCCCAAAAAGAAGGCGAAAGTCATAAAACCTAAACCAAGCACATCAAATGGCTTTAACTGCTTATCCAAAACAAACCTCTGCTACTTTTACTCTAGTAATTATGGCCTGCACAATAAAAAAGGCCTGCCTTTTCAGTCGAAAAGTGGCCTTTTATACCAGCAAAACTACAAATAGCAACCTAGAGCAATAAAATTGCCAACAACGAAAGAAAACCCAGACTTTTCCGCATAAAAACTCTGATTATTTAGTCGATTTCACCATGATTTTACCTCGCATCGCCAGAATACCTCCGCCAGTAATTAACAGAATTCCCAGCCATGTACTCAGGGACAGCACCTCACCCCATAACCACCAACCCATCAGAGCAGCAAACGCAACCGATCCGTAGGTAAAAGGGCCTAATTGTCCAGCAGGAGCTAACCCATAAGCCTTGCTCAGAAAGAGCTGAGCCAAGGTTGAGGTACCTGCAACCAAAAACAGCCAGGCCAAACTCTGCCAGCCTATGGGTTGCCAGACCATAACCGCAGGAATAAAAGACAAAATGGCACTGAAAAAGGCAAAATAGAACACAATGCGCCCCGCAGGTTCTGTCGAACGCATTCGACGAATCGTCACCTTAGCAAGTCCTCCCAGAGCAGCACCTCCCAGAGCGATCAACACAGCAGTGTTTAACTGTCCACTCCCTGGATTTAAAACCAGAAACGTCCCGGAAAAACCGATCAGAATGGCCAGTTTTACAATCACAGGAATGCGCTCCCCTAGCCAGAAAAAAGCGATAACGGGAATAAAGAAAGGAGCTGTTTGTTTTAAAAGCGCAGCCTGAGCCAGCGGCAGATAACCCCAGGAGTAAAAAAGGCAGGTCATCGCGGTAACCCCGACAACAGCCCGCATCAGGTGTAGCCTGAGGCGATTTGTTTTTATCGCACCGAAGCCATTATTGACCAACCAGGGAGTAAGGATTACAAGACCGAGTGCATTGCGAAAAAAAACAATCATCTGCACGGGTACATCATCAGAGATAAGTTTTACCACCATACCGGACAGAACCAAAAATAACTCTGATATCAGGATAAGCCCGGCCCCCATGACCAGAGCGGAGCGGTGATCCTTCAGGACCCGTGGCGAATTTTGCACATTGACCTCGAAAGCAGCTGAGCGGGAAATTCGCCTCAGGCGAAAAGTAAAAGAGTCCCGGATAAATAAACAGCTCCGGATTCTATCCTGCTAAATCTAAAAATACAGAGATACAAGAAAACCTGTTCAACAAATAAAGAACCTATTTTAAAGCAAGCCTTTATCCATCAGGGAATTAGCAAACCTCACCCCAAAAGCCAATATGAGCACTAAAGCCGGATGCATTAGATGAAAAAAGGGGGATTTTTTAAAGCCGTGGTCTATTTTCTTGAAGTACTTTTGCTATACTTGCGCGCAAATCAAATCTGATTGAACGCGCGGTGGCCGATTGAAGCGGGTCAGAATGACTCTTCTGAGGCGCCAGTGCGCAAATTAACCCTGACTGTATAGCGTAGAAACATGTCAAACTTAGATCACTATCGTAATATTGGTATTTTTGCTCACGTTGATGCCGGTAAAACCACTACCACAGAACGTATCCTTAAGCTGACCGGTAAGATTCATAAAATCGGTGAGGTTCACGATGGTGAATCTACCACTGACTTTATGGAGCAGGAAGCTGAGCGTGGTATTACCATTCAGTCCGCAGCAGTAAGCTGCTTCTGGAAAAACCACCGCTTCAACGTTATTGACACTCCTGGGCACGTTGATTTCACCGTTGAAGTATATCGTTCCCTGAAAGTACTGGATGGCGGTATCGGTGTATTCTGTGGCTCCGGTGGTGTTGAGCCTCAGTCTGAAACCAACTGGCGCTATGCGAACGAATCTGAAGTAGCCCGTCTGATCTTCGTCAATAAGCTGGACCGTATGGGTGCAGACTTCTATCGCGTTGTGGATCAGGTGAAAAACGTACTGGCCGCAAACCCACTGGTTATGACACTGCCAATCGGTATCGAAGATGAGTTCACCGGTGTAGTTGATGTTCTGACCAAGAAAGCCTATATCTGGGACGACTCCGGTGATGCTGAGAAGTATGAAATCACTGACGTTCCTGCGGACATGGTCGACAAGGTTGAAGAATACCACGAAGCACTGGTTGAAACCGCTGTAGAAATGGACGACGACCTGATGGAAGCTTACATGGAAGGTGAAATGCCTTCTGAAGCAGACCTGAAGCGTTGTATCCGTAAAGGTACTCGTGACCTGGCATTCTTCCCTACTTTCTGTGGTTCTGCCTTTAAGAACAAAGGTATGCAGCTGGTTCTGGATGGGGTTGTTGACTACCTGCCGTCCCCAACTGAAGTTGACCCTCAGCCTCTGACTGACCCTGAAACAGGTGAGCCTACCGGTGAGGTGGCAACCGTTTCTACCGAAGAGCCTTTCCGCGCCCTGGCGTTCAAGATCATGGATGACCGTTTTGGTGCCCTGACCTTCGTACGTATCTACTCTGGTAGGCTGAAGAAGGGTGACACCATCCTGAACTCTGCAACCGGTAAAACTGAACGTATCGGCCGTATGGTTGAGATGCAGGCTGATGAGCGTAATGAATTAAGCGAAGCTCAGGCTGGTGATATCATCGCAGTTGTTGGTATGAAGAACGTTCAGACTGGTCACACTCTGTGTGATGTTAAGCACGAATGTACTCTTGAAGCGATGATTTTCCCTGATCCGGTAATCTCTATCGCAGTTGCTCCTAAGGACAAAGGTTCTTCTGAAAAACTGGGTGTTGCACTAGGCAAGATGATCGCTGAAGATCCATCTTTCCAGGTTGAGACTGATGAAGACTCCGGTGAAACCATCCTGAAAGGTATGGGCGAGCTGCACCTGGATATTAAAGTTGACATTCTGAAGCGTACTTTCGGTATCGAACTGGAAGTGGGTCAGCCTCAGGTTGCTTACCGTGAAACGATCACGGCGCCTATAGAAGACAGCTACACGCACAAGAAACAGTCTGGTGGTTCCGGTCAGTTTGGTAAGATCGACTACCGTATCAAACCAGGTGAGCCAGGTTCCGGTTTCGTATTCAACTCTGTAGTTGTTGGCGGTAACGTACCTAAAGAATTCTTCCCTGCCATTGAGAAAGGCTTCAAAGGCATGATGGATCAAGGTGTTCTGGCTGGCTTCCCGGTACTGGACGTTGAGGTTGAACTGTACGACGGTGGCTTCCACGCCGTTGACTCCTCTGCAGTAGCCTTCGAAATCGCCGCTAAAGGCGCATTCCGTCAGTCTATTCCTAAGGCTTCTCCTCAGCTGATCGAGCCTATCATGAAGGTTGACGTGTTCACACCTGATGACAACGTAGGTGATGTAATCGGTGACCTTAACCGTCGTCGCGGCATGATCAAAGATCAGGAGCCAGGTACTACTGGCGTACGCATCAAAGCAGACGTACCTCTGTCCGAAATGTTCGGCTACATTGGTCACCTGCGTACCATTACTTCAGGTCGTGGTCAGTTCTCTATGGAGTTCAGCCACTACATGCCTTGCCCAGCAAATGTTGCTGAGAAGGTTATTGCTGAAGTTAAAGAGCGTAACGCTAAGAAGTAATTCCGTTGGGTGGGTATATTCCCACCCCTCTGAACTATTTCCCCAAAACCCCGGTACTTATGTATCGGGGTTTTATTTTGCACATTATAAAAATATCACCACACAACAGTGAAAAACCATGAACCGTAAGAAAAAGATCAACCAGATTTTGAGCAAAAAAAGCAAACGCGCTAAAAGTAAAAAAGCTTTTGAAAGCGGTGGCTGCAATAAACCTCGCTATATATCAAAAGCAGAACGTGCCAAAATGGAAGTCGAAACCGAAGCTTCAGAGAAAGAAACAACCACAGACAGCAACTAGCACCGCTGACGATATTCCAGAAGGGAGGCAAAAAAAACAGCTTCCCCAAGGAAGCTGCTATTCAGAAAGAGCTCATCAACACGGAGAAACCGGACGATACCCTCCTCCCGATAAAAAGCTCTGTATCAGCAGATGTTACTGTCCAAAGAAATTCATATTTAGCACAGACTGTGACCAGAACTTCCACTGACCGTTTTCTTTCCTGAATGCCTGTAGCAGCTCTAATTCATTATCATTGAATGCCGCCGAACCACCCACCTTCCGGGTAATTTGACTTACTTTGACTACGGCGAACTCGCCGGTAACACCCACAAAGTCGTAACCGGTTAACTCATATTCAAGATCGTATTGCTGAAACAGCGCTGGAACCTGCTGCATTGTTGCCTGATAGCTTGGGGATGAGCTATGGATCGTTTTCATCATTCGTGTCATGTCTTCACTCTGGGTCGCTGCAATATTCTCCTCAACCACATCACGCACATCATCAGCAATACTGGCGGCATAACTGGCACCGGAACAAAGTGTAAAAGCCAATACCCATACAACACGTAAAGCACCCATCTGTAACAAATTAACCATGATTCCATCCTTTTAATGACTCAGGCCGCTCTCACGGCAAAAAGAGAATGATACCTTTTCTCATAAAAATAAAAAACATCACCCCTCTTTTCATGCATCAGCTCAAGGAACAACGCTGATCAAACCCTTTGTAAAAAACAGTGTCATAATATTGTCATTTGAAATTCAGGTAGAGAATCAGTGATACTGAATGACGTCATACCATCATTCTTACATGGCAAGGGATCGCTTTATGACAGCTACAACTATAGAAACGGAACTTTCGGCAAACTCTGAACGAAAAAAGAAAAACACCTCCCTACGTCTCGACCAACAAACTCTCAAGGCTTTAAAAATACGGGCCATTGAAGAGGACTCCAGTATTCAGAAACTTATTGAGGGCTTGATACAAGCCTACCTTGACGGACGTATTACACTCACCAAAGGGAAGTAGCCAAGATGACAGCGCACTCTCGCTGGCTGATTAAAGACAGTGACTCCACCGAACGCCTGTTGGATAAGTACCAGCAAAAATTTACACTGGAGCCGATGCAGATCCGGCACGAAACCCTAAGCTTTTACGATGACTTTGAGTGGCACCTCTGGCACAGAAAACAGTTGCTGGCCAGTAATAATAAAGGTCTTATTCTCAGAGTAGATGACTCAGGATTAACTTTTTTCGACGGTGAAAATCCTCCCGTTTTTGCCAAAAACCTAATCCACCCGACCCTCAAGCAGTCAATACAGAAGCTCACCAAGGGACGCCGCTTGTTTCCGATGGCTGAACTCGAAGTAGAGTTTTGCCACTATGCTGTACGCAACAAAGACCTGAAAAAAGTGTGCGACCTGAGTGTCATTTTGACGGGTTATGGCACCATGGTTGAGCTTAAAGGTCTGCGGGGCTACGACAAAGAATACCGGCGGTGCCTGAATATTGTCCTCCACAGCAAGCCTGACGAACTTGAGCACCATATCTTCCTTAACAGCCTCAGGCTCCTGGGCATAAAGCCCAGTTCATACAGTGCACGGCCACGTATTGCACTGACACCGGAGCTGGACAGTTGTGATGCGGTTGCCATCATTGCAAGCACGCTCTGGAAAAATGTTCGCTGCAACGAAGAAGGTATTATTCGGGATTGGGATACGGGGTTCCTGCATCAATACCGGGTTGCCTTACGCCGGTTGCGTGCTCTCTTTACCCAGATGAAACAAAGTATTGGTCGGGATGAGAGTCAGTGGTTTAAAAAACAGTTAACCCAGATAGCCCAGACGACCGGTCGTTTAAGGGATCTTGACGTCTGCCTTGAATCAGAAGACTACTACCTCAGCCTGGTCCCTGCACACTTCCATATCGGATTAGGAAAACTATTCCGGGATATCGCCGGTGAACGTCAGAAAGAACAGAAAATGCTGGCTCAGCGACTCAACTCACCTGAGTATCTGAGTCAGATCGGGTTGATCGAATCCCGCATCTCCCTCTGTCCTCAATCGCCGCCCCGAAAAGGACATAAAGCCATTCTAAAGCAGGCTTCCCGCCAGATTGTCAGCCGCTACAATGCTATAAGTATGGATGCGGCCGATATAACAGGCCACTCGCCGGATGAGCAGGTACATGAAGTACGGCTGGCCTGCAAAAAACTGCGTTACCTGCTGGAGTTCTTTGCAGATCTGTTCCCTAAAGAGGAGATCCGTCCCCTTTTAAAAGCTCTTAAACAACTCCAAAATAATCTCGGCCGATTTAATGATCTCTGCGTACAAAGAGAAAATCTGGAAATATACCTAAAAGGCCGTAACACCAGTGCAGATACAGAAGCAGCAGTTCATGCACTCAACAGCGCCCTTTACAGTAAACAGCGACAGGAGAGGGCCCACATCGGCCTACAGCTTGAAGCTTTTTTAGACAATGATATTCGCCTGCGTGTTGAATCTCTGATACCCACTGCAGTTCAAAGGAAATCTAAAACAGGGAGGTTATCCGAATGAAAACACTGGCCTGTTACAGCATCAAGGGCGGCGTTGGCAAAACAGCCTCCTCTGTCAATCTTGCCTACCTGGCGGCCCAGGCTGGCTACCGCACTCTGCTTATTGATCTGGACTCCCAGGGCGCCTCCTCTTTTTATTTTCGGGTACGTCCCAGTAAAAAGAACTGGGGTAAGCGCTTCTTCAAAACTTATGAGCAGCTACTCAAACAGATCAAGGCGTCAGACTTTGACAGGCTGGATATTATTCCTGCCCACGAGTCTTTTCGGCATTTTGATGCCCTGCTCAGTGATCAGGGTAAACGGGAACAGCGCCTTAAGCGGGTACTGAAGGGGCTGAAGAAAGAATATGACCTGATTATCCTGGACTGCCCGCCAACCCTGAGCTATCTGAGTGAGGCCGTGTTCCATGCCGTCAATATGATTCTCGTCCCGGTTATTCCGACAACACTCTCCGAGAGAACCTTTGAGCAACTGCAGGATTTCTTTCACAGAAATGACCTGCCTGAGCGCACGGTTTATCCATTTTTTTCCATGGTCCAGAGACAGAAGCATCTGCATAAAAGCACTATAGAACGGTTACAGGATACAACCCCTCGCTTATTGGACGCTCAGATACCTTTTTCAACAGATATCGAAAAAATGGGCGAGCACCGCTCTCCTATCAGTTGCTTTGCCCCTCGCTCACCCGGTGGTCAGGCCTATGAGGCTCTCTGGCAAGAGATCGCCTGTAAGCTGAAAAAGCTCTGAAGCACACCTAATTACAGGGTTAGTTATGATTAAGAAAAAGGGACGTTCAAAGATTGCAGCATTGCCGATTCGTTATCACAAAAAGAAGGGGTTACAAATCTGCCTGATTACATCACGTAAACACAAGCACTGGATCGTACCAACAGGTAAGCCTGAGAAAAAGCTGAGCAACTCGGATGTAGCCCAGCTGGAAGCCTACGAAGAAGCCGGTGTACTGGGTCGCGCCAGCCGCAAACAGCGCTTCAGCCATCGTACCCGCTCCCTCAGCAAGCAGGTGGAGCGCAACCTGACGCTCTACCCGCTAAAGGTGCGTAAAGAACTGAAACACTGGCCGGAAGATAACCAACGCAGCCGGAAATGGATCAAAGTCAGCAACCTGGCCAAACACTTGGGCGATATATCCCTGGCAAAGAAAATTACCCACCAGCTGCTCTGAACCCAGAGCAGCGCCAGTAACGAGGTTTGCCGCTTTTTGGGCCTTTATCTTTAAAGCAAGAAATATTCCTTTCTAAGTTCGAAAGCGAAAAAAGCCCGACGGCTAATCAGTAGCAGCCGGGCTTTATCAAGAAAAAAATGATAACAAGAGGTGGACTAACGAGTTAACTTCGCCTTACAGCACCGAATAATAAATCATGGCACTTAGCCTTTAGCTACTGGCACTCAGCCTTTAGCCACTAAATGACACTTAGACTCTGATAACGGCCGGAAGGCCTGATCTGCCGGAATGGTACGCAGAATTTTGAACAGGTCCCACTCTCCTTTTGACTCTGACGGTTTTTTAACTTCAGCTAGATACATATCGTGGATCATGCGCCCGTCATCACGGATACGACCGTTAGTGGCAAAAAAGTCATTAACCGGTGTTCTCTTCATCTCATTCAAAACAGTCTGGGAGTCATCCGTACCCGTCTTTTCGACAGCTTTTAAATAGTGCATGGTTGAAGAGTAAACCCCTGCATGTACCATCGTCGGCATGGTGCCGGTCTCTTTATAGAAGCGTTTTGACCAGGTGCGCGTTTCGGGTGTTCGATCCCAATAAAAGCCCGTGGTCAGTTGCAATCCCTGCGTGGTTTCAAGGCCAAGACTCTTCACATCATGCAAAAAAACCAACAAACCTGCTAACTTCTGACCCGATGCCACCACACCAAATTCTTTCGCCGTTTTCAGTGCATTAATCGTATCCGCACCCGCATTAGCCAGACCAACAATCTTGGCACCAGAAGCCTGAGCCTGCAAAATAAAGGAAGAGAAATCGCTGGTGGCCAGAGGGTGTCGTACAGCGCCAACCACCTTACCACCACTGCCTTTAACAACGGATGCGACATCGCCTTCCATCGCATGACCAAAGGCGTAGTCAGCGGTCAAAAAGAACCAGCTGTCACCACCTTCTTTTACAACGGCTTCACCGGTGCCATGGGCCATAGCATAGGTATCATAAACATAGTGGACCGAATTCGGTGTGCAATACTGATTGGTTATCGATGAAGATGCAGACCCGGACACAATAGAAAGCTTATCCTTTGACTCCACAACCTTATTTACCGCGATAGTTACCGCCGAAGAAACCATACCTGCCACAAGGTCAATATTATCGGTATCGATCCACTGGCGAACCTTATTCGCTCCAATATCCGGCTTATTCTGATCATCCGCCGCAACAATAGTGATTTTCTTACCGTTAACCTTACCGCCAAAATCCGCAATGGCCATTTTTGCAGCAGTCAGACCATTAGGGCCTGCCAGGGGGCTGTATGTACCAGACATATCTGCAATATAGCCAATGCGAACTTCGTTATCCGATATTTCGGCAGCATGAGCACCGGCAGATATAGCCAAAGCCGAGAGCACACCAGCAGATATTTTTTTCAGTTTTAAACGCATAGGGTCTTCCTTTGTTGTTTTTGTTTTTTTACTTATTTGCGTAACAACCTCCCTGCTTCACAGGGAGGGCGGGCAAAGCTTCGATCCTTTCTAATCGATCTGAGCGAACTGGTCGCGTAACGTGCGTTTCAGCAGTTTGCCTGCAGTATTCTTCGGAAGCTGGTCAACAAAGTGAACCTGCTTTGGCACCTTGAAAGCCGCCAGATGTTCCTTAGCATGTCGGATAAGTATCGTTTCATCCACCTCTACACCAGGCTTCAGCACCACCACAGCAGCAATTGCCTCGATCCATTTCTCATCCGGCACCCCGATAACGGCCACCTCAGCAATGGACGCGTGGGTATAGAGCGCTTCTTCAACATCACGGCTGGCCACCAGAACACCACCGGTATTCACCACATCCTTGATGCGGTCAACGATATAGATAAAGCCCTCTTCGTCCTGAATACCCAGATCCCCGGAGTGGAACCAGCCATCTTTAAACGCCTCAGCCGTCTCTTCCGGCTTATTCCAGTAGCCCACCATCAGATGCGGCGACTGATGTACCAGCTCTCCCTGCTGCCCCGGCGCACAATCTTCACCGGTCACAGGGTCGACAATACGGGTGCAAACCGAAGAAACAGGACGACCGCAAGAGCTTGGACGCGCTTTATGTTCAGCCGGTGTCAAAACCGTTGCCAGAGGGGCAATCTCGCTCTGCCCATAACAGTTGTACAGACCAGACTCGGGCAAGCGCTGCTCCAGCTCATGAACAATGGGCTCAGGCATAATCGATGCACCGTAATAAAGCTTCTTCAGATGTTGTAACTCAGTATCCACAAAGTCGTCATGGCGCAACAGAGCGATCCAGACCGTTGGCGGCGCAAAAAAGCTGTTTAGTTTTTCCTCTTTCAGCAAGCGCAGGATCTGATCCGGTGTAGGCGTATCGATCAGATAAGAAAAAGATCCCTGCAGTAAGGCGGGCATACTGAAGACATGCATCTGCGCAGAGTGGTAAAGCGGCAGAGCGGCAAGGCCACGATCATCCGATGAGAGATCAAGGTGATTGATACAGCTGTTATATTCCGACATCAAAGAACGGTGGGTATGCATAGCCCCTTTAGGGTCAGAGGTAGTGCCGGAAGTATAGAGAATCTGCACTACATCACTGTCACTGAGCTCGATATCCGGTGCCTCTGAGTTGACGGAATTGTCCAAAGCCAGCGCAAGAATATCCAGCTTTTCATCGGAACCTGTCGCAGGATCAGCTGCATGCAGGCTACCATGCAGAGCTAGTTCTGCCTGACCGTATACTTCATCAATATGAGCTTTAAGGCTGGAGTCAGAGAAAAGCGCTTTTGCGCCGGACTGGTTCAGAATATAGAGCAGCTCATCCTTTACCAGAGCAAAATTCACGGGTACATGGATCAACCCTGCTTTAGCACAGGCAAGAAAAAGCAGCAGATATGCATCTGAGTTTTTACCATAGGCAGCCACGCGATCGCCTTTTTGCAGACCAGAACGAATCAACTGGTTAGCGACTCGGTTCACCGCCAGATTGAATTCAGCAAATGTCCAGTATCTATCTGCATACTGCAGGGCAACTTTATTGTTATTGCGACGAGCCGAACGCTCCAGGCCTGCACCTAAAGTGTTACGGGTAGCCTGAGAAATCACTTGAGCCATATCCATTGTCGTCATACGACACCTCTCTTCTAAGATTTTTGTTTTTGTTCTGTTTTTATTAAGAGTTGAGTTTTAAAGAACAGGCGCTACTTAGTTAATAACGCCTGTAAACTACTAGCAATGGCCGTAACGGTCGTTATTATTGATCGTAATGGCCAACATGATTAAATAAAACCTTCCTAATATTTATTAAAACCGCACAACTCTGCCTGCCATAAATCACAACCCAGGCATACCAGCAGGTAAGATCAGTTTTTTAGCGGCTTACCGGTTTCCAGCAGATGCTTCATCCGGGCAACGCAAGCGGCGTGCTGGGCCAGGTCCTGATCTGTAGCCAGCTCCAGTTGATCGAAAGCGTTATACCACCCTTCCGCGCCAGCACTATTCAACAGAGACAACAACGCCTGTTCCAGGGTCGACTGGTAGCTGCCATCTGCCAACGGAGCGTCTGGTTGCCAGGGTATTAATGGCAGAGGATCTGTATCAACAGCGACCCGTCTTTTACCGATTAGGGATCTGGTCGCGGTAATAGCATCTCCCAGCAACCGGTCCGGGTTCATACTTACAGCGCTTCGCTCTGAGACAAAGCCCAGAGCTTTCGCTTCCAATCCCGAGTAACTGACGCGGGCTGACTTCAGAGTGCTAAAGCAATATTCAATCGCCTGATCAGCACCCAACAGCTGACTGCTGTTCGCCAGCAGCTTTTTACAACCGCCCCACCCCGGAACGATACCAACCTGAGCCTCCACCAGCCCCAACTGAGCTTCAGCGGCCAGCTGCACATAATGGCAGTGCATCAGCAGCTCCACACCTCCGCCAAGCGCTTTGCCAGCCACGGCAGCCACCACGGGCACAGACGAGGCTTCGATACGCTGAAACAGCTCCTGTCCCCGGCGTATATAGCCCTCAAGCCCCTTGTTTTCCTGCAGCTGAACAAACTCTTTCAGGTCAGCTCCTGCGGCAAAGACACTGCCACTACTAGCGATAAGCAGTGCCTTATTGTCACCCATCGCACGATCCAAAGCGGTTTCCAGCTCATCCAGCAACGTGGTGCTTAGCGCGTTAATTCGGGCGGACAGTTCGAAACAAAGCAGCTCATTATCCACCTGCCAGAGACGGCTGAGCTGGCCTTCTATCAACAGTTGTCCTTGGGTCAGATCCGACCAGTGAACAATACCTTCAGCACGGTGAATGGACTGATACCCCTCGGTTAAAGTCAGCTGATGAGTTACCCCATCAATCTGACAGTAACCGGGTTTGTGATCTTCAGCGGCCCATTGCAACCAAAGTGCAGTTCCGGCAAAAGCACTAGGATCACGGTTCTGTTCCTCATGAAGCAGCGCATCAAAGATTTCCACGCCGATCCGGTCTCTTAGTTCAAAAGGCCCAAAGCGCCAGTTGTAGCCCAAACGCATAGCGGTATCGATTGCGTCGATATCCTCCGCGACATCCGGTAGAAGGCTGGCGGCATAAGCGATGACACGGCTCAATACCCGCCGAGCATATTCACCACCTTTATCATCAGTCTGCACCAGCACAGAAAGATCACCTTTCTTCAATTGCAAGCTGGGCCAGTCCGTCGTGTCAGATAACGCCTGATACTCAAGAGTCGTCAAATTAAGCTGGTGGCGCTGCTTCAGCCCCTGATCATTTATGCTTTGGCGGTAAAAACCCTGCAAGACCTTGCCCTTGCGGCCATGCCAGCCCTTTTCGATCATGGTGCTGATAAGCTCCGGTGAACGGGCATATCGCTGGAAGGCATCGTCTTCCGGCAGCAGACGACTAAGACTTGCAGTAACCTCCGGCATCAGATCGATACCGCACAAGTCCCAAAGCCCGAAAACTCCGGTCTTCGGAAAACCGCAAAGCTGCATAACCTGATCAGCCTGCTGAACGTTTAATCCAAGTGAGACCGCTTCCTGTAACGCCACCTGCATCCAGTAGACGCCCAGACGATTAGCGATAAACCCCGGGCGATCCGCGCAGGTGATCACGGTTTTCCCCATCGCTTTATCGTTGAAAGCCTTAAGTGTTGCCAGCCCTTCCTGCGAAGTCTCATCAGTAGAAACAAACTCCACCAGTCGCATATAGCGTGGTGGATTAAAAAAATGCGTCACCACAAAGTGTTGACGAAAACCGTCACTCATCCCATCCAGCAGATGCTGTAACGGCAGAGTGGATGTATTCGAAGAAACCATGCAATGTGCAGAACGAACCTGATCAATTCTTTGATACAGGGCCCGTTTAACATCCAGCCGCTCGACAACCGCTTCCACAATCCAGTCCTGTCCAGCCAGCTCTGAAAAATGATCTTCCGTATTGCCCACCGTGATACGGTCAGCCACACAGGAGGACATCAGAGCCCCCCGAGAACCATCTTTGATCATTCGCCCTAATGCGTCAGCAGCAATCCGGCTACGCTCAGCAAAAGTGTCACCCTCAGATGGTCGGTCCAACAGCAGCACCTGAGCACCGGCATTAGCCGCCTGAGCCGCAATCCCTGCCCCCATAACACCGGCACCGATCACGGCCACCCGACGGATTTGCAGTTCAGCCATCAGCTCTGCCCCTTCAGATTTTCAACGATCAGGGCGACACCCTGCCCACCACCGATGCACATGGTAATAAGGCCATAACGCCCACCGGTGCGTTCCAGTTCATAGAGGGCTTTCAGAGTAATCATAGAGCCGGTTGCCCCCACTGGGTGTCCATGGGCTACAGCGCCACCATTTGGGTTCACTTTGGCGGGATCAAAGCCCAGAGTTTCCGTGACCGCCATCGCCTGAGCCGCAAAGGCTTCGTTGGACTCGATCACATCAAGGTCTGCCACCTCTAAGCCTGCTTTCTCCAGTGCGCGGTTCACCGCAGGAATCGGCCCCAGCCCCATCACATCAGGCTCGACACCGGCAAAAGCATAGCTGATAAAACGTGCGCGTGGCTTAAGGCCGCGACGGGTGGCTTCAGCCTCTGACGTCAGCACCATTGCAGCAGCACCATCGTTGATACCTGAAGCATTACCTGCCGTCACCAGCCCCTCTTTCTTAAAAGCAGGTTTCAGGCTGGCAAGACCCTCAGCGGTGATATCCCCACGAACATGCTCATCGGTAGCAAAAAGCTGAGTTTGTCCACGCTTTCTGATCTCAACCGGCACAATCTGAGATTCAAACAGCCCCTCTTTAATCGCCGCACTTGCCCGCTGATGGCTGGTAAGAGCAAATTCATCCAGCTGATCACGACTGAAGCGGTATCTGGCCGCAATATTTTCAGCCGTGATACCCATGTGACCGCTGTCGAACGGGTCACTCAGAATATCCAGCGTCATATCCAACGTTTTACCATCCCCCATGCGCTGACCAAAGCGCATATTAGGCAGCAGATATGCCCCCTTACTCATGCTTTCTGCACCACCGGCCAATGCGATACGACTATCACCAGCTGCCAGCATCTGTGCCGCTGAGATCAGGGACTGCACGGAAGAACCACAGAGACGATTCACATTCAAAGCGGCAGACTCCACCGGCAGGCCTGAGTTCAAAGCGATATGCCGGGCCAGATACACGTCCTGAGGGGCTGTGGTAATAATATGGCCAAATACAGCGTGGTCGATATCCGCTGCTGGCACTCCGGCGCGTTTAATCGCTTCCTTCGCGGCGAGGGTTCCCAACTCTGCCGGAGAAAACGAACTCAGAGAGCCACCAAAGCTCCCTATCGCAGTACGGGCACCGTCAAGAATCACTACCTGAGACAGATCGATTGCAGACATAGCAGAATCCTTTTGTTTATTGTATTTCTGATTGGATTTTTGATTATTGCTGTTTCCGGTTGCACAGAGCGCCTAACGCCCTTGCTGCTTACTTACCCAGTAGAGAACGGGCAATCACCTCTTTCATAATTTCAGAGGTACCGGCATAAATCGTTTGGATACGGGCATCCACATAGAATCGGGAGATGGGATATTCTGTGGTGTAACCATAGCCACCGAACAACTGCAGGCATTCATCGATGGTTTTACACTGCATCTCACTCAGCATCAGCTTGAGGGTCGCGGCATCCGTGGCACTCATCGCACCTTCACTGTAGCGCTGCATACACTGATTAAAGTAAGCCCGGCCCAACTCAATCTGAGCCTTCACCTCCGCCAGCTTAAAACGGGTGTTCTGAAAGTCTGCAATGCGCTGCCCAAAGGCTTTTCTTTCCTGTACATAATCCAGAGTAAGCTGTAGAGCCCCCTCCATCGCCCCCAGAGCCTGAGACGCTACCCCAAGACGCTCACGGGGCAGCTCCTGCATCAGATAGGTGAAGCCCTTGTTCAGCTCCCCCAGCAAAGCATCCTCCGGTACGATCAGGTCTTCAAAAAAGAGTTCGGCGGTATCACTGGAGTGCTGGCCGATCTTGAGAATACCCTTACCCTTTGAGAAACCCGGCAGGCTCGCATCCACTAGAAACAGAGATACCCCCTTAGCACCGGCCTGAGGGTCTGTTTTCGCACATACGATCACCATATCCGCCAGCAGACCATTGGTGATAAAGATCTTAGAACCATTTATCTTCCAACCACCGGACACCTTCTCAGCACGGGTTCTGAGAGCGGCCAGATCACTACCGGCACCGGGCTCAGTCATGGCAATGGCCCCCAGCACCTCACCGGAAGCCATTTTCGGCAACCAATACTGCCTCTGAGCTTCTGAGCCGATATGAAGAATATAGGGCATCACAATATTGGCATGAATGTTATAGCCACTACCAACACCGCCGTAGCCATAACGGGAGATCTCTTCACACACCAGCTGGCTGATTGGGAAATCTGTACCGGCACCGCCATAGGACTCCGGCAGATCAACTCCCAATAAACCGGCTTCACCAAAGGTGTTCCAAAGAGAGCGTGGAACCTGATGCTCAGCTTCCCACTGCTCGAAATAGGGCTCAACTTTTTGTTGCAGAAAGCGCTGAACCATCTCAACAAAAAGCGGGGCATCATCCCCATAAACGGAAGCTGACAAGGAACTTTGAGAAGAAACAGATGCATTCATAGCGTAAATACTCACCGGCTGTTTTACTTTATTATTGAAATTGTTTTCTAACTCGATTGATAACAAAGGCCATTTAATCGCTTATCTTTTGGGCACAGAATGATGAACCCGGTCGATTTAATTGATCAAAACGGCCAAACAATCGGCTCAGTCAGACAGACAGCTGGATCTTAGGTCGGGAATGTAATAGCGTTGAAGCACATCTTTCCTGAAAACAATAATAAGACATCAACAGAATGCCCTCTGCCACAAGGCTACCGGCTGCCATAAAGCCGGGCTCAATAGAAAAGGCTTATATTGCCAACCACTACATTCACGCCTGTATTACCGGTGCTTTGGCACAGGGTGTTGCGGCACACACATTACTCCGACAAGCAGGAATTCCGTTGCACTGGTATCAAAAGCCGGACCAACTGATCACCGAACAGCAGCTGAGTAATCTGATCAAAGCAGTCTGGCGGGAAACCCATGATGAGTTTATGGGACTGGCACCCTCTGTGTGTAAAAATGGGGTATTCGCATTAATGGCAGAGCTGGCACAACAAGCCAGGACACTGGGTGGCATGCTAAAAAAAAGCGCCCGCTTTTATAGCACGGTTTATCCGGATATTGATGCACATCTGGATGCGGAACAGATAACAGAATCCGGTCAGACACAGGTATTTTTCCGCCTGCAATTACAGGACGCCTGTAAAGACCCCAATCACCTGCTACAGGAATTTCTTATTCTCATGTGGCAACGCTTCTCCAGCTGGTTGACCGGGCAACAGATACCTTTCAGCCGCACCTGCTTTTCATACCCTCCTCCGCCCCATGCAAGAGAGTATCCGGCGATGTACACGGGTACGCTGGAGTACAACGTATGCCACTGCGGCTTTTATCTGCACCCAAGATATCTACAGCTTCCCATTGTACGTAGTGAGGAGGAGTTGAACGAGTTCCTGAATCAGTCCCCCGCTATGATCCTGCACCGCCCGGATCAGGATGAACGACTAAAAACAAGAATCAGAATGCTACTGCTGCAATTCGATTTTGATCAGCTTCCGGATCTTGACTGGATTAGCGACAAACTCCATATTGCACCCAGGACATTACGCCGGAAACTTACGGAAGAAGGGACATCGTTACGGGAGTTAAAAGAACAGCTGCGCCGCGATCTTGCCATTAAGCTGCTGAGTTCAGAGCACCTTGGGGTCAACGAAGTTAGCGAACGGGTGGGGTTTTCGGAGACAGCGGCCTTCTGTCGGGCCTTTAAGCGCTGGACAGGATACTCGCCTTCAAAGTGGCGCTCACCATCTTAACCCGAGGGTTAAACACACTCGGATGAAAAGGCCAGCGGAAGCCGGAAAAGATAAAAACCAACAGCACAGCATGGGCTGCCATACAACAGCCCTTTGCCGGAATGCTCAGTGGTGGTGACCACCAATGCCATGGGCGTGACCATGGGCAATCTCTTCCGATGTTGCATCACGAACATCAGCGACGATCATATCAAAGGTCAGGGTTTTACCGGCCATCGGATGGTTGGTATCAACCGTGACCATAAACTTGCCGACCTTAATAACGGTAACCTGACGCTGCCCCTGCTCAGTCTGAACAACCGCCATCATACCCGGCTTCCATTTCTTAGCCCCCATCAGATGCTTAACCGGCACGCGCTGTTCACTATTTTCACGGCGTACACCGTAGGTTTCTTCCGGAGGTAGGGTAACCGTGAACTCTTCCCCCGCTTCACGCCCTTCAAGTGCTTTCTCAACACCGGGCATCATATTCTTATGGCCATGCAAATAAGCGACCGGGTCAGCACCCACATTTTTTTCCAGTGTCTGGCCAGCTTCATCTTTCAGCGTGTAGTAAAACTGAACAACCTTATCTTTTGAAATACCCATTGCGATACCTTACTGACCTTTAAAAAAACTTACAAAAACGCAAAAAGCGAAGCCGTAGCTTCGCTTTTTGTTGATCTTGACTTAACGAATTAAGCTTCAGATCCAGGCTTGAGCCCGTAATACCTAAGACAAGAATGTCTTACAGTACAACGATTTCTTCAGCCTGTGGGCCTTTTTGGCCTTGAGTTACTTTGAACTCAACCTTTTGGCCTTCCAGCAAGGTTTTAAAACCGTTGCCAACGATCGCAGAGAAGTGTGCGAATACGTCTGGGCCGCTTTCCTGCTCGATGAAGCCAAAACCTTTAGATTCGTTAAACCATTTAACAGTGCCAGTAACTTTAGACATGATTAAATTCCTGTCATACAAGAGTAATTTTTTTGCTTCAACAGTGAAGCGGTTTTGCTGGAAGTCGTGCTATTACTTATGGAAAACAGGACGAGGTACTTACTAAATTGAAGACATCGAAATGGTGCATAAATACAGACTTGCTTTCAGACAAATTCATTATACACAGATAGCCTCTTCTGTCTAAGATTATTTTTGCAACGTGAAAAGGCTCGGTTTTACTGATATAACGTATTGAATTATCTGGCTTTCAGTCCAACTAAACTTTCGCAGGGTAGAACGGAATGAAAAATATTAAAGGTGTGATTTTTGATCTGGACGGGACACTGGTATCTTCCTCTCTGGACTTCCAATGGCTACGTCAACAGGTGAACTGCCCTGATGAAGACGATATTCTGACGTTCACGGCACAACTGCAGGACCCTTACCTTAAAGACAGGGCAAACAGTATTATTGAACAACACGAACTGGATGATGCCCATCAGGCCAGCTGGATACCCGGCGCCAAACTCTTCGTTGATTGTCTGAATCAGAATAACTATCCGATGGCGATTGTGACCCGCAACTTTCAGGAAGCCGCTCAGATTAAAATCCGTAATAATGCTATGCCGATCACCCGTATTATCACCCGCGAAGAAGCTCCTGCAAAACCAGATCCCACGGCACTACTGATGATTGCCAGCGAGTGGCGTCTGAAGCCCGAGCACATTATGTACGTGGGAGACTTTCGTTATGACATTGAGGCCGCCAACAATGCCGGAATGCACTCCTGCCTGTTCGCACCGGAAGAGCTACCGGACTACGCCCATCAGGCCGATCAGGTGATCCGTCATTTTGATGAGCTGACTACTCTGATCAATCGTTAAATAAGGCTATTAAACGAAGCGCTGTAACCGGCTCCCTGGGTTTTCAGGGCATCCAGCTCTTCTGATCTCAGCTCACGCCACTGACCCGGCTTTAATGTCGGGTCAAGTTGCAGAGAACCCAAGGAGCTTCGGTGTAACCTGACCACTTCATTACGAAAGTGACCAAACATCCGCTTTACTTGATGATAGCGCCCCTCGGTCAACCAAACGCGGGCATGATGATCATCCAGAATATCCAGTCGTGCCGGACGGGTCGTTATACCCTCATAAGCAAACCAGATACCGTCAGCAAAACCCTGCACGTAGTCATCGTTGGCCGGACGCGCCAGCTCTACCTCATAGCACTTCTCAACCTCTTTATCCGGCAGGGTCAAGGCGGCCGACCAGTCACCATCATTGGTGAGCAATAAAAGCCCTGAGGTATTCAGGTCGAGTCGTCCCGCATAGTGCAATTGATTTTTAGCAGGATGATCGATCAGGTCGATCACCGTTTTGTGCTCATCGTCGGTGACCGCCGTCACCACACCCACCGGTTTATGCAGCATCAGATAAAGCGGGCGATTGTTTTGCAACAGCTCACCGTCCAGTTCAATGCGGCTGAAAAAGTCGATGGGCTGGCTGATACTTTCTGCAGGCCTTCCGTTCACCCGAATCCGACCTTGCGCCAATAACAGGCGCACCTGTTTTTTACTCACCGGATTTGCCGGATCACGCTTAAACAGCATCTGGCTGATAAAACGATCAAGGCGGGCTTTTTTTGATGAACTCATAACTGAGGGCTATCACTATCAAAAAGCGGTAAAAGAGAACCACAGACTCGATATATGCTCATTGGCCTGGGTTAACGATCACTGCGGACAGAACAAGACGAATAACAGACCACGACAAAAATGCCGGTCTGTTACGCACTGCCTTTCAGAACAGAGCAAACAAACCGGCATCGGATCAGGGACTGATTAATCGTTTAAACGACAATCTGATTCCTGCAATCACCTATCAGTTAACACCCTGACTGGTCAGATAGTCTTCGTAGGTGCCGTGGAAATCGACGATACCGGTTGGGGTAATCTCGATAATACGGGTTGCCAGTGACGATACAAACTCACGGTCGTGAGACACAAACAGTAGCGTGCCTTCGTAGTTTTCCAGTGCCAGGTTCAAAGACTCAATGGATTCCATATCCAGGTGGTTGGTGGGCTCATCCATCAGCAGAATATTCGGGCGCTGCAGCATGATCTTACCGAACAACATACGACCCTGTTCACCACCGGAGATCACCTTAACGGATTTGTCGATATCCTTCTGGGAGAACAGCAGACGGCCCAGCGTACCGCGAATCATCTGTTCGTCATCGCCTTCCTGTCCCCACTGAGCCATCCAGTCAAACAGAGTATCACCGGCTTCAAAATCAGCCGCGTGATCCTGAGCGTAGTAGCCCAACTTGTGGTTTTCGGACCACTTCAACATACCTGTAGTTGGTTCCAGATCACCTACCAGACATTTCAGCAGCGTCGATTTACCGATACCATTCGGGCCGATAATCGCAATACGCTCGCCTACTTCAACCATCAGATTCAGGTTAGAGAACAGCTCTTCGTCAAAGCTTTTTGACAGACCTTCCACTTCCAGCGCCAGGCGGTGCAGTTTCTTCTCCTGCTCGAAGCGGATAAACGGGTTCTGACGGCTGGACGGTTTGATATCATCCAGCTGAATTTTGTCGATCTGCTTGGCGCGGGAGGTCGCCTGCTTGGACTTGGACGCGTTGGCCGAGAAACGACTGACGAAGGCCTTAAGGTCCGCAATCTGAGCTTTTTTCTTAGCGTTATCCGCCATCTGGCGCTCACGCACCTGAGTTGCCGCCGTCATATACTCATCGTACGTGCCGGGATACAGACGCAGTTCACCGTAGTCCAGATCCGCCATATGGGTACAAACAGAGTTCAGAAAGTGACGATCGTGCGAAATAATAATCATGGTGCAGTTACGTTCGTTCAGAACGCCTTCCAGCCAACGAATGGTGTTGATATCCAGGTTGTTGGTGGGTTCGTCCAGCAGCATAATATCAGGGTCAGAAAATAGCACCTGTGCCAGCAGCACACGCAGTTTCCAGCCCGGCGCGATCTCGCTCATCGGGCCAAAATGTTGTTCAACAGGAATACCCACACCCAGCAAAAGTTCACCGGCACGGGATTCTGCGGTGTAGCCGTCCATTTCGGCAAACTCACCTTCCAGCTCACCAGCACGAATACCGTCTTCTTCGGTCATTTCCGCTTTTGAATAGATCGCATCGCGCTCTTCTTTAACCGCCCACAGCTCGGTATTACCCATGATGACAGTATCAACGACACTGTACTGCTCGTAGGCGAACTGATCCTGCTTCAGTTTACCGATACGCTCATTGGGATCTTTGGATACATTGCCCGCTGTTGGCTCAAGATCACCACCCAAAATCTTCATAAAGGTGGATTTACCGCAACCATTGGCGCCGATCAGACCGTAACGGTTTCCCTCGCCAAATTTAACGGAAACGTTTTCAAATAACGGCTTTGCGCCGAACTGCATGGTGATATTAGCGGTAGTAAGCAATGTAATAACCTGAGTTTGTTGATTAATTATTCGGCCGGGCGGGAGGAAATCCTGTTTGTCCGCATCGGTAAAAGGCGCGTATTATGCCGCTTCTGCGTAACAGACGAAAGGGCATCACCAAAGATAACCTCTGTTAGCCGTAAAACGGCAGCACAAAGACTGCCGGAACCATAAGACAATACTATTAAGCAGCTCATCAGAAGCTGAAATCGACGACAAGAGTCAGCCCATCAACGGGCCTCAACCAAAGGCCAATATCCGGCTAACACCTTCACCCCTTGTCTGGAGCCTGAGACGGCTATGCGAGTTTTTCTCTCTTACTTACTGCACCCCAATGATCAACAAAACAACCAAAGTGGCCTGATCATTATGATTCTGGCTATGCTACTGGTGCCCACGGTGGATGTTCTGGCCAAAATTCTGACGCAGTCTTTAGGGCCGGTTCAGGTCAGCTTTATCCGAACCCTGCTGCAGACCCTTCTGGTCATGCTAATTCTGCTACAAAGCCCCGCAGGAGCGGGATCACTCAGAAGATTAACTTTGGCTCTGAAAATCAGATTAAGCATCGCAGGCGTTCTGATCAGTACTGCAATTACCTTTATGATGTGGTCTTTAAAGGAGCTTCCGGTCGCCAATGCTATCGCCCTCTTCTTTATCGAGCCTTTATTACTGATGGCCCTATCCGGGCTGATCCTAAAGGAACGTACACCCTGGGTTCGCTATCTGGCCGCTATTGTCGGTCTGATCGGCGCTATGGTAGTGATTCGCCCTAACTGGCAGCTGTATGGCTTCAGCGCCGTACTGCCGATGCTGGCGGCACTTTGTTATGCTCTGCACTTTATTGTAATCCGCAAATGCCGTGACCATCTGCAGCCACTGCAGATTCAGGCCGGAACCGGCATCGCTGGTATCCTCTTTCTTGGCTTACTGCTTATTGCTGGTAATCATACAGAGGAAGCGGTACTGCACTGGAGTCATCTGCAAAGCAATCACCTGCCTCTTTTGGCACTACTGGGAGCTGTATCTGCCATCAGCTATCTGATGATTAACGTAGCTTTTCATCGTTCAGCAGCCAGTACCCTGGCGCCCTTTCAGTATCTTGAGATTGTAAGCGCAACTTTTTTAGGATTTCTGGTGTTCAGTGAATACCCGGACACACTGACTCTGGTCGGGACTGGTATTATTCTTGGAGCCGGTTTGTTTGTCATCGGCCACGAGCAGAAAAGTAATCCGACAAAAAAACCTGTGATGTAGACCGGGGCAAGCTCAAGAGTGTGGGCACCTGAAAGAGCCAGTTAAGCTGAAAACAAAGAAGCCGCTTCATAGGAAGCGGCTTCTCATCGTGCTAGGCAGATAGCAGATACTTACCCATCCATCACCATACCAGGCAACCAAAGTACGATATCCGGGAACACCATACACAAGATCAGTACCATCACATTGATCAGCACAAAAGGCGTTACCGAACGATAGATTTCGCCCATGCCGATACCTGCCGGTGCGATACCTTTCAGATAGAAGAGCGCAAAACCGTACGGCGGTGTCTGTACTGCAATCAGAATATTCAGAATCATCAGCACGCCGAACCAGATCGGGTCATAGCCCAGAGATACCGCAATCGGCGTAAACAACGGGGCGCACATCAGAACAATAATAAACTCGTCGATGATAAAACCCAGCAGCAGCATGATCAGCTGAAACATAATGATGATCATGATCGGCGGCATATCCAGACCATTGGTAAAATCTGCCACCATATTCTGCACGCCCATCAGCAGATGGAAGTTACTGAATACCGATGCCCCGAAGATAATCCACATCGCCACGCTTACCAGGATACCGGTTTGCAGTCCTGCGGAGCGGAACATATCCCATTTAAAGCGCTTAAACAGGATCGCCAGAACAATAGCCCCCATCACACCGATAGCGCCGGATTCCGTTGGCGTTGCAATACCGGTAATAATACTGCCCAGCACGGCAGCAATCAGCAGCAATGAGAACAGGCCATCACGAATCACACGAAACCGTTCACTGGGAGTATGAGGAACAAAATCTTCCTGCTGAGAATCAATCGGTGCTCTCTCGGGTTTCAGCCAGCAGCTGATCACCACGTAAGCCATCAGGCTGAACACCGTTAGAAGCGCAGGCATCATAGCTCCCAGGAACATACGCCCCACTGAGTTCTGAGTCGACGCCGCAAACATAATCATAGGGATACTGGGCGGAATCAGAATACCCAGGCCACCACCGGCCATAATCACACCCAGCGCCAGCCTGCGATCATAACCACGGTCCAGCATCGGCTTCAGAGCGATAGAGCCTGACGTCATAATACCTGCACCGATAATACCTACCATGGCACCAATCATAGAGCAGACACCGATCACACTGATCGCCAAAGAACCGCGCACCCTACCCACAACCAGCTGGCTGAAGTTAAACATCGCATCACCGATGCCAGACTTGGTCAGTAGCTGCCCCATGTAGATATATAGAGGGATAGCCAGCAAAATAAAGCTGAAATAGGTCGACTCTATGGTTGAGGGAATAATATTGAACAGGCCATCCCCCCAAACCATATAGCCGATACCCATGGCGATGCCGCCCAGTGCCAGACCTACCTGAGCACCCAGTGCAAAAAAGAAAAAAATACAGACCAGCAGAACGCCGGTTAATGCCTCAATACCCAGATCCATTACTTCGCCGCCTCTGTTTGCTGATCTTTATTCTTATCAGAGTTGTCCCCGTCCGGGTTGTCGTCTGAGTCTGTATCCGTATCTTCGATCAATGGCTGCCCGGTAATCAGGAAATAAAGTTCAGCCAACATATCCCGTCCCAACTGGGCAGCAAACAAACCTGCAGCGACAATCATCATGATCCAGAAATGAAACATAGGTGGAGCCCACTCGCTCTGGCGACGATAGTCGTACTCAATCGCTTCCTCAAACTTTCCGAAGCAAAGTTTCATAATCAGAACCAGGAAGAAGACACCCAGCGCCCAGGAGATCAGATTGAACACGGCACGGGATTTTTTAGAAACACGGAAATAGAGAATATCAACATTGATATGCGCCTTCTGCTGCTGAGCATAGGCACCACCCAAAGCAGCAATATAACCGAAAAGAAACAGTGACAAG
This sequence comes from Oceanospirillum sp., assembly GCF_048265165.1. Taxonomy (GTDB): domain Bacteria; phylum Pseudomonadota; class Gammaproteobacteria; order Pseudomonadales; family Halomonadaceae; genus Oceanospirillum. The sequence continues at coordinate 31,251 of NZ_JBLXCD010000001.1, read as the reverse complement.
TCAAACGCCCAGATCGTCGGACTGTTTAACACGTAACGGGAGAAAACCTCAAAGGCAACAACAAAGGCCAAAATCGGCATCAGATAGGCTGCAGCTTTACCGCAGAAGCGGACAATCAGGTCCACCAGTCGGCACAGGTTTCTGAGGAATGCAGTCATGTTTTTTACCTAACAAAAAGGTTTACCTAAAGGCGGCTTACCTAATAAACGGAGCACAAAGAGCGCCCGAAGGCGCTCCCCAAGATGTTATATGTATTAAAGCACCTGCACAGCAGGTTAGCTGCTATAAAGTTGCTTTAATCAGGTTTACATCTGCTCTTTGCGAAGAATATCGATCAACTGTTTGCTGTACTTATCCTTAGCAGCGTACTCGTCCCACAGACTGGCACCAGCATCAACCCATGCTTTCTTATCCGCTTCACTAGGCTCAGGGCTCCATTTTAAACCTTTAGATTCCATCTCGGTAACCGCTTCAGATTCCCACTGACGGGACAGACGCAGCTGGTCATCCGCATGGATTTCAGTCGCTTTACGCACAGCGGCTTTCAGGTCATCCGGCAGTTTTTTCCAGGCATTGCGGTTAACAACAATCGGCAGAACCTGAGCACCCGCCAGCGGCAGACGATACATATACTTTGCCACTTCAACGTGGTTACCATCACGGTGATCGATCATGTTAGAACCGATAGAACCATCGATCACACCGGTAGCCAGAGAGGTGTAGATTTCACTCCAGGCAAGCGATACCGGAGAAGCACCCAAATTACGCAGGAACTTACCGTAAGCACCCGGCGCACGTATCTTCAGACCTTTGAAATCGGCAACAGAGTTAATGGGCTTTTTCGTCAGAATATAAACCGGTGGCTGAATGTAGGGTTCCATCCAAACCATGCCCTGAGAACCATAAGCTTTGGTCAGAACCTCGCCAAAACCTTTCTCGTGGAACAGAGCCTGCAGCTCTTTAGGGTCATCGGTACCACCCGGCAGACCGATCTCAACCACACCAGCTGGCAGTTCACCCGCGTGCATTGACTGGAAAGGAGCACCCATGGTGATCAGACCGGACTTCACCGCACCCAACAGACCACTGGTACCTACGCCTTCACCTGAGTACAAAACCTGAACCTTGATACGGCCATCAGACAGTTGCTCAATGTTTTTTGCCAGGCTTTCGTAAACTTCACCGAAAGCCGTTCCGCGGCTGTAAAGATTACTGAAGCGCCAATTATGCTCTGCTGCTGCGGCCTGACCCATACCAGCTACACCCAGAGTCAGAGCCAGTGCTGCTGCTGAAAACTTCTTTTTGCAGTGTCCTAATGTCCCGAACATTGTCTTTTTAGTGAACATATGTCTCACCTGATCTTATAGTTTTTTATAAAGCAGCCTTTTGGCTTACCCCTTGCGCCGGCAGATCATCACAAAAGGTAATTCAGGGTTAAACCAACCGATTTCCACCCAAAGGTTTGACTTTTTTTACGTAATAGGACAATAAACACTGCTAAGGTTGATTATATTTACCATGAGCCTCTAGCAGGCATACATGCAGACAGCGAGACCTCCTATGAAAAAACCGTCTCTGGGGCAGATCAGCGATTACGAGCTGAAACAACTTAAACTCTTTAAAACTGTCGTGGAAAGCGGCGGTTTTACCTCTGCCGCCGCCGAACTGAATATCAGCCGTCCCACGGTGAGCAACCATATCGCCAGCCTGGAATCCCGGTTAGGGATGCCTCTTTGTAAGCGGGGCCGGGGCGGTTTTCTACTGACCGACGAAGGGGCCGTAGTTTATGAAGAAAGCAAACAACTTCTGATTCAACTGGATCAGTTCCGCAGCACACTCAACAACCTCGGGGAAAGCCCAGCCGGCCAACTACGCATCGCCCTGAGTGATACTTACAGCAACGATGAACGCTGCCGCATCCCCGAGGTTATGCGTGCCTATTGCAAAGCAGCCCCTAAAGTGACGCTCAGTTTTGAAGTGGAACATATGCGCGATATGGAGCGGCAGGTGCTGAATGGTGATCTGGATATCGCCTTTATCCCTTATCACCGCAAGTTACAGGGACTGAGTTATATTCATCTGTTTACCGACAATAACTACTTGTACTGCGCTAAAGAGCACCCGTTTTATCCTCTGCCAGAAACGGAAATCACCAATGAGATGATCTGTAATGCCAAGCTGGTTCACGCCGGATTACAACCCCATGAAGAGATCTACCACCAGCTCAGTGAGATGAACCTGGCGGGCAGCTCCTATCATTACGAATCCCGGATCGCACTAGCCCTGAGTGGCGAGTATATTTGCTTTCTGCCGGAAGAGCTTGCCCGCCCCTACGTTGAGAAAGGTGAACTAAAAGCGATCGCCCGACAGCATAAACACTTCACCTTGGGTGCGGCGGTGATTTACAAACAGATGAAAAAACCGAACAGGGCAAAAACGTTATTTTTGGAAACCATTTATCAGTATTTTGGTAACTCGACTGAAATCCCGCCCTATTGAGCTTTTTCAGGCCAAAAGGCTTCAGGCTTTATGTAACAAGGGGTCAGGGGTATTACCTTAATATGATAAAGGTCATATGTTTGATGGGCATCAAACTAAACTTTGAAGTCCATCCATTGTTAGACGAAAGCCTACCCCCTAGAGTCGCAAATCTATGCCTCGTCCTCGGGCTACCCCCTGCAAAATAAGGGCTGGTGGCCTTCAGCACGAAGACAACCTCCCCCAGACCAGATAAGAAACTCACCTCTGAACAGAGTAAGAGTTCATATAAAACCAGGAGTAGTACAGGATGAATATCAACTTCTCGCTCAGACAGAAGCTGATCCTTATCGTTGCCGTCATTATTGCCGGCTTCGCCATCATGGGGATTTACAGTGTCTCCGTATTAAGCACCATGAATGATGCTTCCACCGAACAAAACCGGATTAACCAGGCCAGTACAGAGATCAGTCAGTTGCAATCCCGCCTGCTGATTCTGGAAAAACTTAAAGAACAGCCGGAAATTAAGTCACTGAACCAAGCCGCAGAAACAGTTCGTCAATTAAAGTCCAGCTATGAAGCGCCACTAACCCAGGCCCGGAACAACCTTACAGACCAAACAGCCCGTGGCCAGTTAAGTGAAACACTGAGCCTAATGCCTGACTATCTTAATACACTGGACGAAAGCGTCGGCCTTAGCCTGAAACTTCAGGGCGAAAACGGCATGATTAAACAGCTGGATGATATAGCCAATGAAGTGGTCGAAAAACTGGGAATTCTGGACAGTTTCTCCACCACGTTTAAAGAGATCCGTAACGCTGAAAAAGACTTCCTGATTACATCCGACACCCCGCACAAGCAAGTAGTTATGGATCTGATTGAGAAGCTACGCAGTAATATGCGCGACTTTAACTTTGAAGAGATGTTTGCCGCAGATGTCGATCGCTATGAAAATACTTATCTGGAGATGGCGGCACTTAAACTGCAACATGCAAAAGATGAAACCATTTTAGATCAGCTTCGCGGCCAACTTAACGAGCAGATTCAGCGCGCAACCCATCGGCTGATCGATGTACTGGCAGAAGAAGCCCAGCAGAATGTACAGAAAACCCGTAATAGCGCCCGTAATTCACTGATCATCGGCAGCCTGATTCTGGTCTCTATTGCCGTCGCCATTATTGGTTCCGTGGCAACATCCATCTCCCGCAATATGCAGAGAGCCTTAAATGCACTCAACCAGATCGCCTCCGGTGACCTGACAACCCGTATGACAAAAGGCTCCAACCCCAGTGATGAGTTCCATCAACTAGCGGATGCTACTAATACCATGTGCAGCCAGATTCATGACCTGGTCAGCCATATTAAGACCAGCACCCTCAGTCTGAAGCAGATCTCTGATGAAACGGATCACTCCCAGCGAAATATTCAGCAAAGCAGCGAGAATATCAGCCAGCGCAGTACATCACTGGTTGCTGCAACGGAAGAGATCAGCGTTACCACCGAGCAGATCGCCCAAAGCGGCCTGCAGGTAAGTTCTTCCACTCAGGGTGCTCATGATTCAGCACTGGATGGCGCTCAGGTAATATCCCAGGCACTGGAGTCGTTGCAGTCCGTCGCCGCCGCCTTTGAAAGCACCAGCCACTCCGTTGAGCAACTTGGTGAACAGTCCAAAGAGATTGATACCGTCATTGAGCTGATTCAGGGGGTTGCAGAACAGACTAACCTGCTGGCACTCAATGCCGCCATTGAGGCGGCCCGCGCCGGAGAAGCAGGTCGCGGTTTTGCTGTTGTCGCCGATGAAGTCCGCACACTGGCAGAACAGACGGTTAACGCTACCTCCAGCATCACAGACAAAATTGAGCGGATTCAGAAAGGCACCCGGAATGTGGTTGAAGCTATCGATCAAAGCCGCAGCGAAGTTGAAAACGGTCGCCTTTTGAGTGAAAAAGCTGAACAATCCATCCGCCTTATTGAGCGGCAAACATCTGAAGCAGCAGAGCAAGCCACCGCCATTGAGCAAGCCATCCGTGAAGTTGCTCTCACCACAGGTGATATGGCGCAGAATATGGATAGTATCGCCGGGGAAATTAAGAACAACAATCAGGCAAATCGCCAGATCTCTGACAACACCCGTGCAACCTACGAACGGGCAGAACAACTGGAAAAACTGACAGAAGCCTTTACTGTATAAGTATCGCATCAGTATGGAAAAACACTGAAGCCCTTCATTTATAAGGGCTTCAGTGCTATCTGCAGGTTAACTTTTCTCTTGGCAAACAGGCATTATCTGCAGATTTAGCTGTTATTGTTCAGCTTTAACCAAACTATGCGTTGATTGTTATTCATTTTTTAAAACCAAGCCCTTAATTAGACTGCACGTACTTTGGCAGCATTTGTCATGGGCAGGCTCCTCCTGACTCAGACCCCTGCCGACGAATTACTTGCTTTTTGTGCCAGGAAGTTGGAGCAAACCATGTTACTAAAATTAAAAGATTCACAGCTACTTAAGACACAGGCTTACATCAACGGCGAATGGGTTAATGCCCAAAGCGGTAAGACCTTCGCGGTAAACAATCCGGCCACCGGTCTGCATATTGATGATGTGGTTGACCTGGGCGCTGACGAAACCCGTCAAGCGATTGAAGCCGCTGATAAAGCGATGGTTTCCTGGAAAGCAAAAACAGCGAAAGAGCGCTCCGTTATTCTGAAAAAATGGTTCGACCTGATGGTTGAAGCAAAAGAAGACCTGGGTCTTCTGATGACCATCGAGCAGGGTAAACCACTAAAAGAAGCCGTGGGCGAAGTGATGTACGGTGCCTCCTTTATTGAGTGGTTCGCAGAAGAAGGCCGCCGCGCCTATGGCGATGTAATTCCAACTCATGCTGCAGACAAACGCATCGTAACCGTTAAGCAGCCTATTGGTGTTGTTGCGGCAATCACGCCATGGAATTTCCCGGTTGCTATGATCACCCGTAAAGCTGCTCCAGCACTGGCAGCGGGTTGTACCATCGTGATCAAACCATCGGAAGAAACACCTTTCTGTGCACTGGCCATGGCTGAGCTGGCACATCGCGCCGGTATACCGGCAGGTGTCCTGAACGTGGTAACCGGCACCAATGCTGCGGCTATCGGTGGCGAACTGACGTCCAGCCCTATCGTGCGCAAGCTGAGCTTCACCGGCTCTACTCCGGTAGGCAAACTCCTGATGAAGCAGTGTGCCGACACGGTTAAGAAAACCTCTATGGAACTGGGTGGCAACGCGCCGTTCATCGTATTTGATGATGCCGACATCGATGCTGCTGTAGAAGGCGCCATCGCATCCAAATACCGTAACGCGGGCCAGACCTGTGTCTGTGCTAACCGTCTGCTGGTTCAGGCTGGTGTACACGATGAGTTCTCTGAAAAACTGGCCAAGCGTGTTGAAGAGATGCAGATCGGTAACGGCACCACGCCGGGCGTTGAAGTGGGCCCTCTGATCAACAAAGCCGCCATCGACAAAGTCGACAATCTGGTGAAAGCCTCTGTTGAACAGGGCGCTAAAGTTCTGACTGGTGGTGAGCGTCACGCACACGGTGAACTCTTCTACACCCCGACGATTCTATCGAACGTCACTCAGGAAATGCCGGTATTTACCCAGGAGATCTTTGGTCCTGTAGCGCCTATCGTTCGTTTCGAAACTGAAGAAGAAGCGATCAAAATTGCCAACAACACCCCATTCGGTCTGGCGGCCTACTTCTACTCCGAGACAATGAGCCGTGTATGGCGTGTGTCTGAAGGCCTGGAGTACGGCATGGTTGCGGTAAATGACGGCATCCTGTCCACCGAAGTTGCGCCTTTCGGTGGCGTTAAAGAATCCGGTACAGGCCGCGAAGGCTCTAAGTATGGTCTGGATGAATATCTGGAAATCAAATACATGCTGATGGGTGGCATTCGCTAAGCGAAACACCTTCACTCGGGCACCCTTTAATGGGTGCCTGCTTCCCCCTTTTTCTGTGTGGCCGCCATCGCGTGCCTTTATTTGTGGAGTTAAAACATGTCAACGAATGCATCTTTGCAGGAACGTAAGAACAAAGTTTTCGCAGTAGGTCAGGGTAACCTGGCGCAGGCTTTCATTGAGCGCGGTCAGAACGCAGAAATGTGGGATGTTGAAGGCAACCGCTACATCGATTTTGCTGCCGGTATCGCGGTACTGAATACAGGTCACTGCCACCCTAAAGTGATCGAAGCAGTTAAAGCTCAGACAGAAAAACTGACCCACACCTGCATCACCGTAACCCCATACGAGCCTGCTGTTGAGCTGGCAGAGAAGCTGGTTGAAATCGCGCCGATCTCTGGCGACAAAAAAGCGATCTTCGTAACGACAGGTGCTGAAGCGGTTGAGAACTGTGTAAAAATCGCACGCGCTCACACCGGTCGTCCAGGCGTAATCGCATTCAACGGCGGTTTCCATGGTCGTACTAACATGACAATGGCGCTGACCGGTAAAGTGGTTCCTTACAAAGCAAAATTCGGGCCTTTCCCAGCGGGTGTTTACCACGCGCCTTACCCGAATGAACTGCACGGCGTCAGCATTGAAGACTCTCTGAAAGCGCTGAAAATGCTGTTCACTTGTGACATCGAAGCGTCTCAGGTTGCTGCGATTATCATCGAGCCAGTACAGGGTGAAGGTGGTTTCTATCAGGCTCCTGCTGAGTTCCTGCAAGAACTGCGCAAGATCTGTGACGAGCACGGCATCATGCTGATCGCTGATGAAATTCAGAACGGTTTCGGCCGTACCGGTAAAATGTTCGCTATCGAACACACTGGTGTTGAACCAGACCTGATGACCATGGCTAAAGGTATCGCCGGTGGTTTCCCACTGTCTGCGGTTGTTGGTAAAGCAGCGGTTATGGATTCTTCTCCTGCTGGCGGCCTGGGCGGTACTTACGCAGGTTCTCCAATTGCTTGTGCAGCAGCTCTGGCCGTTCTCGACGTGATCAAAGAAGAGAAACTGGTTGAACGCGCTGTATCCATTGGCGACCAGATGAATCAACGCCTGAGCGCTATGAAAGAAGAGCACTCTCAGGTGATCGGCGCTGTTCGTAATCTGGGCTGCATGGTTGCAATGGAACTGGTTCAGGACGGCGACATCAACAAGCCAAACCCTGAACTGACCAAAGCGCTGGTTGCTGCGGCACCTAAGCATGGTCTGATTCTGCTGTCTTGCGGTATCCGCGCTAACGTTATCCGCTTCCTGCCGGCTCTGACCATGAGCGACGAAGTGCTGAACGAAGGTCTGGATATCCTGGCTAAGATGATCGCTGAGCACGCTTAATCGATATTAAGCACGCTAGAGTGATACCCAATACCCCGGCCTAGGCTGGGGTATTTCTTTTTTTGGGGGGGGGTGGATGTTATGTGGTAGAAGCTGACTGAAGCCCAGGAGGCCAGAAGCCTGCTATAGCCGCTTGAAAACACTGACACAGACTGTATATCGCGCTCTACATGGTAGACAGGGGCTATGCTGAATAGCATCGACGAAAGTATAAATTAATCCGTATACTCCCTTTAGTTATTGTTTTTAATCTTGTTTAGCTCATCAAACAATTGATCCAAAATTTTTGATACGCTTTTCGACAGTTCAATATAATCTTCAGTAATTTGTTCTTGGCTTTTATTTGCCAAAAAAGACAACTTGCTGGATACCTCAACTAAGAGACCTACATGCCTCGCTTTAGGGTCTATTTGATTAGCAGCCACCCATCTATTAATTGATTTCTCTGTCAAACTAAATAAAAACTCATCATATAGTTGAAAACTATTCACGATTTTAATAGCTTCCCTCTGAGAATCAATTCTATTTCTAAACTCACTCATAAATGATCTCTTCTCATTAATAACAACATCCAGTTTTCTATTTCTGAAAGGCTCTCAATTACCATTAAAATTTGAGATTCGTCAGGAGGTAATCCAATCCCTCTAGTGCACAGAATTCTAGCATTTTCTAATATTTCAAAAACTTCACTATCAATTGGCACGCTTAACTCCCCTAACTTCAGGCTTGATCGCCTCGAGAAATTAGGACAATCCAGAAATGCCAAAGAAAAACATGATGCAAAGTTTCTCATTGCAAGAAAAACTGATGACAAATCGAACACTTGCGAAAGGGTAGATTGTTTAAGAGATAGCTCGGCTGACTTGAAAATTTCGTAGAATTTTATGCAATCAGCCCTTCCAGAAAAATATGGGTTTGGTTTACCTAACCCCAACAGGTAGTCTGAGTTATCATGAGAAAAAACTAGTTTTGACTCTAAGAAAAGGTGCCATGCAAATGGATTGCCTTGGGCCCAAAGCTCGTCGATTCGTTCGTAAGAATAAATCGAGTAATCAGAGGGGTTTATATTATGTTGCTTACCATTAGAAACTATGAGCATATCTACATCAGAGCCTCTATCAATTTCTCCCCTACATATGGAGCCGAAGGCATAGATATGCAAAACTACCTCCTATTGAAGCGCTTAATGAGAATTGACATAAAGAAGCCAAACATAACTAGCCTTACAGCAAAGACCGAAGCCATAAATACCCCTGAATAGCTTGTTCCAACATTGATGCCCAATAGTATTTGAGGCGACTTTAAAAACGAATGCCAATAATCGCTCACCAAATTTAAGTCACCATAATAATTAACATCATATATCGATATCAACATAAGAACGATAAAAAGCGCTCTAAAAAGCTTATATGCACTTTCGCCATTACCCCAAATAAAATCCAAAATCTTGAACTCAAGCCACTCAAAAAACATAGAAACCCTAGAAAAACCTTTATACTTATTCCTATAGTAGGACTCCTTGGAAACCCATGCTTTGTAAAGATGTTCTTCCGTAGCTATTAATTCAATACCTATAGCCTTATTGGCCGCTTTAGCATCCCCTAGTTGTTGGTAGTTTGTTCGTAGAGAACGAGCAAATTTTAACCTCAAGTTTTCAGGGCTTGGACAACCACTTTCTAAAACATCAGTATCAATCTGTGTTTTTTCAAAAGTAGCGTAATCAAACCGACACCCATTAAATGCTGAACCAACTAAGTTACTATTTATAAACCTACAACCTGTAAAGTCACAGGACTTGAAAGTGCAGTTCCTCAAATAAGCTGCATCAAAAATACAATACTTAAAGTCTACGTTGGTGAATACAATACTCTTAGCCACAAGACGGACAAAAAGAGTATTTGGATATCCAGAACCTACTTTCTCTACCTTGAACATTTTGTCTTCAAGGGTCTCTCGTTGGCTATCTTCTAACATTTCAGACTAATTCTCGCTGTCTCTACCCTGAACGGCACCATGCACAGACCAATTATATAGGTTAACAGAACTTTTTCACTTACGAACCACACCTATAGTCTGACGAAATACGGCACCGGAAGATTGCAGGGTATGCATTCCCACGCGGAGCGGTGGGAACGAGTTGGTTCTGGTGCAGGCCTGAGAAGCCAAGCTACCCCCTAAGTTCGAGATCTTCCCGAATAATCTCTGGATGGCGGAACGCAATCTCAATTAGTGCTTTCGCTGGCCCCGAAGGTTTACGTCGCCCCTGCTCCCATTCCTGCAAGGTACGTGGCGAAATATGCAGCACCTCGGCAAACTGTCGCTGAGTAAGGCCTGTTCTGCCTCGCGCTTCCGCCACCTCATTAGGCACAACCTCACTCACCCGAGCTGCTTTACCCGCTTTCATCTCTTTTACTGACTGAAGAAGCTTATTGCCTAGCTCTTCTGCACTCAGAATATCGCTACTCATTTTCCAGCACCTCACGAATTGATTTCAGGATATGCGCAGGTATATTTTCTTTGACGGCTTTCCTGTAGATCACTAATAACCAGATCTCACCATTTGCCAACCGGGTAAAGTAGATGACACGTACTCCACCACGCTTCCCTGAACCCGCAAGTGACCATCGAACCTTTCTACATCCCCCACTCCCCGGAATTGTATCGCCAACTTCGGGATTAGCGGCCAACCACGCGAAGAAAGCACTGCGCTCTTCCTCTGACCAGATTTTGCCTGCATCGGCTTCAAATGTAGGAGTTTCAATAATCGTCAACATTCAATCAATATACGTCAATGACGGATATTTGCAAGATCGACGTTCAGGCGATTTAATAACCACCGAGTAACAGCAAAGAGGTACTCAAAATGGACATCAGACCCATTAAAACTGATGCCGACTACCAAGCGGCGCTGAAAGAGATTGAAAGCCTGATGATGGCAGCACCGGATTCACCCGAAGGGGGAAAACTGGATGTCATGGTCACTCTAATTGAAGCATACGAAGCCAAGCACCTGCCATTGATCAAGTCAATCCAGCCACAGGCTTAGTCAAATTTCACCAGTTTAGTCGTTGGTGACGAAAACACAGAAACCAAAAAGCCCGCGGTTTACACCTCCCAACGGGAGGGTAAACAGCGGGCTTTTGCGCTCCCACTATGTAGTAGGAACAAACCAATAAGAGTCAGTGTTTAGCTGTCACTCTCACCGGTATTAAAGCGTTCACGCAATATCTTCAGGAACAATTCACGGGGCTTACTCGGCTGTGCGGTTTTCTTCCAGATGGCGGTCATGGGCAGTACGTAATAACGCTCTTCCGGTGTCAGGGGCTGGATCAGGCCGTCATCCACGTAGGACTGGGCATAGCACTCCGGCAGGAAGCCGATAAACTCGCCGGATAGGATCATCGCCAGTCGGCCTTCATAGAAGTAGGCTTCAGCGACACGGTTCAGCCCGGTCATCAGCTCATCGACCGACTCATGGGGCTTAAGACCGGCATGTACCAGTGGCAGGCTGTTCACTAATTCGTCGGTCAGTTCTTCGTCCGGCAGTGCCGCCACAGGATGCTTGCTGCTGATATACAGGCGGCAGGTATCGCTGAACAGGTCAATATAGTCCAGACCTTCCAGCTTGCGGTGACAGGGAATAAAGCCGACATCGGCACGATCATTCAGCACCATGCGCTCAATCTCAGCCATGGAGGCTACGTCATTGGCCAGATGCACACCGGGAGCCTCATCGGCGAAGATGCCGATCAGATCAGGAAATGCCAGCCGGGAATCAAGACTTACGGTATCGGACAGAACAATTTTCAGACGACCGGTCAGACTGGAGTTGAGGTTGTTGACCGTCATGCGGAACGCATCCAGCGAGTCCAGCAGGTTCTCCGTCATCTTGTAGATCACTTCTCCCTCTTCCGTCAGGGAAAATCCGGAGCGCCCGCGCTTACAAAGCACCAGGTTCAGCCGGGATTCAAGATTCGAGATATGCAGACTAATGGTCGAGCGACCGATATTCAGTGCGGTTTCTGCTGCGGAAAAGCCTCCACAGTCGGCGACGGTTTTAAAAACTTTGAGCTGTTTAATCTCATAGTCACCCACCTGCCCCAGTGAGTAGTTTTTTACACTCTTAGCGCTCATAGAAAACTGCAACTGCCTGATAAATAAGATGGAGTTATGCTGTGCATACGGAAGTAGCTAGTGTATCAAAGGAAGCTATCAGATACCCGAGATCTGACAGGATATTTTATTCAGCGGAGGAATTCGACAAAAGTTTGTTGCAAGCAAAACTTTATATTGATCCGATAAGGTTTTTAATCAAACGCGGGTTATCTATTATTTACTCCGTGGATGGCACCTGAGGTTTCCCCCTCTGATTCATACTTGCTTGTGATGAATACTCAGGTGATCGACACCGGTCATTTTCGACACCCTGCTGACCGGACACCCTTCGGCCCGGTAATCCGCATTTACCGGGCCATTTTTACAACCGTCGTGCAACGGCTGTAAAAGTGCTTTTTCAACGAAAAGCGTATGTTGTTTTATCCCTCGGAAAGTTATTTGCCCGGCTGCATCTCTCGCTGCAGGCCGGGCTTTTTTATGCCGATACTTTATTACCTGACAGAATTACCTATTACCTCACAGAATTACCTGGCAGATAACCTCACCCCCGCTACATATCCGATGGATCTTTCTTGTGCGAGGGCTCCGGGCTTTTTTACAGGCAGCGTTTAAGAACAGCAGCACTAACCTCTGGAGTTACATCCTGATGCTCACCCAGGGCGACCATATTGTGTTTTTTCAGCGCTGCGATCATCGGTGGAATATCGTCTTCACCAACGCCGTAATCACTCAACCGGGTTTGCACGCCCAAGGACTCAAAGAAGGCACGGGTCTCTTCGATAGCACGGTCAATGCGTTCATCCTCCGTGCCGTGCTCAATAGCCAGAACTTCACGGGCATATTGCAGGAGTTTCTCTCGTTTTTGCTCGCGCTTTTCTTCCATCATTCCCGGCAGAATCACCGCCAAAGTCTGACCATGATCCAGACCGTGCAGCGCGGTCAGCTCATGGCCGATAAAATGAGTAGACCAGTCCTGAGGAACGCCCAGGCCGATCAGACCATTCAGGGCCATAGTCGCTGACCACATTACATTCGCCCGCACATTATAATTTTTGGGCTCGGACAGCGCCTTAGGGCCGTTGTCCATCAGAGTACGCAGGATACCTTCAGCAATACGATCCTGAAGATCGGCTCCCACCGGGAACGTCAGGTACTGCTCGATGGTGTGAACAAAAGCATCAACGATTCCATTAGCTACCTGCTTCTCCGGCAAAGAGTAGGTCACAGTCGGGTCAAGTACCGCAAACTGAGGATACAGAGCACGACTGTAGAAGGGCATTTTATCCTGGGTTTCGTAACGGGTTACAACGCCGTTAGGATTGCTCTCAGAGCCAGTTGCAGGTAGCGTTAATACGACCCCTAAAGGTAATGCCTGATGTACTTTGGCGCCTTCAGTCAGGATCGTCAGGGGATCACCATTGAAACAGGCGGCTCCCGCAATAAACTTAGTGGCATCCGCCACAGAACCACCACCAACCGCCAGTAGATATTCACTGCCGTCAGCTTTAATCTGCTCTAGGGCTTTCAGGCAGGTGTGAAAACCGGGGTTAGGCTCAATACCGCCAAATTCACTCCACTGGTGCTCTGCCAAGGCTGCGCTAACCTTATCGTAGACACCATTGTTCTTAATACTGCCTCCGCCGTAGATCACCAGTACCTTTTTATCTTTCGGAATTGAGGAAGCAATTTTGCTAATCTGGCCTTCGCCAAAAATCAGTTTGGTTGGGTTCTGAAAACTAAAGTTATACATGACCTAGCCTTTCATATGTTTATAAGCCGCACTACATGCGTACCATTTAACGCTAGTGTAACAGCGCTTCTCTCTGCCTTCCATGGCACTCCTACTTATGGAGGAGTGCCAAAACAAACACACAAAGATGGCACAAAAACAAAAATAGGTATCACAATAAAATATCATTAACGGTTCAGGAAATCCCGAGCAGCCTGAGCGGTAAAATAAGAAGAATCAGCACAGAATTTGCATTAGGAACCTTCTGTAAGGTGAAACCGCAGAAAAGTTGTCCACAGTTTCGGTGCACAATTCTGTGCATAAACCCTGAGCCGTGACTCTAAGGCATGGATTTATGCCGTGTTCCGACAGGTGATGTCAGATTGTGCAACAATTCACCAATATCTGACCGAATAACGCCGACCGGACTTACCCATCAGTTTACTCTTCTCCTATCAAACAGTTTCGATCTCCCACTTAGGTTTTTATCCCCTCGGTCAGGGCACTTTTTCCTACACAAGTGTTTTGCCTGATATAAGGCAGGAAACAAAAAAAGAGGCCCGATGTAAAACATCGCGCCTCTTTTTTACTGCCTGAACGGCTTAAAGCCTCGGAACTCTTGCTTATACATAATCTACTCGAAAGGCATATCGCCAAAAGCCCGGTAGGTTCGCATAAAACCAGCTTCCAGATCGATAGCGGCATCAGCCATCTCCCGATGAGTACCGGTGCGCAGAGCCTGTCGTAGTCTATTCAGCGCCGTTTGCTCCTGGGCTACAGCCCGTTTTAATTCGACAAAACGATCATCCGTAAAACCAAACAGTTGCTGATCAAAATCTGCCCGGCTGACATGATGGCGGATCGACGCCCAGCGCGGCCAGACCTGAGCCCAGTTTTTTTGCAGTACCCGGATTTGAGCTCGGGTGAATAACCTGCCCTTCTTATTGTCCGCTGTAGCAATCAGTGCATCCATGTATGGCTTATAAGCATTCAGTTCATCAATATAGTAATTAATACCATTGCGCTCACGCAGGCCGTGCAAGGTTACCGTTACTGCGCTCAGCTGCTTTCTGGCATCTTCCAGCTCACCGTCCTGAACATCCATAAAAGCTTCACTGACCATACCGGATGCAATATCCAGAAAATGCGGCCATTCAGGATCATCACTGTTAACCGCAAAAGTCGTGACAAAGGCACTCCATTGTTCAGAGAATTTCATCATGGCGTCACGGGCTGACTCACGATCACCCTGCTCTATATAGATCAACGCAGGGATATACTGGCGGTCCATATCGATAGTGGCCTGCAACAACGCTCTGTCATTAGCCAATGCTGTGCCGGATAATACCAGACTGAAAGCCATCAGCTGTATGGCCCGTGAAACAAGAGTCCCTAACCGTTGAAGAACCATTGATTACTCCTATTGATTCATAATATCTGCAATTATAGCCTAAGCTTTACGGTCATAGATATGCCCTTAAACAGACCGATGCGCATCTCCCTGCTGAAACAGATTAGACCGCTTCACTCTGATGTACACCCAGACGCTGCAAATGTTTTTTTGCAGTTGGCAGCACGGCCCTCTTCCATCAGAATTTCATACAGCCGTCTACCCCCTGGGCCTAAGAGGTCTGGATCAGGAATAACCAGACTAGCGGTTGCCGTTCGGGTGGAGGAAAAATCCACATCCAATGCTACAAGCTCGCCACTGGCCAGCTCCTGCAGCACCTCATGCCGGGGTAACCAGCAAAAGCCCATGCCGTGCTTGAGAATCTGCTTTGCCCGCTCAAAGCTGTCTACGGTCCAGCGCTGCTCTGATTTAAGCCAGCCCTGTGACTCAGAAGGTTTAAGAGCATTATCTTTAATCACAACCTGCATATGCTCAACCAGCTCCTGCTGACTGATTGTCTGCCCCAAGGCCGCTAATTCATGGGTGTGATGGGTCACCAACATAAACTCAACCCGGTATAACTCTTCTGAGGTGTAGCCCTTAGGCACACGACCGGTAATTGCCAGATCGACACTATTATTGACGATCTGCTCTACGCTACCGGTAAGAACCGTATCGATAATCCGAATGCGAGTCCCCCGGCTTTCAGGGTAAAAGCGTGCCAGTGCCCGAAATAACAGATCCCGTGGATAGATCGCTTCGACGCAAATATTCAGCTGCGGCTCCCAGCCCATATCAATATTTTCGGCCAGTTTCTCCAGCCTTTCTGCTGTTTCCGTCAACACCCGTGAGCGCCGTAAAAGGGCTTCTCCGGCATCGGTCAGAAATGCCTTTCGGCCTTTAACTTCCAGAACCTGAACACCCAACTGATGCTCAAGCTTTTTTACGGCATGGTTCAGAGACGACTGGCTGCGATGCAGGGCCTCCGCCGCATGGGCATAACCGCCATGATCTACCACTGCCTGCAGGATGCGCCACTGCTCCAGCGTTGTTTTATGTCCCGCCATTAGCTTTTCACCCTGTTTACCAATTGACCCAATTTTAACGATTGAACCGCCTAAACCTTTCAATTTTTTCGAGTTTAAGCTCAAACATTTCTAATTTACAGAATATATAGCGTTATTTAATGCAATTTTATTTCTTTTTGTTAGGAGTAAAGTAGCAAGGATAAGACATAACGGACAACACCTTTCTCTACTCAGGAAGCCGCCCGTCTGCTAACCGACAAAGGACATACCATGAAAAATCTACTTGTGATTCACTCCAGCCCTAAACTCAGTCAGTCCATCACCCGGGAACTGACCACTGAATTTATTGAAAAATGGCAGACTGCAAACCCTCAGGGCACCATTACTCATCGGGATGTTGGCGCTAACCCGCCGTCTCACCTGACGGAAGAAACCATAGGGGCCTTCTATACTCCGGCAGAGCAGCGCACCGAAGCCCAGAACCAAGCGCTGTCAGTATCTGATGAGCTCATTGCCGAATTGCGCGCAGCTGATGAGATTGTGATCGCATCACCTATGCACAACTTCAGCATCACTTCCGGCCTGAAAACCTGGATCGATCAGGTCGCCCGTGTTGGCGAAACCTTCCACTACACGGAGCAGGGGCCACAAGGTCTGCTGAAAGATCGCCCGGTGTATGTGATCACAGCAAGCGGTGGCGACTACCGTGCACACACACCAATCGCATTCCTGAACCATCAGGATACCTATCTGAAAGTAGCGCTTAACTTTATCGGTCTTCAGGATATCCGCCTGATACAGGCAGCAGGTGTTGCGGCAGGTGAAGCGCCAATCAATGAAGCCCGCGCAGCACTGACTGAAGCGATCAGCGCATAAGATTCTGCTCTACCGGTTAGCCTGATTATCCATCAGTCCGAACTGAGACAAAAAGCACCCTTCGGTTATTAGCAACGATGCTAAATCACTGCAGGGTGTTTTTTTGCGTTAAAAATAAGGGTGTTCAGCCAAGGAGTTATCGTCGTACACTCCACGCCATCAGCAGAGAAGATCATTAAGGAGAGCCTGTGCCTGTGTCATCCGGTTTAATTCATGCATACCTGTTTAATGATCAGCAGGGAAAAACACTGACCGCCGACGAGATCGACCAATGGCAACCGGAACAGGGTTTACTTTGGCTGCATCTTGAGTACACCAATGAAGAAGTTCAGCGCTGGCTGCAACAAGAGTCCGGTCTTGAGTCTGTCGTCGCAGAAGCGCTGACGGCGACCGAAACGCGCCCACGCTGTACACCTTTCAGTAATGGGCTGTTACTGCTGCTTCGCGGTGTAAACCTGAACCCGGAAGCCGACCCGGATGATATGGTTTCCATCCGTCTATGGGTGGAAAAAAACCGCATTATCAGTACCCGAAAGCGCCAGCTGCAATCTGTTCAGGATCTGCTCTCCCAGATCCAGAATCATCAGGCACCGATTACCACTGGGGAGTTTATCGCAGACCTGACCGACAACCTGACCTGGCGAATGCGGGAAACCATGGAAAGCTATGAGGATACTCTGGCAGATCTGGAAGAGCGGGCCCTGACCGGCGGTCATGATGAGGTTAAGGCAGAACTCTCTGCACTGCGCCGCCAGATTATAACTCTGCGCCGCTACCTCGCGCCTCAGTGCGATGCTCTGGCACGCTTACATACCGAGCGATTCAGTGGTCTGAATGAAACCGAACGCCTGAGGATTCGTGAAACCACAGACCGTCTGATCCGTTATCTGGAGGATCTGGGTGCGATGCGCGAACGCGCCGTGGTCATACAGGAAGAGCTACTCAGCCAGCTGTCAGAGCTGGGTAACCAGCGGGTCTATCTGCTATCGATGATCACAGCGGTATTTCTGCCACTGGGGTTTCTCACCGGGCTACTGGGCATCAACGTTGGCGGCATGCCGGGGGCAGATAACCCTAATGCGTTCTGGTGGGTCAGTGGTGGTTTGTTCAGCGCCGCCATCATTGTCACATTACTGCTTCGCCGGAAAAAATGGCTATAATAGCCGCCTTTCCAGCGACCTGCTTTTGCTGAATCGCTAATTTAACACTGCTATTTAACTGCAGTGACAACCTCAGAGGACACCATCATGGCCACGGCCTGCGCACGACACATTCTGGTTAAAACCCGGGAACAGGCGGAAGTGATCAAAAAGAAGCTGGCGGTGGGCGGCGATTTTGCCAAACTGGCCAAACAACACTCTCTCTGCCCATCCGGTAAGAAAGGCGGTGATCTTGGAGAGTTCCGTCGCGGTGCCATGGTAAAGCCCTTCGACAATGTTGTTTTTACCAAGCCTGTTCTGAAAGTACACGGGCCGGTAAAAACCAAATTTGGTTTTCACCTTATTGAAACCATCTACCGCAACGATTAAACCTCTCAGAGAAGCATCTCCCATAGAAAACCAAGCGTTTAGCGAACGATACCGTTCAACGGATGTTCGAGACGAATAAAATACTCCCTGAGAAAGTCCAGCAGCAGCCTCAGTTTCTTAGAGGCTGCATTACCCGGTGGGAAGACCCCATAGATATCGATAGGACTCAGTTCAAAGTCATCCATAATGGTTTCAAGGTGGCCGGCTTCTATTCTCGGCCAGGCATCATACAAGGGAATACGCCCCAACCCATGCCCACCCTCGATAAACGCTGTGCGCGCTGCCGCATTATTGGTACTTACTCCCCCTTTTAAAGCCACGCTGTAAGAACGCTCACCCTTTTGCAAGGTCAGTACATCTGAGGTTTGCTTGTAGATGACCCAGCAGTGACTACCCAGTTCAGCTGGATTTGTGGGTCGTCCGTGCTTTTTAAAATAGGACGGCGCACCACACAGACACGTAGGCAGGGTTGTTAAACGGGCAGCCTGCAAGCCGGAATCCGGCAGGGGCGCACCCCGAATCGCTAGGTCAATGCCCTCCTGCATGATATTGATGATCTCATCACTGAGCATCACATCCAGCTCAATCTTAGGGTAAAGACTTCGGAACTCATTCAGCGCAGGCACCACCAACTGGAGCCCGGCATTGACCGGACAGGTAATTTTAATCAGCCCCTGAGGTTCTTCTTTCAGCGCTTCCATCTGCTGCTGCGCCTGCAACGCCTGCTCTGCAATAATCCGACAGGACTGATAATAAACCGAACCAGCCTCGGTCAAATTGATCGCCCGGGTAGAACGATTCAGTAGCTTCACCTCAAGCTGTTCTTCCAGCTTCTTTATATGATAGCTCACCACCGCACGGGATAGCCCAAGACGTTTAGCCGCAGCAGTCAGATTACCCTGCTCCACGACCTGAGCAAACACCACCATACTTTTTAACTGTTCAAACGAAATATTCATTTTAAGGCCCAGACTCGGCTTGAGGGTTGCAA
Organism: Oceanospirillum sp.; assembly: GCF_048265165.1. Lineage (GTDB taxonomy): Bacteria > Pseudomonadota > Gammaproteobacteria > Pseudomonadales > Halomonadaceae > Oceanospirillum. Next base: position 11,800 of record NZ_JBLXCD010000001.1, on the reverse strand, counting down.
CACGACACCGCCTATATTGTATCAATAATTAAACTATTAAAGTCAGTTTTACTCATATTGTTCAATATAGATCCAAACCGTAAACTGCCTGGCAAGACTTCAGTTCACCTGAAAAACACTTAACCAGCGAGCCCCTGATACGGCTCCCGGAGATATGAATATGAGCGCTTTAAGCGATAAAAAAGTACTAATGGTTTTAACCTCTCACTCAGCGCTGGGTGATACAGGTGAAACAACAGGTTTCTGGGTAGAAGAGTTTGCCGCACCTTATTATGCACTGGTTGATGCAGGTGTTCAGGTCACACTTGCTTCTCCAGCTGGTGGTCAGCCTCCGGTTGATCCTAAAAGTGAACTGGAAGACTTTCAAACTGACGATACCCGCCGTTTCGATCAGGATACTGACGCAAAGAGTCAGATCGCTAATACCCTGAAACTGGCAGATATCAACGCTGATGACTTTGATGCCGTATTTTATCCGGGCGGTCACGGCCCACTCTGGGATCTTACGGATAACCCAACGTCTATTGCCCTGATCGAACGTTTTCTGGCAACGCATAAACCCGTAGCGACTGTATGCCACGCCTCTGCAGCACTGCTGAATATTAAAGATGCAGCAGGAAACTATGCGGTCAAAGACAAGGCGGTTTCTGGCTTCACAAACAGTGAAGAAGATGCCGTTCAGCTGACGGATGTGGTGCCATTTCTTCTGGAAGATGAGTTTATTAAACGCGGCAGTGATTTTCAGAAAGCCGGCGATTGGCAGGCCTTTGCTGTACAGGATGGATTACTGATCAGCGGACAAAACCCGATGAGTTCAGCCCTGACTGCACAAAAGTTGCTGAAAGCACTCTGATCATTCAGTACTAAGACTCTAATCAGTCAATACTGACAAAGGAGGTCGTCCCGGTGGGCGACCACCTGATTACGGCCATTCTTTTTCGCCTGATAAAGAGCCTGGTCCGCATCCTTAACCAGTTCCCAGACTACTTTACCCGGAGAAAAACTGGCATAACCTATTGAGACTGTCAGAGAGACCACCTGATCGTCATAAACCACATTTAGCTCACTGATTCCCTGCCGCAAACGGTCCAATACCTGCTGCGCAACGCTGGCGTTAGTATCCGGTAGCAGTATCAGAAACTCCTCACCACCATACCGCCCCACAGAGTCAGCCTCTCGCAGGGATTCACTGACGTAGCGGGATACAGCTTTTAAAACCTCATCACCCGCTAAGTGACCGTAGGTATCATTCACCGCTTTAAAAAAGTCGATATCCAGCATCGCCAAGACATACGGGGTATGACTGCGAATGGACTGGGCATGATTCTTATCCAGAACCAGTCCTATAGAACGGCGATTAATCAGTCCAGTGAGGGGGTCAAATGAATTTTGCTGCTCTACAATAGAATCATGCATGTGGTTCAATAACTCAACCAGCTCAGCTTTACTGCGATTAAGAGTACGAAACCCTTCCAGCGAGGCCTGTTGATTTTGCTGATACTGCCGGACCAGATCCCTAGCGGCATCATGCATCTCTTTATGGGTAGATTCGAGAACCGAAAACTCAGGAGTCGTGCGAATCGCCTCAGAAGCATTTCGGTAATACCAGCAACCAAAGCCGCATTTGGTATGAGCCAGAGGGTCCATGACCTGTTCGTTGAAAGGCTGACGACAAACCAAACCCTCCAGAAGAGACTCATACCAGCTTCGATGGTTGACTATCGCGTGCTCTAGAATGTCGATCGCGTCATTGATCTCATCAGAACTAAAGCTGTAGCGGGCTGACATAGGCACCTCCTGTAATGACTCCCCTACAGCTTATCAGGTATCGGTTTTTTACTAATTGATTTAGCAGCAATTCCGAATCACTCAAGCATAAAAAAAGCCTGCGATGCAGGCTTCTTATTCGTTTGTCGGGTATTACCACATCAGATCATCCGGAATCTGGAAATCAGCATACGGATCATCCTCTTCTGCATCACCGGTATCCGGCGCTTTCTCGTTCAGTACGATGGGCCAATCTGGCTCACGCTGTAGAATTTTCTCTGCTACCTTTGGAGGTATCAGCTCGTAGCGCCCCTCAAGCTCAGCAATTGCCAAACGCCCTTTAGCCAACTGGTCGGAAATTTTTGCGGTTACGTTAATCTTTTTGACTTTCTTGTCCATCACAAAATTATGGGCAAGATCACCGGCAGAGTTTGATAACCGGTTCATCTCAATCAGTTGCTTTACTTGAGCTTTAATGGCTTTTTTCTCTTCCTCAGCCTTACGCTCAAGATTCAACAAACGATCACGCTCTGCCTTCTCTTTACGCTGCTGCTCTGCGCGCAGTTTAACCTCGTCTTCCTGACCTGTTGTACGCTTAACTTTCGCCTGCTTTTTCTTGTGGTTTTCCGCTTGCTTAACCTTTTTCTTATTGGTTAAGCCAGCGTTTAATAGCTGATCCTGTAACGATTTACTCATATCGGGCCGTATTTCCGTTCGGGTAATTAAATTCTGACAGTCGCTATTATCTCTGTTTTAGACTCAGGATTCACCTGCCTAAATCAGGGCTGTAATATCTGACCCAACAATACAGACAAATCACTCTCGGTTAACTCTCCACGATGCACATCTGCCTGTTCGCCCTCAGCGTTATAAAACAGCGTTGTGGGCAGTGCCATACTGGCTGTCACTTGTGCCAACTGACCTCTATTGTCTAATAGTACATAAGTAAGATCCAGATCAGCGTTATCCAGAAAAGCATTTACTGTTTCAGAGTGCTCACCCTGATTGACAAAAACAAAGGCAATATCAGGATTCGCCTTCTGAGCCTGTTGCAACAGAGGCATTTCACGAATACAGGGCGGACACCATGTTGCCCAAATATTGACCACCATAGGTTTACCGTCCGCTATCTGCTCAAGTGTAATCACCTCTTCATCAAGTGTCTTCAGCTTCACATCAGGCAGGGCACCGGATTTATGTTCCATCAGAGCAACCAACGCCGCCATCGCAGCAAGAACAAACAAAACAGTCAATCCGACCCATAGTAGTGGACGTGCAAAACGCTTAATCATGTGATCCCTTAATTAGACTTTCAGTTACAATACAGCGTCAGCAATGTCATGGATTGCTGACAGCTGTAACAATGTACAATTTTCTGTGATTAAAAAGGTTGCAGTACTTCGTGAAATACAAAATCCATCAACCGAACCTCTGCTCCGGCAACTCATTTTGATCACCCCTGAAGCCCTGCAAAGCAGGGGGAGCTTAAAATTACCCATATTCGGCCACTGGATCTGACAGATCAGTTCTGATACCAACAACTAAAAAAAAGGAAAAATCTGTAACATATCTGGCACGCCAACAGGGTAAGTACGCCGTCAGGTGCATCGCTAGCGCCCAATTTCTGAGCCAGAAAGCCAGCTCCTGATCGACCAGAAACAAGGTCGTAACCTCACAATGAATACCTACCACCTTGTATTTATTAGCAAAATACGTTGTTGGTCTCTCCCTGCTACGGATGATTTTTTCAACCAAACCAAAATAATGCGTCGTTTATGACATGATGTTGGTTACTCAGTTCAAATAATACTTTCCGTTCACAAAAATTAGTTTTTGTATCAAAAACCATATACATATCATAGCAAGAAGCATGAGCCCTCCTATACATCAGATCCGTCAGATAATAACCAGACAATGTTAGTGGGTATAATCACCTTAGTAAGATGACTGACCATTCATAAATTATATTCAAGGTTACAATCTTCCAGCCGATGCATCAGGCAGGATAATTTTACTGTAAAGATACGGAAAATTATAAAATTCTATCTGAATAACAGGAAAAAATGCCAAAACTTACTAAGCTGAATACAGGTAAATATTAGCAACACAAAAAACATAGATTAATAACTCTACATTAAGTATAATTGTTATTAACCCTAGACTGCTGCTGAAACAAGGCAAGCCCAATACAGATACTACTGCAAAGGAAATTAGCGTGTTAGGTTTAAAAATTTCCCAAAAATTACTGCTTATTGTAGCCATTGCATTATTGGCTTTTGTCGTCAGCCAGGGCTATTCATTATATGTTGAAAACAACAATGCCAAACGGTTGGCAGAGGTTCAGGATAAGCTCTACCCCTCGCTGGAACTGACGACCATCAATCTCGGCACTCTGCTTTCGATGGAGCAGAATATCAATTCTGCGGTAACTACCGGTGACCCTGATATTTTAGAGCAGGCAGAGAAACAGCGGGATTTAATTCAAATAAACCTGAATAAGCTTAGTGATTTAGGCACATCTGGTGTCAAACAAGCTGAAGAACAACTCAACAGCTGGTTTAATACAGCCACAACAATTGCTAAAGGCTTTATTGATGGAACAGTAGACTTTTCTAAGGTCGCTAACGAGGCAAAAGAAAATGCACAAAGGCTGCAAGCACTCCATGACTCACTGGAGTCTATGAAAGCCAATAGAGAACTCAGTTTTACAAATAATATTTCCGATATACTGGCCAGCGCCTCCAGCGCATCACAGATATCATTGATCATAGCTATTATAGCCATCGTTGTTCTGGTTTCTCTGAGCCTTATTATTGGCCGCTCTATTACCCGTAACTTAAATCAGGTTACTCAGTCATTACATGATATGGCATCTGGCGAAGGGGACTTAACTTGCCGGATTATTTATAAGGGGCAGGATGAGATCCAACCTCTCGCCGAAAACTTCAACCGCTTTGTTGAGAAGCTGCACCGGTCATTTGCCGAAATTCTGCAGGATGTGCAATCACTGTCACAGGTTTCTGACCGACTGACCGACACCAGCGGCAAAAATGTCAGTGAAATCAGTGCTCAGGCTCAAGCTATCGCTGCCACACGTCATGCCATTGAAGAACTGATGTCCAGCGTACAAGAGGTTGCTCAACTCTCCAGCTTGGGTTCGGATAAAGCCAACGAGATCAATACCACTGCAGCTCAGGGTAAGGCGACCCTGAACAGGAATGTCGACACCATAACGACACTGGCAGAGGATGTTAAAGCGACAGCGCAAGTGGTGAATAAATTCGACACCTTCAGTACCGATGTAGGCCAGTTACTTAACACGATTCAAACGGTCGCTGAACAGACCAATTTGCTTGCCCTGAATGCTGCCATTGAAGCAGCAAGGGCTGGTGAACATGGACGGGGCTTTGCTGTCGTCGCAGATGAGGTTCGTGAACTGGCTGTCAGAACCCGGCAGGCGACTGAGGAGATTCATTCCGTCATCAGCGAACTGCAAAACGTGTCCCAAAGTGCTGTTGAATCCATGGAAAGCAGTGTCAAACACGTAAATACAGGCGTTGAAGCCACAAAAGAGTCTGAAGAGGCGCTAGCTACCATTCTGGTTAGCGTCCAGGAGATCAGTACATTTAACGATCAAATAGCCCAATCGACTGAAGAGCAGCGCTCTACATTTGATCAGGTAATGCGACACGTTACTGACATCCATAAAAATACTGAGACGGTCACTGAAAGTACCAGCACGACCAACTCAATCTGTCAGGATATCGACAACATCTCAAAACGACTGGGAGATGTCGCCTCTCAGTTTAAGGTATGACCATTATAATTCTTTGGAGAGAGCTATGATCCTTAATCAACCTAAGTCTTTTATTGCCAGTGCATGCATTACTGGTCTCACCTTGGCTGGCAATCAGGCCATAGCCGACGACCAGGCTCGTGTTGATAATTTAGAGCAACAAGTTAAAACACTACAGCAGCAGGTCAATAAACCTACTCAGGAACGGTTGCGTTTTAATGGTTTTTTCAGTGTTGCCTATGGTATTGCCGATAATGATAGTGGCTATGCAGGCTATACCGAGGACGGTACATTTACCAATGAGAGCCTGTTTGGACTTCAGGGTACTTTTTCGATTTCAGATAAGACCGATGTCACCATGCAGCTGGTAGGTCGCAGCGATGATAACTGGGAGCCAAACTTTGAATGGGCTTATATCAGCCACCAGGTCTCCTCTAATCTAAAAGCGCGTGCCGGTAAAATGCGCTTACCATTTTTTATGTACTCAGATTCACTTGAAGTCGGCTACGCGCAACCTTGGGCTCGTCCTCCTATTGATGTTTATGGTGGCATTCCAATCACCAGCTACACTGGGGTTGATGCGATTTATGATGTGAATTACGACCTCTCAACTCTTAGCCTGCAGGCATTTACCGGTGAAACCAGTGATACAGTTGATATCGCAGGTACAAACACCGATATCACTGTAGACAACCTATTTGGGGGTGTCATTAACTGGACCGATTTCATTTGGACGCTGCGTGCCAACTACGCGGTAGCTGATTTATCCATTATTGGTGATAACACATCATATGACACCAGTTTTTCTGGTGTTGGCCTGAGCTACAACGACGGCACCTGGCAGGTGATCTCGGAGCTAACCCGCTTCGAAACTGACGGCCCTACCGTCGATACCGACTCAGCTTATCTTACTGTCGTTCGCACATTCGGTAGTCTGAGCCCATATACGACAGTGTCAAGGACAGAGTCTACCGATGACAGTGAGCGCCCTCTCACCCGTGCCCAGGTAACAAACCCAAGCAGCCCTTACTACGGTTATTACGCGGGATCTGATATCAGCAATGTCGAACGTACCTCTTACGGTATAGGTGTACGTTGGGATGCAATGAGCAACATGGCCGTGAAGTTTGACCTGAGCCACGTGACTGATTTTGGCGATACAGGTGGTGATCTGGACGGTAATAATAGTGCATCGGTTAAGTATGATGATGCCAATGTCTTTTCGGTTAAACTTGACGCAGCCTTTTAAGGGAATCAGCTATGAAGTACTTTCTACTAACATTATTACTGGCAACATCTTCCGCAATGGCTGACGTGGTGGTTATCGCTCACCCTTCCGGCCCTGACAGCATGGCAAAGAACGATATACGTGACCTGTATATTGGCCGCAGCAAGCAGTTGCCAGGTGGACAGACTGCAGACCCTATCGACCTGTCCCAGGGGCAAGCGTTGCGGGACGAGTTCCACACAAAAGTAACCGGCCGTTCACAGGCACAGCTCAATGCCTTTTGGTCTAAGCAGGTATTTACCGGAAAAGGGCAGCCACCGCGCATGCTTGACTCAACAACAGCAGTAAAGTCGGCTGTTGCCAACACTCCCGGTGCTATTGGTTATATTGACGCTAGCGAAGTCGATGGTAGTGTTAAAGTCATCTTTACTCCTTAGTTGACCTAGCAGTACCACTGCAGAAACGGAAAATAGCGGACAGCTAGCTCCGTACACTAAAGAACCCCGGCTATCTCTAACCGGGGTTCTTTTTTATGACCTGCGCATACTCCGGCCGCCATAATGCAATAGCTGACCAACAACCCTGCCTGCCGGATCATCCATACCGTCACCAATAACGCACCCCACAAAGGCACCGCATATAAGAGAGCCTCAACCTGTCCGTCTTTCCAGACGCACCAGCCCAAGCAAAAAAACAATACCCAGAAGCATGACACCGGCCGATAGGTACAATCCGAGGTTATAGCTGCCCAGTGCCTCGGTAAGATAGCCTGTAAAAACAGGTGCGATAATCTGAGCGGCACCATAAGCCAGTGTCATCACTCCCATAAACCGGGCGGGATTACTGGGGAAAAACTTACCGGCCATTGTCAGCACCAAACTCACACAGGCAATAAAAGTGCCGCCAAACAGCAGCGCACTTAACAAGACTGCCGGTAAGCTGTCATTCATGGCAGGAAGAATAATGCCCACTACTTGCAGAATATAAGCTGCCAGCAAGGCATGCAGGTAGCCCACTCTTCTGGCGATTCGATCCCACACCAGAGTCGCAGGCGTGGCGGCAAATCCAATCAGTAAAAAGGCCAGTGTTCCCTGCCCTTCCAGCCCTTCGGTTCGTTCTACGATATCCACAATAAAAGTAGAGCTGACCGCATAACCATAACCGGCACAAAAATAAGCCAGCATCATAAGCGTGGTAAACACCCGGCTTGGGGGATTATCTTTTGTGGTATTTGCATCCTGCCCATCCACCAGAGGGTGTGGAATCCATAACCATGCCGGCACAGCAAACACAGCGGCCATCACAGCCAGCGCCAACCATTGTTGCTGCCAGTCTGCCGACAGCGTCAGCATCACTTCAACCAGCACAGATGCCGCAATAATACTGATCCCAGCACCGGCAAAATGAATGCCTAACTCCGCACGATGCTGATTTTTAACCAACCACTTTAAAATCAAACCCGAGGCAATAATAAAGCCACCGGAGGCACAGACCCCGGCAAAAAACCGCAAGACCGCCCAGGCAACAACATCCGTGGTCATCACCATAGCCGCTGAAGTGACAATACTGAGAAGTAGATAAACCCGATGCAGATTGTATTTTATGTTGAGGTTATGCAGATTAGAAGCAAGCAGCACACCCGCCATATACCCCATAAAATTAGTGGTCGCCAGCCAGCCGCCCCCCAACTCTGTAAGGCCTGCTCCGTCCTGCATAATCGGTAACAGCAGGCTGTAAGAAAAACGCGCCACCCCCACCGTTACGATCAAGCTACAGATTCCGGCAAGATAAACCCGAGTCCGAGTTAGCTTTGTCAACATAACAACCACCTTGTAATGAAAAGACTGTTAACAAAGACTAACCTGATCTGATAATCTTAAAAATTGAATCATCCAGAATAAATACTTCATTATTAGAGAATCAAATGGAAATCTTAGCACTTAAGACCTTTAAAATGATTGTGGATGAAGGCGGTATTAAGGGCGCGGCGGATAAGCTCCATACGGTTCAATCCAATATCACCAACCGTATTAAAAAACTGGAAAATGAACTGGATACCAGATTATTCACCCTGGCGGGCAGAAAGCTGCAGCTGACACCCAGCGGACAGCAGCTTTACCAGTACGCCGATGAGCTTTTACAACTGGAGTATCAGGCCAAAGCGGCCATTTTGCGTAACAAGGGCAGTTATGAGCTGAGAATTGGTATGCCGGAAACTTTCGCTTCGGTTCACATGCCCCTCGCGCTGAAACAGCTCAAGCAAGACCACCCCAATATTCAGACAAAGATTTATACAGACACCAGCGACCGGCTGGTACTGGCCGTCTTAGACAACAAGGTAGACTGTGCCGCCATAGGCAACGCCCCCAAACATGACAAGCTGGTCATCATTCCTATAGTGAAAGAAGAGCTGGTTAGGGTAACGCCCAAAGAAAGTGATTATGACCCCGTGCTACTGGTGCGGGAGGAAGGCTGTGGTTACAGAAACCACGCTTTGTTATGGAGGCAAAAAGCAAGCCGTGGCAGCGATGAGTTAATGACCATGAGTAGTGCCGATGGCGTACTGGGCTGTATTTCTGCAGGCTTGGGTTACACCATTATTGGTAAAAATATGGTTGTTGGCAGCCGATATGAAAAATCCCTTACCATGACACCCGTCACCCACGGCCCAAAGCATATTCAGCTATCCATTGTTTATCGCAAAGGCAGCCCGTTAGAGGCAGGAACCCTCGCCCTTGCAGACATTTTTACCAGCAGGCAGGAATCGGATTAATTCACTTGGTGGAAAGGCTTAATCAGACTGACACGGCTGCTTAGCTGCTTCCAATTCCAAGCATGTAAGCCCTGAGCTGGCGCTCCTCTCGCATGACATAGAGGACAAGAACACGCTTCCCATCCTCACGATAGAAAATGCGACAGGGTTGAACCACTAACTCCCTGTATACCGAATTAGGGAGCTCGGGAGGAATCCGTCCGGACTGGGGAAAATTCTCCAAACGCTCGGTATTATCGAAAATTTTCTGAACCAGATGACTTGCTGCAGCAGGATTATCCAGAGCAATGTACTCAGCAATGGTATCCAATTCTTGAAGGGCGGGCTCTGTCCAGATTACTTCAGCCATTTACTCATTTTCTCCCTGGCCTCACTTTGGCTGTACGTTCTTCCCTCAAGTACAGCGCGCTCTCCCCGCGAGAGCCCCTCAAGCAGTTCAAGTCGGCGCTGCATAAACTCGTAATCTTGCACATCAACAAGGTATGCGGATGGCTGACCGTGCTCCGTGATCAGTACCGGCTCTTTAGACAAGCGCAGATCTGCCAAAATTTTTGTAGCTTGGCGTTTTAGGTTCGTAACCAGCTCAACCTTCATGGACTCACCCTGAATCAGACTAATAGTGACACTATAGTATCACTTTCAGACAACGCAATAATAGCTAACGAGGTTGTAGAAAATCTGTTTTCAGAAATGAGGTACTAACGCATGGGTTACACTGCGCAGCAGAGCCCGCGTGTTTGTGTCCTCAACATTTGCTTGTTAGGCAGCATGCAGATCTATTGGCTGCACGTTATCCAAGTTGATGTTCTGCTTAGCCTGCCAAAGCTCGTAATTATCTTGCATGCTAAGCCAACTTTCAGGGCTGCGCCTTAATGCCATTGCTGGCGTTACTGCACTTTTTCCCTTAACGACACGATTTAGTGTTGAAGCGGCAACACCAAGATGGGTAGCAAGTGTCCTGCAACTGATGCCGTGTGGCTCCATGTAAATGGATTCAATAAATTCACCAGGATGTGGTGGGTTATGCATATTCATTAGTGATAATCCCCGTAATTTAAGATGTAAGTATTACCATCCGTAAACTCGAAAGTTATTCTCCAATTACCGTTGACTGATATCGACCAAATATTAGACCTTTCTCCTTTGAGTTGATGAAGAGAAAATCCGGGCAAATTAATGTCATCGATATCTTGTGATGTATGGATAGCAGCTAACTGCATGCGAAGTTTTTTCGCATGCTTAGTCTGTATGCCTGAAGTTTTCCCTTTTTCGAAAAACAGCTTCAGGCCCTTATGTTTAAATGACTTAATCATGGAAGAAGCGCAGCGTATTGCGCAACGCGGTGCAACTTAACGCCTAACGCCCGCAGCTGCGGACAACTTGGAGCGCAGCGGGAAGGCGTTCCGACAGCCTGCGCTTGTTATGCATTATTGCGCCTACGATCAATGAGCTTGAAGATTACTGATGCGATAAGCGAACCCAATATGCCAAGAGCAAAACCAATACCCCGATCAAGCCACTTACTTTGCTGGGCACGCTGTTCTTGCACCTTAAAAATGGCTTCGACCACCTCTGACTGAGAATTTACGATAGGCTCCAGTTCAGAACGTTTTTTCTCAAGCGAAGAGATTACAGCTTGCTTTTCGTTCAGCTGTTGCTTTTGAAGCTGGATAAATGCTGACAGTTTGCCTAAGCCTTCGTCTAGTTTTTCCAGCTCTTGAATTTGAACCACCACATCTTTCGGCGCGCTTTTCTTGAAATCACGCTCTTTTAAGTACTCAGTGGTAGACACTGCAACTACCACTAGAGCAATACTGAAAAATATACCGAAGACCGTTAGCTTTGGGCTCCGTTTATAAGACTCTGATATTAGGTCTGCGAGTATTGTGGAAATATTCAAACTCATATCGATTCTTCTTTATGCATAACGAGGCTGTAGAAAAGCCTCAGCCTCAAAAATTGATCATTTTTTGTACTGAAAATGACGCCTCTACGTGAATTCTGGAGCAGTTTTTTCATCGCCGCTAAGCTCTTAAATCAACGTAGGTGCGCGATAAATTCTCAACAACCAGAACCCGTTAGGTTTTTCTACAGCCTGAACACCTCATTCAGAGGCAACAAAATAGCTGGTTAAAATTAGCGAGGCACGAGCAAAAACCAGCTGTTTTTTGTCCTGCTGCAATGACTTGTTATGTTTTTTTATGACTTGTTTTCAATCTTTTGAGACTGCCAAGTA